>NZ_JBXAVX010000017.1:0-160829 GCF_057291295.1 Janthinobacterium sp. 1L-D-8-B-C4
TATGGCGGAATTGACGGTGGGCCTGGCGCAGTATTTCGCGTTCTATAACGCTGAGCGGCCGCACCAATCGCTGAGCTACCAGACGCCCGACCAAGTCTACCGCGACGGGGTTGGCGGCGGTGCGCTGATCGTCGACCGGTTTGGTGACGACAAGAAGAAGTCACAGGAAGAGAGCAATACGGGTCAGCGCCGAGCAGCTGGAGCAGTGGAAACGGGCACAGCTTAAATTAGTCGGGAAAGTGTCTTGACTGATGGATCCACTTTAGACCTTCAAGCTGCAGGGCATACCTGCGCTCGACCTGAAGGATGACAGCGATGCACTGGTGTCCGGCAGCAATGGCGCATCGGTCGGCCTGAAGCCGTTCTGGGCCTACAACCCGGCCGACGCGAGCTTCAGCATTACCGGTCCCGCCCTGCAGCAAGCGCTGTCGGGCTTGCCAAATGGCACCGTGAACATGTCGCTGAACTTTGTATCCAAGGATGGCGAGTTCGCAGTGACTTACGATTTGCTGGCCATCAAGCAGGGCGCCAAGCTTTCCGGCAAGCTGATCAATCCACAAGGCGCGGCAGTCACCACGCTGGGCGGCAAACGCATTCTGCTGCGCGGATTCAACGGGCAGCTGCGGGCCACCGCACTGATCGATGGCAATGGCAATTTCGTCTTTGAAGGCGTCATTCCCGATACGTATCAGCTCACGCTCAACGATCTGGTCAATCCCGACGTTGTCAGCGCCAGCACGGTGATCCTGCAGGGAACAACCCAGGCAACCGTGACGATGACGTACTCGCTGGGCGCCTTGCCCGAGGTGCTTTCCAAGCAGGCGGGCGCGGCATCGTCGAGCTTTGTCTCGAGCACCGTGGTCCAGAATGGCAAAGCCGGCGCGCGCCGCGAGGTACCGGAAGCGAAGACGCTTGCCGCGCCCGCAGCCGTCACGGCGACGCTGGCCGGGGGGCAGACCTTCAGCGCGACTGCTTCGGCGCAGAATCAGACGATCACGACGCCGATTGCTTTTAATGTACCGAAGGGAACAAAGAGCGTCGGTGCCAAGGTGACTGTTTACACCGCCGAGTATCCGACTTACACGACCCAGCAAAGCCAGTATAACGACACCTGGTCGTATTCGGTGGTCGGGCTGCCGGGCACTGCCTTGTCGGCCAGCGGATCGGTGAATCAGTCGCATTTCACGCAGGCGAGCATCACCAAGACGGCTTGCGTCGACGTGAGCAAGGAGGCCGAATTGGCCGACCTGTCGATCAGCGGCGCCGTCAGCGCGACCAATATCGGCGACAGTGCTCTGGCGACAATCACCCAGGTTGAAATGTCGCTCGGCTGCGTCGGCCTGAAGGTTACCTCGGCAAAATTCTTGTCGCCAAATGCCGACGCGCACCCGGTGCTGGACCCGATCACCACCACCGGCAACCTGGTCGGGCCGTATCTGTCGATTCAGCAAAGTGCGGCCGACGCCACCCATACGATCCCGCTCGAGATCGCCTTTTCGCCGGCCGACGCCAAGATCACGGAAGTGAACATCGGGGTGTCCGCAAACGGCGCCGACCCATCGTTTACGACCGACAATCTGCTGGGTCAGGCGCACACGCTCACCGCCGGCAAGATCAAGTTCAATCGGCTTTCGCTGCCGGTCTTCGCCGACGCGATGAGCAACGGCAAGCTGTCGGTGACGGTCAGGCTCAAGGGCACGGTCGAAGAGACCAGCACCACGTCCGATCCGGCCGAAGGAGGGCAGGTGTCCTTCGACAGCAAGACGGCGTTCACGCCGCTCTACCTGGGTAACAGTGTCGCCGCGCTGGCTGCAAGGCGCTACGGCAGCCGCGACGCCGGCGGCGACTCGTGGTCCACCAAGCAGACGCTCGACTGGCTCGGCACCAAGGCTTACCGCTTCGACGACACCAGCAGCATGCATATCACGCAGACGGCCACCGGTCGTTCCATCCTCGAGCACAGCGGCCATAGCGACGGACAGCAGATCGACCTGCGCTATGCCGACGGCGCGGGCGGCTACAGCGACGCCCTGGGAGGGCAGGGCAATGGCGCCCAGATCCAGCAGATGATCAACGCCGCGGCCGCCGAAGTGGTGGCCAACCCGCCGCTCAAGCCGAAGCTGGCGATCTTGCAAGCATGGATCGCCGCAAACCGCGCGCTGCTCGACCTCGAGGCAGCAGCGGCCACCACCCGACGAATTTACATCGGGCCGTCATTCATCAAGCTCGCGCTGATCGACGCCAAGTTTTCCGCCACGGTCAGCATCCCGGGCGTTCAGCCATGGACCAAGCCGGCGCAAGTGGCGATCGATGGGGCCCACCTGAGTCACTGGCACCTGAGCATGACTGCGCATCCATGATGCCGCGACGCTAGCGTTGGACGCTTCTACAGCAGGCCTGCAACATCATGTGTTGCGGGCCTTTTTGGGGTTCCAGGTGCAACGGAACGCAAAACCGGGTTAAGACAGAGCCTATCGGACCAAAGATGTGAAGCCCGAGCCACGAGCCAGGTAAGCTTAGCCGTGTGGTTTCAGCTAGCTGAGAAGGGGAGAACAGGGGAAACGGAAAAAATAGTACGCTAAGGCTCGCGCCAAGGGCTAAGCAGGCATGGTCGCCATGTGTCGGGAATAGCTCAAAAACGGTTTCTGGTCATCGAACCAAGCCGACATAGTTTTTCGTATGTGGTCGGGTAGCAGTAGCGCATCGCCATTTGCAGCAGGCACTCGACCAGGGCGCCACGCGCGATCGCACCGCTTCGATGTCCAGCGTTGCGCGCCGGCCGCGTCACTGCCTGCTCCTGGTGGGCCTGGGTGCGGTCTTGATCCTGGATCTGATCGCCGGTGCCGGCGACCTGGCCAGCTCGACCAGGTGCGGCACGGCCGGCCCGGTCGACGCCTGCGTCGCCAGCTGTTGCAGGTGCTCGGCCAGGGCGCCGCACGGGATCGCACCGCTTCGACGCGCAGCGCTGCGCGCCGGCCGCTCCACGTCCTGTTCCTGGTCCTCGATCTGGTCCACGGTCGCCAGCAGCGCCGGCCAGTTCGACCAGATGCAGCACGGCAGGTTTGGTGATCGCCGGCGCCGGCAGCTGCAGTTGTCGGGGTTTGAGGTGCAGTGGAACGGAAAACAGACTTAAGCCCCTGTTTGGGGATTTAGATATTTTCCTGCGCAAGGATGATCCTGTCCACAACCTTTTGCCCGTCGGGCATCGCGGACATGACCCTCAGAAACATCACGTTCCGACCAAGAATCTTCTGGATCTCGGACGCAGACAATGGCTTCGAAAGCACCTTAAAATTGTCCAGTTTCTGGTAGTGGGTCTCCCCTTCGTCGTCGCCGTACCAGTCCAACAGCACCTCGCCCGTTCCCTTGCCGTATGCCACAATCCCCACGCCGTTTTCATATAAAAAGACGACGTCTCCATTTTTAATTCGGTCGATGTTGTACTTCCATGGATCGTAGAAGGCGCCCGCGAAGCCATTCTTGAGCATCCATTCGTGATCCTCGAGGCTGTTGCGCTTGTTCGTGTTAAGGATATGAAAGCTACAACTCTCCTGCTCCTTGTTGGCTTGATCTTGCTTCTTCTTCTCTTCCTCTGGATCGTCCAGCTTCAATTCCTTCATCGCTACACTTGCACCTTCCTGGATCAAGTGCAGCAGCGCCTCTTGCTTTGACAGCGACACCTCATCGGCCAGGGCCTCGATGAAAGAATTCAGCTTCATGGGAAGGCGCACTGTACAGGGCACTAGCTCCTCCTTTTTCGAGGCTTTGGAATTCCGGATTAATTCAAGTAACTTGCTCATGTTTGGCCTTTTAGTTGGCTGAAAGACCGTATTTTAATTATGAAACATAAAATGCGTCAAGTAAAAAATATACTTGTTTCAAAAAATGATTCAACCAATGAAACTGACGTGTTTTTGATGCTGAGGCAACGGGAAGCGAAAACGGAAAACACCGTTAAGCGTTCTCGGGTATCGTTTCGTTCGGACTGTTCGGATGAACTATGCTCTAACCTGGCAATGTAAGATTGGCAACTATCAGTCGTTGATTTTGCATCACGCTTAATGGGTGTTGGAACACAAGAGTGAAAGGGCTATGCTGGTGAATTGCTCAGCACGGATGGGAGAGTCGTTTGGATGCAGTTAAGCTAGGTCCCCTAATTATTCCGATGCAGGTAGCGTTACTGGTGGCCAGTATCCTGCTTGCCAATGCAGTGGCCGCATGGTTCCGTGCGTCCTGTCGTGTCGATCCTGGTCCAATTTTATGGAAAATGCTCTTCGGTGGCTTCGGGGTCGCCCGGCTCATCTTCGTTTTGCGGCATGCCGATATCTACGCGAGCGCGCCGTTGGAGGTGCTTGACTTGCGCGATGGCGGCTTCGATATTGTGGCTGGTTTCGTCACAGCATTCGTGATCGGTGCCGAGTTGTCGAGGCGATCTCCGCTGCTACGCAAGCCACTTTGGACTGCAGCCTTGGTTGGATCCGTCATTTACATTGGGGGAGCCTCACTGAATCAGGCACTTTTTTCGGCGGGAGCGCCAGTTCCAGCAGTAGAGGTGCGTAGCTTGGATGGATCAGCCGTAGAGTTGACCAATTTTACTGGCCGTCCGGTGGTGATCAATCTTTGGGCAACCTGGTGCCCACCGTGCCAGCGCGAGATGCCAGCAATGCAGATGACGCAACTGGCCCACGCGGAGATTGAATTCGTCTTCGTGAACCAAGGCGAATCGATGGAAATCGTCACTCATTATCTCGCCGCACAGGGTCTGAGGACACAGAATGTTGTCCTGGATCCGGCGAAGCAGGTGAGCACTCTGACTGCTTCTTCAGGCTATCCGACGACTCTGTTCTACGATCCAAAGGGGCGGCTTTACCTGCGGCATATGGGTGAACTGTCGCGCGCCACGCTTGAAGAAAAAATCGCACTTCTGCAAAAGCTTCCCTAAGTTCGTTGATAATTGCAATACGCTGACTTCAGCGCGCTCACAAATCACGATTTGCAACGGGCGCCAACGTCAAGCGCATTAGAGGGCACCGGTATTTGTACGCCGCTGCCACGTCGCCCTTCTTCGCTGGTCCATCTCAAAAAACTGTACGTCTAGGGTATCGCGCCGCATCCCCGAATGGAAGAACCGGCATCGCTGATCGCGCTGCGCGCCAAGGTCATGGCCACGCTGCCGCGCGTCGATCTGCCGGAATTGATCCTCGAGATAGCATCCCGCACACGCTTTACCGACGCCTTCACCCATATCTCGGAGCGCACGGCGCGGGCTTCCGATCTGCACGTGAGTATCTGCGCGGGGCTGATGGCGGAGGCATGCAACACGGGTCCAGAGCCACTGATTCGCGGCAACGTGCCGGCGCTCAAGCGCGACAGGTTATCCTGGGTGGACCAGAACTACCTGCGCGACGATACTATCACGGCAGCGAACACACTGCTGGTCGCCGCGCAGAGCCGTTCTGCGCTGGCCAGTTTATGGGGTGGGGGCGAGGTCGCCTCGGCCGACGGCATGCGGTTCGTGGTGCCGGTGCGATCAGTGCATTCCGGGCCGAATCCGAAATACTTTGGCGTCGGGCGCGGCGTCACCTGGTACAACCTGATCTCGAATCAGTTTTCAGGGCTGAACGACATCACGTTGCCGGGCACGCTGCGCGACAGCCTGGTGCTGCTGGCTGTGGTCCTGGAGCAGCAGACCGAGCTTCAGCCAACCCAGATCATGACGGACACGGGAGCCTGCAGCGATGTGGTTTTCGGCCTGTTCCGCCTGCTTGGGTACCGATTCAGCCCGCGCCTGGCTGATGTCGGCGGTACCCGCTTCTGGCGGATCGACCAGAAGGCCGACTACGGCCTGCTCAATTCTGTATCCGGTCACAACATCAGCATGCAGAAGATTGAACCGCATCGGGATGACATGTTGCGCCTGGCCGGCTCGCTCAAACTCGGCCGTGTACCGGCCGCCGGCATCATGCGCACGCTCCAGGTCGGCGAGCGCCCGACCAGGCTGGCCCAAGCCATCGCTGAGTTCGGCCGGATCGACAAGTCGCTGCACACGTTGACCTACATCGATGACGAGGCCAAGCGCCGGGGCACGCTGACACAGCTCAACCGTGGCGAGGGACGGCATAGCGTCGCCCGTGCTGTCTTCCACGGAAAGAGAGGCGAACTGCGCCAACACTACAGGGAAGGCCAAGAAGACCAACTCGGTGCACTCGGCCTGGTGCTCAACATGATCGTACTGTGGAACACAAGCTATATGGAAGCCGCATTGAACCAGCTGGGCGCGGACAGCTTCGAGGTCCTAGATGAGGACGTGGCCAGGCTGTCGCCGCTGCTATACGAGCACATCAACATGCTGGGCCGGTATTCGTTCTCGGTACCGGATGCAGTGGTCAAGGGCGAGCTACGTTCGTTGCGCAACCCAACGACCGATGAGTAGATAGGTCAGTCTGGATATGGCCAGAAATAGCATTAGGCTCAATAGAACAGGCGTCTGCCGGCGTCCTGTCGGTTCACAAGAAGCCTGAACCAGGCTTACCGCCCGATTTTCTCCATTTTCCATAACCGCCCCTAATTTCCTTAACCCGGTTTTCCGTTCCACTGCACTTCATACGCCTACATCCAAAACACTCTGTTCGTAACCGATCTCTTTCGTACAGCATTCTTTTGCCGAATACTAGAAATCTAAGTCGTTGCAAAAATTCTAATCTGTGACGATAATTGGCAATCTTCTTGGCGCTGACCAGGTAAACTGAGCAAAAGGGTGAAATGAGCAAGATTTTCAGCAGTGTTTTGTTAGCAATTGGCATTGTGTTAATGGTATTTTCTGTAACTTACGATACGACCGTCAGGACGGACTCGCAGTACATATCATCGGAAATATCTGTACCATCAATGACAGTCACCAATATTGGCAAAATTGAAGAGAAGCGCACGATGATGTTTATCGCTGCACTGTTGATCGTTTGCGGCGTACTTGGCCTGCTGTTGGGCAAGCCGGCCGTCGCGAAGACGCAGGAAGATAATTCGCTGTACGACGGTGAACCCAACGTCGAGGTGGGCGCATATCAGCTGTATCTAACGAGGCGCTTCCATATTGTCCGCAATGATACGCTGCAGCAGTACGTCATTGGAGGCGATCTATTTGCGACGTTAGCCCTGGCCTTAGCCCACGCTGATGCCATGTACAAAGCGCACATTTCGATTGAAGGGGACGCGTGCAACGCACGAGCCGCAATGATGAGAAAATACGGCATTACGCTCGCAGATGGCATGTATAGCGTTGGCGGATACGACTTTGATACATTTGATCAAGCAATTCTTCACGCTCGCTCGACGCATACGGCGCCCAACTGATTCAGCAACATCATCGGCGTGAAAAATGAACGAGAGCTTCGCCACAGCCACTGGGGCGAGCGCCATTTGGATGATCGCCTATTTGCCAGTCGTCGACGCTTCTCGGGACCGCTCGACGGAACACACGCAGAGCGCGCCGTGCCAGGGCTGGAAAACTAAAACTAGTCGTGTTTATCTTTCGCCGATCTCCTGATCGCATGTCATGAGGGATCAGTGATCGACCGCGCTTCGTCACCACTGCATCTATCTGCACGAAAACCACCAACGCGCTGCGATGGGGCGCCCAGCATCGACGAATTATATTTGATTGCAAGCCAGGTCAAAGGTCCGCTGCCTGACGAGCGGCGGCAGGTACAACATGCCCGCGCCCGTCCCTTCTTGACGATCTCGCAAACTGGCTGTGTTCATGCTCACTATACCGTTGCAAGAATCAGCGGCGATGGCCGTGCATTCACCAGGATGGCAAAAAAGCGGCGCCACCACGATCACTGCTGGCGTCACTCTTGCGTGACCGTGCGTCAACGCTAAGAATGGTGACGATTGCAGGGATGTTCAGGGCTGTGCATTGCGTGGTTTCCAGAGTTGCCCGAATTCGCTGGCATCCTTCGCCGCCAGGCTGTAAAGAAGTTCTTCTGGTTGCATGTTGTTGAGAAGCGCAAACGCGGTGATCTCGTCCAATGTGCGCGCCGCCTTGAGTTGCTCCAGAGTGCAGAACATGCAATCGGCCTGATCCTGTGTGAGCAATTCGATGCGCTGACGTGCTGGCGCGCCATCTGCCAACGAGAGAAACGTCACTCGTGCGTGCGCCAGTTGTTCTTCTGTGAGTTTTGCCATGATTTTCTCCTGTTGGTCTGCACGTTTTACCAGCTGATCCTGCGTCGATCGCTGTGCTGCATTGCCCACCGCCAACGCTTGCTGGTCATGTAGCGCTACATCATAGGTCATCTGCGGCGGGCCGATCCAACCTGCCCGCCGCACCGACGTTGCGGCATGGGCTGATGCCGGGCGGCTGGCAGCTTGCGTGGTCATGACTTGTCCATGACGATGATAGACAGCCGCAACGACGGCCGCAACTGACTGCTGGCATCCGCCAGGTATTGCCTCGGCGGGTTGCGCGCGCGAAAGTCCAAAGCAGACGCAAGGTCACGACCTGGGCCGCAACCCCGGTCTGTCGTGAACCGAGCCCCATATGGCCGGGTCTCGGCCCTGCGGGCTCGGCCCGGCGGCCTTCCGCTGCGCTCCAGCGCGACGAACGCGTCGCTCGGCATTGGTGGCGATGGCCAGCGTCGGCTGGGTGGCATGCACGCATAGAACCTGAAGTGATGGACAGGCGCTTTCAACCGCCGCGCCAGCCGAACAGCCCGGCTGTCACGCCGTTTGCGCCGCCGCTTGCGCTGTGAAGCCGGCCGCGCCAAGTCCAGGGGCCGGGTGCTTTCAAGGGCGGCGCCAGCCCAAAACCCGGCTGTCACCGTCCTTGCGCCGCCGCTTGCGCTCTACAGCCGGCCGCCCCCGGCCAACCCCGACGATGGCAGCACGGGCCGCGGCACCCCGTTCTTGCATCCCCAAGCAAGCGCCCCCAGGCTAAGCGAGGGGGGCTTGCTTGGGGATAGACGACGGAACGGGGCAGAGACAGCGGCCCCGTTCCTCGCTGCCTGAAACAAAGTCCCCCTCCCTCCGCCCTCCCAAGGGAGGGAACGAGGAAGTTCGAGCAAGAGGATCCGATTCGACCTCTTACCTCAGATCAACTTCTTCGAAGGGAAAGACCATGCAAACCAATCCGCACCTGAAACAGCCCGCGCGCGATCTGCCGATCATCGCCACGCTGGTGGACAACGACCATGAGCGCCTGCGCTGCCTGCCAGCGATCGCCGGCAACCGTTGCGTCGTGCTGGAAAATACCATCTACGCCACGCTGGCGCGGATCTGCGCCTCCTATCACGGCGGCTATTGGCATTTCTACCAACTGTCCAATGGCGGTTTTTACATGGCTCCCGACTCGGACGCCATGTTGCGCCTGTCCTGCGCGAACTACTTCGACGATGAGGTCAGCGCGAATACGGCGGGAATCATTGCCACCGCCACCGCCTACAGCACGCTGTCATTCCTCCAGGACGGCGCGTGTTTCGCGATCGCCTATCACCAGTTGTCCGATTTTATCTTTCAGCACCGCGACGCGGGGCTGATCCGCGCGGCGCTGGACTAAGCACAAGGCCTCAGGAACCGGTCCAGCCTGAGTTCCCTGGTAGCGGACCGCACCCTGCCGGGACGAGCCGATCGCGGCAGGGCACAGCCAACCATCCACTTCAGGAGCAGCAATCATGCAAGCAGAAATTCACCATACTACCCTCGCCAATGGCGTGCCTCATCTCGCGGCAATCGCGGACGCGGTGGCTGAACTGACCCGCCACGCCACAGTCGTCACCGCGACCTGCGCGCAGCTGGTGCGCAGCAAGTACAACGTACGCACGAAACAAACCGACCTCAATGTGCTCGCCGCCCTGATCCGCGCGCATGGGCTATTGCAGAACCTCGTCGGCTACAGGCAGCTGGTGGACGGCGTCGAGACGGGTGTGATCGAAGTCGTCGCTGGCGGGCGCCGGCTTGAGGCCATCGGCCAGCTGGTCGGTGCGGGCGAGTTGCCATCGGACTACGGCATCGATGTCTTGCTGGTGACCGAGGACGAGGCCATCGACATCAGCTTGGCCGAGAACAGCGGCCGTGAGGATATGCACCCGGCAGACCTCTACGTGGCGATGCAGGCCATGATCCACCATGGCCGCGCCATCGAGGATGTGGCGTTGCGCTTTGAACTGGAGGTGGCAACCGTCAAGCGCTACCTCAAGCTGGCGAACATTTCGCCGCGCCTGCTCGCGATGTTTCGCGACGGCGAGTTGAACTTCGAACACATGATGGCGTTCGCGCTCGTCGACGACCACGCCGAGCAGGAGAGCGCGTGGGACAGCCTGTCGAAGTACAACCGCAGCGCCTACGATCTGCGCCGGCTGCTGACGGCGCAGAAGATCAATACCCAATCGGATCGCCTGGCGCGCTACGTGGGCATGGACAGTTTCGAGCAAGCCGGTGGCATGGTCGAACGCGACCTGTTCAGCGACAGCGGCACCGGCTACATCAGGGACGCGGGCTTGTTGGAGAAGCTGGCGATGCAGAAGCTGGAACAGCACGCCAAAACACTCCGGAAAGAAGGCGCCGCATGGGTCGACATCATGCCACGGGCAGACCATGCCGATCTGGCGCAGTTCGGCCGCGTGCGTACCACGCACAGCGTGCTGAGCGAGAAGGCGCAGCAGCAGGTAGACGAACTGACCGAGCGCATGACCGTACTTGGCGAACGCATCGACGCCGCCGATGAAAACGACGAGGAGGAGCTGGCCGGGCAGCTGCGCGAGGAGCAGGCGGCCTTGTCGACGCAGTGCGCAGCCATCCTCGCCACGTGTAGCAAGGTGCCACATGCCGAGGACAAGGCGATTGCCGGTGCCGTGCTCTACATCGACAGCAATGGCAAGCTGGCGGTGCTGCAGGACGCCATCCGGCCAGCTGACATGGCAAAACGCGCCAGCGAGCAGGTCGGCGTGGCGGTGAGCAAGCGTCGCAAGGCCGACCATTCGGATCGGCTCACCGCCGAACTGAGCTCCCATCGCACGCTCGCCCTGCAGGCCGAAATGATGGACCAGAACGATGTGGCATTGGTCTACCTGACCTATACGCTGCTCAAGTCAGTGCTGTTGGCCTACGGCGGCTACTCGCGCAGCACACTGGCAAAGATCAGCCTGAGCCACCCCACGCTGGCCGAGGAAGCCGGCAAGGGCAAGGCGGCAGCGGCCGTTGCGCAGCGCCGCGAGCAGCTGCTGGCACGCCTGCCAGAGGGAGGTAATGGCGAGGGCTGGCTGGAATGGTTGGGCGCACAGCCGCAGGCGGTGGTGCTGGAGATGCTGGCCTTCTGTGTCGCCAACTCGCTCGATGCCACCCTGTCGCGTGAGGAAGCGTCGCCGCAGTTCGCCACACTGGGCCGGTCGCTCAAGCTGGACATGCGGAAATGGTGGCGCGCTTCGGCAGAGCACTACTTCGAGCATGTGTCGGTGGCGCGGATGGTGAAGGTGGTCAGCGAGGCGGCGTCGGCCGAGGCGGCGGTACCGCTGGAAAAGATGAAGAAGCAGCAGGCCGCTGAGGCCGCCGAACGTGCGGTGGCCGACTGCCGCTGGCTGCCTGAGTTGCTGCGTACGGCCTAAACCAAGTGCCCCGGTCGCAGCTGGCCGGGGTTCCCGGCGGCCGCGTGGCCGCTGCCTACTGACTTTCGCGCGCGACAGTCGAAGGAGACCAGCATGACTTTACAGCGACATTGGATCGCGACGATGCGGACGGGTGCGCGGCGTGGCAACGCCGACGCGGCTGACCTGGTGGCGTCGCGTCTGCAAAAACTGGAAACCGCCAAGCATCGCCTGCAAGTCGTCAGCACCCTGGCACGCAGCCGAGACGCTGGCGGCCTGCAACAACTCGGCTACCGAAGACCGACGATCAGCCGCTTGCTCAACTCAGCGGGCGAGCGTGCGCTGCTGGCTGAACCGGCGGTGCGCATCTTGAACACACAGCGCCAGATAGCGACGTTGTGGGAACTGGCGCAGCAGCTGGCGGTGGGCGAGGGTGCATCGGAACAGACTGGCGCCGCCGTGGTGGACGAGACTGGGGCACGCGTGATGTACCGTTTTGCCAGCAAACCGGACAAAGCACTGCGCGCGCTGGCAAGGCGGGCGGGTTTTTTTGCGGCCGAGGTACGCAACACCCATGTGCGCGCGCTCAATGCCCAAGCGTTGACCGCGCTGCGCTGGTTGCGCGATGAAATCGCGAAGCGTCAGCGCTGAGGGGGAGATCATGCGGGCAAGTATTAACCAAGTCATACTGATGGGAAATGTCGGCCGCATGCCCTGCTGGACCGCATTGCCGAGTGGCGCGCCGGTATGCCATCTGCTGCTGGCCACCGACGACTTCGAAGAAGACTGGCGCACTGGCCAGTCCAGTATTGTCACCCACTGGCACCGGGTGGTGCTGACGGGAGCGCTGGCGCAGTCGATGCGCAAGCGCATCGCCAAGGGCGACGCACTGCATGTGGAAGGGCGGATGCAGAGCCGCAAGTGGACTGACAGGGCCGGCGGGATGAGGTACACCACAGAGGTCATTGCCAGCACCGTGCTGGTGTACCCGAAACCGATGCCGTCGGCATGCGTCAACCGGCAGGGTGGCGTACCGGTGACCGAGCGGGAAATTGCAGCGTGGATCGCCGACTACGACGCGGCAGATGCCCGCCTGCGGCGCGAGCAAGCGATGCGCGTGCCGCCAAGGCGAAACGGCGGTCTTCAGGGACGGCGCTGGCCGACGTGAGGCGGCACGCCGGGAACCGGGTCACGGGACTACCCGCTAAAACTTTGGAAACTCAGGCGGGTTGCCCGCCAGCGTGCCTATTTACTTCGGCAAGACCTACTTCAAGAGCCACCGCCGACCTGGCCGGAGCCCAAAGATTTTGCCCTCCGGGCCGCTTGTGCCGCCACCCCCAAACCGCCGCATTGTCGCCCTGAAGCGCGTTTGATCTGTCGCAAAGTTGCTATGGTATCTATTGATAGTCAATAGTTAGTGACCTATAATGAATCATGTAGGTTATTGATTGTGTTGATATTTTACTGGAGGCAGCCATGCACAAAGTAGAAATTCAGGTCGATTTTATCGCTGACATCGGGCTGGCTGCGTGGCGGCAGGAATGTCAACGCATGTTTGATGCATCGTATCCCGGCTGCGGTCTGTCGCTGGAGGTATTTGTTGCACGTTTGAGCGCAGCGATTGACGAACGGCTTGCGCAGATTCCCGTCGCCGACCGAGATAACGCCATCGCTATTGCCGAGCAGTTTGGCTATCAAACCATGGCAGAACGCAATGAGGACGCGGCTGCGAATGCAGAGCACGGTGATTGCTGCCATGGCATTGCGTGCGGATGCTGCCCTGCGGGATGCGGCTCCGGTTACGACGATTAGGCAAGCGCGTGGCGCAGTCGCTGCGCCAATCAGAGATTTCGTGGAGGCATGATCATGCATACATCATCAAAACTCTATCTGAAACATCGCGTGGAGCGGCGGCGGGAACACACGCCCGGTCAGCTCAAATCGATTTTCCAAAGAACACTGTCCCTGGGCAAGGATATGGATGACCGCAGGCTGCACTGGACGCTGCCAAAGGAAGTGATGCCAGAGCAGCGCCTGGCGTTTATGTTGGCCGTCTATTTCACCGGTGGCGCCTATGTCCTGATCGACGGCGCGCGCGGCTTGTTACCAGTGGAAAAGGTGACACAACAATTTGCGATGCTGCAAAAGGCGCGAAAAGCCGGATCGTATCGCGCCGGACATGCGTTTGCGCAATTGCACGAAGCATTGGGCTATGGCCATCATGAAACGCAAGGCTTCGGCCTGATCCACGCTGACGATCTGCGTCCGGTCGACGGCTTTATCAAAGGATTTTCGGACAGCCTGGCCCAGTCACTGGAAGCGGACGTGATGCGTGTCATTCGGCCGGAATTAACAGCTGGCAATGAGTTATTGATCAATAACTTGCGCCACTTCATCGGCGACCATCGACTCCTGGAAACTGTTGTTGATGACATTCCGGATCACGGGAGGGGAGCGTAATGAGCACCATGTCGATCGTGGGCCTCGAGCAGGCCATCAACCAATGCAAGCGACTGCATCCGCCGGTCGATTATGTCCTGTCCCCCGAACTGCGGATGCTGGCCACCTTATGGGGTGACATGATTTATCGGCACATTGAGACGATCGAACTGGATGCCTTGCCAGCCGAGCTCAAATCATTGGTCGAGCGGTGGCATCTGGGAATCGCATGCGATGTGTATCAATAACAATCGGTTTCTAACGGAGAACAGCATGGAAAACAGTCAAATTGCTAAATCATTGAGGTGCAGTGAGATGATGACCGCCCTGTCCGAATTGATTGATCAGTGTGGTAGTCTGCCGGTCCAGGCGTCCGGTACGCAATGGGCCATTGGCATTCAGGCGCATGGTTCCGGCGCCATGCATCTGGCATCCCCCTATGCATTCCTGATCGAGGCGGTCGATGTACAGTCGCCCCTGCCGCTCGATACCCTTGAATTACTGGAGCGCATGTCGGCATTTGTACGGAGCAACGGTGACCACCCGGTTTTCTTCCGGCACTACCGTACCTGCTTTGATGTCGTGCTGAGAGCCAATCCGGTGTCGGAAAATGCTTTGCCGCTATCATTCACGATTGAGGTGACTGCGGCTGTTGCCGACGAACACGGCAACTATATGCCGCTGGATCAAGGCGACATCTTGATTTCCTATTGACACAGGTTTCAACGATTGACCATGCGGCGCAAGGGCATTGGCAGTGCCCGGTAGCATTTGCGCCTCACGACCCTGCCCGATGATCGTCATTTCCACGCTTTTGCGTGCCATAATTGCCAGCACATCATTTCCCCCTCGCTTTGTCATCCTTTGCTGGTGCCACCGCCTCTTTTGCCATCGGGGACAACTCCAATGTCTCGCGGGCCGATTTTGACAGCTTTGGCCAGGCTTTATCCAGCAACAAACCGTTGTGCATGAGCCTGATTTGGTTTTCGGATAAATCGCGGCCGCTATTGCCGGAAATCATCATGCCACCTATCAAGCCTGCCGTGATACCTGCCAAGGTGCACGCGCCCGCTCTCCACCAAAGACTGATGCCTGGTGCCTTGTGCGTGGCTTCCCGACGCACCTGCTCGAGCGTGTCGGATGCCATGCGCGCAAATCTGGCTTGCATGGCCGCAAGCTCCTGCTCGGCCACCTGTTTGGTGCCATCGGCGATTTGCTGAAACGTCGATGCGACCATCTTTTGTACCTCGGTCGCCTGCTTTCTTTCCGCCTTTACTGCGTCGGCCAGTTGCGCGACAGCTTGACTGACCGCTTCTTGCATTTGAGAGGCCGCGTTGGCGCCAGATTTATTGATCAGTTCGGACTGAAACAGCGCTGCGAGGATGATGGGATCGTCCTGGGTGATCTTCTGTCCAGTCAGCCGGAATACCTCGGCACACAGCGCCTCGACCTGGCTGGCCTGGCGCTGATGGGCCTCGCCGCTGCCGCCCTTCGCTTCAAGGACTCGGCCCAATGCGGGTTCCTGTTTGCCGCCCAGCGGCAGTTGACGTTGGTCTTTCATATCAGAAACTCGCTGCGTCGAGCTGAGCGAACAGCGACTGACGCACCATTTTCAGGCGTTGTCTGGGCATGATGCTGAACATCGAAGATTGCTGGGCCTCATCGAATGTCAATTTGCTTTTGCCCAGTAATTCCATGTCTTTACCAAAGGTATCCGGATTGCCTTTTTCGATGCGAATCACGCTGTGTATGCGCGCCTGGTTTTCCTGATACAGCGTCGAATCTGCAAATGCTCGCCCATCGCGTTCGACTACGCCAAAAAACTCGTTGAGCCAGACTACAATCGGTGCCGTCTGGTTGTGCAGCATGATGGACAATCCCTGCAGCGTATCGTCAAATGCCTGACCGCCCGTGATCACAGAATGGATGAGCACCTTCTTGCCCGCATCCTGGAGCAGCTCGATTGCCTTGTTTTCCACCATGTACGACATCAGCGGAATAAAGGTGGATGCCCCGTTATCAACCACACAGGCACTATCGCTGGTTAACAGGTCCTCAATCAGGCCATCAAATTCCCTGACATTAATATTGTTCATCTGATCCAGAATGTCGATGCGTCGCGACGAAAATGCCTTGTACTGCGACAGGGTGTCGTTGACAGGATCGGTGTCGAACGGCTTGACCGCACCATGGCGATCTGCAAAATATTGCACAAGTATTGCCGCAATCAGTGATTTGCCAACACCGCCTTTTCCCTGCAAAATAAAATGGATTTGGTTCGAGTTCATATTGTCCTCACCAGGTTGGTTTGTCTTTCGCTCTATTTTTGCTCCAACTAAATTTTGGTAATTGCGACCTGTCCTCTGCTTGTTCCGGCTCCTGAGTAACGCCTGAAATCTCTGAGCCGGAGTGAATTTCAGATTTGCAATTCGTCTGTGTCGATGTCTGCTGTGCAGGCAGATCATCTTCGGGCCGCAGCAGGTGGGTGCGTTTCTTTCGGTGAATAAATCGGTACACCTCCATTTTCGTCGCTTTAACACCGTTGAGCGCCAAAAAGGTGGCGATTTTTTGATAGGAGACCCGTGCCCGATACAGTTGAAATATTTCGGCTTCCCATGCAGCAAGCTTTCCCATCCCACCTGCTAGCTGTGCCAAGTAAGTTTCGACGTCGACAGTCATATCAAAAGGAAAAAATTTTTTGTGGAATGTATTTATTGAGATTCATTAAGTTTCAATAAATAAATTTATTTAATTGTCGCGTATCAAAGTTTCAATTGGCAACAATACTTCAAACCATGTTATATGAATATTTTAGTATAAAAATCGTGAATCGGATCCTTTTTGTATGCGGACCGTAGTATAGTTTTATTGAGCGTATCCTGAATGTATTCCTTATAAATTCATTTAATAAATTTATTTAAGAAGCGTTTTCCAGCATGAAATTTGTGGATAAAAAAATCCTGCATCAGGGAACCCCACCCTGATGCAGGACGGCCCTGAGATCCCCACCAGGGGAAAATCCCCCCTGGTGGGACGGCGTTACATAAAGACAGGGCTCCAGGAGGTGCCACGGGGGAGCCCCCGTGCCCCCTCTAGAGTCCCACACATCACGCAACCTCCGGTTGCCGCTGAAAGCCGCGCTGCGCTTGGCTTTCAGCGTTAACGAGTCGCTTTCGCTCTGTTAACGCGCTGCTTTTCTCAGGTCGCAAACCCTTTGATTTAAAAGGAGTTTTTGTTGATGAAGAAAGACCCAAAAATTCTCGGGCTGCGCCTGCCAGCCGATCTGCGCAACTGGATCGCCAACCAGGCCGCCCTGCTCAACAAATCCGAGACATTCATCGCCACAGAGTTGCTTATCCGCGGCTTGCGGGACAAGACTACCGATGAGTTGATCGCCAGCATCCAGAGCGCCGCCAACAATGGGTATCAGCGCGAGACCCTGCGCCAGACCCTCGCCACGCGATACGTCGTCGAGGCCCAACTGCGCGGCATGGTTCGCCATCCGGAGACGCTCGGCACCGAGGCATTGCGGTGGGCCGACAAGCAACTGGAGGCCATATATCCGCCCGGAGCAGCATCATGACCATCAGCCGAAACGACAAGCGGCACCAATTTACGCGCGGCGCCGAGGTCATGCGACATGAATATGGGCTGTATTTCAGCGCCCTGTTTTTCAGTTTCATGATGGCGCTGATCACTGCAGCCGGATCTTGCCTGTTCATCGGCAATGCCATGCTGAGTGAGGAAGAGGGACAAATCATCGTGAGCCGCACCGTCGCCACATTCAACGTAGAGTCGAACAAGCCGCAGGCGAAAGTCAAATTCACATTGGCCAGGTCTGGGGAGAACAAGATATTTCTTGTGCCGGCCGAGAAGCTCCTGCAAATAACCACTCCCGAATGGTCGGAGATAAAACGCAAGCTCAAAATGTGCGCATGGGTGTCGGTGGCCGCCGGCACGGCGGTATTTTTCCTGACCAACTGGGCTTGGCGGCAGTTCGGCAAAAAGGTATCGAAAGACGAAATTGTGCGCGGAGCGGTATTTGCCGAACCGAAAGCTGTCATCAATGATCTTGAAGCACAGGGAAAGTGCAGCGAGATCCATATCGCGGGCATTCCGATGGAAGCCGGACGCGAGGTCTACAACATAGCGGTATCCGGTGCGGTGGGTTCCGGTAAATCGGTCGCGATCAAGGCCGTGCTGAAAGACATACGCCGCATTGGCAAACGCGCACTGGTTTTTGATTCGACCGGTGAATTCATCGAGAATTTCTACCGACCGGGCATCGATATCATTCTCAACCCCTTCGACGAGCGCAGTCCCCCCTGGACGGCATGGAACGAGGCGCGCAAGATTTATGATTACGCGAACATATCGGAATCCTTCATTCCCGTGAAAACGCACAATGAACCATTCTGGGAAGAGGGCGGCCAGGCCGTGCTGGAGGACATTCTGGCGCGCCTGGCCAAGATCAATCAGGCGACCAACAGGCGGCTGGTGGAGGTGGTGAACGTGCTCACCCTGAAGGAGATCCAGGCGATCGTCAAGAAGCTGCCGGCGGCCGTCTACATGGATCCCGAGGCCGCCAAGACGGCGCTCGGCATCCGGATGAATGTAGTGCGTGCGGCCAAGGCAATGCGCTATCTGGGCGACGGCGAGTCGTCGGCACAGTTTTCCATCCGCAACTGGGTCAACGACGAGACGACCGATAGCTGGTTATTCCTCGCAACCAAGGAAGAAATGCTGAGCACGATGAAGCCGCTGCTCACCGCGTGGTTCGACATCGCGATGCGGGCTGTCATGTCGCTGCCGCCGAGCCGATCGCGGATGATTTTCTCCGTGCTCGACGAGTTGTCGTCGCTGGACCGGATCAGCACCCTTAAAGAAGTGGCGACGCGCGGCCGGAAATACGGTATCGCGCTAATGCTGGGTTACCAGAACATCGCGCAGGTGCGCAAGATTTACGGCGACGACGACGCGCAGACGATCATTTCCATGCTGCAGACGCGGCTGGCGATGCTGGTGCCGGACTACCTGACCGCCAAATATGTCAGCGAGAACCTGGGCGATCAGGAACTGATGGAAAAGGACGAAAACATCAGTTTTGGCGTCGACCCAACCCGGGACGGCGTGACGATCGCCACCCGGCGTGAGAAGCGCGAGCTGGTCATGGCATCGCAAATCATGGGCTTGCCGCCGTTGACCGGTTACTTGCGCCTGGCCGGCCGCAATGAGGTCATGAAGGTCAAATTCGACTACCAGGAATACCCGGTGATCGCGCCGCCATTCATCGAAAAGGAGATCATCAGCTATGCTCTCGATGAGTAACGTCTCCAGTGTCGCCAGCGCCGCCAGCTACTACGCCGAGGACAACTACTACAGCCAGGACGAAAACCAGGCAATGTCGGTCTGGGCTGGCAAAGGTGCCGAGGCGCTGGGCCTGACGGGCAGCGTCGGACCGGAAGACTTTGCCAAGGTACTTGCCGGTGAGATCGGCGAGTTCGGCCTCGGGAAAATTCTTGGCAAGGGTCCTGATGGCGAGTTGTTGCGTGACCACCGGCCAGGCTTCGACGTCACCCTCTCTGCGCCAAAATCCGTCTCGATCCTGGCTGAGGTGGAAGACAAGCAGGAGGTCCGCTGTGCGCACGAGGCGGCGGTGACCAAGGTGCTCGATTACATCGAGCAGAACCTGGTGCAGGCGCGGGTGACGGAAGCAGGTGAAACGACGACCGTGCGAACCGATAATCTGATCGTTGGCCGATTCCACCACACCACCAGCCGCGACCTCGATCCTCAGACCCATACACACCTGGTGATCGCCAACGCGACCCAACTGGAAGACGGGCGCTGGCGATCGATCTCCAATGAACTGATCTACAAAAACCAGAAGCTGCTGGGGGCCATCTACGACAGCGAACTGGCCGCCAACCTGCGAGAGCTGGGCTATCGGCTGGAATCGACCCAGGACGGCCGCTGGGAGGTTGCCGGTGTCTCGCGCGAACAGATCGGCCACTTCAGCCAGCGCAGCCAGGCCATCGAAGAACGTTTGGAAAAATTCGGCCTGACGCGCGAGACAGCGACGGCGGCGCAGCGCGAGGACGCCGCGCTGCGCACCCGCGATGCGAAGTCGGAGGTTGACCACCAGGCGCTGCGCGACGACTGGCGACAACGGGCCCGGTCCATGGGCGTCGATTTCAGCAAGATCGCGGCCGAGCGTGAGCAAGGCGGCGCGCCGCCGACCGATCCAGCAGTAAGCGCGGCGAAGGCGACGGACGCGGTGCGCTTTGCCATCGCTCACCTGACCGAACGCGAAAGCGTGGTGCCGCGGGAAGAGGTGATCCGGGTCGCCCTGGAGCATGCGGTCAAAGATGCACCGTGGGCAAGCGTACGGCTAGAGGAGGTTGAAAAGGCGCTAGGCGCCAAGCTGGCGGCCAAAGAGGCACTGTCGACGCCCCTGGCAGGCCATATAACGACGCCAGAAGCACTGAAACGGGAGCGGGACATGCTCACCATGCTCGATGGTGGACGAGGCGCCGTGGGGCCGATTATGGGCTTGGAAAGGGTGGTGGCGGCGGTTGTCGCTTTCGAGCAGGCGAGATCTGTGGCCAGCGACACGCCGTTCCGGCTGACTGTTGGCCAGGAGGATGCCGCGCGCGTGGTGTTGACCTCGCAAGACCGGTTCATTGGACTGCAAGGGTACGCCGGCGTTGGCAAGACGACGATGCTCGAACTGGTGCGTACCGCCGCAGAGGAGGCTGGATACACCGTGCGCGGGATGGCGCCGAGCGCGATGGCGGCTCTGACCCTAGAGACGGAATCGGGTATCGAGAGCGTGACGACCGCCAGGTTCTTGCTGGACGAAGGCCGCCGCGCGGTCAAAGAAGCCAAACCGGAACCGGTGACTCTGGAGTTATTTGGTGCGATCGACTTGGCCGGGAAGCAGTGGCGGACCGTGTCCGTCACACTGCCTGGCAAAGCCAAGGAAGGGGGCTATGCCCTCGAGGAACTGTGGATTATGGATGAGGCCTCGCTGTCGGGGCAGCGCGAGATGACGCAGTTGATGGCGTTGGCGCAAAAGGCAGGCGCCCGGCTGGTGCTTGTAGGGGACGAGCTGCAGCACAACGCGGTGGAGGCTGGCAAACCATTTGAGCTGCTGCAGAAGGCAGGGGTCGATGGCGCCGTGATGTCTGACATCAACCGGCAGCAGGTCGAAGACCTGAAGCAGGCGGTATCGGCGGCGGTCGCGCGGCAGAACACGACGGCGCTGGAATTTCTGGCCGATCGTATCGTCGAATTGGGCAACAAAGGTGCGTTGCTGGCCAAAGTAGCCGGCGACATCCTCGACAAGCATCCGCAGGATCGGGACAGGGCGCTGATCATTGTCCCTCTCAACGACGACCGCCATGTTATCAACAAGCTGGTGCGTGAGGGACTGCAGGAGCGCGGCGAGATTGGGGCAAAACAGGTGGAACGGAATATTCTGGTACCAACCGGCTTCACTGACGCGCAGAAGGCTTCGACTCCGTATTATGAACCAGGCATGGTGGTGCGGTTCGGGCGCGAGTACCGCAGTCTGGATGTGGCCAGCGGAGGCTATGGCACTGTGATGAGTGTCGACGTACCGCGCCATCAGGTGAAACTGCACATGGAAGATGGTCGTCATGTCACCTGGAGTCCCGAGAAGCATGCGAAGGTGGAGGCATACCAGCCTGACGCCCGTGAACTCGGCATCGGCGACGAACTGCGGTTCACGCGCAACAACAAGGAACTGGGAGTCCACAACGGCACCCTGGGCAAGGTCACCGCGATCACGGAAGACAAGATCGTCCTGGATACTGCCAGGGGGTTGATCACATTGAAATCGACGGACAAGTCAGACTCCCATTGGGACTACGCCTATGCGATGACGGTGTACGCATCGCAAGGCAGGACCACCAACGACGTGAATTTTCTGATCACAGCCGATAGCGGCAGGGCGATGGGAGAGCGCTCCTTCTACGTGGGCATCACCCGTCCGAGGCTGGATATGACGATCTACACCAATGACAGCGACAAGGTCAGGGAACTGATCGAGCAGGAGCAGAACAAGACCAGCGCTGTCGAAAAGCTCAGTGTGCAGGATCTGGTCAGCGGCCACAAGCTTGATGAGGACGCTGGCGCGAAGGCTGGAAAGGGGGCGCCAGGCAGCAGCGGCCGCAGCCCAGGCGTCGAACTGTAGCAAGGCGGCGCCGCTGGGCGCCGAAGACCTGACGAACCTATATTCGCTGCAATATTGAGAAAAGTCGCGGTTCGGGGATGCGACGGCGGAAGAATGGAAGACGGACAGACTGGAATCGATCCATGGACTTATTGCCTTCGACGCGCACGCGCTATCTATTATTGTTCATCTGCCTGGTGGCGGTGGTTGCTCTCGTCGAGGCACTGGCCAAGGCCGTCGTCGGCTGGGGCAACTCCGGTTTTGCCGTCACGCTGTGGGCGTGCTTCGGCGTGGCCTATGGCTGGCTGCTGATCGAGCCGATGGTGCGGGCGCTGCTACTCAAGCGCATGGTCGCGGGTGCCGGCCGACAGCACCGTGTGCGGCGGATCGGTGCAGCATTGGCCAAGGTCAGTGGTGTCGCCGTTCCCCGGTTTTATGTCTATGAAAGCGACAAGTTCGACGTGACGGTGAGCGGTATCGGCGAAGGCATCACCATCCTGGTCAGCGACCAGGCCGCCGGGATGGACGATGATCGGCTGGAGTCAGTTCTCGCACATGAGTTTGGCCATATCAGGTTGCGGCATGCCTTGATTCGCCTGACGATATATGGCTCGCTGCTGTCGCTGGTGATTATCGGGCACAGCACTGCGGTGATCGCGGTGATGGCCAATTTCTTTGTGCTGTGGACGATGCGACAGATGGAATTTGCTGCCGATCACGACGCGGCGCGGATGGTCGGAGCCACCCGCATGCGCGCCGCGCTGGCCTACGTGGGCGAAGTTTTGGGCGACATCCCAGCCTGGCAGACAGTATGCAGCTCCCATCCCACGTTCCGCGCCCGCATCGCACGGCTGAACGACCAAACTACCCTTGATCAACACACACCAGGAGGCTCCACATGAAGAAAGCAATCGCGACCGCCATTGCGCTGGCCACCATCAACGGCAGTACCCCGGCGCTTGCCGATAATTCTTTCGGCGCCAATCCGGACGGCAACGAGAAAGTCTGCGCACTCGGCATGGCGGCCCAGAACGAGCAGGGCTTTATCGAAGCTTTGCATCGTTGCAAGCGGGGTGATATTTTGGATATCGGCTGGGCCAAGAGCATATTGGCGATGCAGGTATGCGACTTCACCAAGAGCGTCGTCTACCATCCTGGTAACGGGGCCATCATTGCTTGCGTATACACTGGTAACCGCAGGGCGGTCAGCAAATAAGCAAGGAGGACGTGATGAAACAAAGATTGAGCAAGGAACAAGCGGTGGCCGCCGCGGATGCCCTGTTGTCACGGGGGCCGATGTTCGGCGACAGCTGGATCGGCCGGCTATTAAAGCGCTGGGGGCTGCGGCCGGTGCCGCGCAGCATGTGGGATCAGGAGTCTATTCGCCCGATGCCCAAGCCTACGGGCTTCGAGTCGCCTGGATCGGCGGAGTGGGGAGCGATGCATCCACACAAGCCGTTTGAGTAAGTGGCGGCAGTGGTGGCCTGCGGTGCGTCACCGCCATCACTTCATCAGGGGCTTACCCAGCGCCAGAAGCCGCAAGATCGAGAACAAGACACTTCGCTCTGTATCCTGATCTATTTCATGTTGCCACTCGGTCCATCCCGCGATGAGTACTGTTTCCCAGGCCAGATGTTGCCGCAGGGCCGCGCTATTTCGGCAATGCGGTTGGCATGGACATGTAACTGCCCCGCCGTGCCGGGAGTTCCTCGGCACTGATCAAGCCGGACGGACAAATATAGAACCGATACAGCCCGACGCCGCCAGACAGGTGGTGGGGCTGCTTCAGGTCTGCGACGAAGTCAGCTCGTCTGACCTTTGCCTCGATCATCGCCGAACAATGCGACCGGAATCCGATTACATCGGCCCGTTGTCGGCATCCGAGTGCGGACAGGTTGCTCGCTACCGCCAGAAAACCGTTCCGCTTCAACCAGGCCGCCCCGCTGGCCGCGAGCTGCTCATGGTTTAGGCTTGGCATTTTCGATCCTGGCCAAAGCTAACGAGTGAGGGGTACGCCATTGCCGTACGGATTGCCCGTCCTGTCCTGCCAGAATGTCGCGCACCGAGCCGAGCACCATGGGGTGATGGCTGGTTCGCTCAGTGACTTGCCACCTGGCCGCCTGCAGCAGCGCTCGCGTTTGCGGTACAGGCAAGCGCTCGATCAGTGTATGCAGGTACCGCACCTAGTCTGCCGGGAAAACAGGATTTGCTCAGTGCTCACGTGTCGGTAGCTCCAATTAGTTGCGCGCGCGAAAGTCATCGTAGTATCGGTCAGTCACGACTTTCAAATAGCGCTTGGTTTGAACGGCCTGACACAACGCCCCGACCACGTCACCTTTCGCATCGAGCACGATGTGCCCACATCCGCTGATTTCATCGAGCGCCAAAATCAATTCGAAGTCATGTTCGCCGGCGGAGGCAATATATTGTTCGGTATTCAAGCCATGCCGGCGCAAGACCGCATCGGCATGGAGGCGCCGGCTCTGCGTTTCGGCATGGTCTATCCAGCGGATTGCGCCCATGCATGCGAGCGCAAGCAGCACGCCAATGCGCATCAAACCGAGCTCATTCATGGCTTATCGTCTCCTTGTTTCTCGTTATGTGGTTTAGGCTGAGGTTTTTTTTGGTCTGACGGCCTGAACAAATCACGGTACACATTGTCGTGCTGATCGGCGACACTGCCGACGCCAGGCTGCTCACTTGGCCCTCTCAAGCCCGGGATCTGAGCGTCGCGCCGCAGCTGGCCAGCGACTTCACTTTTACCTTTCTCATTGGCCGGCACGATATCGTCTTGCTGGCGTCCTATTATTTGCATGTTCGCGTCCACTGCCGCCTCTACCTTCGCTTCTACCTCGTTTGCCACATCGCCCTGCTGGTAGCCTTGGGCCTTTGCCGCAGCTTGGTGTTTGCGGTACGCCGAAGCGGTGCCGTCGCTTGCCTTGGTTTCATGGCGCCGATGTTCGCCCTCGATTGTCTTGCCGGACAAGACCGGAGAGCGATCCTGGACATCCTGCAGATTGGTCGAAACTCGCGCCGGTGTCGGCATGGCGTCGAAGTTGGTCTCGGCCAGGTAAGCGGCCGCCATGCGTGCGGCCTGGTCTGGGGTGGTCTGGTACAACATATTGAACGCGTCGAGCTTGCCGTCCTGATGCAATCGGTCCGCCAGATAACCGGTGTAGTCCATGGACGAGTGCAGCCATTGCTCCTGCACGGTGCTCGCCTGCTGCGATAGGGAGAACGCCTGGGAACGCGCCGATTCGGCATTGCGCGTGTGCTGGGTTGCGCTGGTGAGCGCCGCCTCCTCTCCTTTGACCGACTCGCTGCGGTTCTGCTTGCCCCATAGGTAGGCCTCGGAGGTGCGGAAGTCCGAAGAGAGGGCATGCTCGGTTGTTACATTGCGGCTATGCAGCTGATCTCTGGCATAGCCCACGGCCGCATCGAATGCTTTCTGTTTGCTGGCGTCGTCGATCTTCTGATTGTTAATGCTGGTCTCGGCGCTGATGGACGCCTTACCTGATACAGGGAGAATGGAGGCCAGTCCGCCGCCGATCGTTGCTTCCACCGACGCCTTGCCGCCGGCGGCCAGCGTCCCGACAATACGCTGCCCGACTAAGCTGCTGGCGGACAAGCCGAGCTTTTTATTCACGTTTTCAGCGATCTGCTGCAGATCAGAGACGGCGGTACCTGAGCGAGTTGCGCGGGAGGCGTCTTGCAGGTTGTGGGTCCCGTGCTGGTCGGAGAAAGCCTTGACAATACCCATACGCTCGATCAGCGCTGCAGTACGCATTTGTGTCGCGGCGGCCGTCTCGCGGATCGCCGATTCTTCCCGCTGGCCTGCTTCGCTGTTGAGGGCGTTGCCAATCTTCTGGCCGAAGTTTGCGCTCAGGCCCAGCGTACTCTGGTTACCTTGGAAGCGGAACTCACCGTTCTGGCCAAAGATGGAGGTTCCAGCAGCGCCGCTGACCCGGCTGAATCCTGACGCCATGGAAGGAGCCGTATCATAATGATTGGCGTTGACGTTGTTGCTGCTGGTTGTATCGAGGGAGACATTTCCCTGGCTGATGTTGCCGACACCAATGCTGCTAGCCGAGGCGTCTACACCGCCTTTCGACGGACTCATCGCGGCGTTGAACAGGGCCGAGCCGCCGATGTCACCGCCTTTGACCAGGGCATATGCGATCAGCGGCAGACACAGAGTCAGATAGCCGGCCAGCGCAGACTCGGACAGGCCGCGCTGACTCATTTGGCCAATGTTGACCAGGTTGACGGCGGCTGACGTTGTCGTTGACTCGGCGATGCCAACCAGCGTAGAGCGGGAGGCAGTCGTCATGGCGAAGTTTAGGATCGCGTATAAAGGCGGGATCAGCTGAACCCACACCAGCGACATCACGTACGCCTTGAGTATTTTGCCGGCGTGCTCGCCAGCGACGACCAGCAACAGTATCACCAAAGGAAACACGGCATAGCAAATGAGCTCGATCACGTTGCGGATGACGGGCGCCGCCCTTTCAGCCACACGCGCCATGGTGAGGTAATTCGTGTTGGCCGTCATCTCGGCCTGCGACTGCGCGGCGGCCACGATCGCGGCGCTTGGGGCGTCCAGATGCTGTGCCGAAACCATCTGGGAGTCGCGTACAGAGTTGAGTGTCATGTTCTGGCGCAGCATGTCGGTGGCCGATTTGGCGATATTGGTCAGCTGGGTGTAGGTGCTGGTGATCTGGGAACTCAGGGCGGCGCCGGCCGCCAGGTTGTCGATCGCATGGGGATTGAGTACGCGGCCGCGCGTCTGCATGGTTTGGGTGATCTCGCTACTCCAGCGAGTGGTGAGGTCGCTATAGGCGGTGGCGCATACCATGCTGCCTGTCGGTGAAGTCGACATCCGCGCGCTGAGCGTATTGGAGGTGTTGGACATCATGGACCAGGCGTCATCCGTGCGCGCGAAAACATCTTGTGAAATGCGGCCGTTGATGATGTCGTAATAGGTGCAGCTGTTGATGAACGAGATCAGGTCGTCCCTGAACGACGTATTGGTTGGCACCGTCTGCAGCGTGTCGACCAGTACGGTATTGCCGAACATGATGCCGTTCTTTTGAAATTGCAGGTCGTTGGGCAGCGCGAAGACTGTTTCGAACGTGCGCGTCAGCGTGTCGCCCACGTGCGAGGTGACCGAGGCGAAGAAGGCGAGACCGATGGGCACATTCGATCGCACCGTGGGCGGAGAGGTGCCGGTTCTGTCGATCAGGACCACGTCCGCTTTGGGGATCAATAGCAAGGAGTGGATCATGACGATCAGCAGCAGCCATCTGAAGAACTCGATAGGATCCTGCGACTTGCCCGTTGCCATGCCCGCGATGAAGACGAGAAAGGCGAGCATGGCCACTAGCCGGAACACATCGAGGAAGTCGCCGCTGGCTGTGATGGCCGCAATGCCATCCATCAGCGTAGCCAGCTGGTCGACATTGAAATAGGCGTATACATCGAAACTGGCCATTGCTAGCTCCCGTTATTTTCCGGCGGAGGCGAAGCGCAGGTTGCCGGCTAGATTGGCGGGCAGGCTCGCCATGAGATTGCGCTCCATGTAGATCACTTCCTCGGCGATCCTGTTGACCGATTCGACCTTGGAGTAGGCCAGTCGCACCTCCTCGCGGGCATCCGTGCGCAAGCGGTCGACGTTGGCTGCCATGGTCTTCATGTCATTGCTTGCGACGGCCGGGGCACCAGATGAGGCCTGGGAATAGGCTTGCTTGATCTGATGCGTTGCCTGGACGATGTATTGGTACGCGTATTCGGCAGCGATGAGGTCGGCGTACTTGCCGATCCAGATCGTGTCGAGGCCCACGTTGGGCGCGGCCGTCGATACGGCCAGCGCCTTGTAGACCGGCAAACCAGTGATATTGATGAAGGCGATCTCGTCGGTGGTAAGCGCGATGTTGTTCTTGAATTTGTCGGCGATCGCCAGCAGTTTCGCCTCCACCTTCTGTGCGAAAGGCGTTACTGCCAGTTCATCATCGGAAAGCACAAGGCAGCCTTCCGGCGTGGTACTGTCGACGCAGCCGTAGACTGGCAGCTTGCCATTCTGGTTGCCGCGGATGAACTGTTGGATGGTAATGGCCTTTGGCTCTTTGTACAGTGGCGGCTGATCGGCCGCCTGATCGGAGGAGATGATGGTCGTGCCAGACAGGGCCATTAAAATCTTGCGGTCGTCGACGTCCAGACCGGCCAGCCGCGACAGCGCATGCCAGGCGATATTGCCGGGCTGGACCTGTGCCCTGGTGGCGGGATCGGTCACGGCGGAGATGGCGGCATTGACCTTGGCGTTATCACCCTGGACAGCCTCCCGCGCCTCGCTGTGGTCGGTGAACAGCCCGGTAACCGGCGCCGTCACCTTGGCGAAATACTGTGCGGAACGCTGCCAGTCCCCTCCCACGCCTCGTGCCACGGCCTCGCCTGCCTCGCAGGAATTGATGTTCATGGCATTGAGGTCCTGGGCGGTCTGCTGCAGCTCGGTCAGAGTCTTGTTGATCTGCGGACTGATCGAATCGAGTGCCAGCTTGAATGCGTACGAAACCGCGCTGGAGCCGATGTTCTTCATCATGCTCACGAGCTCCGACTTGGAGATGAACGAGAATGACCCGGCGTAAAGGTCGATGCCGCCGCAGCCCATCTTCAGGCTGGGCAAGGTGACGCTGCCCGGGTTGTAGTTGCGCTGTGGCGTGCGCATGAAGAGGTTGCCGCCGGTGACGACATTCATCCCCTGGGCCCGGTAGGCGCCGGGGCCGGTGACATTGCCGAAGGCACCCATGTCGTCAAACAGCTGCTGCATGCCGTTGTCGCCAGCGTTGGCCGCTTGGCTCAGAGTCGCTGCGGCTACGGCGCAGGCGATGACTTTCTTGGCGATCATATTAATACTCCTGACCAGGCTGGGTGGAAGTGAGGACATAGACGCGTTCCATGATCTCCTGCAGCGACATCAGGCCGTAGCCGACCGGTTGAACTTTGCCGGAGCGCTTGTCCGCCAAGAACACGGCCGGCACGGTGGAGACGTTCAGGTTGGCGGCCGAGCCATTGTCCAGCTTTGCATTGGGGAACTCGGGAAGGGTGCCGCCGTCGAGCGAGACAGGGAAGATCTCGACGCCGGAGTTGCGCTGGTACATGCGTAGAATCGGCGCCAGTTGGTGGCAATAGGTGCATTTGCCACGGAAATAGAAAAACAGCCCATGCGTCTGAGCCAACTGTTCCGATGCTGCTGTGCGCCTGCCATCGCGTTGCGCGTCGTAGGAGGCGATCGCCATGGCGTTGGTTGGCCGACTGCGCAGGCTGTAGTCAAGTTCGGGCGTCGTCCATACGGTCCTGCGGAATACGTCAGAGAACCGGCTGGCGCGATCCATGGCGTACTGCTGCAGGAACAGGTACTGCTTGACCGCCTCCGGACTCTGCTGCTCTACCGCCACAGCCAGGAGGCGCTCGATTTCCTTGCCCAGTTGCTTGTTGGTCATCTGTGCGTAGGACTTACTTTCGGGCTTGACAGGCATCTCCTCGGTCTTGTGCGGCCTGGGCGGCGCGTACCACAGGAAGCCGCGATCCGGATCGGACCATGAGGACGATCCCCAGTAGGACTGCGCGGTCGGCGGCGCGTCGGCGGCGCGTGCCGCTGCCGGCGCCAGTAACAGCATTATTACCAAGATCTTCATTTGCTTCTCCGTGTCAACGTGGATGGAGGATAGCCGTCGGCGCAGATGTTCATCTGGGTCGACCATCGATAGGGGGCTGGCATGGCGGTGCCGGGAAGCAGCGCGGCGTCCTGGGTGAAATCGAGCTGGACGCGCCCGCAATCGGGCTGCTGGAACAGGTAGAGGCGCTGTACCACCAGTTGCAGGGTACCGGTCGCATTGAGGCGGCGGCGGGTTTCCTCGGCGACGGGGCCGCCAACCGTACCGGCGGCGCGCCCATCGTCAAGGGCCTGGCGCACCAGCTGGGGCGGGGTTTTGGTTTCCTGGGCGTAGGCAGAGAGCGATGCCGCCAACAGGATGAGAGGCAGTACGCGTTTCATGACGGGCTCCTAATGGCCGAAGTAGGATTTGACCTTGTCCGCCGCGCGGTCCAAGACTTCGCTCTGGTTCGGCCCCTTGGGGACGATGTCGGCGTAAAAATCGCTGAAATCAACGGTGGACAAGTCCATGCTCTGAAACTGTGCGATGGTGATACCCTGGCAGGATGGCGACTGCGGTGTACCCCAGCTCACGCCGGGCAGCTGGACACGCGCAGTGTCGTTGATGATCCTGGAGAGCTTGCTGTTGAAGCAGCAATAAGTCTCCTTGTGCTGTACGCAGATTTTCGCGAACAGCAGGTTGATTTTCTTCGAGCAGTATTCGCCTACGTAGTGGCACAGGCGGTGGTCGCGCTTGACTGCCACCAGCACCTCGTCGCTTTCGCAGGTCAGCATTTGCTGGACCACCATGACCGCGATAGCGAGCGCAAACGAAGTTGGATCGAAACCGCCGATGACGAGTGTTGATTTCATGCCGCCACCAGCGAGTACGTCGAACGCATAGGCGCTGCCGCCGGCGATGGCCAGGTTGGTGAGTCCGTTGGTGGGCGAGGAAGCGCCCTTGCAGCAGTTTTTCAGAACGCTCTTGGAGCATCGGTTATCCTGGCCTTTGAAGACCTGAAAGGTAGACTCATCCACGTATACGCCAGCTTCGCGTGCGATCTCCAGGCCAGTCACTGCTTTGGCGAAGTCCGGATCGGGCACGGTGCCAGTGTCGAAGCAGTTGCCTTCGATGCAGAACTGTTGGCCGCCGCAGTTGGCGACCGTGTTGCTGGTGGCGGAGGCCACCTTGCAGGCGTATTCCCTGTGTTCGGTGATGCACTGGAACACGCCGTTGATGGTTACGCCCTGGTCGCAGGCGGTGCTGGCAACGGTGCAGCCCTTGGTGATCGCCGAACCGCATGTAGTCGACATGCTGTCCTCAATACAGGCGTACCGGGTGGTGCGCTCCCAGCAGGGTCTGACGACTTCCATGCCATCAATCGTGACAGTGGCCGGCCCGGGGCTGCACGCCTGGCTGATGATGCCGCAGGACTTTGCAGCGAGCGCTTCGACAGAGCAGAGCAGGGCGACCAGGAAGAGAAATGTGCGCATGCTGGCTCCTAGTTGACAATCACGGCGCCGTTGCCATCCAATTCGGCGCATGCGCTGTTGTCCCAGTGATCCTGAAAGACGGGGACGTGCACGTGTATCCTGAAGGTGCCACCCGGCGTGAAGCAGTTCGCGCTGGTGCGCGGTGCGTCCGTGCACGACCGGATCGGCTGACGAGATGGATCGGAGACAGCCGGCGTCGGCGGTGCGCTACAGGCCGAGGCGTCATAGCCGTGCCGGACCTCGTTCCCTGAGCAGTCCCTGTACCATATCTGGGTTTCGACGCCGGTGCCATGGCCGTTGGCTAAGCATGGTCCCGCCTCGGTGCGGTAGGCGTTCGCGTAGGGGATGCTGAGTCTGTCTCCGCGCACTTGGCCAGCGTCGCAATACCCATAGCGCAGGTCGGCGCCGGCCTGGCCGGCGAGGCGTTGCCAAGTATAGGTGACCGTTAGTGTGGCACTGCACTGGTTCTCGGTGACGGGACGGCCAACCTGGCAACGCTCCGTATCATATCGCTCAGGCTGATTAGTGGTCTGGTTGATGCACCCTGTATAGTTGCCGCTCAATCCGGACATACCGGCTATGTGGGATTGGGCGGTGTTGCGAACGTTGTTGCTCTCGATGATGAGTGGATCATTGAGCTTGCCGATGGTGTAGTGTGGCTTGGTGCTCGGATTGCCGACCACGTAGTTGACGGTTTCGCATTCGGCATTTTTATAGGCGTCGCTGCCGGGCACGTAAGCGGCGCAGGCCGCGATCTTTTCCTGACCGGGCGCTGTCAGATTCGTACCGTATAAACCTGCCAGGCCGTTCGTCGTGCCCGTATCCTGACCCGGAACATGGGCCATTGCACCGGAGTTGATACCGTTCTTGATGTCCGTGTTGGCGGGTCTATACGACTTGCCGTCGTTGAACGCCTGGGATTGCGTTGTCTGGGCCATTGCCGAGCCGGCACTTGCGTGCAGGCAGATAAGTAATAGCAACTTGAATGGGCACTTCACAGCTGCCCCCGGATCTGCTTGAGCCGCTCTCCGGCCAGGTGCGCGAAGCGCGAGTCAACCTGTTTACTCAGGTGCTCCAGAGCGTAGTCGAGCGATACGTCGCCAGCCACCCGCGCGAATGTGTTGTTGGCATCGCAGTCACGGCCGCAGGTCTGGTCGTCCTCCGGACGCACAGTCAGCACGAAGGTGGGTACTTGAACGACGTTGAACCGCCGGAACAGCGTGGGGTCAATATGAAACTGGGCCTCTGGATGCTTGCGAATGATGTCGGCAATTAACTCCGTGGTCTTTTTAAACGAGCCACCGAGCATGCCCCGTAACACAAGGGTGGCGCCGGCCTTGCCCGCTTGTGCCGCAAGGCGGTCGAGCGAGCCCGGTGGCATCGTCAACGACACGAGCACGAATAGGCCAGCATCAGGACGCTGATCGGATCGGTAGCGCTTGGCGATAGCCGCCGGGTCCGGGACGGACAGGACAGGAGGGCGGCCGACGTCCGGCACCGGCATCCACAACTGCCGCGACTGGCGTTCTGCTTTGGAAATGGCAGCCTCCGTTCGTGGCGCTTGCTTGACGGATTCACGCGCGATCGCGGTATCGCTCGGCAACTGCTGCGCTTGCGTCACCGTGCAGGTGCAGATCACCAGCAGGAGCGCGGCTTTCGCGCGTGAAGGTTGCACTGCTTTATTCATGGTCTCCTCCAGCGGTTGGGGGCTATTTGATCCAGCCGTAAATACGTTCGCAGCAGTTGCGCTTGCGATACATCATGTATGCGAAATCTTCGCCCTTGATTGGGTACTCCTTGCCCGCGCTCCATACATGCGTGGTGCGCCCCAACGGCTGGCAGCAACGACCGTCGGGTCCCTTGCCCTGGGCGCTCGGATATAGCATTGAATATTTGTAGATGCGCTTGTCGAGTACCGGCGCCGGGTACAAGCCGCACCAGCCGGCAGTACCGTTGCCGGCGAATGCGAGGAATTCACGGTGCAGTTTCATGGCGTAGCGCTGCATGATCAGGGATGAAGCTTGCACTCCGCCAACGTGGGACTGCACATGGCCGTTGAGCGGGAACATCGAACCCTGACAGCCGCCACACCAGTGCATTGGCGATAGCGGGAATCCCGCAGTGGCGGCGACGCAGTCGGCGGCGCAGGCAGCCTGCGCGGCGGGGTTTGCGAAGAGGAATACGTCCGGATTGAGGATGACGGCCAAATCGTCGTCGTTCCAGGAGGGATCGAGTTCCGAGACGTAGGCGATGTCGAGGCCGCCATGTTCCAGACAGCTGGTCTCAGACAGGACTTCGAGCCAGTACAACACCGGATTGACGTACCAGTGCGCCTGATAGAGAGAGGTATTGGAAGAACGGCGTGCACGGTTGCCCTGGCCCACGGACGGACTGGGCGCGATGCCGGCGCCGATGGTGACGCCACCGAGAGAGGTGAAACACCATGGCGTGCGCGTGACGTCGACCTGCCTGACAGGCTCCCAGAAGCCGATGCTGATGCCGACCTTGCCAAGGGGCGGGGGACCGCAAGAGCAGACCGGCGTGCCGACGTTCTCGATGTCTTCCTGGCCCATCTGCAGGATCGTGGTGCTGCCGATGCTGATGGGAAAAATGCATGACCAGCAGATGTCCGTGATCGGGTTCATGAACTTGCCGGTGCAGGTAACGTTGGAGGCGGCGAGGGCGGGATGGCATGCGCAGAGCACGACCATCAACAAGGCCAGCAGTTTAAAGAGCGATTTCATCGATTCTTAACCTTATGCCTTCCTGCGACACGATTGCCGGCACGTGCTGGATGCCCAGTTTCCGGATGAGTGCACCTTGTTGATCGAAGTAGACGGGGGTGTCCCACTTTTTCATCAGCTCGAAGTAGCTGCCGCCCACCAGGATTGGCTTGGCGAGGCCTTCGCGCGAGTCGAGAAAGCGCTTGGCGAAGGCAACCTGGTTCTTGTCGCGGGCGTCGAAGAACACCAGTGGCCGGGACAAGCCGATTCGGTTCAGCGGATTGATTGTGGTACCCGCGGCAACGAGGATCTGGCCGCGCTCGTTGACAATGTTCTCCTCCACCGTGAACGTCGGGTCGTAATACTGCGTGCGGTTTCTGGCAGCGCGCGTGACGCTGCGCAGCGGCTCCGGGTTGAGCAGCTTGCGCTTGATCTTTTCTGCCTGTTGCTGCTGGTAGCGCAGCGCTTCGCCACTGGCCACCTTTGCGGTTACGCGCTGTTCGATCCACTCCAGCATATCGGCTTCGGTGATCTCGTAGGTAGTGCCAATCTTGCCGTAGTCGACTGCGCTTGCGTGTGGCAAGGCGACGGCAAAGGCCACGACAGCGACGAAAACGAGCGTGTCAGAAAATCGCATATGCTTTCCCGATAATGCGGGACGACTGGATCAGGCCGGTAACGCTGTATCGGCTGTCGAGACTGTCCGGATGGGTGGCGGTGGCATAGATGTAGCCGGGGGGGATGACGCCTGGTGGGATCGGATCGAGCGGGACGCCGTGGCTGCTCACCGTTTTTGCATGCCCGACAGATTTGCCGTCGATATAGACGTTGCGGCCGCTGACGGTCACTGCCTGGCCAGGCACGCCGGCCACGCGTTTGATGAAGGTCCAGTCGCGCCGGTAGAACTGGTCGCGTTGCCATTCAAAGGCGACGAAATCCCCGACGCCGGTCGGCTGCGATCCCAGCACGACGAGATACATGGACTGCGGCATGCTGTTTGACATGTTGAGCGCAACGCGATAGTGGGTGTCGCACCAGGCGAAGGCTGCGGCGGCTATCCCGTACAGCCACCAGCGACGCCGGGCGTGCAGGCCCAAGACATGCATGACATAGCGCCATTGGGGAATGGAAGATATACGCATATGCTCCTCACTTTCTGTCCAACCCGGAAATAAGCGCCGGCGTCAGATCCTCCAGATCTCCGGCCACGACGGCTTCCCGCATCAGCAGTACGCAACCGCACTCATCGCTCAATTCGCGTACCCTGTGGTCAAGCTGCTGGCCGAAGTCGTGGGTCTGGGCCAGTACGGCCGTCCTGGCGGATTGCTCTGCACCCTTGGCGGCCAACAACGCGACTGCCTTCTTCTGGTGAGCGCGCACCACCGATGCCAGGTCGACCACGGCGAAGCGCTCGTGGCTCTGGTGCTTGAGCCGCGGCAAAGTCATGAACGCGATGGCGACAATCACGCCCGACGCCAGGCACAGGCCTGCGATCGCCCAAGGGGACGACAATAAGTCAGTACGGACAGAGGTCATGCCGGGCTCCCCGCACGTTCCTCGCGCTCCTGCAGGACGGCGTTGATCGCGTCCGTGACGTCGAGACCCTGATCGCGATATTGCTGGATCTCATTCCAGTCGATCGGGTCGGTGCTATAGGCAAGCAAGGTAAACGGATCGACGATCAGGCGGCCGATGCCGGCGCCCATGGGCGAATTGATGTAGATCTCCGAATACAGGCCCTGCTCGGTTTTCACCGACAGCAGCACGCGCTTGGTGGCTTCATCGAGCTTGAGCTTTCCGCCGCGGTCAAGTTGCTCGATCGATTCCTTTTTTTGTTTGAGCAGGAACAACCAGTCAGAGTTTTCCAGCGCCGCTTGGGACGCCGGGTTCTTGTAGTAGTCCATCACCGATTGTGTCAACGTGCCGAACGCGCCGCCGTACTTCCGGGCGCGGCGGTAGCCCACCTCGATGAACTTGCCGGAGTTGGCGCCGTCCATCAGGTCCCATGCTTCGTCGATGATGCAGATCTTTTTGCGATCGCGGCGGTCGTGGTACATCGCCTGGGTGATGCGGAACATCATGATGAACAGGATGACGCTCTGCAGGTCCTTCTTGGAATTGAGCTCCTCCAGTTCCAGGACTACCAGGTCTTTGCTAAAATCGACATTGCTCTTGCCGGTGAAGTACATGCCGTACATGCCTTCACGCGTATATGGGAACAGCTGGTCGCCCAACCGTCGGGCGTTGCGGTCCTTGCACTTCTTTAACGCCTCCGCAACGTCGGTGATTTCCATCAGATTACCCATTTCGGCCCATTTTTCGATGATCGCAATCTCGATGAGCGAACGGTCGTGGTCGGTCAGCGTGCCGGAGGGCGAGGCCATCTGCGCCACCAGCGGCTTGATCATTTCCATGTCTTCAATGATGTCGACGATGTTGTCGAAGGGGTTGACGCAGATACGGAAGTCAGGCCGCTTGACGAATTCGATGTACTCCCCGTCGTAACGGCGGCAAATCTTCTCGTAGCTGCGGCCGACATCGATGATGAAGATCTTGGCACCCACGCCGAGGTAGGACGAGGCGATCTCGTTGGCCAGGACAGATTTGCCGGACCCGGACGACGCCGCGCAAGAAAAGTTGTAGTTGCCACCTTTGTTGTCGAACAGGTCGATGCTCATGAGCTGACCGCGCCGCCCGATCAGGTTCAGCACAGGCGTTGCGGTTCCCTTCCATTCGGCGATCAGGGGCGCCAGATTGACGGCGTTGAGGCTGGTCTTGCGGCAGCTGAGTCCCTTGCGCTTGTAGAACTTCTGCATGGTGGGCGTAAAGCCCAGCGGGAGCGAGGTCAGGATGCCCGGCACCTGCATGTATTGCATCGGCACCAGGTTGAAGCCGCGCGAGCGCCAGATCGAACGGGTGGCGGTTTCGGCAGCCTCGATCTCGGCGGGGGGCGCCATCAGCAATACCTGGTGATACATGTCGACCTCACCCATGCCGGCGGCGTACGAACGGTTGACCGTGTCCCAGTCGCGTTTCTTGTCCTGGAATTCCGGAAGGAAGCGCGCCATCTGCGAGCTGGCGTTGGTGGTGGCGCGCGCTCCCTTGATCTGGGCGACATTTTTGTGGTCGGCCTGCTCCAGTACCAGGATGCCCATGGTGATGACAAACGGGCATGGATAGCCGAGCTGCCCATGGTAGTAGTCGCCGATGAGGTTACCCATGCCCCATAACGGGAAGTCCTTCGGGTACCCCGTGACACTGTATAGCCGGCTATGGACCTCACTGGCCTCGCCAGGCAAGCCGTATCGTAGCGACTTGCCGTCGTTGGTTGGGGTGCAGACCGTGTCCTGGTCAACGATCTGATGCCGGATCAGGCGCCCGGGATCGTAGGTCTTCTTGTAGTGCGCCGAGCGCGTCAGCAGTTTGTTTGGATTGGTGAGCTCGTAGCACCAGTTGATCAGATCGGTCGGACTCCAGTTCCAACAGTCGAAGCTTGCGGCCTTGAGCGTTGCGTGGACGCCGTCGCGCATCCGCATTAACTCCTCGATCATCTTCAGGTCGCGCGGGTCGCAGTGGCGCGAGATGGAGAGCACCAGTCGGAAGTCACGCACCAGAAATGGAATGTGCGGAACAAGGCGTTTGGCGGTGCCGCGCAGGTAGTAATCGATGCGGCGGCGCGCCATGGCGCGAAACAGTCCTTTGCTGCGCCGCTCGCCGTCACTTTGCGATTCGAGCACATCAGTGTCGCGCAGCAGCGCGAACAGCTTCATGCGGTCGATGATGCGTGAGCCGCCGTATAGGCTGAACTGCATGAACGTGCCGCCGGGCGCACCTGCGATGATGGGTGCGAGCACGTTGATCATCTCCTCTGTGGCGCCGGTCTGCGGCGTGAGCTCAATTACCATGCCTAGCGCGTCGCTGTGCCCTTTCGGATCGCGCTCGCCGGTGTCGAGCACGAACAAGCCATCGACCTCGTCGTACGCGCAATGCGGCAGAATGGAACGAAAGCTCTCGGTGTTGGTGATCTCGCGCATGGCGCGCAGCGGCGTCGGCTGGTAGGGCTGCTCTTCCTGAGAGCTGAACATATCGCGCAGCGGGCTGAACAAGGTTTTGAGGGCGGTATGCATGTTCATTTCACATCCTCCGGGGCGCCTGGCACCACAGCAGCCTCACGGGCGGACTGCTGCGCCTGCGCGTTGTTGCGGCCGTTGGCCAGCGGTTCTCCGGCTGCAGCCTGGTCGGGTTGACTGGACGCCGCTGCGGCAATGCGCGGCTTGCCGAGCGGTTGCAGGCGTGTCATGGTTTTTTGCACCGTGGCGTCGCGGCTGCGCTCGACAAGCCACTGTCCTGGATCGACCATCACGTACATGTAGGCCTGATCATGCAGCGTGTCGTCCTCGTCGCGCCATGGCGCCATCCAGATCCTGAGCATGCGCGGCTGACTGCGGATAGGCATTCCGGCGGCGAGCACAGGGAACGCGGTTGCGCCTGCGGACGATGGCACGCCGCTGGTATCGACCTGTTGCGAGACCGGCCGCGCGGGCCCATTGTTCAGCGATGAGTTGGCGTACACGCCGCTCACGGAAGTACAGGTGGTGCCGGCGGGGGCCTTACAGGCGAATTTCGTGCTGTCAGTCAGCCCCGACATCGAGATGCAGCCGGTCAGCGCGGCGGCGCTGACAAGGGGTAGGGCAAGGCGTACGATCATGGTGTCCTCCTTAGTTGCTGGACAGTCGTTGCTCGAGGGCGGCTGCCGGCATGGCGCCGGGCGCCTGAGTGCCGTTGGCGAAGAGCAGGTATGGCGTGCCGAAAATGCCGGCGCTGTTGGCCAGCGCGACGTTGCGGTTGATCGGTGTGTCGCAGCGGATGACCTTGGGCTTTTTGCCGGTTGTCATGTACTGCCGCCATGCGGCGCTCTTGTCCTTCGCACACCAGATCGACTGCGCCACCGAAGCGGCCTGCGGGTGCATTGACTCGATCGGGTACAGGAAGGTATAGATCGTGACGTTGTCGAGCTTGGCCAGCTCGAGCTCCAGCTGGCGGCAGTACGGACAGTGGGGATCGGAGAACACGGCCATCTTGCGCTGGCCGTTGCCGCGAACGGCCTTGATGGCGTCGCCGAGCGGCAGGTCGGTGAACTTGATCCGGGGCCGAGCGCTTTCCGCCTGCACACTGGCCTGCTCTTTCTTTGCCGCCGTCAGGTCGGTCTGTGTCTGCATGTCGTAGAGGTGGCCGAAGATGAAGTGCCGTCCCTCATCGTTGACGTAGGCGACGTTATTACCCATCCACACCTCCCATATGCCAGGGATGGCGGAGCGTTGGATATCGCCGAATCGGGTGTGGGGATAGAGGCGGGTCAGCGTCTGGCGCAGGGCGACTGTCGCTGGGTCGCCTGCCGTTGATGGTGCCGACGGCGCTGCGGGATCAGTGATAGGGGACGCCAAAGCGGGCGCATGCGAGGTCGCAAGCTCCTGCTTGGCAAGTATGGAGGATGGTTCTGCGGCGGTCACGGAATTGGCAGCGACGATGCCCGCGATGATCACGCCGATGGCGGACAGGGAGGGCGCGATCAGCTGCTTTCGCGCGCGAAAACTATTCTGGTTTGGATTCGACATCGACAGTGACTCCTTGTGTGAGAACGACATCGACGGACCTGTCCGCGTCGATCTCGATTACCGGGAACATTTTTTCAGCCAGCTGGATGTAGTAGTTGGCGAGGCGGTCGAGCGCACGTCCGACCCCTGCGCCAATGCCGGACTGGAACTCCTGGCCTGACTTGATGGTGCTTGTCGATCCGAGTGGCGAGACGGACTGGATCGTCGAAGAGCGTTCCAGTCCGGTACCAATGCCCGATACCACGCCGGCGAGCAGGGCGTTGCCCAGCACCTGTCCCTGTTTGCTGACCAGCCGTCCGCGCATGCCGGCCTTGCCATCCTCGCCGGCGATGAAACCCTTGATGGGAACATCGAGGACCTTGCCATCCTTCGACACGCAGGACAGCGACTCGGTACGGATATAGGCGCGTTCGCTGCTGAGTTCGCCGTAACCGGCGCCGACGATCAGGCACTTTGCCCAGTCATAGCGATATTGGTTGGGCAAAATGGCCAGGTTCATCAGTTGCAGCAGCACTGGATGGGGGTTCGACTGCGCCTGCCCGCCGGTCGGCGCATCGAGGCCGGAGAGCAGCTTGGCGTGACCGAACATGCCGGCAGGCAGGTAGTTTTGCGCGGTGCGTACGTGGCGCTTCTGGTCTGGAGCGGACGAGGTGGTCGTCGGGCCACCTTTTGAGGGGTCGACCGGGCGTGCCATTTTCACGGTCAAGATCCCGCCGGTAAATGGCTGCGCGTCGCGCCTGGCGCCTGGCGCAGCGCTCTTGGGACTTGGCGGCGGCGCCGGTTGGCCGGCGCCAGGCTGCGGTGCACGCGCCGGGGCCTGGCCGGCCACCGGCGCAGAAGGGGTTCCGCCCGGGTAGCTCGACTTGGGCTTGTCGACACTTTTTTCGTATTCGGCCAGGCGCCGATCGAGATCGGTGTCGCTCATCTGTTCGGGCGACTTGCCGCCAGCAGCAGCAGCAGCAGCTGCTGCGCCGCCGGAAAGTCGGGAGTTGAGAATTCGATTCTCATTCTCCAGGGCGGTGAGCTTGGCCTCCATGGTGGTGAGGCGCGAATCGGACACGCCCCGCCATGCGTCCTGCGGGTCGACCTTTTCTCCGGGGGCGATGTAGCTTTTGGTCTTGATGTCGGATTTGCGCGTCACCCCTGACGCGGGTGCTGAGTCGGAAGTGAAATACACGCCCACCGAGGCGATGGACATGATGCCGATGAGGACGCCGGCCAGCAGCAGGTACTGCTTGCGCCGAGCACGGTTGGTCGGGGAAATTTCATTCATTTTGGGCCTTCTCCCTCACCACGTAGAGGCGGGTCGACGCGCCAGGCGCGAGATTGAGCTGATCCAAGGCGACGACGCTGACCCCCTTGCGGTAGAACTCGCGCTCGTCCAACACCATGGCGGCCTGCGACACGTTGGCAATGGTGTAGCGCTCCCCGACCATGTCGCCAATGAAGTACTGCGTCTCCAGTGTCATGGAAGCTTCTTGCCACAGGTCGAGCTTGCGGCCGGACTGCTTGACCTGGACATCGTCTGGCAGTTCGTCGTTCGCCATCAGCGTGACGAGGCGCCTGATGGCCTTGTCGTAGCTGGTGGACTGGAAGTCGTTGCGTGTCTGCGCAGCCCGCGCCTTTGGTTGCTTGACGATAATGGAGTCCGCCGGCGAGTCGACGATCTGCAGCACGAGCGTGTAGGTGTTGCCGTTGTCAGTGACCAGGAATCCATTGATCGGTTTGCTGGCGCCGTCGGGTACGGTCAGGAAGACCTGTCCCGTGTCTTCGTCGGCGTCGATGCCCAGTTCACCCTCGCGCACACGCAGCGAGGCGATCCGGCCGTGCTCGACTGCGAGCCGCGTCATTTCCTGCTTCGACAGCTTTGCATAGATGGTGCTACCGTCGCCGCCTTCGACGATCTGGACGGCGCCGACAGCGCCGGCGGTACCGGACAGGGCTATCGCCAGTGCCGCCGCGGAAAGCGTGCTGCGGCTATTTTTTCTCAGCAAAGGGATCAGCATTGTCAGCCTCATGGTGGTTTGTGATATAGAAACGGCCCCCGGAATGCACGAAGTCGATCACGTAGGTCTGGCGGCGCGGAGGGAAAGGTTTGCCGGCGATGATCGTGACCAGGTCGCCGCCAATGGCGACGCGCCGGTTCTTCATGTCAGTATTGATTTCCTTCACCGAGAACATGGAGGTAGAGCCGTCGCGCTTGACCCTGGCCTCTTGCAGATCGCATTTTTTCCTGTACGCGTCGCGGTCCTTGTCGAGCACGTAGGTCAGGTACTGCTGGCACGCCCGTTTCACGGTCTCGGGCGTGACGTTCAGCGACAGGCCGTTGATGAACTGGGCCAGGTCCTCGTAGTAGGACTGCGAGGCGTCCTCGCTGCTGATCCAGAACGGTCTGGTAATCTCGGGCGGGACGAAGGCCGTTTTGGTTTCCCCCGTCTGCGCGCGGATAGTGCTCGCCATCACCAGGATCACGAAGATGGCTCCGCCGAGCAGCCAGCGCAGGTCGCGGTTTTTCTTTTGCTCGACTTCGAGCTGCCCGAGGTAGGAATTCTTGTCCATGGTTAGCCTATGAATTCGCGGATGGAGGATGGCGGCAGAGGCGGGAACGGGAAGATGATCTGGCTCGGCAGGTACCAGTACAGGATGTGCACCACGTAGTAGCGGTGCTTGCCGGCCTTTTTCTTGCTGTACCAGCGAGCGGTCCAGACACCGATCACCACCCCCAGGAACAGAAAGCCGGACAGGATGCCAAACACCACGAAGAGCATGAAAATCGTGGCCTGGTCAAAGTCCCACCACAGCATTTTGGGCGGCTCGTCGTGTTTCGAGGGGATGGCGAAGTCCATGGTGGCCCCTTAGACGGTGGCGGTCAGGATGGACTCGATCAGCGACGGGCCGAAGCCGATGATCAGTGCCAGGACCAGGCCGAAGATGGCTGGCATCGGATTCTGGCGCGCCGCAGAGAAGCCAGCGCCGATCAGGAAGGCTGCTACCGCGAAGATCTTGCCCAGGTAGCCCTTGGCCCAGCCGATGATCAGGTCATAGGTCGGCTGGAACTCGACACCGGTGACGCCCGCATGAGCGGTGGCCATCAGTGCCATGATCACCATCAGGAGCATCGTGGCGATGACCAGCGTTTTACGGGAGGGGGTGGAGGTTTGGAGAATAGCGTTCACTTTGAGATTCCTTTCGGTTGCACATCGATGGACGGGTTGAAACGCACCGATCCGCGCCGCTGCTTGGCCTGTTCGGCCTGGGCAACCCGTTGCGGGCCGGCTACCTCGTGACGCTCGATGAAACGGGCGTCCTGGGTCTGGGGCGCGACGATGCTGCGCATCGCTTTGGCGCGCGCCGCGATCACAATCTGCTGGCCGACGGGCGGCCCCACAAAATCTGAGCGGGCGGTAATCTCGACACTGGCTCCTGGATGGGCGGTGGCAGCCCGCTCCAGTACGCTTCGGTCGCCGTCGCTGACTAGCGACGAATTGAATGGGAAGGCGATGTCGACCTCAGCCGGCAACGTGCGAGCTGGCATGGTTGCCATCGCTACCGGCGCGAGCGGGGGTGCGCTTGCCAGTGTTTTTGCGGTGGGGGCCGGGCAGCTTCCGATGTCGCAGTAGACGTAGCGGGTCGCCTGCCCGCTCCCAACCTGGGTGATGCCGAGCATCGTCGGCTTTGGTACCGGCGCCGTTTCGGTCATCGCAACGGGTATGCTCCCGCAGCCGGCCAGGTGCAGCAGCGCGCACAGCGTTAGCGTGCGGGGGAAAGATGTTTGTAAATTTTCCATGCGTATTCAATCCGTTTGTATTCGCTTTTCGCGTTGTAGGCACCGAGCGCTTGCCATGAATCGCCGTACTGGCGGACGTTTTTGGCGAAAATCCAAGCCCCGACGTGGACGTTGATGCAAGGGGCGTACAGGTCTTGTTCGCTCAGACCAAACTTCTTTTGCAACGTGGGTAGCCAGCTGCTGTTGATGCCCATGCAGCCGATGTCGTAGCTGCCGTCGGCGTTGGCGGGGTGGCGCGCGATGCAGCGGCCAGACGACTCCTGCTGCGCAATGGCGCGGAGTACATCCGGACTAGTCAGCCTGAAACGCTCGCTTGCCCGCGCGAAACACTGGGACGGGATGGGCGAAGCGTCTGCCAGTGTGTCCACAGCAAGAAGCATCGCGACGGTAACCGCAGCGCCCGCAGCGGCGGCGCTGCGAACCTTGGCGCGGTGGCATGTGGTGGGGAACTGGCGCATCTGCGATCACCATGGCAAAAAGCTAAATAAATGAAATTTTGTTAAAATATGCATTGAAAGCCAGTTTAGTCAAAGAAGATTGCATGTCAAGGAAGTAAAATCATCAAAAAGCTATTGATTTGGCCAATTAAATTGCATTAAAAGAAAATAAATGTCCTCAAGTATTGTTTCCATGTCTTGAAAAGCCCATTTTTTTTCATGCGGAGGTGGTATGCACAACGAGCTGATGATTACAACCCACGATGTAGTGCGATCGGCCGCCATGCTGGCTGCCGTGACTGGCGCGGCGGGATTGCTGTACACCGGGCTGAACGGCATGCCCGGGTTCGTGTGGGCGTCGCTGCTGGCCATAACCGCTGGCACGTGGGAGCACAGGCGGAAATGTTGCGGGGGGCAAGCACCACGCAAGGTTCTTTCGAGCTTGAGCAAGGTGTACGTGTGGACCGCCATCGGCGCTGTCGCCATCGCGCTGCTTGTGCCGATCCTGGTCCCGGTCACTGCGTTTGAACGCGGCAGCTGGCTCGTGTGGGTTGATGGTGTTCTGATGTTGGGCGGACTGATGGCCGTGCCCGGTGCCCACGCACTGCTGGCAGTGGCCAGCATGGTGGCGCGTCGCCGTCCTTCCCGTTCGGATCGGCGCTAAGGGGACGTCATGCGCGCTCAGTTCGCCCTTTTCAAACTGTGCTGCCGGTGCGGACCTTGGGCCATTCTGTGCCTCACCGGCAGCGTTTATCTGTTTCTCCGGCTGCTTGTGCCCTACTCCTTGCGGGACCTTCCCCTGCTTGCGCCGCTATCCCGGCTCGCAGTGACGGCGGCGCCATTGCTGGCCGCTGTGTTTCTGCTGCCACTGCCGGTGGCGATTTGGCGTGCCTCACGCGAGCGTCGCCTGGTACGTAAGATGGCGTCGATCGGGACGCTGCGCGCCATGCGGTGGGATGAATTGGAGATAGCGGTGCGGCGCCTGTTCGAGCAATACGGTTATACCGCCTCTCGCGTTGGAGGCGCGGGGGCGGATGGCGGCGTCGACGTCATTGTGCGCAAAGCGGGGCGAACGCTGCTAGTGCAGTGCAAGCAGTGGCATGCGAGGCAGGTGAGCGTGAGTGTGGTGCGTGAGCTGGGGTGGTGCACGGCGCCGACGGCGGTGTCATTGTCACTTGCGGCGCGTTCACCAAGGAAGCCAGGTCGTTTGCATCGCACGCCGGTATTGTTCTGGTCGACGGCTTTGAGCTGCTGAGAATGCGTCACTCGCCGGATTTCTCTTTGCCTGTCTCGCCGGTCCTGGCGTCAGGCGCACCGGTAGCACCGCAAAACAAAGATGGTTGCCCGAACTGTGGTGTGATCATGATCCGCCGCAGCGCCAGGAGCGGCAGATCCGCGGGGCGGCAGTTCCTGGGCTGTGCGAACTACCCAGTTTGCTGCGGCACACGTCCCTTGTGACTTTCGCGCGCGAGAGCGTTTGCCGTTTCCACCTGCGGCAAAGGCGGCATTTCCTCCTGATCGGGATGCCAGATCCACGAGGCTGTCTTGCTGCCGTCGACCAGTTCCGCCAGCGCGATGGCATACTCCTCCCCTGCCCCCGGCGGGTGTATGTACATTACCGTGGGCACATGCGTGTCGGTCAGCACCGCCGCGGCCAGTGGGCGCGTGTCCGCCAGATTGTAGCGTAGTCCCTTGATGAAGCGCCTTTCATCACGCGACAATTTATCAATGAGATTTTTTTCCGGCAAGCTCTCAAATGGAATCCAGCTGTCCGTAGTCACCATGAGGCCCATTTCCTCGATCGAGGCTACGCCGGCCTTGTTGACGCCAAAGGTGGCAATCGCAACGAGATGGGTACCTTCGATACTGGCCGACAAGCTTATCTCCAAGTCGAACCGCTTGACTAGTCGCTTATGCAGATCAGGGTTCATCAGAAAGTGAAAATCGCTGAGATGTTTGGCGATCAGCTTGTAGCCGTTGCGGGACGGCGCCAGTTCCTTGACCTCGGCGATTAGCACCATGAGCTTGCGGGCGCCAGTCTGGCCGTGGCCTTCGGCGATCCGCGACAGCTGGGCAGTACGGCGCTGGGCAATTCCTTCTTTCCGCTCAAGCGAGAAAGGCTCAGGAATATACAGGAGATTCGCCAACTCGCTGCCCTTGGTGTTCTTGTGCCGGGATGCCTGGAGGAGATACTTTCTCAACACGCTCCAGTTGCGTTTTCCGTGCATCGCCGGCGACCATTTCTGAAAGCCCGCCTGCTCCCAAAGGAAGTGCAACAACGCGCGAATCGAGAGCCTGGTGCCGTCGGTTCTCACACTGTCGCTCCCGCCTTCCCCTGGCGTGGGCGCGGCGCGCCCGCTTGCCTTGGTCAGGGAGAACTGAAGCTTCAGAGTGGTCGTGCCGATGTCAGGATTTTCGACAATCGCCGTACCCAGGACTTGTCCGAGGCCGGATAACTCAGCTGGCGGTTCGTAGGACGCGCAGCTTGGATCATGATCGCCGCCGGTATTGGGCATACGTTTGATGAAATGCCGTCCCTCGAGGTGCACGACATACATCTCAATTCCTGCGGGACGGCATAGGCAGACAGGGCGTATCCTGCTGCCATGAATCGCGGCGAGCATCCCTTCGAGCTGGTTCGAGCCCTTTTCAATCAGCTCCTCTCCAATACGGTAGGTCGTCATGCCAGCCTCCCAATCAAAATATTCACTTAAAAATGTTTCTTTTGTTCAGCAAAAGGATGTAATACTAGCGTCCTATGCATACTATTCTACTATTGTTAGCATTTTATGGAAATTGGTAGAAGGGTTGCCAAGTATAAGAATATTGAATGTGAAAAAATATTCTCACTTGCTACAATTTGCGGAAAGTTGGGCATATGAAGATTTCGCGCGCGAAATTAACAGGCCACGCGTTCCACTACATCGAGAAAAAAATGCACCTGAGCGAGCAGCCGGATAATTCAAATTCAATCCTGACGGCAGTGAAGGGGTTGATGTTTCGCAACGGGGTGAGTGATCGCCAGCAAAGCAGAAAGTTGGCGGAAATCCTGAACCTGAGCTACTCGCAGGCACATCGGAAGCTGAATGGCGGAGTCGACTGGACGATCGGCCAACTGCAGATCGTCGCCGACTATTTTGGTGAATCCTTATCCGTCATCGGGCTGGGAGGGGGAGAAGACAGCAACAGTGGCGTGGCCCATCGGGCCACGGTAACGCTTGGCCAGGAGTGCATGCAGTATCCCTGCCTGGTCTGGGTCGGCGAGCCACTGGGAGCAAATGCCAGGGTTGATTTTGTAGCGCTGCGCGACGGCGATAATTGGTCAGTGATGGAGGCCACGCGACTCACAGATAATCGGCCGCGATACCGGGTAAACAAGCTGGAGCTGGAAGTGAGGCAGCCGCCGGCGCCCACCGTGGCGATCGTCGATGATGAAGCGGGTTTCGCGGATAATCTGTGTGAATTCCTCAATGACAGCGGTTTCCAGGCCTTCGCCTTTTACACCCCGGTCTCGCTTGAACGCGCCATGGAAGAGAGAGACTTCGACGGCTACATCATTGACTGGATATTGGGCGAGCGGACCGCTGAGAACCTGATCCGCAAGATCCGAACCTCCACTAGCCAAGAGGTCCCAGTCTACTTGCTGACCGGCGAAATAGTCACTGGCTTGGTTGACGAATCGGAGGCCGCTAGGGTGATCAAGCAATTTGGCGTGCAGTGGAAGGAAAAACCGATCAGGATGGCGACCTTTGCCGCAGAGCTTCAAAAAACCTTGGGCGTATGACTACGCCAGTGGAGGCCAAGGTCAGGTTGAGATGTCGTGCCATTGCAGGACTTCCAGTTGCCTGCAAGGCAGAGATGGTGTCACGGGCCTCCATCGGCGATGCTTACCCGGGGAACAAGCAGCCACATCACCAAGTCAAGGCATTGATTAGCAAAAACGCGCCCTGTTCGCTTGCTTGCAAGCGGTATGAACCTCACTGCCTGGTTCGTTAGTATTGTCGATGATGAGAACCTCAGCCATGATCTGGCGTAGCGTGGCAAGGCGAACAGGCTTCGCGACATGGGCTGTAAAATACACCCATTGCACCGGCGTGCCGGCATCAGGTGAATACGCGCTGAGGGCGACGATTGGAATCGCTTGATTGTCGCCAGGCGTGGCCCTGACGGTTGCCGCGACCTCGAACCCATCCATGCCTGGCATGCTGATGTCCAACAAGATGGCGTCGTAAGCGTGTGTGGCCAGCTTCTGCAGGGCGACGTTGCCGCTGTCCGCCACATCCGCCACGTAGCCGATTTCGGAAAGGATTTCTTGCATCGAGATGCGTACCTCCGCATTGTCGTCGACCAATAGTATCCGTTGTCGTGCCGGCGCCTCATTCTGAACCTGTTGGGCGGTGCCGGCATCGTTTGCCAGCACCTCCACCGGCAACTCCACCGCGAAGCGGGTACCGCGGCCGGGCATCGATTGCACGTCGATCCGACCGCCGAAAAGCTCGACCAGGCGGCGGACGATGGCCAGGCCCATGCCGGCACCGTCGTACTTGCGGGTCCTGCTCTGGTCGAGCTGAGTAAACGGCTCAAATAGCGTAGGCAGCTTTTCCTCACTGATACCAGGTCCCGTGTCTTCGACCATCAGGCGTAACAGCGGCTGCGCGCCGTCGATGATGTCGAGCGAAACCTGAATGCGACCGCTTGGCGTGTACTTGATGGCGTTGGTGATTAAATTGGCCGCGATCTGTTCGATGCGGCGCGCGTCAGATGCAACCAACGATACACTTCGCTTGCGCCGTATGACGAGGTCAAGGTTCTTGCGTTGTGCCACCTCCTGAAACTCGTTGACCACCCTGTCCAGCAATTCGCCTGGATCGAACTCGATGCGCCGCAGCGCCAACTTGCCGGCGCCGAGCCTCGCGTAATCGGTCAGGTCTTCCATTTGCACCTCCAGTCGCTCGGCCGCTGCCAGGAGCCGGTTGACCACGACGATATCCCGCTCATTTTTCATGCGCTTGACCAACAGGTCGATCGAGGACATGATCGTCTGCAAGGGCGTCTTCAATTCGTGGCTGAGGGTACCGAGGATGGTGTTTTTCGTGAAGACAGCTTCGGCAAGCGCCTCCTCTGCTCGCCGCTCCGCCAGCAAGGAGGCCTCATTTTGCAGCGTCAGTTTCTTGGAACGATAGAAGTTCAACATGAGCAGTCCTGCGCCGACGAGAAACATAATCCACAACACCATAACCAACGCATACAGCTTGCTGCGCTTATCGGTGAAGTCGGCCAGCGTCGCTTCGCGTTGCTTCATCTCTGCAAACCGAACGGCGTTCGAGAGCGTGCTGACGGTGTCGCGGATTTCGTCGAAGCGTCCAACAAGTTTGCTGACTGTGGCGGGCCGGGTACGGAGCAGATCGATATCGGCATCGGCGTCAGCCATGAACATGCCGAGCTTGTCGACCGATTCCCGGTACAGCGGGACACTGTTGACGAAAAAGGCGGTCAAGGTGGACTCGCTGGCCAGGATTTGGTATTTTGACTGCAGGACCTGCTGACGCAGCTTGAGCGTGTCGACGTTCGTATCCAAGCCCGAAGCGAAGCGCACGATCTGGTTGTCGAGCCGCTCGAAATGGATCTGGTACTGGGCGACGGTCCAGTAATAGCCCTCTTTTGGCCCTGCGGTTGCAATGAACTGTGTCGGCGATACAAGCAGTCCATAGCTGTAATAGCCGATTATTCCGGTGGCAACGATGCTAGTGGCCAAAAACACTACAAACTTGGCCCAGGTTTCACGGATCAGCGCAATCATTTAAACTCAATTCGGTTAACCTGCCAGATAAATTTGGCTTCGGCCGTAGGGGTGCTCAACTCATGAGGATACTTGTCCCTCGGATAAATGATGAAGTATGGCCCAAAACCGTTGCGCAGCAGGGGCTGGCCATTCATGTATCGTGCAATGATAACGCCATATTTTCTGAAATCTGACACCGGTATGCGCACTGAGTAATCGTCCAGCGCATATACCATTGCGTAGCTTCCCTGGGCCCCGGCCGCCTGCATCAAATCCTCCATCTTCACGCCCGAGAATCTGGCCACCGGAGTCCACGATGTCGCCGTAGTGATGGAATATTGTGGCAAGGCTTGGAACTGCGTCGGCGTCAACTGGAACAGGCGCCTGGCAGGATCGCTGAAGTTCGTGATGCTGCCGACGACTTCAAGCGTCACCATGCGCTCGGCGCCGGCAGTGGCAGTGGCAGTGATTATTCCGGCTGCCAAATACAGACCACCCAAGAAGCTGAAGATCATGCCCATCTAATCACCTTTGGTTATGTATTGCAATAAAAGTAACCTAGCATTAATAGCAATAACGTCGGTTCCAAAAGTACCATATTGAGATGGGTAACAATAGTTTCTGAGGAGTTTGCATGAGCTAGGTTAAGCCACGTTGTTGATCGTTCTAGTACCTAAGTTTTCGATCCCGCAATTTATTCGACGCGATTCAAAAATCTATCTTGAGCACATGCATCCACCTTCGCGCGCGGAAGTCGGCCAGGACTATCCGGAGGTTGTGGCTTTCAACAGTCGCTTGCGCTATGCAGCCGGCCGCTCCCGGCCAACCCCGACGCTGGCAGCACGGGCCGTAGTACCCCACTCGTCGCTGCCTGATACCAAAGTCCCCTTCCCTCCGCCCTCCCATGGCAGGGAGCGAGGAAGTCCGAGCAAGAGGATCATGTGGACAACACCATCTATGAATTGAATTTCTGGCTCTGCCCGGTTTTGCTCCCCCGACGGAGGTAGGTCGACGAAGCCGGCCACTACCGGTGCTCACTTCGATTACGTCTGCCCGCTGCGAGTGGCGGGTTGGAGTTGACAAAATTAACGTCGAGCAACACCTACTTACAGAAAAACACAGTTGGTTTGACGAGGGAGAGTTCCGAGCCAACTGGGAACATCTGGTTGCCAATGTGGACCGCTGCCTTCGTTCGGCTTTGACCATTGGCATGGAACGAATGGTCAAGGGTGAACGAGATGGTTGACCAGGCTGATCGCACCCGGCATGAGATGTCAGCGGTTGCGCGCTTCGCGCTGCAGACAGCGTCTCATTGCCTTGGCAGCAATGCGGTTGTCGTGCGAATTATCCAAGTCAAAACAAGGCCGGATTTATCCGACATCAAAGTTTTATCTATTGATGGTCAATAGACGATGTATTACTATTGATTGAAATTGCACTTGATGGTGTTATCTGGAATGTTGAGATTGTTGTTTGTTGGTTATCATCAACACACCATGAGTGATCCGAACTTTAGGAGCGTAAGCCATGAAGCCAAGGATTGAAGGGGAAAAACCTGTTGCGCATCCTCAGCAGAAATCAGCAGCGAAGCTCATTCAAGTCGCCGCGTCGCCAGCCGAAGCCGACGCTGGCCAAGGAAACGCCGCTGAACACCGCCGCGGTGTCGAAGACCCGGTGTCCGCAGGTCCTGCTACCGGTGAATCAAAAGGTACCGTAACAAAGCTTCGCACCACGCCACGCACTATTGCGATCGAAGATGCAACAACGGTCGCCGCCGGTGAGCGCACGGTCAAGGGGGAGCAGCTCTATGCTCAGCGTGCAGAGTTATTCGAAAATGGCCGCTATAACGAAGACTGTTTCAAGCGTTTGCAATTACTGATGAGGGAGGCAGGCCACACTTCTGACGCGCAGGAGTGGGCGATGTGGGCTGGTTTCCTTGAGATGGTGCTGCCGCTGCTTGAACGCCTGGGGGATGCACGCTCCCGGGCCTACTTGCAACATCTTTTGGGTGATTTGAGGGGCAGCACTGCCGCAAAACTGCGGCAGAAAATGCACCCGGATGCTGACTCGTAAGATCGCACAAAGTAAGGTGTGAGGATGCCTGACATGCCGACTGGCCTGACGTCCGTAACGCATTCTAAGAAAACTGCGGCCGGTATCGGCCGACCATTCATGCATTTTGGAGAGCACAATGAAATTATCACGTCTTGCTGCAGACGACTTTGCCCGGATTGCAACCAGGACGAAGAAGATGGGAGTCGATGCATTGAGCATGGCAAGCGGCGTGTTGGTGAATCAGCGCTCCCTGCCTGAGTTGGCTAAAGAATATGATGTCTCCAAGCAGCGTGTGCATCTCGCTGTTGAGACTATCCGCAAGGAGTATGCGGCAGGAAAAGAGGAATGCGGCTGGATGAACGTCGAGCTGGAACTGCCGCATGCCTTGGCGCACGCGCTCGCGCAGTTCGCTGTCGCACTGCACGACCAACCCGACGAGAGCGCGAGACAAGCCGCCATCGTGAAAGTTTGCCGAGCGCTTACCTCGGCGGAGAAACTGCTCAACTGAGGGGGCCAGGTAATTGTCGTAGCCCCCTCTCTATGTTTCGCGGGTTACCGAGTTTTGATTGTGTTGCCTCACCGTTCGCCGACGCAGACGGCGGGCGCACACCGAGATCGACTCGCTGATTGAAAGCGCCAGGCGCTTGCCACTAACGCTGATTACCTGGTAAGTCGGATGGACGAATTGTTGCCCTGCCTCTGTTTCATGCAGCTTCCCTCGTCCTGGTCGAGCGTGCGTTACCCGCGAAACCCTTGCACAGGATAATTTGAGATGCCCGGCTCTGCGCAGCGATATGCATGAGAGGAGGAAACGTGAGGCGGGTGCTTGTACTTGGAGTGCTGGGATCTGCGGGGTCGACATTGAGTAGACAACGACGATGGAGCACTTTTTTCTTTTTCATGCCAAAAATGAAATTATTTTGGCTGAGCTGTAGTAAAAATTTGAGCAAAATCGTCGTCAATGCAATATTTTTCTTGTAAACCTAGAAAAGTTATATACGTTCTGAACTGTAAACGTTAATATTCGGTCGCCTCATCGCTTTTTGATTTTTTTGGCGAAAAGCGACGACGGCAACACAAACCACCAATCACTGAGGTAAGCGCATGTCCGCCAAACGAATTCTGCCTGCACGCAACGTCGTCGATATCGACGGCTTGATCCGCATCGCCGATCGCGCGGAGGCAACGCTGCTGCAACTGCGTGACGATCTGCTGGCGCCGTGGCCGCGCAAAACGTCCCCCATGATCTCGGGCACGCGCCTGGCACAAATGTGCCATATCGAACGTACGAAACTCAATCATCTGTGCAGCAAGGGCATCATACCACCCGGCCAACTGAAGGGTAATGGCCGCAGCCGCATGTTCACTCTGGCCGAGGCGCGCGCCATCGTACAGCAGATCGGCCCACACAAACGGCGGCCGGCCGGCACTTTGGGCCTTGTCGTCTGTTGCGGCAACTTCAAGGGCGGTGTGGGCAAGACCACCACCACCGTTGCAGTGGCGCAGGGTCTGACCTTGATGGGGCACAGTGTCTGCCTGGTCGATCTGGATCCGCAGGCATCGACCACCACGCTGATGGGATTTGTGCCCGATGCGGAGGTGAACGAGGAGATGACGGTCATGCCGGTTGTTTATGGCGACAAGGAAGATCTTCTTTACGCTGCACTGCCCAGTTACTGGGACGGCATTGATCTGATCCCATCGTCGCCGGATCTGTTTGGCGCCGACTATTACTTGCCGAACAAGCAGGCCAGCGATCCGACATTCCAGTTCTGGGACGTCCTGAACAAGGCCATGCAGCCGCTGCGCGAAAAATATGACGTGATCATTATCGACACGCCGCCCACCTTGTCGTATCTGGCACTGGCCAGCTTCATGGCTGCTGACGGCATGATTATCCCCCTGCCCCCGGAAACCCTGGACTATGCGTCGTCGACGCAATTTTTCCGGCAGTTTTCCGAGTTGTTCAATTCGATGCGGGAAGGCAAGCAGATCGACAAGGAATTCGAGTTCATCAAGATCGTGTTGTCGAAAGTGAAGTCGTCAGTGTCCATGACCGATATCGTCAAGACGTGGATCAAGCAGACCTATCCTGAGTTGCTGGGAACGGCCGAAATTCCGGAAACCGATCTGGTGAAAAACGCTTATGCGGAGTTCAAGACCATTTATGACCTTGAGAGCTATGACGGCAGCCAGCGCACTTACAACCGTGCGATAGAGGCGTTTAATGCGGTCGTCGCGGAACTCGACGTGTCCCTGCAGACATGCTGGGCGCACCGCGAAATGAAGGAAGCAGCATGAGTAAGAAAGACGACAAACGTCCACCGCGCGTCAACAAGTTGGCGGCACGGCTGCTTGGCCAGACGGCCAACCTGGAACGCAATGTCAGCGAGAATCCTCCGACACCGATCGCCAGTCAGCGCAATGTGACCATGCCCGGCCAGCTGGGCGCCTTCCGCATCGAGGCCCAGAAATACCAAGCCAAGATTGATGAACTGCAGCGGCAGCTCGACGCTGCGGTGGCCAAGCAGGCAGATGGCGGCTCGGATGAGGAGTCGGCAGAACTGCGCGCGCGCCTGGTGCAGTTGCAGGAAGCGAGCCAAGCCGAAGTCGAGGCGCTTAAAGCGGCACTGGACGAGGCAGCACTCAATACCGGCAAGCCTTTCGATGCGCCGGTAAGCCGGATCCGCAAGGTCGCCGGCCGCCAGCGCTTGTTGACTGAAGCCGAGAAAGAAGCGTTATACGCCAATCTCGACAATAACAAGCTGGTCACCCCGGTGACGCTGCGCCCTGCCCCGGATGGCGGGTATGAAGTGGTATCCGGACATAACCGATTTGATTTTTACGTCGATCGTGGTCGTGCAACCATCCCTGCCGTACTCGATCTATCGGACGACGAGTATGCGGACCGTGATGCCTTCTACGCCAATTTGCTGCACAACAGCCTGACAGATTATGCGAAGTATGTGGGTTTCAAGAAATTGCTGGCCGAGGATCAAACGCTGACTGTTGCCGATGTCGCGAAACATGCCGGCGTGCCTCGCACGACCGTTGCCAATCTGATGGTGTTTGATGAATTGCCAGCAACTGCAGTACCGCTGCTCGATGCCCATCCGGATAAGCTCGGTCGCAATGCTGCCGCCGAACTCGCCGCACTCCATGCCAAAGGCCATACCGAAGGAGTCATGCAGGCGATTGACGCGATTATCAGCGGCGCCGCCACGCAATCTCAGGGGGTAGCGATGGCAACCAGGTCCTCTCGGCGTGCGGTTGCCCCGCGCGTAGCGCCGGCGCCGGTGACCGTGCGCTCGGGACGCGCCACTTACTGCAAGGTTCAACAAGCCAAAAAAGTGCTGCGTCTTGAATTTGCCACCGATGTGGATGCGCAACTGGCAATGAGCGAGATTACCAAGGCGCTGCAAGTCCTGGCCGATGGCAGCAAGAAGTAACCGATAGATCAACGAAATATGAGGATTGCGATGAAGAGCTGATCTGAAACGCTAACAATTTGATGCCCTGAAAAGCAAAAGGCCCGGCGGGAACCGGGCCTCTTCTAATGCGCTGGCAGTGCCAAAACATAAATTACGTACTCTTCAGCCGTGATTTTAGTTCGGTGCTCAAGTCAGCGCAAGGGATTTTTTACGCCTGTCACTTGGCAACTGGAGCTCCCATGACAAATCATGGCCGAGGTGAGCATCTGCTCGCCCTAAAATTCGAGTGCTGTATCGGGCTTGCGCTACACGCTGGCACCGTTTTGCCACCCTTTGGGAACAAAGGTGAATAGCGTTGCCGAGCCCGATGTTCGATATTTCGAGCACGGTACCGCCCTGCACCGGGTGCTGCAAGAGGCGCCCTACATTCCGCGCTGCAGTGACAACAAAACGGCGACCCGTACTCGCCCCCGCGAGTACGCGGTGCGTTATCCGTACATGCAAATCAATCGGCCAGGCCTTGTCAGCTGGCTGATATTCGACCTCGACCATTCAAATTCGATGATCTGGGAGGACGCGGGCCTGCCGGCGCCAAATCTGATTGTGCGAAACCGCGCCTCCGGCAATAGCCACCTTTATTATGCGATTCCTCCGGTGTGCACGACCGAGGCCGCGCGCGACAAACCCATCGCCTTCATGAAGGCCGTCTACGCCGCATTTTCGGTGGCGCTGCATGCGGACCCCAATTTCCATTCAGGACCAGTGGCCAAGACACCTGGACATCCATGGTGGTCGACCGAAGAGTTACACAACTCCGTCTATGAATTGGGCGCCCTGGCCGATTATGTCGATCTGGCCGTGGCAGCGCCCTGGGCCAAGAACGTCAACGTTGACGACATTGCACACTCGCGTCACTGCCTGCTGTTCGAACATTTGCGCCACTACGCCTATTCCATCGTCAACCGCGAGAGGGAAAGCGGAAGCTACGACACGTTCGTGCGCTGGCTTGATCACAAGGCGCACGATTTGAACAGCTTCCGGGACAAAGGCTTTGAACAGGATCTGCCTGCATCCTCGCTGAGGGCGACAATTCGTTCGATTGCACGCTGGACATGGAACAAGTACACGGGAAGCGGCCGCTGCAAGCGCGGCATCATGCAGCTTGACCCAGAGCTGCCACTCCCGGCACGCCAAAGCCTGGCTGCAGAACGCACCCACAGCGAACGACAGAAGAGTACTGCGGATAGGATCCTTGCCGCCTGCAGGTTGTTGCTGCAACGCGGAGAGAGTCTTACCCAGATCGCGATCGGACGCATCGCTGGCGTGACCCGGCAGACGGTGGCCACCTATAAAGCACTCGTCGAGCACACCCGCCAAGCACTGAAAACCCCAGATGCACAGAACGCCGCAGCAGCCCCGGCGAATGTTAAGTTTGCTACACATCAGGTACCTGCAGTAGGGGTTGCTTTTTTGCAACTTGTCTCTCTTGTGCGTATTGAAGGCAGTTCCAGTGAGTCTTCTGTCATCGCCGTAAGCCCGCAGCGGGTTGAGGACGGATAAGTTCCTGTGGTGGTGCCATTCTGGGGTCTGGGTTGTGCTGTTTTCAGCAAGCAGTCGGTGATGGATACCTCTGCTGGGTTTCAGGATGTTGAATTGATGGGTTTTCAGGTTAACCGGGCGTGGCGACGGGGGTTTCGTCGGCGCGCAAGCAAGCGGGGAAGCCCGCGCGCGAAGGCAGCCCTTGGCGCTTTTTTATTCAGCGATGTTTTTTTAGCTGAAGCTGGCTATTGCGGAATCAAACAATCACGCATACACTGTACGTATATACAGTATTATGTTGATAACGATTGTGCTTTCTCATGGCTTTGCTCTGTTCTCAAGTCTGTTCTGAATTCTCCGCGGAGGTCACTGATCCCTTGGTGATTTCCCACGTTTGGCGTGCGAGTGAGTTGGCAGTGTCACATGACGTCAGTTGTTCATCGGGATATTCGTTGCTGGATGGAGAGTTACCTGGTGCTGGTTGGCCGCGTTCGTCGCTGATTGAGTTGCTTGTTCAGCAATCGGGTATCGGAGAGTTGCAGTTGCTTAAGCCCTTACTCGCCAAGCTATCGGATAAGCAAAGAATTGTATTGGTTCAGCCGCCTTATATTCCGCATTCGCTTGCGTTCAAGATATGGGGCATCGATGTTGGCCGATTGATATGGGTTCGGGCTCCCAGTACTGCGGACGCTCTGTGGACGACGGAACAAATACTAAAAAATGGTAGTTGTGGTGCGGTAGTGTTTTGGCAGAATCATATCCGCTCCGATTCCCTGCGTCGCTTGAATTTTGCGGCCCAGGGCGCGGAAACCTGGTTCTGGCTGATTCGTCCAATGGCGTGTGCAAGTGAAGCCTCGCCCGCGTCCCTTCGGCTGGGAGTTCGACCAGCGATGGGTGGTGTCCAGGTTGAGGTGTTAAAGCGACGTGGCCCTGTCTCCGATAAAACCCTATTTATTCCGCTTGCTGATATGCCTACTGGCCGTCACCCCTTGCATGATGAAAACGCCTCTGCTGTTAACTTTATACCTGCCGTTATTACCGCTCGAAACGCTGCGCCCGTCTTGGTCTGAGACAGGCCCTTATGTGGTGGTTGATGGTGGAAAAGTGCTGGTCGCTTCGGCAGAGGCGGCCAATGCTGGCGTGCGAGTTGGCATGCGCTCTGGTGGTGTGGCAACCATTGCACCTGGTGCGATCATGTTGGATCGCGATACAGAAAAGGAATCGCGTGCGCTCGATTCTATTGCGATGGCGATGCTGCAGTTCACGCCCGAAGTTGCGTTTACCGATGATTTCAGCCTGTTGCTTGATGTCGGCGCCAGTCTTGTGTTGTTTGGCGGTCCGCTTTCGTTGTGTCGGCGAGTACGCGATAGCATCCGCCGACTCGGCTTTACCGGGCAGCTGGGTGCGGCCCCGACGGCGGAAGGTGCCTGGCTGCTTGCCCACGTAAAGCCTGGCCGTCATGCTCCGCGTAGAAGGTGCGTGCAGTCGTCAACGTTGGCTTTCCGCCTCGACGCGTTACCCTGTTCACTTGTGCCATCGGCTGCGCCATTTCTTACCTGGTTCGATGGTATCGGCGCTAGTACGCTGAGCGATGTGCGGAAATTGCCTAGGACTGGGCTGCTACGGCGCACGAGCAAGCAGCTCTTGCATGTCCTCGACCGTGCGTATGGCGATATCGAAGAAATGCATCGTTGGATATCGGTGCCGGCGAAATTTTGCGCCCATATCGAAACCTTCGATCGCATCGAACATGCGGAAGCGTTGATGCATGGCGCCACGACATTGATTTTGCAGCTGACAGGTTGGCTCACTGCACGCCAATTGGCTGTGATTACGTTCAAGCTACAGCTGGTGCATGAACGTGGCCGCTCTGCGGTGTCGCCGACGCCTGTCGAAATCACGTTGGCCGAGCCGGCGTGGAAAGAGCCACACTTGTTAAGGCTGTTGAAGGAACGCCTGGCTAAGATCGAATTGAGTGCGCCGGTCATCGGCTTACGGCTGGAAGTGGTGCAGCTGGAAGCGATGCAGCCGCTGACCGATCAATTATTTCCGGAGCCAGGTGGTTCGTTGGCCGATTTCACACGCCTGCTGGAATTGTTGTCCTCCAGAGTAGGTCCGGACAACGTTTTGGTGCCGGTGCTGTCCCCGGATCATCGCCCCGAGCAGTGCAACAGCTGGGGGCCGGCCACGGCGAAAGTCATCTCTTCCACCGAAGTTGAACTGGTGTTGGATCGGCCGTGTTTTGTGCTGCCCAAGCCGATACAGCTGCTGACGCGCGACGAAAGGCCTTTTTATTTGAGCCCGCTCAGACTGATACGCGGACCCGAGCGGCTCGAGGCTGGCTGGTGGGATGCGCATTCGGTCGCGCGCGACTACTATGTTGCGCAAGGTACAGATGCGACGTGCTACTGGATTTATCTTGAGCGCACTGCGGATCGTCGCTGGTTTTTGCATGGACTGTACGCCTGACGGATGCGCGCCATGGCAATCGCCCTCCCCTCCTATGCCGAATTGCAGTGCGTGAGCCATTTTACGTTTTTGCATGGATCGTCCGCTCCCGAGCAACTGGTGCAGCGTGCCGCTGGTCTTGGCTATCACGCTCTGGCGATTACGGACGAATGCACGGTCGCTGGCGTGGTGAAGGCACATCTTGCCGCCAAGGAGGCTGGCCTTAAATTGCTGATCGGCAGCCAGATGGTGGTGACGCCGGAGGATGGCACACCGCCCTTCTCCCTGCTGATCCTGGCCATGAACCGCAATGGCTATGGCAACTTGTGCGAACTGATCACGGTCGCGCGCCGGCGCGCGAAAAAGGGCGAGTATCTTGTGCGGCCTCGCGATATCGCGGCGCCGCCGCCCGATTTGGCTGCGTTGCGAGGCATGCCTGATTGTCAGTTGATCCTGCTGCCACGTTATGGCGCGGGGCTCGACGTCATCGAGCGGCAGGGGGCTTGGTTGTTGCAATGTGCCGCTGGTCGTGCGCGGATCGCATTAACCCTGCACTTCCGGTCACGTGACCAGGCACACAAGGATATCGTCGCTGCTGTCGCTGCGCAGTTCGACTTGCCCGTGGTGGCTACCGGTGATGTGGTAATGCATGTGCGCTCGGCCAAGCCCCTGCAGGATACCATGACCGCAATCCGCCATGGCGTGCCGGTCGCACACTGTGGCTACCGGCTGGCGTCGAACGCCGAACAGCACCTGCGTTCAAGGGTTAGGCTGGGCAATTTATATTCGCGTGCCGCGCTCGAAGAGACGGTCCGCGTCGCAAATCTGTGTACATTTTCGCTCGAAGAGTTGCGTTACGAGTACCCGGTGGAGATTGTGCCTGAGGGGATGACGCCGAGTGGCTACTTACGGCAGCAGGCATACCTTGGCGCCCACTGGCGGTATCCGGCCGGCGTGCCGGCCGACGTCCAGTCTCTCATCGAGCGGGAGCTCGAACTGATTGCTGAGATGTCCTACGAAAGCTACTTTCTCACGGTCTACGATATCGTTCGCTTCGCGCGGGCCAACAAGATCCTGTGCCAGGGACGCGGTTCGGCGGCCAACAGCGCCGTGTGCTATTGCCTGGGCGTGACCGAGGTCGATCCATCGCGTGGCACTTTGCTGTTCGAACGATTTATTTCCAAGGAACGCAATGAGCCTCCCGACATTGACGTGGACTTCGAGCACCAGCGTCGCGAGGAGGTGATCCAGTATATCTATCAAAAGTATGGTCGGACCCGTGCGGCGCTCACGGCCGTTGTCATCAGCTATCGCCCGAAGAGCGTGTTACGCGATGTCGGCACGGCGCTCGGCGTTGATCTTTCCATTGTCGACAAGGTAGCGAAGGCCAACCACGGATGGGGAGGGCGGGCCGAACTGGCGGAACGCATGCACAGCTGCGGACTGGATCCCGAGTCCGACGTCGCCAGGAAGTGGGCTTTCCTGGCTGAGCACATGATGCGCTTTCCTCGTCACATGTCACAGCACCCTGGCGGTTTCGTCATTTCGCACAGCAAGCTGTCGCGTCTGGTACCGGTGGAAAATGCCAGCATGGAGGACCGCACTATCGTGCAGTGGGATAAGGACGATCTGGATGCGGTGGGTTTGTTAAAGATCGATATCTTGGCGTTGGGCATGTTGAGTGCCATGCGTCGCACACTGGAGCTGGTATCGGCCAGGCGCGGCGAGCGGTTTGAACTGGCCGATATTCCTAAAGAGGATGCGGCGACGTACGAGATGATCTGCCAGGCTGACACGGTCGGCGTGTTTCAGATCGAGAGCCGCGCCCAGATGTCGATGCTGCCGCGGCTGAAGCCTAAGACGTTTTACGATCTGGTGATCGAGGTGGCTATTATTCGCCCAGGTCCGATTCAAGGGGGGATGATCCATCCCTACTTGCGCCGACGCGAGGGAACCGATCCCGTGTCCTATCCCAGTGCGGAAATGGAGGCGGTGTTGTCGCGCACACTGGGCATTCCGATCTTTCAGGAACAAGTCATGCAGATCGCGATGGTCGCTGCCGGTTTCACGGCTGGCGAAGCAGATCAGCTGCGCCGTGCCATGGCTGCATGGAAGCGGAAAGGGGGCCTGGAGCAGTTCGAAGACAAGCTCAAAACAGGCATGGCGGCGCGGGGCTACAGCGACCATTTTGCTAATGGCATCATTGGCCAGATCCGGGGATTCGCCGAGTATGGTTTTCCGGAGTCGCATGCTGCCAGTTTTGCCTTGCTCGCCTATGCGTCGAGCTGGATGAAACGCCATGAGCCGGCCGCGTTTCTAGCCGCTCTGTTGAACAGCCAGCCAATGGGTTTTTATAGTCCGTCGCAACTGGTACAGGACGCGGTGCGTCATGGCGTCGAGGTGCGTGAGGTCGATATCAATATCAGCGGCTGGGAGGCCACGCTGGAGGTTTCGAGTGGCCCCCAACCTGCAGTACGCCTGGGACTCAACCTGATCCGGGGTATGGAGCGTGAAGCCGCCTGGCGCATCGAGGAGGCGAGGGCGGTGCGGCCGTTCAAGGATCTGCATGACTTGGGCGTACGCGCGACGCTCGATGCGGCCCAACTGAAGTTGCTGGCCAGTGCCAATGCGCTGTTGGAGATCAGCGGCAATCGCCGCCAGGCGATATGGAGTGCGGCGGGAAGCGTGCCTGACCGCGGACTATTACGGGAGGCGCACATCGTTGAGGAAGAATTGACGATTGCACCGGCCACAGAAGGGCAGGAGCTGGTGGCGGACTACCGCCATATGGGATTGACGCTGGGCCGTCATCCTCTCGCTCTATTACGTGAGCGTTTGCACGCGATGCGCTTTATGCCGGCGGAAATTTTGAATTTGTATGATGATGCGCGTCTCGCGCGTGGCTGCGGTTTAGTGACCGTGCGGCAGCGCCCGGAGACTGCGAAGGGCGTCGTGTTCTTGACGATTGAGGACGAGACAGGAAACGTGAACGTCATCGTCTGGCCGAGCCTTTTGGAGCAGCAGCGTCGAGAGGTGATGAGCGCGCGTCTGCTGGGCGTGTATGGTCAATGGCAGTGTGCGAACAATGTCAGGCACCTGGTGGCGAAACGGCTGGTGGATCTTACCCATCTGTTAGGGGATCTGGATACACGCAGTCGCAACTTTCATTGAGTCGGCTTTTTATTCCAACGGTTACTTAGATGCTTGGTAAATTTCAAACGTCATGCGTCGGCCAATTGTGCTTATGCGACTGCATATAAAATTGTAAGTATTTGATTTTATTGGGTGTTCTAGTAGAACATTCGTGTTTCCTGTTTTGATGAGCTTTCGCTCTTGGCGCCGACCAGTAGTGATTGCGTGCTTGGTTGTAATTTACATTCTGGTTCTCGATCTCTGTGAAAATCGGTTCGATGAATGGCGCCATGCAAGCCGATTTAAAATTATAAGCCTTTGATTTTATTAGATGTTCAAGTAGAACAACGTCGATTTCCTTCAAAATATCACCGGAGTGAGGTTTCCTGGAAGGTACAGCGGATGGCCCGGATGGCCAGCCTGGGTCTTGCGCAAGCAGTACAGATTCGGCACCACGGCACGCACCGCTTGGTCGCGCCCAAGGTGAGTGCCGTTGGTGCCCCAAGCAGCCACCGCCACGCCGGCGCCGCGCGCAAGTTCAACAAGGTGCTTGTCATTCTCTGGTCCGATTGGGTCTACTGCGGCCAACATGTCGGTAGGCTTGGTCGCGCGGAACGCGAACAGATTGGTCATGCAAAGCGCGCCATAACCCCAAGCTTTTGCGAATGCCAAGCAGCGCCGAATTGTTGGGTCGTCCAAAACCTCGTCAGCCGCTCGAATTCAATCCAATGAACATCGCGTAGCCCTCATCGCTCAGGCTGTCGACATTGCGTCATAGCGTATAGCGGTAGGTACGGTAGGGCGAAAGGATCGTTTCTCGTGTGTTCACATTTCCATATTTGTTGATTGCGTCACATTCGGCCATCGATTTCCAACCAAATTTGCCCCGATCCCCGCACTCGTATTTGGTCTTGCCGGTCCAGCGATCACTACGAATTCCACTGTGTGCTGAGAACTCGTAATGAAACGTCGTTGCGATAACAACAGCCGCAATCACGATGGCGTCGGCCAGATTCGCTGCGCTACTCGTAAGGTCGGCGCGCATGCTCACCAAATCCTGTGGAACTTTCGCGCGCGAAAGTTATACGAAGAACGTCGCAACTCAGTCTCATTGAACGTCCCACTCATTCTCATGCAGCGCCACCGCTCAGCTTGTGAGATTTCGCGTATTTTTCACATAAGCAAGATGTTATCCTCTAGTCATCGGCGGAGCTCGGCCAGTAGGGGACCAAGCCAATACAGCGCTCGTGAAGGGCCGCGCTGAGCCAACTCACCCGTTCTGTGCCGCCTGGGTGAGGCACGATCTAGGACGTTGTATTAGATAATTTCAAAAATTGAGGATTTCGCTACGTGAAAATTAGAAGAATAACGATCAAGAACTTTCGCGGAGTTAAAGAGCTTGAATGGAGCCTGCCGTCAACGGATATTTTCTGCTTGATTGGCAAGGGCGACTCGTCCAAGTCCACCATTTTGGAGGCTATTCGCTACGCTTTTTACCCTCAATGGAATCCAACTTTTACCGACGCGGATTTCCACCAGTGTAAGGTTGCAGACAGCATCGTCATTGAAGTTACCTTTGGCGACTTGGATCCTGACTTCTGTTCTTTGCAAAAATATGGTCAACATCAACGGGGCTGGGATAGCGCAACTCAGAAGCTCTTTGATGAATCCGCTGATCACCTTGAGGCTGTCCTGACGGTTCGGCTGACTGTCGGCAAAGAACTGGAACCCAAATGGGTTATTTTTACTGACCGCACCCCTGAAGGCGTGACGTTCAAGCAAGCAGATCGCAACAAGGTCAGTGTAGGGCTCATTGGTGCTTACAGTGAAAGGCAGCTATCGTGGGCGACTGGCACGGCGCTGGCGAAACTGACCGAAGCCCAAAGCTTGAACGAACTCCTTGCCACGGCCTCACGAACTGCCCGCACGTCGCTAGACGTCGACCGCTTGGTAACGCTAAAGAACTTTGACGCCGCTGCTGAGAAATCGCAGGACATAGCCAAGCGCTTGGGTGTGCCGGTCAATACCGCATACCAAGCGCACTTGGATTTGAGTTCCATCAACTTGAAGGTAGGAGGCTTGGCGCTGCATGACGGTGACATTCCGCTGCGTCAGTTGGGCTTGGGCTCTCGTCGCATGCTCCTATGCGGGATTCAACAAGTAGGCTTGGACGAAGGACACGTCACCTTGTTTGATGAAGTTGAATTTGGCTTGGAACCGCACCGGATTTCTCGTCTGATCAAGCACGTCAGAGAGGACAAGCGAGGGCAGTATTTTTTGACGACGCATTCCCCGGTTGTGCTGCGTGAGCTTACTGTGAAAGAGCTTTACATCGTCCATAGCAAGGCCGGTGTCGTTAAGATCATTCCTGCCTTTTCTGAAAGCTTGTCGGAGCACGAAGCGCAAGGAAAAATTCGATCAAGTGCAGAAGCATTCTTGGCGAAAAAGGTCATTGTCTGCGAAGGTGCCACTGAGGTTGGATTTTTGAGAGGCTTTGACGACTACCAAGTCGGGAAGGGCGGCGATCCGTTCTCCTATCATGGAGTCGCCCTGCTTAATGCAGGAGGTGCAAGCAACGTCAAAGGGCTTGCCAAAGCATTCAAGACTTTGTGGTATGACGTAGCGGTCTTGGCAGACGCTGACGCACCGAAGCTGTTTTCGCCAGCAGACGAAGAAGAGCTTCGCAAACTGGAAATCAATGTTTATGCGTGGAGCGACATGCTGTCGCTTGAGGAAAGAGCCTTCCAAGATTTACCTTGGCCTAGTATAAAAGCAAGCTTAAAACTTGCGCAAGACGATCTGCATTTTCCGGTATATGATAACGTGCGATCCAAGCTTCATAAGGAGCTAAGCCAAGACATAAACGAATGGGAGGGCGGCCCAGAGATTAGAGTGGCGATTGGTAGTGCCGCAAAAGGCAGCGGCTGGTTCAAAGACATTACGCGAGGCGAGAAGTGGTTCTCTACTATCAGCCCAACATTTGAAGATCCAGTTTTTTCAAAAAAGGACATGGCAGTCAAGTTGGCCTTACTCTGGAAATGGGCTTCCAATGTCTGACGAACTGGCAATCACGCTGGGGAACTGCACCACCAAAGGGTATATAATTGCCCCTGCTGGATATGGCAAGACCCATCTTATTGCCATGGCTGTCAAGACTGCCACGAAGCGGCAATTGATATTGACGCATACGTTCGCTGGCGTGAATTCACTCAAGGCCAAGATGGCCGCTCTGAAGGTGCCCACTGTACAATATCAGGTAGATACAATCGCCAATTGGTCCTTGCGACTGTGCTTGGCCTACCCCAAGGGTTCAGGCTGGAAGGTGGACAGCCCTTCAAGCAAGCAGTGGGACAAGCTCTATGAATCATGTTCGGGCCTGCTGACCATGGCGTTCATACGACACATTGTTCTCTGCAGCTATGCCGGCTTCTACGTGGACGAATATCAAGACTGCTCAGACCTTCAACACAACCTTGTGTGTACGTTGGCCGACATCTTGCCATGTCGTGTCTTGGGTGATCCTATGCAGGCTATCTTTGACTTTGAAAATGGCCAGAAGCCTGTTGACTGGGACATCAGCATTTATCCCCACTTTGAGTGTCTTGGTAAGCTGGAAACGCCTTGGCGGTGGGATAACGCAAAAGCACCTCTGCTTGGTGCCTGGTTGAAAAAGTCCCGTGAGCGGTTGGAACAAGGTCTGAAGCTTGACCTTGTTAATGATGTGCCGATAAGCGTAAGGCGAGTTTATACTGGGGCGGACTTCATTCCTCAAAAACAGCACACGTCGCTCATGAAGCTTTTAGACGCCCAAGGCACGGTCATCGCTCTTCACGGAGGCGACCAACGGTTCAAGGAAAAGACTCACGCTCTGGCTCGTATGTTGGGTGGGAAGTTCTCTTCTATTGAAGAAGTTGAGGGGAAGGCGCTCCACTCCATTATCAAGAAGCTGGTCACTGCGAAGGACACGAAAGCGGCGTTCCTTCATGCTTTGGATTTTGCCAAGAAGTGTTTCACGGGGGTAGACAATGCCCTTGCAGCAGGAACGAAAAAAGGTGAAGTCGCCAAGCAGATCAAGACGACTAAGTATCCGCTCATGTTGCAGGCGGCGAATCTTTATCTGGGTGATCCCACGACGAAAAACCTGAACGCCTTCTTTCTTAAACTCAAGGAAAATCCAGAAACGTCCCCATTCAGAAGAGATTTGCTCTATCGTTTCCTGAATGTTTTGAAAATGCACATTGACGGTGACGGCGACACTTTGAGCGAATCAGCGAAGCTCTATCAACGTGACATGAGGCATACTGGTAGGCCCATTCGTCATACAAGGCTCATTGGCACGACATTGTTGGTTAAAGGCTTGGAGTATGACCATGCAGTAATTTTAGACGCAGATAGTCTTGATGCCAAAGACCTATATGTCGCAATGACCCGTGGAGCCAAAACATTGACGATCATTTTTTCAGGCAATCCGCTTCCAGCTTAAGTGCTCTCAACAAACTTCTTACTTATTCGGATCGCAACAAGCCCATACACTAGACCATTGGGACCGCCCGCACCGGCACCTACGGAAGCAGTCCTTCGCCGCCGGCCCCCCCCCCCCCCGAAAATTCCGCGCGACGGATTTGCGACTATGTTGGAGTGACGGGAAACCTCTTCCGGCCAATTTCCTATGCGTCCTCGGGGTAGCATTGCCCCCGAGTTTCGCTAGTAGCAGGGCAACCAGGCTTAGCGTTTCGCTGCGCCTGAAATAAGGGATGAGAAGGCGACCATATAATCGTCGTAGCGTCCTAGTGGTTTCACGTACACCTTGGCTACATCTTGCGTCTTGTAGTCGCGCTCGGTAAGCAGCACTTGGTAATACTGGCCGTCGACCACCAAGATTTCTCCCTGACGCGGAAACGGGTGCAGGAAGATCGGGCCGGCCAGCAACTCCGTTGAGCTAGCATCGTGAATGCCGACGCGAACCACTTCAGTTTCAGACATTGAATTCTCCAAGAGATAAGGGATTTCAGGATAGTTATTTTTGAGGCCGTCGGCTACAAATTTCTACCGTCGGTCGGCCCCGTTTTTCTAAGAAGATCACCGCCCTCGCATGCATACTTCCTGCACCCCTATAGATGTTTCGACAGCGCAGCCAACAGCAAGGCTTCGGAAGCGACTGGTTTGGCACCAAGCTGCGCTTTGATGCGGGCCTGCACGTGGTGCTGGCGATCAAAGAATTCACGCGGGGTGCGTAATGTGTCGATCTTTTGCAGCGAAATCAGGAAGGTGTCGAGTAGGATTTTCAGATACGACTCAAGGTTCGCGCACAACAGGGCAACTTGGGGGACGCGTCCAGCACTGTGAACGATATCGCATCGCGCACGGTAGATCCGCTGGATTTGCCAACGCACCGCCCTCTCATGCCTGTCCAATGCTTCCAGCTCCGATTTTGGACTCTCCACCTTTTTGAACAAAGAAGCAAAATAGTGCTCGGCGTACGGGCTTTTGCTCTGGGCAGCGGCCATGGCCCCACGCTTGAATCCTTGATCTTTACAGTACATCAGTAACTCTGGAAGGCGACAACTCACCAGATCCGGTTGCGTGCCGTCGCTGAGAATTAGTGGCGCATCAAACTCCAACAGTGCTAATCGTAACGAATTCAAATGCTTTGGCAAATAAGCCAACACGACGGTAGGGTAAAGCGCGCGTTCGACCGCATCGCCGATACCGCCGCCGCTGGCTTTGACCAAGTACTCAAGCGCTGTCCACCATTGCACCAGTTTGTTCTCCAGGTTAGCAGTTTCCGCTCCGGTTCGGTACAATCGAAACGCCGCATAGATCCGGTCTTTGGAGTCTGCCTCCAACGTACCGCTTGCGACGAGATTGCGCAGCTGTTCCATGAACGTTTGAAACTGTGCTGGCGTGACCTCACGCTTTTCGTTCGGTACGGTTTTCGCAATCTCGAGCGCCACGTGATGAGTGGCTTTTTGCACCAGAAAGCGATCAGACAACGAAAAATTCTGCTTGATAAAATCGTAGCGAAGCACATCCAGTACCTGCTCGATATGCTCTGCGGCACGCATCCCGGCAATCCGACTATCATTAGCCTCGACGGTCATGGTAGCGAAGATCCGTCCTGGAGCCGCTTGAGCCACACGCCTGACGGGCGCCGAGGAACTTTCCGATACCCGCAGCGCTTCCGGACTGAAAACAATGTCGCCTACCCTGTTGGGTAGTTCAGCTCCAGTAGCGACCTGGTTGATCGTGAAAGTGATTACGTAATCCTTGGGTGCGCGCGCGACACGCGCAAACAACCAGCGCAGGGCCCGAGCGAAGTCATACGCTTCCCCCTCCGGGGTGTGCTGGCTGTCCTGGGCGAATGCTCGACGATAAAGCTGAAATAACGACTCGAAACTCCAACCGACACTGATCAGATGACTAAGCATCTGTCCCGTGATCTGCACAATATTCTCGGTTTGGTCGTCCTGCGCTAGCGGCGCTGCGTCTGTGAGTTGCGCCGTCAACCAATCAATACAGGCACGCAGAAACACTTCGTTCAAAGCCGATTCCATCTCGCGACCAAATGCGAGAATCATCGCATGAGACGTCACCCCGTTATCCTTGATGTCGGCAGCAGCCTTGTTCTCCACTCCCTCGTCACGCCTACTCTTCTTACCCCATTGATCCAACAACAAAATCAGTTCGTCGGCGATCTCACCCAGCGCACCCTGCCGAATGAGAAGTGACGTGGCGAGCAGCTCAACTGCCTCGGCGATGATCTTGGCTCGATCACGGTCGTTAAAAGGTTGAACGGTAAAGCTGCGTACTAGTTCGTTGATCACATTAACCGGGTTCATGGTCCTAACACGGAACGCATCGAGCGAATATTCGTGTACCAGGTTGAACCAGACTTCCCCAAACAATCGCTGGCGTGTTGTCAGATTCAATTCGGGTTTGATCTTGTTATCGAAGCGCATACTGCATAAAGTTGGTGAATAAAGTGTGGTAGTATATCGCTATGTCATCGTAATGTAGACAAAAGATCAAAGGGGTTAGGTTTTAACGGTCTGTGATAAGTTCCGCGTTACTATCCTCCCCAACTATTCGACGGCCCGCTTCTTGCGGGCCGTTCTCATTTCCGGTTGGTCATTGTATGTGCCCAATCCGTCGCCGCTGCCTGTAGCTTGTCCCCTGGTGCTGGCGCGGCGCCGCGCTTGTGCTCTCGCACCTGCAAGGCAGCAATCGTCATCGGGGCAGCCCGGGATTTGACGGTGAGGCGTAGGCGGTCGTGGAGGTCGACTCCCAGCGGTTCCTGCAGCTATTGTGCCGGCCGGGCAGCACCCATCCGGAGGTGTCGCACCAAAGCCACGCGACCTTGCCGCTGGACCGCAAGTTCCCTTGGCCTGACCGGCATTTTGCGCAGGGCCGTGCCAACCGGTGCCGCTGGCCACCGTCAGCTGTGAGCTGCGACGCTTGGAAACGCCAGTGCGGGGTCGCTGGTTGCTGTGGAAGGTGCTGACGTGCATCGACGTGACCGAGCACCCGGTCCTCACGTTCACCGACGGTGTCCACCCACACCATCTGGCTGCTGACTCACTGCGTAAAGGCCATGCCGGTCAAATGCCCGATGGCTGACGCGGCACGGCTGCAGGCGCTGGCCGGTGTGGATTGCGGCCAGCCGGTCGCCGTCGGTACCCTGTTCAAACAAAAAATGGATTGAAACCGTTGGTTCGATCAGCGGCAGGGGAGTGGCACTGGCACCTGCGGCAGACTGCAGCACCACGTGGAAGTGCCGGCATGCCGTGCAGCTACCTGGGCGTGGACCATAGCGCGGGTGCGCGCTGGTTGCGGGCGGCCAAGGGCAGAGGAGGGCGACAGTCGCCGAAGGCGTAAGCGTCTTCCCAGCGCCGTCTATCTTTAAAAGTCCACATATCCCAAAGTAGTTCCCGTCACTTTTTTGTTGGGAATCACTTTGGACACAGATAAAACGGCAGGCAACCGCAAGGGCCGCCCCAACTATCCGGCTGACTTCAAACGGCGTCTCGCCATCGAGGCTTGTGCACCTGGTATCTCGGTGTCGAAGTTGGCGCAGCAGAATGGCATCAACGCCAATATGCTGTTCAAGTGGCGCCGTGAGTTGCGTGCCGATTTGTTCGAGCCGGTCGCACCGGCGCTGCTGCCGGTGCATATTCAGCCTGCTACGACACGGTCGCCGTCACTGCACATGGCTGAGCCAAGCGGCATGATTGAAATCATCATTGGCGATGCCGTCGTGCGTCTGCATGCCGGCATCGACGCAGCGCTGCTTCAGCTCGTCTTGCAAAGCCTGCTGCCGTGATTGGCTTGCCGGCGGGCACGCGCATCTGGATCGCAGCCGGTGTGACCGACATGCGCTCTGGTTTCAACGGCCTGGCGGCCAGGGTGCAAACGGCCCTGGACGAAGACCCGTTCAGCGGTCACGTATTCGTGTTCCGTGGCCGGCGTGGCGACATGATCAAAGTACTGTGGTGGAGTGGTGATGGGCTGTGTTTGCTGGCCAAGCGGCTTGAACGCGGCCGCTTCGTCTGGCCGCAGGCTACCAGCGGCACGGTATTGCTATCGCAGGCACAGCTGTCGATGCTGCTCGAAGGCATCGACTGGCGGCGCCCCGAGCGCACCTGGCAACCATCATCGGCCTTGTAAACGTCGGCGCCCTCGCGTAAACTCGGCCCATGCTCAACCTCGCCGACCTGCCCAACGACATCGATGCCTTGAAAGCATTGCTGCTCGCGCAGCAGCAGGTCGTCGCCGGCTTGACTGAGCAGCTCAACACGCGCGCCGTCGAGATCGAGCATCTCAAGCTGCAGATTGCCAAATTGCGGCGCATGCAGTTCGGCCGCAAGTCGGAAAAGCTCGACCGCCAGATCGAGCAACTGGAGTTGCAACTGGAAGACCTGCAGGCTGACGAGGGCGAAGCGGCGCGCGAGATGCCAGCGGCCGATCAGGCGCCGCGCAAGAAATCGGTGCGCCGTCCCTTGCCGGATCACTTGCCGCGAGACGAGAAAATGTACCCGCCGCCAGGCGAAGCTTGCCCCGCCTGCGGCGGTGGTCTTCACCCCTTGGGCGAGGACGTTGCCGAACAACTCGAATGGATACCAGGCAGTTTCCGCGTGATCCGCCATACGCGTCCAAAACTGGCCTGCAAGTGCTGCGATACCATCGTGCAGGCGCCTGCGCCAAGCCGGCCGATTGCACGCGGCATCGCCGGGCCGGGCTTGCTGGCACATGTGCTGGTGGCCAAGTTTGCCGACCATCTCCCGCTGTACCGGCAGTCGGTGATATATGCCCGCGAAGGCATTGAACTGGAGCGTGCGCTGCTGGCGAACTGGCTTGGTGCCGCCAGCGCCTTGTTGCACCCGCTGGTGGACGCAATCCGACGCCATGTGCTTGCTGGCATCAAGCTGCATGCCGACGACACGCCGATTCCGGTGCTGGCACCGGGCAATGGCAAGACCAAAACAGCGCGGCTGTGGACCTACGTGCGTGACGATAGCGCTTGCGGCGACACCACGTCGTCGGCGGTCTGGTTTGCCTACACGCCGGACCGCAAAGGCATCCATCCGCAAACTCACCTGGCCAACTTTAAGGGCGTGCTGCAGGCCGATGCGTATGCCGGTTTCAATGCACTCGATGTCGACGGCACGATACAGGAAGCGGCATGTTGGGCGCATGCGCGCCGCAAGTTCCACGATCTGCATGCAGCCAGGCCATCGGCCATCACGACCGAGGCACTGCGCCGGATCGCCGAGCTGTATGTGATCGAGGCCGAGATACGCGACAAGCCGCCGCATGAACGACAGCAGGTGCGCCAGCAACGATCACCACCATTGCTCGACGACTTCGGCAGCTGGCTACGCGCCACGCTTGAAAAGCTGTCGCGCAAGTCGGACACGGCGGCCGCGATCCAGTACGCGCTCAAACTGTGGCCGGCGCTGCTGCGCTACTGCGACAACGGCATCATCGAGATCGACAACTCGGCCGCCGAGCGCGCCCTGCGCGGTGTCGCCATCGGCCGGCGCAACTATCTGTTCGCCGGTGCCGACAGCGGCGGAGAGCGTGCCGCCGCCATCTACTCGCTGATCGTCACGGCCAAGCTGGGCGGTGTTGACCCCGAGGCCTGACTGCGCCATGTGCTGACCAACATCGCCGATCATCCGGTCAACCGGGTCGACGACCTCCTGCCCTTGAACTGCGCCGCGCAGCTCCCTTCGGCTTAAACAACACGCCACTTCCCAGCGGTGTGATGCCATCATCTTCTAATTCATTGCCGGGTTCAAGACGGTGCTGGCTTGACGCTTAAAACCACATTTACTTTCGCCGCTTACAACCTGACGCGCATGGCGACGATCTTTGGCTGGCGGTTATCGGCGGTGGTGTGATAGCTCCGTCCAGGGCAGATGAAAAGGGCTAAAAGTGCCAAAAATCAGACTGAAAAGTGGCTAAAAACTGGTTTTTAGGCAGAATACGGGTTACAACCCGAAAAATCCGTATTTCTGGCGACAAAACCCGAAGGGCTGGGTGCCTTTTTCCACACCCTGTTAGTTGTGTGAAATGTCACAGAACGCTTTGTCAGTCCTTTGTGCGTAAGGATAAGTTTGATGGTGTAGGCCACGAACTGTGAGGTACCCTGACTTTTTCGGACACTCTAGTTTGGTAAACTTCACCAACTGGAGAACTTATGACACGCTCAAAAACATATACACCGGAGCTTCGGGAAGAAGCGGTAAAACTGGTCCTGACACAAGGCCTGACGCTGGAAGACGCCGCGTTGCGTCTCACCATTCCCAAGGGTACGCTAGCAAACTGGGTCAGTGCGGCAAGGCGCGGCACGTCGCCCAAAGTGGCCCCTGGTAGCCGCTCCGTGCCGGAGCTTGAGGCTGAGGTAACCAAGCTGCGCAAAGAGCTTGCCGAGGCACGCATGGAGCGCGATATCGTAAAAAAAGCGGCAGCGTACTTTGCGCGGGAGTCGCTGCCAAGTACGCGGTCATGAAGACCTTGCGACTCGAATTTCCTGTCACCATCATGTGCCGCGTCTTTGGCGTCTCGCGCAGCGGTTTCTACGCTTGGGCGAACAGCAAACCGTCGCAGCGGGCGCAGGACGACGCACGCCTGAAGGTCGCCATCGAGGCCGTGCACGCGCAGAGCCGGCAGACTTATGGCCCGTTGCGCATGCAGCCGGAACTGACGGCGCAAGGCTTTCCGGCCGGCCGTGATCGTATCGTCCGTCTGCGTCGCGAGCTCGCCCTGCGCTGCAAGCAAAAGCGCAAGTTCAAGGCCACCACGAACTCGAACCATGACTTGCCGGTGGCCGACAACCTGCTCAATCAGACTTTCGCGCCGACCCGGCCGAACGAAGCCTGGGTGACCGACATCACCTATTTGGCGACCGGCGAGGGCTGGCTTTACCTGGCCGGTATCAAGGACGTGTTCACCTGCGAGCTGGTGGGCTACGCGATGGACGAGCGCATGACGCAAACGCTGACGGCAACGGCGCTGTGGAAGGCCGTGCGCAACAAACGCCCCGCGCCGGGCCTGATTCACCACTCCGACCGTGGCAGCCAGTACTGCGCCCATGACTATCAAAAACTGGTGACGCAGTTCGGCATGAAGCCGTCCATGTCGCGCCGGGGGAACTGCTATGACAACGCGCCCATGGAAAGCTTCTGGGGCAGCCTGAAAAACGAGCTGGTGCACCATCAACGTTACGCGACCCGGGCCGACGCGAAAGCCGCAATACAGGAATATATCGAAAGCTTTTACAACCGCCAGCGACGCCATTCGCGCCTTGGCAATGTTCCGCCCGCGTTGTTCGCTGAAAAATTCAGCAGACAGCCACGGGTGGCTTGAAACAAGAGTGTCCGCTATTGACAGTACACCTCAGTTCAAGCATTGCTTGATGACTTCTCTATGGCCAATCGCTGCGGCCATCCATACGATGGCCGTGAGCGAGCAGCGCGAACAAAAATGAGCAACAGTCCCGTTGTTTAAACGTCCATGTAGCTCTCAATTTTTCGTCATTGATGGAACATTATCACACGTCGAAGTACCTTTTTCCATATGTTTGATGAGACGTCAGACAACTGTCGTTTCAGTCGTATGGCGACTGGTCTCTGACATATCTGTTGCAAAGCAAAAATCGATGTGACGCATCAAAGTGGTATAGCAAATATTGACTATCGCAGTGGCGCTGCCGTTTTCAAAGTGTAATTTTTCGCCATCTTTTAACAACCATGCAGAGGTAACCAACGCATCGAACGGTGGCGCCGAGTTCTGTACATCAATCCTAAATTTCTTGCCACCCAGCGACTTTGCATCGCGGAAAGCCATTCTAGTTCGTTCTGTGTAGCAAAAAACATATGCTGGCGCAAAAGTCGCTGACATCTCTACTCTCCATCGCTGCTAGAGCGATCAAATGGCCACAAAAAAGGAATTATATCCCTTTCGCAAGGTTTTAATAATTGCAATCTAATGCTGGGTGGGGGAGGTCTCGAAATTGGATTCTGGTAGACAAGCAGCGCGTTCCCAAGTTGGGCGGGCGTTGAGCACCGGTGGGTCTAATCGCGACTGGCGTCCATCCTGATGCCCTAGGCGATTGCAATCGGCCACGCGTGCGAAGCCTCATGTTTCTACAAAGGCAAGGATCACAGCCGCAATCGTCAAGCAAGTCAATTTGATCTGGATAAAGAAATTGGAAATTTTTCCAGTGCTCAACTGTGCTTGCATCAAACGGTGCTAGACTTGATTTAATTGTAAATTTCGTCACATTGAATACTTTGTATCGTGCAGCAGCGCTGTACAAGCTGACTTTTCCTTGGGAGAGTGATCCAATGCCGCATGTCGTCACCGTCGCAACCGTCGCGAAACCGCTGGCCAGCGCCTTGCTGTTGTTTTGCGCGGTCACCGCCAGCGGCCAGTCGGTACAGCCGCACGACACCATCCCCGCCTTCAGCAAGCTCGATTCGATCGAAGCACGCGTGCAGGGCTGTGTCACCTGCCACGGCCAGCAAGGGCAGGGCACCTCGAACGGCTACTTTCCCCGTATTGCCGGCAAGCCGGCCGGCTACCTGTACAACCAGCTGGTCGGCTTTCGCGACGGCACGCGCAGCTATCCGCCGATGAACTACCTGGTGGCTTACCTGCCCGACGCCTACCTGAAGGAAATCGCGCAGCACTTCGCCTCGCTGCGCCCCGCCTTTCAGACGCCCGAACAGCCATCGGCCAATGCGGCGATGGCCGAACGGGGTCGCGTGCTGGCCACCGTGGGTGATACCGCCAAGGGCATTCCCGCCTGTATGGCCTGTCACGGCAAGAGCCTGTCCGGGATGGAGCCGGGCATCCCGGGCTTGGCCGGCCTGCGCTCGACCTATATCGTCGGCCAGCTGACACGCTGGCGTGTGGGCGAGCGGCGCGCGGCCGATCCGGACTGCATGAAGCGCATCGCTACGCGCCTGTCCGATACCGACGTCACGGCCGTCGCCTCGTGGCTGGCGCAGCAAACCCCGCCAGCCAATGCATCGCCGGAACCGTCCAACCTTGTGCGCATGCCGGTGGCCTGCGGCAGCCAGCGCTAGGGGCCCATGATGCGCAAAAGCCTGCAAATCCTGCTTGCCCTGTTCGTCTTCGCGCTGCTGGCGGTGGCAGCCGTGTATCTCCTGCGCCCCGGGCATATGCCGAACCAGAAAAAAGCTCCGCGCAGCGGCGAGACGAGTGCGTCCACGCAGCTGATCACCAAGGGCGAATATCTGGCGCGCGCCGGCGACTGCGTGGCCTGCCACACGGTGCCCAATGGCCCGATCTTTGCCGGCGGGCGTGCCATGGCCACGCCGTTCGGCAACCTGTACGTGCCCAATATCACGCCCGACGACGACACCGGCATCGGCCTCTGGACGCCCGACGAGTTCTACCGCATGATGCACACGGGCGTCTCGCGCGACGGCACCTTGCTTTATCCGGCCATGCCGTTCGCCTCGTACACGCAGGTGACGCGGGCCGACTCGGACGCCATCTTCGCCTACCTGATGTCGGTCACGCCGGTCAGACAGACCAACCGCGCGCACGAGTTGCGCTTCCCCTTCAATAACCGCGAACTGCTGATCGGCTGGCGCACCCTTTACTTCAAGCAAGGCGAGTTCCAGCCCGACCCGGCGCAATCGGCCGAGTGGAACCGTGGCGCGTATCTGGTGCGCGGCCTGGGCCACTGCGCCATGTGCCACACGGCTGTCAATGCGCTGGGCGGATCGAGCGAATCGAAGGCATTCGAAGGCGGCATGATCCCGAACCAGAACTGGTATGCGCCCTCGCTGACCTCGAACCGCGAAGCGGGCCTGGGCGACTGGAAGATTTCCGAAATTTCGGATCTGTTGCAGGTGGGCGTGTCGCATCGCGGCACCGTCTACGGGCCGATGGCCGAAGTGGTCTACAACAGCCTGCAATACATGACGGATGAGGATACCAAGGCGATGGCCGTCTACTTGAAGGCGCTGCCGCAGAAGGACGACGCGCCGCCGCCGACCAGCCAGGCGCGCCTGGTCGATCCGGCAGTGATGGAGACCGGCCGCAAGGTGTATGTGGCGCAGTGCGCGATGTGCCATGGCGCCGAAGGCAAGGGCCAACCGCCATCGTTTCCCATCCTGGCCGGCAACCGCTCGATCACCATGGTCACGCCCGTCAACCCGATACGCATGGTACTCAATGGCGGCTATCCGCCAGGTACCTACAAGAATCCGCGCCCGCACGGCATGCCGCCGTTCTCGCACATTCTGAACGACGACGAGGTGGCGGCAGTCGTCACCTATATCCGTGTCGCCTGGGGTAATAGCGGTACGCCCGTCAATGCTGCCCAGGTCAGCGACCTGCGCAAACTCTTGCCTGAATAAGGAGGCCCATGCAAATGCCTGGTGACACCGAATCCGAAGAACTGAACAAACGCATCGACGAAATCGTCAGCCACGGCCCCTCGGGCGCGTTCGCGGTGGCGGGCATCGCGACCTTCATCGTGGTCGCGATCTTCTTCCTTTTTTACTGGCTGGTGTACCTGCCACGGGGGACGGTGCAATGAGTGAACCTGCCGCACATGAATTGCACCATGCGTCGGAAGCGGTGGCAGTGGCGGCCGAACGGCGCTGGGCGTACATCGTTATCGCCATTATCGTGTTGCTGCTGGCCGTGATGGTCTTCACGGGCCTACACTGGGCCGCCATGCCGCCGTCGCGTGTGGAAACGGTCGACGTCAGAACCTTGCACCTGAAAGGCGAATTCGTCGAAAACAACCTGGGCACGGCGCTGGAAAAAGACGGCCGTGTGGTGGTGCGCCTGATCGGCCAGCAGTATTCGTTCGCGCCGCAATGCATCGTGGTGCCGGCCGGCGTGCCCGTCACGTTTCGCGGCACCAGCAGCGACGCCATCCACGGTTTTGTGGTGGGTCGCACCAACGCCAACACCATGCTGATTCCGGGATTCATTTCTACCTTTACCACTACATTTCCCAAGGCAGGCGAGCAGCTGATGCCCTGTCACGAATACTGCGGCACCGGGCACGAGGCCATGTGGGCCAGGTTCCAGGTGATTCCTTCCGACGAATTCTATGCCCGGGCAAAAAAGGCAGAAAGGATGAGCTGTGTTCCTGGCTAAACGACTGGTCCTCGCCCATTTCTGGGTCGCCTTCATCGCTTTTTTCGCCGCCATCCTGCTTGGCGAATGGCAGATGTTCGTGCGCAGCCCCCTCTCGCCCTGGGTCAACAACCCCGAACATTACTACCGCTCCGTCACCGCACACGGCACCGTGATGGGCTATGTGCTGCCCACGCTGGTGGCGATGGGCTTTGGCTATGCGATCACGGAGCTGGCCCTGAAACGCCCATTGATCGGCCTGCGCTGGGCCTGGGCCGGTTTCTGGCTAGTGATCGCCGGCACGCTGATGGCGGCGCTGACCACGGCCTCGGGCAAATCGTCGGTGCTGTACACCTTTTATCCGCCGATGATTGGCAGCGTCTTTTACTACCTGGGCGTGGTGCTGGTGGTGGTGGGCTCTTGGGTGTGGGTCGCGCTGATGTCGGTCAACCTGCGTGCCTGGAAAAAAGCCAATCCGGGTGCCACCATGCCGCTGGCCATGTTCGGCAACGTGGCCGGCGCCTATCTGTGGGCCTGGACCTCGGTCGGCGCGGCGGTGGAAATCCTGGTGCTGATCTTGCCGGCCGCGCTGGGTTTGACCGACACCATCAACGTCGGCCTGGCGCGCGTGCTGTTTTCCTGGACGCTGCACGCCATCGTCTACTTCTGGCTGATGCCGGCGTATATCGCATTCTATACGCTGTTCCCGCGCGCGATCGGCGGACGGCTGTACAGCGATACCATGGGCCGCGTCGCATTTGCGCTGTTCCTCGTGTTCTCGATGCCGATCGGCATCCACCATCTTTTCGCCGACCCCCAGGTCGGCGCCGGCTTCAAGTTCGTACATGCGGCGATGACGGCAATGGTGTCTATTCCGACCCTGCTCACGGTGTTCACCATCGTCGCCTCGGCCGAAATCGTGGGCCGGCTGCGCGGCGGCAAGGGACCGGTCGGCTGGGTGAAAGCGCTGCCGTGGTCCAATCCGTGGATGCTGGCCGTCACGCTGGCTTTCATCATGCTCGGTTTTGGCGGCGCCGGCGGCATCATCAACATGAGCTACCAGCTCAATGAGTCGATCCACAACACGCAATGGGTAACGGGACACTTCCACCTGATCTTTGCCGGCGCCATCGTCATCATGTACTTCATGGTGGCGTATGAGCTGTGGCCCCAGCTGCGTGCTTGCAGGCCGCTGTCGCCACGCCTGATCAGGGCGCAGCTGTGGAGCTGGTTCATCGGCATGATGATCCTCACCATGCCGTGGCACTTGGTAGGCTTGCTCGGTGCGCCGCGCCGCATGGCCTATTACGACTATACGCATCCGCTGCTGGCGCCGCAGGCCATCACGGTCACCATGTCCACCTTTGGTGGGCTGATACTGGTGATTTCGGCGGCGCTGTTCATCTACATTCTGGCCACGCCAAAACGTCAGAATGCGCCGGCGGCGCCGTTTACCTTTAGCCAGGCCGTCCATCCGAACGCCAGGGTGCCGGCCGCCCTCAATGGGTTTGCATTGTGGGTGGCGATGATGATCGCGCTCACCGTCGTCAACTATGGCTACCCCATTTTGCAGCTGGCGATCACGCCTGACGCCAGCGTTCCGATAGTGCCGATAGGAGCGCGATAATGCGAGAACACGGCTTCTTTTCCCGAGCAAACCGCATCGGCTGGGTCAGCACGGTTGGCCTGCTCGTGCTGACATTGATTGCGGTGCTGGTCGCCTTTGCCTGGCTGCCGTCAGCGCAGGCCGACTTCCGCGCGAAGGGATTATGGGACAGCATCTGCCGTGCCGCGGGCGTGCCGGCCAAATGGCTCGATGGCAGCCCGCGCAAGGACAATGCCGACGTGGTCGCCACCAACGTGGTGCTGCTGCCGGCAATGGCGAAACCGGCATCCTCGGCCTCGGTCGGGCGCGGCGCCACGCTGGCACTGAACTGCACCATGTGCCACGGCGCGCTGGGCCTGAGCCGCTCGGACGCGCCGAATCTGGCGGGCCAGTATCCGGAAGTGATCCGCAAGCAGATGCTCGACTACCAGAGCGGCAAGCGCAGCAGCGCCATCATGGCCGCGCTGGCGCGTAACCTGACCGAAGAAAACATCGCCGACCTGGCCGCCTACTACGCCAGCTTGCCGAAAGCGCGCACGGCCCCGACAACCTACGACGAAGCGCTGCCGGCGCTGGTGCGCGTGGGCGATCCGATGCGCAATATCGCCCCCTGCATTTCGTGCCACGGCGGCGTCGATCAGAAGCTGGGCGCGCCGTGGCTCGAAGGCATGCCAAAACCCTATCTGGTGCAGCAGCTCGAAGACTTCAGGCATGGCCGGCGCAAGAACGACGGCCAGCAGCAGATGCGAAATGTCGCGCGCCAGATGACAGACGCGGAGATCGACAGCGTAGCCACGTTCTATGCGAGAAAGGCGCTGCCCGAGCATCGGTAGTTCGTCAAGTTGACAAGCACCGCCAGCACGACCAGCACCCGCCCCGATAGCCTATATCGCAACGGCGGAGCTAGTGCTTTGCGCTGTCGGCCTCAGCCAAGAAGTGAGCGCGCCGCGTCAGTTTCTTCTTTGAGGCTTACTCGGGGTCTGAAATGCTCATTTGCGTGATGGATCGCTGGTAGTGCCAGTGCTTAATTTTTCAAGCGGTCCTGCTTGATCAGCGTATGTCGCGGTCGTCGGCGATGAACAGGTAGTAGTTTTTAAACTTAACTTGGAGAAAATCCATGGCAAGCAAAGGGACTGGCGGTAAGATTTCATCGGCGGCAGGCCGCATCCTCGGCAATTCAGGAACATCGGCGCTGCAACGTAGCTTGGCTGGAAGCGCCTTAGCGCAGTCAGGTACACAAAAGGTGACTGGCAAAGACATGGAAGCGAAGGCATCAGCTGCGCTTAAGAACCCAAATTCTGCGGCTACAACCAAATCCCTTGCCGGCTCCTTGGTATCTCAGTCAGGAAAGAAACGTTAGTGATTAAGTGGGGGTAGGCAGGGGTATCTCTGCGGCTGTCAAATCTTGAAAGCCGCAGCCCTTTCCGCAAGAGTCTTTTGAACGACGTAGAACAAGATTAGTGACTTTGCTTATGTTGCTGTACCGGCAGTCGATGATCTTTGCCCGCAAAGGCTTCGAACTGGAACGTGCACAGTTCTGGACAATGGCAAGACCAAGACAGCGCTGCCGGGGCCACCATGCCATCTGCAGCCTGGTTTGCTTATACGCCAGACCGGAAAGGCATCGACCCGCAAACCTACTTGGCAAACTCTGAGGATGAGTTGCAGGCCCATGCGTATGGCAGTTTCAATGCACTCTACGTCGACGGCACCATACAAGAAGCGGGTTGTTGGGCGCATTGAGGCCGAGATATGCGGCAAGCCGTCGCACGAACGACAGCAGGCGAGCCAGCAAGATCAAGCCCGTTGCTCGGCGCCTTCGATAGGTGGCTGCACGCCACTCTTGAATATCTGTCGCGCAAGCCGGACACGGCCGCGGCGAACCGACTGTAATTTTTACAGTGCACGGGGAGCATCATTTGGAATAGCGCATTGGAATTTGATTACGGACTCGAACGAGTACTGCTGTCGTTTGAGGACCAAAATCGAGAATGCATACTGATGTCGCAAAACACCCAGAATGATGACGGCGTACTTTGGCGACAGAGTTGAGAAACTGTGCGACATCTAGTTGTACCTTTTCGGACGATTTCGCAAACACCCCATAATGATGTCGCAAAACACCCCAGAATGATGTCGGCGTACTATGAGATCGGTCGGTATCTTCTAAAAGCATACAATGTTAAGTAGTTTACTTAATATGGGCTAAGTATTATAGGGTAAATTACAGGTACGTTTATGCATGAAAAATACCGGTTTAAATACCGCTGTCTGGCTGGTCGTGCTATGCTCTTTTTCACCCACGCCGCCGTGATGTCCGCGCTGGCCCACCCGATCAATTGCGCGCACCATGCAACCACCATCAGACCCGCTGTTCCCACCGCCGCCAGCACCGGCATCGCTGCCGCGCAACGCCGGCCGGCCGCGTTTTGCGCTCACCGACGATGAGGCGCGCAGCCTGGTGATGCAACTGGGCGATATGCGTACCCGTCACGCCAACAACCCCCGCCAGCATCGTCCGTTCGTGCACGATTTTCTACGGGCGGTGCACCACGCGACCGGGCGCATCTACAGCGCAGGGACCTATCGCAAGCTGCTGCAGGCGTACGCGCCCGAGCGCACGCCGTCAACGACCACGCTCGAGACCGAAAAAAACTTGCTTGAGCATGAGCTGAAAAGCCGCGCGGTGGCCGTCGGCATCGCTGCGGCAACGCCACTGCCGGCAGCTGAGGCAGCGCCATCGGTGCCAGCACCGGCGCCGGCGCGGGAAACCGGACTCGAGCTCCAGCAGATCATCAGCTTGCTGCACCACCTGTCAGCGCGACTGGATCAACAGGATCGGGCGTTCGCAGGCCAGGATCGTTCGGCCGGCTTGCAAGCCCACAACGACTATCTGCGCGAGCGTCTCGCCGTCACCGAAGAGGATTTAAATGAAACGCGGGCGCAGGCCGCCCGGATGGCGCTCGAGGTGCAAGCTGCCGCCACCCAGGCAGAGGAGCGTGCGCGCGAGCTGGCGGCGCTGTACCAGAACGTCAAGGACCAGGCGGCGGCGCTGGGCGCGATGGCGGAAGAACTGCATGGCAGCCGGCAGTTTGCCATGCAGGCCATCGATGGCGTGCGCGGAGAAACGCGCGGGGCCAAAGAACGCTGCGCGCAGCTGGAGCAACAACTCAAGGACAAGGAGCAGCAAGTGGACATGTACCGGCAAATGGCGTTCAGCAAAGGAGCGCCTGCACGATGACTGGACTGACGCCCTACGCCCACGGCGCCGGCCAGCTCGCGGTCGCCGCCCCCCAGCCGGTGCACAGCCTGGGGCCCGTCGCCAACGACTGGGAAGCGATCAATGTGTGGCTGGCCGCGGTGGCCGACAACAGCAGAAGCGGTTCCAATGAAACGCTCAAAACCTACCGCTACCACCTGGCCAAGCTGCGCTGGTACTGCGAGCGCGAACTGGGACGCCCGCCGTCGACCTGGACCCTGCAAGATGTGAAAGCCTTCCGCAACTACCTCGCGCAGCTGCCTGCTTCGTCCTTGCGTACTATCAATATCGCACCTGGTGCGCCAGACTACTCACCGTTCCAGAAGCAGCCCGGCGTCAGCACCCAGTCCGACATCATGCGCTTTACCAAGGCCATGTTCAGTGCCCTGCATCGCACCGGCTATCTGCGCCTCGATCCGATGGCGCTCGTCCAAGCGCCGAAGCAGCGCCGCTTGGACAAAAAACGCGCCGTGGGGGATGATTTGTTTGACCTGGTGCTGCAGGTGATGGCGGAGGCGCCGCAGCCAACCCAGAAAGACCATCAGATTTACGTGCGCGACTGCTTCATCTTCATTTGCCTGCGCGAGTCGGGACTGAGGGCGTCGGAACTCATCGGGGCTAAAATGGATGCCGTCGGGTTGCTGTACAACCCCAACAGCGGCAACACCTATTGGGCCATGACGGTCAAGGCAGAGACGGCCAAGGGCGGCAAACAGCGCACGGTACCGGTGAGCGTGGCGTTCCTGGAAGCTTTTATTGCCTACCGGCGCGCGTTCGGACTGGATCCGATGCCTGGACCGAACCCCCAGCAGTATGGGCTTGTGCTGTCCGTGCGCACCAAAAAAAGGGAGAGCGGGAGCCGGATCAAGAGCGCGTCGGACCGACGGCTGTTTGGTGAATGGCGCGACGTGGGGAGCCGGCAAGGACTGCATGGCATCATCAAAGGCCGGATACGGGATGCAGTCCTTCTGCTGGAGCAGGCCGGCGATGGCGCAAGCGCCGCGCACCTGGATCGAGTATCGGCACACTGGCTGCGGCATACGTTCGCGATGACGTCGCTCTTGTCGGGTCAGGATCTGCGAAGCGTGGCCACGTCGCTGGGCCATGCCAGCGTCGACACGACCATGGGCTACACGGAACAGGACGCGATCGATCTGATCGAGAGTTGGGAGCGAGAAACGCCAGGCCGCGTGGCCCGTGCGGGCCAGGCCGATGGAATCAAGTGAACAGGAGTTAAATTTTTTGGTAGGCTTCCCCCCAAATGCTTCAGCCGTCCAACTAAATGTAACGAGGAAAATTCTTGCGTTTTGTTGACTGTTAACCGGATAACGGATAATATGAAAACATGCCAATTCAATCCTTCGCTTGTCCCGACACGCAAGCCCTGTTCACCACAGGCAGGAGTCGCCGATTCGTCAACATTAAGAACGTAGCCGAGCGCAAGCTGGCCCAGCTCGACGCGGCTCCCTCGGTGAATTTCATGAAGGCGCCGCCGGGTAACGACCTGAAAGAGTACGACGGCGCTTGGCATGTGCGGATTAACGACCAATGGCGTCTGACCTTCAAGTGGGGTGATAGCGGCCCTTATGAAGTGCTGATCGAAGACCCACACTGAGCGGGGCCTAGCCCCGCATAGAAAAACCTGAACAGCCACGGAGGGCATTATGTTCAAAAATGGTATGCGTCCTATCCACCCAGGCGAAATTTTGGTCGAGGACTACATTAAGCCCATGGGCGTCAGCGTGCGCGCTGTGTCTCTGGCCCTGCACGTTCCGTACTCTCGCCTCAGCGAGATCACCAAAGGTGAGCGCGGCGTCTCCGCTGATACGGCACTTCGCTTGGAGCGCTATTTTGGCAGTGAGGCACAAGGATGGTTGAATCTCCAAAGTGCGTATGATCTGCGTATGGCCGAAATATCCGCTGGCAAAGCCATCGCCGAAGCAATCAAGCCGCTTGCGTTGGCATAGCTCAAGAAAATCTATGTTTCTCATTGTGAACGACGGACTTGAATTGGTCCTGTCGCATTAGCAAACCTTCGATGGCCGATCAGGAAAACTACGGTGCTTAATCTTGAACGACTCGATGTGCTCCACTTCAAGAGGATGCGCTTTCCGATCGATCTGCTCCTTGTCTGCATTCGTTGGTACGTGGCCTACCCGCTGAGCTACCGGCACGTGGAAGAAATGATGGAGGAGCGCGGCTTGTCGGTAGACCATTCATCGATTAGCAAATGGGCGGTCCGATTTCTTCCGCAGATCGAGAAGATGGTCCGCAAACACAAGCGCCCGGTCGGTGGCAGCTGGCGAATGGATGAGACGTACATCAAGGTCAAGGGCGTCTGGAAATACCTGTACCGCGCTGTCGACAAGCAGGGCAAGAGCGTCGACTTACTGCTCACGGCCAAGCGTGACATGGCGGCAGCGAAGCGCTTCTTCGACAAGGCCATCTGAGCTAACGGCGATCCAGACAAAGTCGCGATGGACAAGAGCGGCGCCAACAACGCGGCCTTCGATTTGATCAACGCCGGCCGTGACGTGCCAATCTTGGTGCGCCAGGTTAAATACCTTAGAGTGCGTGCAAAACCTGGGGAGGCTGACAGATCATCCTTGCTGCTCAAATGTGCTGCCATTGGCGCAAGACTGTCGAGAGGCGACGGAAGTCGGCCTGGTCGCGATCAAAGTTTGCAGTCTGCCTGGCGAGAGTTCGCCATTGAGAACGGCGACTCTGACCTGTGCAAGGCAGTGCGCGCCTTCGTCGGTCCAGCGCATTTGGCGCTTCTTGGCCATGCGCTGGCTGACGACCAGATTCACGGCCGATTCGGCGATGCTGCTGCTGATTGGCAGGCCTTTTCTATATCGTGCACCATAGTTGACCAGGGAATCGGTGTTGTTGCGGATGTAGCAGCTGACGGTACGCAGATTCCACCACAGCCTTGAGAATTCGTAACCATCCCTGCACAGCAGCCTGTCATCAAGTGCCTTGATTCTGGCCACCGCCTTACTGCCCTTGCCATGCCAGACCAACCATTTGGCGCCGCGAATATCACGCTCCATCGACTCGTGTCCAAGCGAGTCGATGGTCTTTTCGCCGGAAATCGAGTTCAGTGCCGCCTGAAACTTCATCGCGATATGAAACCAGTCCAGGATACGGCCGCGCGCGAGCTGGCTTCCTTTGACGGCTTTGCTGAATTCGCCGGCATCGTCGCTAATCACCGTCACGCGCTGATTGGGCGCCACGCCGCAACGACTGAGAAACTGATCCAGCCGTGCAGCCGCCGATGCGACTTCCTTGTGGACGTAGGCGTAGACACGCGGCTCGCCGTCGACAAAAGTCGCGCGGCCGACGACGAGATTCACATGCCGACCCAGACCCCGAATGGAGTCGGTGTGACGAAGCCAGGCCGAATCCACGCTGACTGCGCCGACATGCTCGGATTCACTGTCACTGGGCTCTGTGACGACCTGCCTGGCGATATCACGTTCGATTTCGGCATCGAGCAGCTTGCCAACAACGTGGATCCGATTCCTGGTGCCACTGAAAGAGATGCCCTGATCCAGCGGCAAAAGTTCTTTGAGCAAATCGGTCGCCGCTCTGAACGGCAGATGGGCAGCCCATTTGACCTGGAGGTAGTTCAACTCGGGTGTCGTGTGTTCGGGCAGCGCCTCGCTCAAGGGACTGAACGTACGTTTTGGCGCGCCATGGCAATTGCATGACCACAGTCTCGGGCTCGGCACGGTCACCTTGCCATATACGGTGCGCACGACACGCGCCCGGCTTTCCTTGTGCTGCAAGGCTGCGGCGCAAAACCTGCAATGCATTTGTCCGGCAAGCCATGAATCCACTTGCTGCATCACCAATGCGCGCTGCACCTCGGCCAAAAGAGATCTCCCCTCGGAAAGCGTGAGACCCAGCTGTGAAAGACTATGGTCGGGACGCTCGATCACCGCCAGAACCGCATTGTCTGCTCGGCTGGTATCGTCGTCTCCGTCAACGATGCGTGCCTCTATAATCAAACGCATGACCATCTCCCTCGCCGTTGCGATACCCGTCAGATTACCGCAATCATGCCGAACCGAAAAGAATGCCGCCGAATGTTGCATCAGGTCATCTCCCCAGGTTTTGCACGCACTCGTTGATGGCGGTAAAGATTGGGTAGCTGACGCTTACTGTTGTAATGCAAATGTAATGATTCGGCCATTCCGGTGTGCGATCACTTCTATAAAATGAACTCACCGAATTCGAAGATTCTTTCACCACAACCATGAGGCAGGAGATCAAATGAACTTAATCAAAACCAAAATCATCACCGCGTTTGTGATTGCATCCCTCAGCCCGCTAATTGCCACTGCTCAGTCTCAGAGTAAAGTCATGGCTAAAACCAACCTTGGCAGCACGGTCCAAACCCAAGCAGTAACACGTAGCGTCACAATTTTGCCATCTACAAAATATGTAAATGTCAGGCAGGGAGATGTCGTTACATTCACCTCTGATGGAAAACAGTTTACCTGGCTATTCGATACTCTTCGCCCTACAGATGATTTTGATCTATCCTCCATTGCACCAGCCGAAATGAAAACGCATGGTGTTCGCGTATATGTGGGATCAAATCCTCTTTATGCTAACTAGCTGATAACTGTTTAACCGGCACATGTTATTTCCTTGCACGTGGCATGTAGCCCGACAGTGTAGCTTGTTACTCGCGTAGCTAAAGCCTGCCAAACAGCCTGCCAAACCGCTACGCGAACCGTAGCTTGCAGCATACATCTACGTGCCAGACTTATACATTACTTGCTAGTTCCAGAAGCAATAGCTTTGCACAGCCAATTCATTTTTTCTGCAATATCCAGAAATTCGTGCCCCTCCTATCTAATATTCGAGATAAGAATATACGATGTATACTTCGCGGATATTTTTCTATGCGATGCTGGGAAAAGGTTGATCGAATACAGGCATCCGCCATCGAATTAACTATTATCCACTGATTCATTCTCTTACATATCATTTAAGTTGTTTTTTTGGAACGCCTTTTGTTATATCCCCCATAGAACAGCGCCACGTACCGATGCTTATATGGATGTCAGATGGCTTTCAAGACAGACTGCGACTCAAACGTTCTTGTCTGGACGCGCGACGCGCCTTGCCTTACTCGCATGATAATGTATTCCATTCGATACTGGGATTGCTCGGCGTAAGCACCTCAGTTTACAAGCCAGAGCTTGATATATTAAACGGATGCACCAATGCAGAGTAAGGCATACTCCAAGGCATTGCTCCTCTTAGCTGTTAGCGCCGGCTTGCTATTATGGATGGGGCAGGCCGCTAATATCGACATGTGGCTAGCAGGACTGAGCTTTGACGCCCAACAGCAGGTTTTTCCGTTGCGAAATTCATGGGTGACCGAACGCCTGTTACACAAATATCTTAAAAATTCACTGAATTTACTGGCTATTTTCTTTGCTATTCTAACCATGATCGGCTGGAAGTATCCGGGAAAGTTTTGGAAACCCAAATTCGACCGCCGCATCCGACTAGTCATTTTATCGTCGATACTGGTTCCTGCGACTATCAGTCTATTGAAGAGGAGTAGCCGGTCGCACTGCCCTTGGGATATTGATCAATTTGGCGGCACCGTGCCTTATTACCGTCTTCTGGAATTTATGCCGGATTTCGTTATAGCCGGAAATAGTTTTCCTGCCGGACACGCTTCAGGCGGTGGCTGATTTCGTTATGTGTTTTTTGGCTACCGGCCGAGCCAAAAAAGGCTATTCCTGCGGGCGTAGCAGGTTTTGCGGTGGGGTTGACCATGGGTATATCACAGCAATTACGCGGGGCCCATTTTCTGAGCCATACGTTATGGTCGATCTGGTTCGCTGCGGCGTTAATCCTTGTTCTTTATTGGCTCTGCATAGCGCCAAAGAGGGAGGATTTAAGAAAATAAATTTCGGCGCGCTACCGTTCAGCTCTGGTGCGCGCCCTTTCTTTTTACGCGATGGTTTTTGCAGATTTAATATCACCATAAACCAGCAAACGTAATGCATTGATGACAACCAGCAACGTCGATCCTTCATGGAATATGACCGCGGTCCCAATGTTCAAACCCATTATGGTGGCTGGTATCAATACTGCGACGACGCCCAAACTGACCCACAAGTTTTGCTTGATGATACGACTGGTGCTCCTGGACAGTCCTACGGCGAAGGGTAATTGTGCAAGGTCGTCTGCCATCAGTGCAACATCTGCCGTTTCTAGCGCTACGTCCGAACCCGCAGCGCCCATGGCGATTCCAACTGTTGCATTTGCCATAGCTGGTGCATCGTTGACGCCATCGCCAACCATGGCGACTTTGCCGTGCTTATCACGAAGTTCCTTGATCGCTTCGACCTTTTGCTCTGGCATCAGGTCGCCACGCGCCTCAGTTAAGCCTACGCTTTTGGCAACCGCATTGGCAACTTGCTGATTATCGCCTGAAATCATGATCAGGCGATCGATACCCAAACCACGCAGCGCCGCCATGACCTCTCCTGCCACTGGACGAGGCGTATCCATGACGCCCAGTACTCCCAGAAAGCGTTTCCCTTTAAGAACAATCATGGTCGTACGCCCTGCTTCCACTAGTTTCAGATCAGCGTTGAGCACGTCCACCGGCAGGACATTTCCATCTGTTTCCGAAAAAAAGACCGGCTTGGCAATGTACACGAGTTCTTCACCGACCATCGCCTGTACCCCGCGCCCCGTAATGCTCTTGATATCGGACGCCTGCACTGGTATCACGGAGTTCCCTAGTCGTTCCTTTGCACCGACCACCACGGCGGACGCCAGCGGATGGTCACTATGCTCCTCAATTGCCATAGCTACTGATAACAGTTCCTGTTCGGTCGCCCCGTCAGCTGCAACAGCATCAGTCAGCTTAGGCTTGCCTTCAGTGAGAGTGCCGGTTTTATCAAAAGCAATTGAAGTAAGCGTGCCTAGATTTTCCAGCGGCGCTCCTCCTTTTACCAGAACACCACCCCGCGCTGCCCTTGCAACACCGCTCAATACAGCACTTGGTACGGAGATGGCCAACGCACATGGGCTTGCGGCAACCAGGACAGCCATGGCGCGGTAAAAGCTGTCCGAGAAAGGTTCATCCACCACAACTCCGGCAAACAGCAGAATGGTTACCAGAACAAGAACTGCCGGCACGAAGATACGCTCAAACTTTTCGGTAAAATTCTGTGTCGGTGAGCGCTGCGTTTCTGCATCGGCAACCATCTTGACTACGCGCGCCATCGTCGACTGATCCGCACGCCGAGCCACCATGACCTCGATGACGCCACTACCATTGATGGTGCCTGCGAACACGCGGTTTACAGCTGCGACCTTGTCAAAAGCCTTCACCGCCTCTGCAGGATCAGAAGCGGGTTGCTTGTCGACGGGAACGCTTTCGCCGGTTACTGGCGCCTGGTTCACACTGCTGGTACCCCGGGTCACCACACCGTCAGCAGGAAGGCGTTCGTTCGGTCGGACAATCACGATATCGCCAAGCTGCAGTTGTGACACTGGAAGCTCAATCATCGTCCCATTCCTGCGTACGTTGGCCGTTTCGGGAGCAAGCTTGGCCAATGCCTCGATCGCACGACGTGCACGCCCCATTGCATAATGCTCCAGCGAATGCCCAAGGCTAAACAAAAACAGTAATAGAGCCCCTTCCGCCCATTTTCCCAATGCCGCAGCACCCACGGCAGCGACCAGCATCAGAGTGTCAATTTCGAAACGACGCGCACGGATATTCTCGATCGCTTCCTTGGCGGTAAAAAATCCGCCGAAAAAATACGCTGCAACAAATGATGCAGTAGGCAACCAGCTTGGGCCGAACGAGAATTTTTCGATCCCCCATCCTGCCAGCAGCAAGATGCCCGATACACCGGCAAAAATGAGTTCCGCATTTTCACCCAAAGCACCACCATGCGCATGGTCGTGGCCAGCATGTTCATCCTTGGGGCGGTGATCGGCTGCCACCTGCCCAGGATGGTCGTAGGCTTGCGCAGCCTTGTCAGGCTGGTTATCTTCTGGTCCGCCTTCAACGGGATGTTTAGTTGCATTCATGGATTAATTCTTTCATGTCAAAGGAATTATGGAGCTTGCGCTGTGGAACATCGGTCGTACTTAACATTTTCCGATACCGCATCTTTCGCGCAGCTATTGAAACAGTGTCTTTAAGAACCATCCCTAACGATGGGGAAGTAAAAAAACAGTATAAACCAAGGACAAGTTTTATCTCATCAGGTAAAAATTCTCTGCATTCCAGTGAGGCCGGATTTTCACATAAATGTACTAGTAGTTTTCAGGAAAGCGCGAACGCTCTACCAATTCGATCAGTATGTGAATAATCTTAATATGCATCTCTTGCACGCGGTCTGCATATTGGCCAGCTGGTGCACAAATACAAACATCGCATAGTGGCTCAAATTCCGAACCCGCCTTGCCCGTCAATCCAATTACCTTCATTCGGAGATTGCGGGCGCTGGTAACAGCCATAATGATCGACGGACTTTTTCCGCTCGTACTGATGGCTAACAGCACATCGCCTTCACGCCCATGCGCCTCCAGATAGCGAGAAAATACCTGGTCATATCCGAAATCGTTTGCAACACACGACATATGGCTTGGGTCACTGATCGCTGTTGCTGGCAGACCAGATCGATCATTACGGAAACGCCCAGTAAACTCTTCTGCAAAATGCATCGCGTCGCACATGGACCCTCCGTTACCACATGTGAATATCCTTCCTTCACCATTAAAGGCAGCCAGCAAGACATTTGCTGCACGCTCTACCCGCTGCAGCCCAGATTCGTCGGCTAGAAATGTATCGAGGGCCTGTTTAGCATCGGTCAAACTTGCTTTGATGTGTTCCAACATAGTTTACTCCGAAATATATTTTAAAATATCTTACTATTGATAATAATTTTAACTTCATTAATTTTAACAAATAACTATACATAAGACTTCACAAGAAATATTCGTAATGATGGGAATTCATGATCATTCATGTATTTAATTTTCTGAGACGTAGTGTCAAAAAAGTTACAAAACTCAATACCACGGCGATATCGTACAAAGCAAATCCCACTGCAGCGCCAATTGCGCCAGTCACCCACACTGTCGATGCCGTGGTATTTCCGCGCATCTCGCTACTACTCTTGAAGATAGTACCGGTACCAATAAATCCAATCCCCACAATCAAACCGTATAGGACCTGCGCTAACTGTGGTGAATTTTCACCGAGCGCACCGATTCCAATTAAAATAAAACCGCAGCTGGCCATTGCAACTATAGGAAATGTCCGCAAACCTGCGCCACCATTTGTTGCCGACTCTCTGTCCCACCCAATTGGCAATGCCAAAGCATAGGCGATCAACATATCAATAATGTGAGAAGCGACTTCAATCCAGCTCATTGATTGAAAGCGAAGCATCAAAATATAACCTTCTTTTAATTTATTAAAATTTTGGACTGCACAATGGTTTTAATGGCGTCGCCGTTTTCGCTTTCGTGGATGTCGAGTCGGTAGAAGAATTTCTTTCTTTACCAACTTTTTTCTACGACTCGACAGCCGCATCCATAACACGAATCCCATGAGCAGCAAGAATGTCAGAACGGATGTAACCAAAACTGTCCAAGTGACCTCCAGATGAAAATCAGGCATCTCTGTAAGATTGCGCGCCCCCACGCTTTCAATTGGTTTATTTTCTACTATCGGAGAATTTTTAATCGCATCATTCATTTCAGATCTCAATTAATATGTGAGATGTATGTTAAAATTTATATAGCTTTTTGATTTTTATATTTTGTATTTAGAACGCATTCAACTCCAAAGGAATTTTTAGCATGGATTAGCCATTAAATATCCTTGGCCATAGGCGGTAGTAATAATGCCCGCACCCAGTTTGCGTCGGACCTGACAAATATGCACGGCTAGCGTATTGCTTTCAATCGTAGCAGCTCCGTCATACATCATTGCTTCTAGATGCTCATGTCCAACAACATGTCCCTTCCCCTGCATAAGGGTTAGCAGGATCCGGTATTCGTGATCGCTAAGCCGGACTGGCTTACCAGCACGCGTTACACTACGCTTTACGACGTCAATTTCAATATCGCCCCAAGTTATTAAAGGCACCATACGGCCCTCACTTCTTCGGGTTACTGCGCGTACGCGCGCCCACAGCTCATCAAATTCAAATGGTTTCAGCAAATAATCGTCTGCACCAGCATCAATCCAAGTTATACGCTCACTCACCTTACAGGATTCGGCTGTTATGAGTACTGGTGTCACGTCATATTGAGCACGCATATTTCGAAGCAGGTTCAACCCGAATTTCGAAGATAGATCATTATCGATTAGGACAATAGAGTAACTCGTCTCAAGCAAGGCCAATCTTGCTGCGATAAGGTCTTTCACATGATTGATCCTCCAGCCATTTTTCAAGGCGCTATCAAATACCTTATCGGCAAATGAGATATCACTTCCCAGCAATAATATACGCATGACTCCCCCCATCTTTACCAAAAAATTATTTTTATTTGATTGTCAAATATTTTATTTCTATAAAATTTTTGTGATTAACCAATTTAAATCCGGCAACCAATAGGACACAGAATCAAAAACAACAAAAATCAACAATAAAACGAGTGCCAATATCAACAATTTTTCGCCGATATATTTTATAAATTCTCTTTCATTTTTCATTGATACACCAACTCTTTCCCTATACATCATATCAATGCACAATTAAATCGCAATATTTTTTGAAAAAAATTCAATTACTGCCAACCTTCTGATCGCGCTAACCAAGAAGAAATTCTAAAAATATTAATTAATAATTTTCATTTTTAATAAAATAAATAATAATTACATGCAGTATTATCGAAATCATACTTTTCTACTGTGCCCATAGCGGTATTGTGATTTCTGACCACGTCTATGTCGCTCTTTTTCCGCCCAAGCGATGCCATGCTTGGGCGGTTTGTTATCAATTGTCGTTAATCAATATGAGGATCAAGCAGGAAGTTGATCTTTTTCCTGGACAGTACCGGATTCAGCATCCTCATCCTTGCCATGTGCTAAGCGATAAAGCAGCGGAAGGACCAGTAGCGTTAGCAGCGTCGATGAAATAATTCCCCCAATAACGACTGTCGCAAGTGGCTGTTGTACTTCCGCACCTGTGCCGGTCGCAATCGCCATCGGAATAAATCCCAGCGATGCCACTAATGCAGTCATCAAGACTGGTCGCAAACGAGTCAGCGCACCCGTCGTGATTGCCTGGTCTAAGGACATGCCCTCATCGCGAAGTGTCCGGATAAAGGAGATCATCACTAAACCGTTCAGCACGGCCACACCAGACAAGGCGATAAAACCGACTGCAGCGGAAATCGAGAGCGGAATATCGCGCAGCCAAAGCGCCAGAATGCCGCCTGTCAGCGCAAACGGAATGCCTGTGAACACAATCAAGCCGTCCTTGGCGTTATTGAACATCACGAATAGCAAGGTAAACACGAGGAATAATGCGAGTGGCACGACCAGTTGCAGTCGCTGGGTTGCTGACTGCAGTTGTTCAAAAGTCCCGCCCCAGATCATCCAGTAACCAGGTGGTATTTTGACTTCCTTCTGAATCAGTTTTTCCGCTTCGGGAACGAAGGTACCAATATCGCGCCCACGCACATTCGCGCTCACCACGATGCGTCGCTTGCCATCCTCCCGGCTGATCTGATTAGGACCTGGTGCAAAATCGAGGGTGGCTACTTCGGAGAGAGGGATGAAACTAACTTCCCCGGCCGCACCGTTCGTTCCCGAAGAACGTGCCAAAGGAATAGGCAGGCGCTTGAGTGCCTCCAAGTCAGTTCTCAGATCTTCCGGAAGCCGCACGATGATGTCGAAACGGCGGTCACCCTCAAACACGGTGCCGGCATTTCTTCCGCCTGTAGCAATCGCCAACGCTTCTTGAACCGCGCCGACATTGAGGCCATAGCGAGCAGTCTTCTCCCTATCGATATTGACAGTGAGCATCGGCAGGCCGGAAGTCTGTTCGGTCTTGACCTCCGCCGCGCCGGGGATGCGAGAAAGTACACCAGCGATTTGCGCCGCTGTCGCATTCAGGACGTCCATATCGTCGCCAAATATCTTGACGGCGACATCGCTACGCACCCCAGAAATGAGTTCATTGAAGCGCAACTGAATGGGCTGTGAGAACTCATAACTGTTGCCAGCGTAAGTGGCTGCCTCCGCTTGTACGGCCGCTAGTACTTGCGCGCGGGTTTTTTTCGGACTCGGCCAGTCTTTTTCAGGCTTAAGCATCACATAGCCGTCTGAAATATTCGGCGGCATCGGGTCAGAAGCAATTTCCGCAGTACCTGTACGCGCGAAGACCCGCTCAATTTCCGGAAACTTGGCCTTCAGACCAGCTTCGAGCTGTTTCTGCATTTCGATCGACTGGGTCAGGCTAGTCCCCGGGATGCGCAACGACTGAATCGCAAAATCGCCTTCGTTCAGATTGGGAATGAACTCGCTCCCCATCCGACTTGCGACAGCACCCGACAGTACGATAAGCACGACTGCAGAGGTTACCACGACAGCTTTATTGAGTAACGCCTTGGCCAGCAAAGGCGTGTATAAGCGCTTGGCAAACTCCATTACGCGATTTTCTTTTTCAGCAACATTCTTGCCGATAAACAGTGCGATAGCGGCCGGGATGAAAGTGAGCGACAGAATCATCGCGCCGACAAGTGCCGCGACAACGGTAAATGCCATTGGATGGAACATTTTTCCTTCCACACCGGTCAGGGCGAAGATAGGAATATAGACGATCATGATGATGAGCTGACCGAACAACAATGGGCGACGTGCCTCTTTTGCCGCAGCAAATACCTCATGAAAACGTTCCGCGCGAGTCAATGTACGTTGATGATGCGCTTGCGCATGAGCCAGACGGCGTACGCAGTTTTCTACAATGACAACGGCTCCGTCGACGATGATGCCGAAGTCAAGGGCGCCGAGACTCATCAGGTTCGCGCTGACCTTATAAGTCACCATCCCCGTGAACGTAAACAGCATGGCCAGCGGAATGACCATCGCGGTGATCAGAGCAGCTCGTATGTTACCAAGGAATAGGAACAGTACGACGATGACCAGTACCGCGCCTTCCATCAGATTTTTCTTAACGGTATTGATTGCCTTGTCAACCAGCACGGTCCTGTCATAAACAGTGACGGCTTTGACACCAGCGGGCAAAGTGCGGTTAATCTCCGCCATTTTTTTGTCTACCGCTTGCGAGACGATCCGACTGTTTTGTCCAATCAGCATGAAGACAGTACCCAACACAACCTCGCGGCCGTTATCGGTCGCCGCACCGGTACGCAGTTCACGCCCGAGTTCGACTTCGGCCACATCACGAATGCGAATCGGTACCCCTTGAACGGTATTGAGAATAATATTTCTCATATCCTCCAGCGACTTTACCTGGCCAGGAGCGCGGATCAGAAACTGTTCACCACGTTTTTCAATATAACCGGCACCGACATTGTTGTTGTTCGCGTCCAGCGCAGTGACGATGGCCTGAAACGTCAGGCCATACGATGACAGCTTTGTCGGGTTCGGTGTAACGTGATATTCCTTTGCAAAGCCACCTATGGAGTTGATTTCCGTAACCCCAGTCACGTTGCGCAATTGCGGCTTGATGATCCAGTCCTGGATTTCACGCAAATCCGTCGGCGTGTAAGGCTGGCCATCGGCCTTCTTTGCGTTCGGCTCACTCTCAACTGTCCAGAGATAAATTTCGCCCAAACCCGTTGAAATTGGACCGAGTACCGGAGATACGCCTTCAGGCAAGCGTTCTTTCGCTTCCTGCAATCGTTGGTTGACCAGTTGCCTGGCGAAGTAAATATCCGTTCCATCTTTAAAGATGACGGTAATCTGCGACAAGCCATAACGCGACAATGAGCGCGTCTGCTCCAGACTTGGCAAGCCGGCCATCACTGTTTCGATCGGAAAAGTCACACGTTGTTCAACTTCCAGCGGCGAATACCCTGGTGCTGAGGTATTAATCTGAACCTGGACATTGGTAATATCGGGTACGGCATCAATTGGCAGCTTTTGGTAGCTGAAGATACCAATACCCACCATGGCAATAACACCGAGTATCACCAACCATCGATGCTCGATGGAAAAGCGGATTATGCGTTCAAACATTTGATTTCTCCGGCTTAATGTGCATGTTCGGCGCTGTCTTTGCCCTGCTCCGCCTTGAGGACGAAGCTACCTTTTGCCGCATACGTAGTACCAGCAGCAAGACCCTTTACGATCTCGGTGTATTTCCCATCGCTGCGGCCGGTCTCCACTGGCTGAGCGAAAAAGCCGCCATCGATGCGGATATACACGGCTGGACTACCTTCAACCGTCTGGATTGCATCGCTGGCCACCGCAACAGGTACTTCGCGCTCATCGGAGGTCAGGTCGACATTGACGAACAGGCCCGGGCGCCAGGCCAGTTTCGGGTTTGCCAGGGTGACTCGCGCTTTGGCCGTGCGTGTCTGTTCTCCAAGCAGCGAACCCACATAGGAAACTACACCAGATGCCTCGGAATCCATCGTGGTTGCCTTGACGAGTGCTTTCGTACCAACGCGCACAGTGCCGAGATCCTTGGCGGGAACGATGATTTCTGCCCATACCGTTGACAGATCCGCAATCGTGAATACGTTCACATCGGCGGCCACAGATTCGCCTAAAGTAATGTGCTTTTCGATGATTGCACCATCGAATGGCGCACGCAGTTCAAAGCGGTTCAATGCACCGGAACTAGCACCAGAGGCACCAATGGCGGCGATTTTTTGAGAAGCGTTCTGAGCAGCTATTTCCGCTTCGCGCAGCCCCTGCTGGGCTTGCAAATAATCCTGCTCTGCGGAAATTTTGCCTTCCCACAATTTTTTCTCGCGGTCGTAGGTCAATTTCGCCATCGCCAAGCGCTTTTGCGCACCAAGCGATTCGCTGCGCATTTCAGACAAAACGGTGCTGGCGATGATTGCTAGAACTTGTCCTTTCTTTACCTGCTGACCAAGGTCGACGGCCACACTTTCAACTACACCTTGCAAACGGGGCACGATGTGTGCAGTACGGTCTTCGTTGAAGCGCACTTCGCCAGCTAGTTGAAAGGCACTATTAATACTCGCCGTACCGGATTTTGCTACCATCACCCCAGCAGTCTTGATTTGAGCATCAGTCAACTCAATTTTGCCTTCCTCGCTTTGCAACTTGATCGGGATCGTGACGCCGCCCTTACGGACAGTAATGAGAGCATCAAAAATATGCGGTTCGGCAATGCTCTCTTTGGCCAGCAAACTATCTTTGTCGACTGCGAATTCAAAGTTCATCACCTGGCCGTCAGCGCGTTTGATTTGCTCGGTCGCAGTGGCGGTAGTCGGCGCAACGGGTTTGCCATTTTCGTAGAGCCATAAGCGATGGCGAGCTTCTCCCTTCTCTTCTGCAAGGATGACTTCAACGGTAGTCGCCCCTTGGACAAACAATTTTCCGCCATGGCTGCCTTTGCCGGCGCCTCCTCCAACGCCTTTCTCTTTTTCATCTGCCTTGGCGGAAGTTTCAGTGTCCGTCCCTTCCGGGGCGCCGCCGGATTTACCAGTAAATAAAATGGCGGCCAACAGCACAGCGCCGATTGCTACGATCGCCATCATCGCGCGCAGCGATTTCTTTTCAATGTTCGGTGTTTTCATTTTGTTTCCTGATATGAGATCGCAGGTGCAATCAAAGTGCCATTCGATTCAACGCGTCCGATAATGCGATCGATGTCGGCGGCGGAGCGATGTGATTCAGCGAGCGCGCGTACATATTGAGTTTTTGCCTGGAAAAGTGTGCGCTGTGCATCAAGGACATCAAGGAAGCTAAATTTTCCGAGTTCAAACCCTTTTGAAGCTGCCTCATATGCACTCAGCGCTCCTGGCAGAATGTCGGTCCGCAAAATTGTCAATTCGGACTGCGCAACACTGAGGCGTGCAGTTGCCTCAGCAACTTCCGCTGACAATCTGTTCTCTACTGCCTTCAGTTCATCTCTGGCTTTGTCTGCTCGGCGCAAGGCTGCGAGGACATTGCCTTGATTACGATCGAAAAGTGGCAACGGAATCGATAGCCCCAAGATGGTGCGACGCGGCCCGACTTGACCAAGTTGTTCGTCACGCTGGGTTCCAACGATCAGATTTACATCAGGAATCCTGCGGCTGCGTTCTACCTTAGTCAACGCCTCTTGGCGATCAACTTCCAGACGTGCCCGGAGAGTCTGTGGGGCTGTCGGAAGGCGATTATTCAATTCATTAGAGGTAGGGATAGCCTGTGCTGGCATTTCAAGTGCGACAACGGAATCAAACTGGGGTGTCTGGCTTCCCCAAGTTGCAGCGAGACGCCGTTTGGACAGCGTCAGATCATTGGCAGCCTGATTGAGTTCGATCTTGCTGCTTGCTTCCGCCACACGAGCCCGGGTTTGCTCTACCGGTGACACCTTGCCTGCCATCACACGCCGCGCCGCTGCATCGCTGACGCGCTGCGCAAGTTGCTGTGATACAAGCGCAAGTTGATAGCCCTCTTGAGCCGCTACGACGTCGAAAAAAGCAGTCACGACGTCAGCGCGCAACGAGGTACGGTACCCGGCCAGATCGGCAGAGGCAATATCCCCTCCGAGGCTCGCTGCCGCCATGCGGGCAGCACGTTTGCCACCCAGCTCCAACGGTTGACTGAATTGTATAGTTCGTGTCCTCTGTTCTTTTTTTAGACCCTCCGAAACAAAGGAAAGCTCAGGGTTAGGTCGGGTACCCGCCTGGATCAATTCGCCAGCGGCGATATCAATATCACGCATGGCTGTCCGGAGCCCAGGGTTGCCCTCAAAGGCGAGTTTGATTGCTTCTGCCAATGTCAATGCAGAAGCGCCTTTATGAGCAGCCGCTGGGGCTGCCGTTGCAACTGACGGTGCTTCCGTCTGTGCAGCCGCTTGCAGCGGAAATGCGAGTACGATAGCAAGCACAAGCGGCAAAAATGATGGTCGCATAGAATTCTCCAAAAAATGAAATGGGAAGAATCCGGCGACGACACGCTCACCTGTAGTGGTGATCTACAAATACGAAGATGTGTATGAGTCGATGTCGCCGGACTAGGCGGCAACATGCCACTGAGGGCGCTCAGGTAATTCAGGATAGGGAGGGGGTAATGCTCGAACTAATAACGGCGGGGAATGAATTGCCGTCAACGGCTCCTCGAAATTGGAAGCCCAAGTGATCATGCCTACCAAGCCATGCGAGCACGATGGGCAGTCAAGATGAACAGCCGATTTCTTTGAACTGGAAGAGGAAGAACCACAGCAAGTATCTTTGGATGTTTTGTGTTCGTGCTGGTGATGCCCAAAATGCAAACTTGCTTTACCGCTCTCATGCAAGCAATATGCGCTCGCAATTCCCCAACTCATCTGGAGAGCGAAAGCGACAGCAAGAATATAGAGGAAGCGTTTGAGCATGACTGATTATAACTGGATATTACTCGGGATGTGATAGAGGGCCGGCCGGGATTGCAGTTTTTTTCGCAAAAACCGACCTAACCAATTGATTTATTTGGTAAATTCGACTTTATAATTCATCGGGGCTACCTCGCGTTCAAGGTCCAGCATATATTCGCCGAATCGGTTGATGTGCCCTTTCCGATATGGCGCTAAGCCGCGAAGCACCTCCTCCGTTAGCACATATCCCTTTGCCTGTATTGTCTTGAGGAGCCGCGTCATCTCATGGACATTGTGCAGGATGACCATGTTCGCAACGAGCTGGTTGTACTTGATAACCTTGCGCTGTTCGTGCCGAACGTTTTCGGCAATGATGCCTTCGCCCCCAAAAAACAACCATTTGATGAAGCCGTTGAATTCCTCGCTCTTGTTGGTTGCTGCATGGATGGTACGACGCAATTCTGCGTCGTTGATGTACTTGAGCAGGAACATTGTCCGATGTACCCTACCGAGCTCGCGGAACGCGTAGTAGAGCTTGTTCTTGCGGCTAGCGGTCCCTAGGCGGCGCAGGATCGTCGATGGCGCAATCTTGCCCGCTTTGATGGAAATAACGACGCGCAGCATGTCCTTCATATGGCGCGCGATCAGTTCCCAGTCGATCGATCCACGGAACAGGCTGCCAATATTGTCATACTGGTCGGCCTTGTCCGCCTTGAAGAACACCAGATCTTTGATATTGCGGATGCGCGGCATCAGGTCGATACCCAGCAGCGAAGCCAGGCCAAAGACAGGCGTGCTTTGGGCCTGGGTATCGCCGTGCAGCGTATCTGGCTGGATGTCCGACTGGTTGTTGATTAGCCCATCGAGGATGTAAACCGCCTCATAGACGCCGCATGGAATAAAGTGACTGAACAACGCGATGTACTTGTCGGACACATGGTAGTAGCCAATGCCGCCGTATCCACCGTAGCGGATATGGTATTCGGAAAGCAGGTTAGCCTCGTAAATGTTCCATTTGGTACCGTCGGCCGACGCGCTCTTTCCCGACCCCCAATAACGTGGCAATGCGAAGCGGTTGTATGCATTGATCACCTTGACGATCGCCTTGTCCAGACGCTGCTCGGTGACATGCTTGAGATTGAGCCAGGCCACCTGCTTGCGGCTCAGTCCCTTGATCGAGCGTGCGGTTTGCGTGGCGCCCAGGTTACAACCATAGCAAAACAACGTAGTGATGAAGCGCTTGCGCGGATCGTCTACTTTGGCCTCGAAGCCGGACAACGGACCGAAGAGTTTATGCAAGTCCAACCATTTTTCAGTCTCGGTCAATACATCAAGGATGCTCACCGGATCCATTTCATTGGTGACCATCTGCTCGATGGCGTCAAGTTCGGGTGGCGGCTTCGGGCGCTCCATGCGACGGATCACAATGCCGCTCTCGTCTATATCGGCAAGGCTATTTTGCGGGAATCGGCTGTCAACGTCGCGCGCTAGACTGCCGAGTTTGTCGCGCAACTGCGCGACAAACGCCGGAGCTTCCACCGACAGCCCTACCAGTTCACCATAGGCTTTCACTTCACGCTCGTATTGCTCCCAGTCCACCAGGTGGTTGCGATAATCATCGTAGTCGCCGCTATGCTCGACGTACAGATCGCCCGACTTGAGTTCATCCATGACTTGCGTCATCACGGCAAGTTCGAAATACTTGCGATGCACGTTCGCTGGGGCATCGGCTGCGACTCGGCCAAAAACCAGCTTGCGCCACTTATCGGACATCCAGTCCAGTGCCAATTCAGGTAGCGCACCTTCTGCCGCTGGCAGTTGTTCCTTGTGGCTGGAGCGATGCTTTTGGATGATGGCGATCGCCGCCAGCAGGCTCTGATCCTGGGAGCTCGATTTCAGACTGAGCGCTTCGAGGCACTTGAAGAGCAGGCTGCGCTTGCCAACATACCCGACCAGCATGAACGGATAATAGTTATTGCCAGCATACGCCATGTGCTCGTCGCATTCAGTGATCCATGCCCCAAGATCCCCGTCGAGGGATTGCTCGACCCTAGCGACGCGCTCCTCGTCGCTGCCCTCGTCGCTCAGGACGGTCAGCACTTCGCGGAACTGTCCGATCAAACGCTCAATCTGTTCGGCGTGCTGCAGGTGATATTGACGCAACCGTTCCTCGGCACCGTTATGCAAGCTGCGGATGGTCTTGATGAAGATTTCGGCGATATCGTCCATTGCCTTCTGCAACTGGCTTTGAATCAGCAGCACGATGAGGGTGTGGCGCTTGAGTGGCTTGAGCCGCCGCATTTCCGCCACATCCAGGGCACGCGCCTCCAAAACGAGTTGTTCACGCTTGGTTGCGGCGATGGCCTCGGTATTGGGCAGATCCTGCGCCAGCGCGATCATGGTCTCAATGTGGGCCAGGAAATCCGTCACCGCACGCACATTGGGCTGCTTCGGCTCGCGTTTGAGGCTATCCCATATGCGCAGGTTCTTACCCGCAGTGAGCATGTGTTCAAAACGCTCGACCACGCAAGTTGGCAATCCGCCAGCCACCGCCTTATAGATGCCGTCATTGACGCTGGTACGGGAATGGCGAGCCAGCCTGAACAAGTAGGTGAATCCAGGCAGTTCCAGGCGACGCTGGACCAACTCTTCAATCAGGACATTGATAATGTCGGGTAGCTCCTGCTTGGTATGGGCAGCCTGCAGGGCCTGATCTTCCAGCCAGTATTCATCGGACGAGTCCATCACCCGGATCCCCACGTACCCGCGCAGACGGCGCTGGTGTGTTGTCTTGCTACCGGATTGATCGTATTGCGCCAGCGCTCGTTTTGCCGGAACGCGCAGACCGCTATGTTCGCAGATATGCCGCACCACGATAGACGGGATGCTCGACAAAGGGACGAAATAACCGAGCCTTTGCAACAGCATAAGTTGGATCAGCAAAAAAGTACGATGCGATGCTTGGCGATACAGCGTGAAGATATGGTCAATTTGTGCGCGCGAAGGCGTGTAGATCGCCCCGAGCTCCTGCTCAGTGAACTCTTGTTTCAGGCGTGGATAAGCCGTTTCATGGATATTCGTCATTGAAATCAATCGACACCGGTCCAGCGAAGGAATTGCTGGAAATGGTGCATCGATTGCAAGTTTTTTGTCAAGCAATTAAACGTAAAGCATTCCAATCCGGCGACATATGTCTTTGATTGACCTTCCCATTATGGTAATGCGTATAGTGATGATATCTGTCATTCGATCCGTACTTGCTCACGGTCAAGTGACAGCATAGCAATAGCTTGACAGTTGGTTTGATACAACCTAGGCTACGAATATCATCCGTTTAGATAGTTTATGAAGACCTCCCGCACAGTGCGATTGTTCACGGCTCTTGTCGCGATACTTAGCATGCTGTTCATGCAGCATGCGGTCGCTTCATACCTATGCCCCGGCGTACCGATGGGAGTCGGTAGTTCCGTTACATCCGCAGGTGTTGGGGTGTCTGCGATGCCCGCGATGACAGACTGCGCCGGCATGGACACTGACCAGTCGACGTTGTGTCAAATTTATGCTGTGGGGGATGCGTCCAGGCAGTCGCTGGACAAGACGCCTGTCGCCGACCACCCATCTTTCGTACCTGTTGTCCTGCTTCTGACGTTAGCTATTTATGACACTCCCGTAGTGTATACAGCCAAACCTCCTTTGCTCATTACCTTGGCGAGGCCAACGGCACCGCCTATCGCTATCCGCCATTGCTGTTTCCGTATTTAACACTCCAGACTGCCTAGATCGCCATCGCCTTGTCGGGTTCGACAAGGCGATGCCTCCCATCGCATTCTGGAGCTGCCATGTCAATCCCGTACACCGTGCATACAAATGCACGCGTCGTCCGCCTTCACCCATTCATGAAGACGGCGTTAACTCTCGCCCTTACTGTTCCGCTGCTTGCCTTCGTTCATGATGCGCGCGCGGCCCCCCAGCCAGTCACCTTCACCGAGGCGCTGCAGCAGGCTGTCGCCCGCTCGCGCCAACTTCATGCGCAGGACCAGGCAACTGTCGCCGCACACGAAATGGCGGTAGCAGTGGCGCAGCGCCCCGATCCCACTCTCAAGGTCGGCATCGATAATGTGCCCTTAAGTGGCACCGATCGCTTTAGTTTGAGCGGGGATTTCATGACGATGCGGCGCATCGGCATTTCGCAGGAACTGACACGCGCCGATAAATTGCGCTGGCGTTCCGCACGTCTTGAGCGCGAAGCCGACAAGGCGCAGGCGCAAAAAGATGTCGCACTCGCCGCGATTCAGCGCGACACGGCGATCTCCTGGCTCAACGTCTACTACATTCGGAAAATGTCAGTAGTTCTGACAGAACAAGTGGTCTTTTCCCGCCAGGAAATTGACGCCGCTACGGCCGCCTATCGGGGCGGGCGTGGCAGCCAGGCCGACGTGCTGGCTGCGCGTTCTGCCTTGTTAACCCTTGAGGACCGAGCCAGTCAGGTCGAACGCGACCTCAATACGGCAAAAAACATGCTGGTGCGTTGGACTGGCAGCAGCGGCGAACTTGCCGATTCCAGCATGCCCGACTTGGGCACCATCCCTCTGGACCCGGTGTTGCTCGACACTGAACTGGCGCACCGCCCGCAGATCATGGTGTTGAATCGGCAGGAAGAAGTCGCCCAGGCCGACGTCAATCTGGCGCAAGCGAATCGGCATCCGGACTGGAGTATCGAGTTCGCATTCCAGCAGCGCGGCGCGGCCTACTCGAACATGGTCTCCGTTGGCCTATCCCTGCCATTACAGTGGGATCGCAAAAACCGGCAGGACCGCGAACTAGGCTCCAAACTCGCCTTGGTCGAACAAGCGAGGAGCGAACGCGACGAACTGCTGCGAGAAGATGCCGCCAACATCCGTGCCTTGCTCATCGAATGGAGGAGTGGCCAAGAACGTAGCGAGCGCTACGCGCTCCAGCTATTGCCCCTTGCCGACAAGCGAAGCCAAGCGGTCCTGGCCTCTTATCGTGGCGGAAAAGCCTCTTTGGCTGAGGTGCTCGCTGCCAGGCGTAACAGTGCGGACATGCACGTTCAGTTGCTGCAGTTGCAGATGAATACAGCCCAGTTCTGGGCACAGCTTCGCTTCCTCTTTCCCGACATCGCAATCACGCAGATTTCCGCAGTACATCGCCAGCAGGAATTCAAATGAACAATAAGAAATTACGCGTCCTAGTACTTGCGGGTGCCCTTGCAGCGGTCGCTTATGCCGGTTACCAGTTTGGTTTACGACAAGCACATCAGACAGTATCTACAGGTGACGTCAAGGCGGTATCCGGCAACGCAGCAGGCGCCGCGAGTGCTGCCAACAAGAAACCATTATATTGGCATGACCCCATGGTGCCGGGCCAGAAGTTTGACAAACCCGGTAAGTCACCGTTCATGGATATGCCGCTGGTGCCCGTCTATGCTGCGGGGGATGGTGAGGACAGTAATGTTACGATTAGCCCGCGGGTCCAGCAAAACCTGGGAGTGCGCACAGCGCTCGTCACATCAGGAAGGATGTCCGCCGGCTTGGTTGCCGTCGGTAACGTTGCCTATAACGAGCGCGACGTGGCACTGGTGCAGGCGCGTAGCGGTGGATTTGTAGAGCGCTTGTATGCGCGTGCCCTGCTCGATCCGGTGGAAAAGGGGCAACCCTTGGCTGACTTGTATGTCCCTGACTGGATCGCGGCACAAGAAGACTATCTGGCAAGCCGTCGTATGCAAGGCAATGAAACAGCATCCCTGGTCGACGCTGCCCGCCAGCGCATGCGGCTAGTTGGTATGAGTGAGGGGCAAATCCGGCTAGTCGAGTCAAGTGGAAAGGTCCATCCTCGCTTGACGGTTTCAGCACCCATCAGCGGTGTGATCGCAGAGCTTGGCGCCCGCGAAGGAATGACCGTCTCCGCTGGTGCGCCGCTGTTTCGCATCAATGGACTTGCGACAGTATGGGTCAACGCGGAGGTTCCCGAAAGCGTGGCGGCCAAGGTTCGCCCTGGTGACGCCGTCGAAGCGCAGGTACAGGCGCTACCCGGAACTATTTTCAAGGGCAAGGTGGGTGCCATTTTGCCGGAAGTTAATGCCGCGACGCGAACCCTGAAAGCCCGTGTGGAGCTGGCTAACCCCGGCGCTCAGTTGTTGCCCGGTATGTTTGCTACTCTGACCTTCGCGTCAAACAGTGGCACCGATGTTTTGCAGGTGCCGTCGGAGGCAGTCATCCAGACGGGTACGCGCAGCGTTGTCATGCTTGCCCAGGAGGGCGGCAAGTTTATGCCCGTCGATGTGGAGGTCGGCAGCGAAGGCAGTGGTCTCACCGAAATTCGCAAGGGCCTATCCGCTGGTCAGAAAGTGGTCGTCTCGGCGCAGTTCTTGATCGATTCCGAGGCCAGCCTGAAGGGAACGACGACACGCATGAGCGATACGCAGTCCCCTGACGCAGACAAGGCACTTCCGCGCCACCATGGGGTAGGCAAGGTCGAACAGATCGGCAAGGATGAAATCACCATTTCGCATGGCCCTATCACGTCGCTGCAGTGGGGGGCGATGACGATGGGTTTCAAAGTGTCTTCCACGGGCTTGCAGCGCAATATTGGCATAGGTGACCGAGTCGCCTTCGACATCCAGCAAGGCGAGGATGGCAGCTTTGAGATCGTGGCCATTGCGCCGACCTCCGGTGCGCCGAAACCCGAAAATAAACCCATGGGTGGCATGAAAGCACCCGCGGGAGTGGCGAAATGATCACAAAACTGATCCGCTGGTCTATCAGCAACCGTTTTCTGGTCTTGTTGGCGACTGTATTCATTACGGTCTGGGGCATTTGGTCGCTGGCGCGCACGCCGCTCGATGCCATTCCCGACCTGTCGGACGTGCAGGTTATTATCCGCACCAGCTATCCGGGGCAAGCGCCGCAAATCGTCGAGAACCAGGTCACGTATCCACTGACCACCACCATGCTGTCGGTGCCGGGTGCCAAGACGGTGCGCGGATACTCGTTTTTCGGTGACTCCTTCGTCTACATTCTGTTTGAAGACGGTACCGATCCGTACTGGGCGCGTTCACGGGTGTTGGAATATCTGAACCAGGTGCAGTCACGCCTGCCACCGCAGGCAAAAACCGCGCTCGGACCAGATGCGACCGGCGTCGGCTGGGTCTATGAATATGCGCTGGTCGACCGTAGCGGCAAGACCGATTTGTCGCAATTGCGCGCCTTGCAGGACTGGTTTCTCAAGTATGAGTTGAAAGCGGTGCCCAACGTCTCGGAAGTGGCCAGCATTGGCGGCATGGTGCGTCAGTACCAGATCGTGCTCGATCCAGACAAGATGCGCGCCTTTAACATCCCACATGGCAAAATTATCGATGCCGTGCAGAAAGCCAACCAGGAAACGGGCGGTTCCGTGCTGGAATTGGGCGAGGCCGAATACATGGTACGGGCCTCTGGTTATCTGAAGTCGCTTGACGACTTCCGCAAGATTCCGTTGATGACGACTGACGCTGGCGTATCGGTCCGGCTGGGCGATGTCGCGCGCATCCAGATCGGGCCAGAGATGCGGCGCGGGATTGCCGATTTGAATGGTGAGGGCGAAGTTGCTGGCGGCGTGATCATCATGCGTTCCGGGAAAAATGCGCTGGAAACCATCGATGCCGTCAAGGTCAAGCTGGAAAAGCTAAAAGCGAGCCTTCCGCCCGGCGTCGAGATCATCCCCACCTACGACCGATCGAACCTGATCAAGCGCGCTGTGACCAACCTGAAAGAAAAGCTGATCGAGGAATTCATTGTCGTCGCTGTGGTCTGTGCGCTGTTCCTGTTTCACTTGCGCTCGGCGCTGGTGGCCATCATCACGCTGCCGATCGGCATCCTGATCGCCTTTATCGTCATGTACTACCAGGGAGTCAACGCCAATATCATGTCGCTGGGCGGTATCGCCATTGCTGTAGGCGCGATGGTCGATGCCGCCGTGGTGATGATCGAGAATGCCCATAAGCATATTGAAGCCTGGAATCATGCCCATCCAGGTAAACAGCTAAAGGGTCATGAGCATTGGCGCGTCATTGGCGACGCTGCTGTTGAGGTTGGACCAGCACTGTTCTTTTCGCTTTTGATCATCGTTCTCTCGTTTATTCCCGTGTTCACTCTGGAAGCGCAAGAGGGCCGTCTGTTTTCGCCGCTGGCCTTTACCAAGACGTATGCGATGGCGGCGGCGGCTGGACTGGCGGTGACGCTGATTCCCATTTTAATGGGCTATCTGATCCGCGGCCGGATTCCCGATGAGCAAAAGAATCCCCTCAATCGTTTCCTGGTCGCGCTATACCGCCCCTTGCTCGATGTCGTACTGCGTTTTCCAAAGCTGACTTTGCTGGCGGCAGCACTGGTAGCAGCCATCACGATCTGGCCCATGACCCGGCTCGGCGGCGAATTCATGCCGCCATTGGATGAAGGCGATGTGCTGTACATGCCGTCGGCGTTGCCCGGTCTGTCGGCCGGCAAGGTCGCGCAGTTGTTGCAGCAGACTGACCGGCTGATTAAAACGGTACCAGAGGTACAAAGCGTCTTCGGCAAGGCCGGTCGAGCCGAGAGCGCCACTGATCCGGCGCCGCTGGAAATGTTCGAAACCATGATCCAGTTCAAGCCGCGCGATCAGTGGCGCCCTGGCATGACGCCGGAAAAATTGATACAGGAACTGGACCGCACCGTCAAGGTGCCTGGGCTGTCCAACATCTGGGTGCCGCCGATCCGCAACCGGATTGACATGCTGGCCACCGGCATAAAAAGCCCGGTCGGCGTCAAGGTCGCAGGCGTTAGCTTGCAGGAAATTGACCGCATCACTGGTGAGATAGAACGCGCAGTCAAGAAGGTGCCGGGTGTCTCCTCAGCGCTGGCCGAGCGCCTGAACGGCGGACGGTACATCGACGTCAACATCGATCGCGACGCGGCCGCCCGCTATGGCTTGAATATAGCAGACGTGCAAAGCGTGGTGTCGGCGGCGATCGGCGGCGACAATATCGGTGAAACTGTTGAAGGATTGCAGCGTTTCCCGATTAATGTGCGCTATCCACGCGAGGTGCGCGACTCAATTGAGAAACTGCGCCAGCTACCGGTGCTGACAGAGCGGGGGGCGCAAATCCGGCTGGGTGATGTCGCCGCGATCCGCATCGACGACGGCCCACCGATGCTCAAGAGTGAAAATGCCCGGCTGTCAGGCTGGGTGTATGTCGATATTCGCGATCGCGACTTGAGTTCGACTGTGTATGACATGAAGCAAGTCGTCGCCAGGGAAGTCAAATTGCCGGCGGGTTACTCCATTGCATGGTCGGGGCAGTTCGAATATCTAGAGCGTGCCACTGAAAAACTCAAAATCGTCGTGCCAGCGACCTTGCTTATTATCTTCGTGCTGCTTTATTTGACCTTCAAGCGCTTCGATGAAGCGGCCTTGATCATGGCAACGCTGCCGTTTGCGCTGGCCGGCGGCATTTGGCTACTGTGGTTGCTCGACTATCACCTGTCAGTCGCCGGCGGCGTCGGCTTCATCGCGTTGGCTGGCGTCTCGGCCGAATTCGGCGTAATCATGCTGCTTTATTTAAAGCATGCCTGGGATGAACGTCTGGCGAATGGTAACGCTAGTGAAACCGATCTGCTCGATGCAATTCGTGAAGGGGCGGTCTTGCGCGTGAGGCCCAAGGCAATGACGGTGGCGGTCATTATCGCCGGCCTGGTGCCGATTATGCTGGGCACCGGCACCGGGTCGGAGGTCATGCAGCGCATCGCCGCGCCGATGGTTGGCGGCATGATTACCGCGCCGTTGTTGTCCATGTTTGTGGTCCCTGCGGTTTATCTGCTGCTTCGTCGGCGTCAGATCCGTGCCGCCGGCTCGGCAGCAGCAGAGGAGAATTAGCCGTCATGAGACCGTTCGGCACCTACCGCTCGGCTAAGCACCTCGTGTATTTCGTGAGGTGTGCGGTGGTGTTGTTCGGTTTTATCTGGTGCAGCCATATACCGGCGTTTCCACTGCAAAACGACATGCCTGCATCTGCGGCGATTGCGCAGCCGATGGCCATGCCAAGCTGCCAGACATGCGCCTTCTGCTATATGGGACCACCTTTTGCCGACCATAACGCAGGCGGCGACTATCCGGATCTCGGTGCTACCACTGCTACGATGCGTTTTGTTTCGCAAACGGATAGAAGTGATTTTTTTTCTGATATGTCAGACGTTCCCGCAGTTGCGCTGCGGCTTTTGTATTGTCGATGGTTGAATTAGCCACTTGACCATGGGGATGACGATGCATACATCAAATTAGTTTATCGAGGAGTCTATCATGAAAAAATTACTACTTACGCTGCTCTGTATCAGCACTCTTAGCACTGCATTTCCCGCCTTCGCTGGCCCGGACTGGCAACTGATTGAGCAAGGGCGCAAGGCCAAGCAGGCGCAAATGATGCGAGCGGCCAATAAAGCCCCGCAAGCTGGAATGGAACATCAGATGGAGCCAAAAAAGGATCATCAAATGGATCCGAAAATGTATGAAAAAATGGATCAAATGATGAAGGACTGTCAGGAAATGATGAAGAAAAAGTAACGCGGTTTTGAGTGCTGGATGCGATCGCTGCTGGTGGCATATGCGGCCAGCAGCGATCGTATCCATTCAGGTGCTTACCCGATCACGCCATGACTTAATCTTTCCGTTGCCTGCGGTAGTTGCATTAAGTCGCTACTGTCAGTATTTCCAAGAAGAGATTACTAATATGGTGTATTTTTCAAAAGGTCATCTAGTTCCTTGAAGCGTCCCTTGACACGATCAACGCTGTATTCATACATGAGGGAATTGTGAGCAAATTGGGCCCGTTCAACATCCATATCAACGGTGTTTCCATCAATGCTACCTTGGGCTGGAATACGAAATTGCAGGGAAACGTCATCTTTTGACTTTCCTGTTTTTAAGGCCTTCTCAATGTCAATATCTACCGCCACATATCCAGGCGTATCGGCATTCGCGATATTGGATGCGAGAAGTTCTTGACGGTACGCCCGCAGTCCGAGCGCACGTTCATTGATACTCACCTGCTGCCAAATCTTAGCAGCGGTCAAATTCAATGGAAGGTCAAACTGTGTGTGTTGAATAGTTGCCACTGGAGGCAAGGCCATTGCCACTATTGGCGTCGATCCTAGTGCATTAGCTAATGTGGCAGAAAACATTTGCCCTGCCGTCTTGCCTTCCGCGCTGGTGCTACCCTTAACTGTGAGCCCGATAGATGCCTGGATCGATTCAATTTTATTCATGGATTCCTCCCTCATTGACATTCGATTTCTGACGTTTCAGAGAGCTGGTCGGATAGAGTAACTAACTAACCTGTTCGCTTTAAGGATCAAACACGTCTCAATCGTGATGGGAACTAGCTCTAGTCGCGATAGAGCTGATTTCATTCGCAGTGCGCTCGTCGTCCAAACTATAAACAGGTGCAAAACCACCTCCAGGGGTGCGAAAGTTGGTGGTTTGCCCCTGATACATCCTGGCCGCGGTCCACTGCACCTTTCCGTCATAAACATAGACTCGAAGGTCGAATTTCAGCGAGCTAGGATTATCGGTGGAACCGATCGAGCGCTCACCGGGTATGACGAGGGCCTGAGCGACGTAGTCACCAGCCAGAATGTCCTGCCATACCCGTTTGGTGATCTTTTCACCACGGTACGTGGCTCGCCCCCCGTAACCTGCAACAGGTTTAAAAAACAACTTTCGGCGCTCCGTCCACAAGCGGTCCGCATCGGAGGCCGTCACAATCTGCGTTCGCGGTATGCTCTTGAGCAGAATATCTTGCACGGCGGGGGCTACGCCAAGCGCTACGAGCTCTTTCTTATCCGATAGCAGAACCAGATTTGCCTTATTTGCATAGAGGGTATGCGCTTGGGGGTGCGGCGTTAGCACGATTGCGCTTTCTAGATACGCCGAACGCAATGGGAGACACTGGGGCGACTCAAGCATGAAATCGGTCAGCCGGTTATAGACCAAGTCGATAGCAAGATCCCCATGACGTAAAACGCCATCACGATAGGTAAGGTCCGATGGTGAGGCAATAACGGCCTCTATGCCGTGGCGTTCGAACAAGCGTCGAAAAAGAACAAACTCGGGATAGAGATACTGCTGCTCTGGATGATCGTCAACTATCGCGACTGTCCGAAGTGGCTGTGAACGTTGAGAGAGCGCCCATTCCGACTCAAACATGTTGAAGATGGTATCTTCAAGGGTCGCACCGCTATCAATGGCTCGTGTCAATTCACTATCGCTGAGACAGCACGATCTATGGGCTTTTGCCATCGCGGCGTTGAGCATCGCTCCACCGGCATTTGTGTTGATTTCGATGAGCGCCAAGGTATCGTCGTGGATGTGGAAGTCATAGCCAAAAAATACTCCTTTTGCATCATCAGGATTATGCTTGGCAATGTCAGGAGCATCAGTCAGAACGCGCGCACGATACGATGGCAGCGATATTACGGATTCAATCGCTGCAATAACGTCCGCAATACGTTTGCTTTGGCGATACGAGACAAAAATAGGCCGCGCAGAAAATAGATAGGGACACCGCTCCTCGATCAACTCGTGCAATCCGTCCATGCCCGGTTCGCTAGAAAGCGCTATTTTCAATGCGGAGCTATCCAAACTGGTGCAGAAACAGTCTCTATTGAGGCGTGCAGCCGGAAGAAAATTCAATTCTTCGTTGCTAAGCAAGCAGCCATTATTCGATGCAGCTTTCACTATCGCAGGTATATTCATGTTTGCTTCCACAAGAATGTCGCTCGGTGCCACAGTCAGCGGTTAAGGCCGACCGGTACCGCGCAACCGGAGTGCATTGGTAATGACAGACACGGAACTCAGGCTCATCGCTAACGCGGCGATCATCGGCGATAGCAGTTGGCCAGTAAATGGATACAGCACACCGGCAGCCAGGGGAATGCCCAAGGCATTGTAGACAAACGCGAAGCCCAGGTTCTGCCACATATTTCGAACAGTATCGACCGAGATTCGACGGGCAAGGGCAATCCCACGCAGATCTCCTTTTACTAAAGCGACGTGAGCGCTATTGATAGCCACGTCTGTTCCTGTACCCATGGCAATACCAACATTGGCCTTCGCCAGTGCGGGGGCATCATTGATTCCATCGCCGGCCATTGCGACCACCTTGCCTTGCTTTTGCAGTTTTTCTACCAAGGCCAACTTGTCCTGTGGTTTCACCTCGCCGTAGAACTCCGTGATGCCCAGCCTTTCGGCTACGGACTTCGCAGTGGTGACGCCATCGCCAGTGGCCATGATTACGGTCAGCCCTTCAGCGCGCAAGCCTTCTATGGCCTCATGCGTCGTTGCCTTGATGGGATCCGACACCGCAATCAGTCCAGCCAAAACGCCGTCAGAGGATAGATACATGACGCTAGCACCTTCTGTCCGCAGGCGTTCAGCGACCTCAGCAAGCGGCCTCCAATCGACTTTGTCAGCATCCATCAGCGCGGTGTTGCCCAGTGCGATGTGCACCCCGCCAAGCGTGCCGCGCACGCCAATACCGCTGGCAGACTCAAAACTGTCAGGTTTGGTTAGCACCAGTGCTCGCCTGTTCGCTTCGTAGACGATCGCGTGCGCTAACGGATGTTCGCTGCCCTGGTCTATGCTCGCCGCCATTTGCAGGACGTCTTCGTCCTTGAAACCGGGCGCTGCGACCACGCTGTTAAAGGAAGGCTTACCTTCAGTGAGGGTCCCCGTCTTGTCGACAATCAGTGTGTCGACCTTCTTGAGGTCTTCTATCGCTGCGGCATCCCGAAAGAGCACACCTTGGGTGGCCGCGCGGCCTGTGGCGGCCATAATGGACATCGGCGTGGCTAACCCCAATGCACATGGGCAAGCAATGATCAGTACTGCAACGGCGTTAACAAAACCAAAGACCCAGCTCGGTTCAGGGCCATACATTCCCCATAACACGAACGTCAGTAGCGCTATTGCCACGACAACGACCACGAAATAGCCTGCAACACTATCGGCGAGTCGTTGCATAGGCGCGCGGGAGCGCTGCGCCTGCGCGACCATTTGTACGATTTGAGACAACATCGTGTCGCTGCCGATTTTTTCGGCACGCATAATCAGGCTCCCGCTGGTATTGATCGTTGCGCCAATCAACGTGTCTCCTGCACGCTTTGTCACAGGTAAGGGCTCGCCAGTCAGCATTGACTCATCGAGCGAGCTCTCGCCATCGAGCACTACGCCATCAACTGGTACCTTCTCACCGGGTCGGACACGGAGTTTGTCGCCGACGTGGACGTGCGTGAGCGGGATGTCATTCTCGGAGCCATCGTCCTGAATGCGTCGAGCCGTCTTTGGAGCGAGGCCAAGTAAGGATTTGATTGCGGCGGAAGTTTGGGAGCGTGCGCGCAGCTCAAGTATCTGTCCAAGAAGCGTGAGCGAAACAATGACTGCCGCTGCTTCAAAATATACGCCTATGCGGCCATGTGCAGCAAAGGTAAGCGGGAAGAGGCCCGGTGCGATTGTGGCGACGACACTATAGCCATAAGCAGCCATTACGCCAAAGCCAATCAAAGTCCACATATTCGGGCTCATGCGTGCCAGCGATTGCGCCCAGCGTCTGAAAAATGGCCAGCCGGCCCACAGTACGACAGGTGTACTTAATGCGAATTCAATCCAGTTTTGGCCTGGCAGCCCCATAGAAAGGAACACATGCCCAAACATCGCCAGTAAGAACACCACTAAGGTAAGAGGCAGCGTCCACCAGAAACGATGGCGAAAATCGACTAGCTCCGGGTTTTCCGCCTCATCTAGCGTCGGCATTTCAGGTTCGAGCGACATGCCGCAAATAGGGCAAGTTCCCGGTGCTGGCTGGCGAATCTCGGGGTGCATCGGGCAGGTGTAGACTGCTCCCTCCTGGGGGGCATGCGCAGGGTTGGGTGCCGCATTCGCTTTATCGATAAAGGAATCTGGCGCTGCGTTGAACTTTGTCATGCACTTTCCGCTACAGAAGTGGTAGACCATACTTTTGTAGGTGATTTCTTTTTCGGGATTTGCGCCAACGTGCATACCGCATACCGGGTCAATGAATGGTTTTTCGTCTACTGCCAGCCGCGCATCGTCGGGTTCAGTTTTACTGTGGCTGTCGTGATGATGCTCGTGTGCATGATGCTCGGCGTCAGTTCTACTCATGAATCACTCCTTGGCCAGATTCGCCTGTTTCGTTGGCTGTGGTGGAACCAGCTATTGCGGCAACGGCGGGAATTGAACATTCCCGCCGAATGAAGTCATCTATTTGGCAGAAACCACTACCTGCCCCTTCATGCCCGCCTCAAAGTGGCCGGGTTGTAAGCACGCAAATTCCACTTTGCCGGCTTTGTCGAACTGCCAGACAATGGTTCCCGATTTCCCAGGCGTCAGGGTCACCTGATTGGGTTCCGCATGCTCCATCTCCGGAAACTTTGCCATTTGTTGGGCATGTTCTTTCAACTCGCTCTCAGAACCAATGACCATCTCATGCTTGATCTTGCCGGAATTGTTGACGACAAAGCGAATAGTCTCGCCCCGTTTCACGGCGATAGACGCTGGGTTAAAACGCATGGTGTCGTTCATATCGACAGTGACGGTACGCGTCGCTTTTTTCGGGTCACCCGCCTTGCCCACAAGAGATGCGCTCTGCTCATTTGCGCCATGCTGGTGGCCACTATGTGCTGCTGGGTTGCTATCCGGTACCGCAGCAATGCTGAAAGTGCTCAAACTGGCCAGTAACATTACTGCAATTGCATTTAAGGTCATCTTTTTCATATCGTACTCCCTTGTAGAAAACCGTCGCGACATTACATCGCGGTAGGTGGTTGTTGAGTGGTAAGAATTGCCGCCGCAAACAGTGCACCGAGCAGTAGCAAGGTCTCTACTTGTAAAACGACTCTCACCAGAGTGACGCCGCGGGAGGAGCGGGAGGCGGCAGGCAATCCAAGAAATTTGTTGTAGCCGCCCAAGGCGACGGCAAGAAGGACCATTGCAACTTTGACCAGTAAGGTGATGCCATAGGTGGTATGAACAAGATGCTCTGAGCTCCCCACTCGGTGCCATGCGCTGTAAATTCCAGTAGCAACAATGGCAACTACTGCAAGCATTGCTGCCTGGGACATCAATTCTAGGTATTGATCGGTGGTACCCGTATCAAATTTCCTTATCCGCGACTTATGTAGAACAAACCAGCCGGAAACCATCACTGCACCAGTCCATAGGCCGATGGCAAAATAATGGATCGCTTCAACCGCTAGCGGAATGGTCCAGAAGCCTTCCTCGCCCGCATGCCCCATGGACGCCCGTGTTGCAGAAAAAATAGCCAAAAGCAGAACGACAGCAATATCGCTGCTGCGGCCGACTCCGCCTACAAATCGAACAATAAAGAGAACAAGCATCGTCACAACAATGGCGCAGCCTGCATGTCCGTAGTCAGTTGTCGACACCATCATCCAAAACATCGGGCACGCTTCGCGTAGCCCTACACCTCCCATGACCGCCGTCGCGCTCAATAGTGCCGATGCACTACCAACCATGCTGATTGCCGCTGCCATCAAGTCAAGTTTGCGCAGCGCTGGTTCGAAATGATCATGATCGACACCGCTAGAACGCATCCAGTAGCGTGCAAACCATGATCCAACGAGCCAGGCAAAGCCGAGGTTCAGCAGCAAAGCTGAACTGACTTGCAACAGCGAGACTGCATCCATTTATTTCACCGTGAACTTAAAGTCGCCTTTGCGACGGTGTCCATCGTGCCCTGCAACTGCCCAGCTCACGGTATAGGCGCCAGCATTCAATGTCGGTACTTCCAAGCGTAAGATGGCCGGATTTGCTGCATCAACCTTTGCCTTGTCTGCAGCAACGGCTTTGCCTTCGTCATCGCTCAGAGTGATTGAGCTAAAGGCTTCTTCCACCTTCTCGTTGAAGGTCAGCGCAATTTCCTTTGGTGCAACTGCCAGGGAGGCACCTGCCTCGGGATTGGAGCTCTTCAAGCTCGCATGTGCCAAGGCAAATGGGGTAGCCAGCGTTGCCGCCACAATGGATGTGGCAAGAATCATTTTCCGCAGTGTCTTCATGTTCAACTCTCTTTGTTAAATTTACTTTACTGCTTCGATGGAAGTGACCGTCAATGCACCGCCAACTTTTTCCACCACGAAACGTACTTTGTCGCCTTGTTTGACCTTGTCAAGCATCGACGGCTCTTTGACCTTGAACATCATAGTCATCCCAGGCATGCCCAAGTTCTTCAGCTCGCCATGTTTGATGGTCAGCTTGCCGGCGTCCTTATCCACTTTCTTGATTTCCCCTTCGCTCATCGCGTCTTGCGTCGCGGAGGCGCTCTGCTGCTGTGCGAGCACCACGGAGGTCGTTGCCACGGATGACAGGCCAATCAAGGTTGCCAATACAACTTTGTGCAGGTTTTTCATGATGTTTCCTTTCAGTTAAAAAAAATTAGTGACCGCTATGTCCGGTCGGTTTACGAACAGTAACTTCAATATTGGGTTTGTTCATCGTCGGCATCGACTGCCCCCCAGCGTTAGTTGCACGTTCTGGCTCAGGAAGGTTACCCGTCCACTCGTATGCCACGGTTCCGGCCGGATGCTTGTACCAGCCAGGATCGGAGTAGTCGCCGCGCTTCTGGTCCTTGCGCACCTTCAAGACGGTAAACATTCCCCCCATCTCAACCCCACCGAACGGTCCTTCACCCGTCATCATCGGTAAAGTATTATCTGGTAGCGGCATTTCCATGCCTCCCATGGAGCCGCCCTTGTCGCCCATCACCATATATTCAGGGACGATTTTGTTAATTTTTTCAGCAACCCCGCGATGGTTGACGCCAATCATTGTCGGTACCGAATGGCCCATTGCATTCATGGTATGGTGGGATTTATGGCAGTGAAGTGCCCAGTCACCCAGATCAGTAGCGACGAACTCGATGGCGCGCATTTGCCCAACTGCGACATCGGTGGTGACTTCAGGCCAGCGCGACGCCGGTGGTGTCCAGCCGCCATCCGTACCAGTGACGAAAAACTCATGGCCATGTATATGAATAGGGTGATTCGTCATCGTCAGGTTACCGACACGGATGCGTACCTTGTCACCTTGGCGCACAGGCAATGAATCAATGCCGGGGAAGACGCGGCTATTGAATGTCCACAGGTTGAAGTCCAGCATGGTGTTGATCTTCGGCGTATAGCTTCCCGGCTCCACGTCATACGCGTTGAGCAGGAAAACGAAATCACGGTCCACAGCATGGAGCGATGGATCCTTTGGATGGGTCACCCAGAAGCCCATCATCCCCATCGCCATCTGGGCCATCTCGTCGGCGTGGGGATGATACATAAATGTACCTGGCCGTTTGGCCTCGAATTCGTAGACGAAAGTCTTTCCCGGAGCGATACCCGGTTGATTGAGGCCCGTTACGCCATCCATACCGTTCGGCAAGCGCTGGCCATGCCAATGAACACTGGTGTGCTCAGGTAGCTTGTTGGTCACGAAAATACGCACCCGGTCACCTTCGACCACTTCAATTGTCGGGCCTGGGGATTGCCCGTTATAGCCCCAAAGGTTGGCTTTCATCCCTGGTGCAAGTTCACGCACCACGGGTTCGGCAACGAGATGGAATTCTTTTACGCCGTTATTCATCCGCCATGGCAATGACCAGCCATTCAGGGTCACGACCGGATTGTAGGGCCGGCCAGTGGGTGGCACCGGAGGGATGTGCGTCTTGGCATTGTCCATCAACATGGCCTCAGGCAATGACGCGGCACCGGCCTTGCTAACGGCAGCGGCGCTTACCGCTACAGCACCTGCACCTCTGAAAAAATCTCTACGTGAAATCATGGCATGGCCCTTGTATCGTTCGTACTTCCGCTGTTGATGGCGGATTGAAGTTTGGTTTCTGCAATCCAAAAGTCGCGCTGGGTTTCGATGGCGGCATTTACGCTCACCAGTTGCTCGCGCGAATCTGCCAGTAATTCGAATACGCTGGCAAGCATCCCGTTGTAGCGAAGCAGAACCTCGTCGGATATTTTTTTCCGCAGCGGCACAACATCGTCACGATAATGACGGGCGATGTCATAGCTAGTGCGGTATGCGGAGTACGCCTCCCGAACTTCCGAGCGCGCCCGCACGGCAGTGTCGGTGGTGCGATGAACGGACTGCATGTAGAGCGCCTCGGCCCGCGCGACCTTGGCGCCACCCCAATCGAAAATTGGTAATTCAAGGGAAATCTGGTAGCCGCTCTCGCGTGGCAAACCTGTCGTACTCTTATTGGTGTAGCCGGCATCAAAAACGTTGATGAAGCCAGTTGCCTTTGTCAAGCCAAGTGCCGCGGCCGTTGCCTCGGTATCGCGGCGGGCCGACAGCATATCGAGACGTTGCGACATTGCCTGTGCTTCCGCATTGTTCGTTTCCTGCGGCTTTTCCGGCAGTGGAGGCAATCTGTCAGGCAGGACGAAATTTTGCTGCTCTCCCCACAGGCCCAGGAGGCGAATGAGCTGTTCGCGCGTGGCTGTTGCTTCATGCCTGGTCCTCGCTAATTGTGTCAACGCATCTTGGTAAAACGCACGCTCACGGGCCTGATCAAGTGTGCTCCAGTTTCCAACCTTGGTCATGCTGTCGGCGAGTTGCGATGATGCCTCGGCGGCGCCACGCACTTGCTCCGCGAAAGCGGCCGATTGGGCCGCCGCAACGGCCATAAAATATGCCCGACGGGTTTCTGCCGCCAACTGCACAGCCTGAGCAGCTGTTAGCAACTTGGCTTGCTCAAAGCGTCCTTGCTCAACGCGGCGACGCGTGGGCAACGTCAGCAGGCCCGCAATATCAAACATCACACTGCGATCGATTTCCGCATCGCCACCACCACTGACGCGGCCGAAACTAAAACTTGGATTGCGCATCCGTCCAGCTTGTACAAACTCAGCCTCCGAGACGCCCAATTCAGCGAAGGAGATCTTCAGCGCTGCATTATTGAGCAGCGCAATCTGAACCGCAGATTCAGGCGTCAGTGGCGCGGACAGCAGTGATTGCACCTGTGAAGTGGACTGTTGGCTATCTTTCAGCGTCTCTTTCGTGAAGGGCTTGACCTGTCCAATCCTCTCTTGCGTTAGCCGGGAGACATCATTTAATCCACCATCCGGTGAAAAGCTGGCGCAACCTGCAAGAAATATGACACCGAATACAGTAGCTACCCGATTGGGTGTTGGCAACGATAGTCGCTTCATGTCATTTGCCTTTCATGTTCATTTGATGGCCTTTGTGCGGATCGTTCGCCGAAGACGGCTTGGGTTCTTCCTGGCTTTTTGCACCGGGTACCATTTCCATCGACATGTCCCCCAGATCGCCATGCTGAGAGTCCCCTGTCACTTCTTTATTTGCCTGAATCCAGGCCTTATCTGGAGATATCGGGGGCTCCCCAATCGGCTTAGCATCCGCAAAAGCAGAAACATATTTCAACGGCGGCACAATGGCCTTAGCATCCGTCACTGTCGCCGTGGTGCTCGCGGGTTGAGTGGATTGTGCATAGACAACCGGCGAGAAGCTAACCGTTGCCAGAAGCAATAAGTGGAAGCGTTGCATGATTCTCTTTCAAAATGACTGGTTACTGGGTGGATACAGCACGAGGTGAGGCGAACGCCAGTGCATGATTTCAGGAGGTGGCGGGGAAAGTGGTGTGGAGGGAGCTCAAGGGACGCGAGGAATGAGTGGCGGCTATTGTTGCCTCCAAAGGTAGAGTAAGGCGTACGCTGTCCTGCACCTATTTCGGCCCGGTTGCTTACAATGCGCGTCAGCATGAAATTCATCTGCAGTATCTTCCCTATGACGGACAACTAAGTTCCTTGCAAATTACCTGAACCACCTGAGATGAAATCGCCTTTTTACGCTACACCTTCCAACTGGCGGAAGGTCAAGCGAATTTCAGTTTTCCAGAGTATTTTCACTTCCACCTTGTCACAATCACCGCCCGCTGATTTAATTGCATCACTGCAATTCATCATATAAACAAAAACACTGGAGACCTCGTGCGCCAACTTACTTCCCTGATCGCTATTTCCGTATTCAGTCTTCCCCTATACGCCGCCACACCAACTGAAACTGTTGCTGCATTTCACGAAGCGCTCGCCAGCGGAATATCCGAGCAGGCGAGCACTTTGCTTAGCCCTGAAATTAAAATTTACGAATCTGGGCATGTTGAGCGTTCACGTGATGAATACGCTGGCCATCACCTGCCAGCCGATACCGCCTTTGCTAAGGCCACTAAAAGCAAAGTCCTAAAACAAAACGAACGTATTGATGGAAACCTGGCCGTCGTGATGCAGGAAACAGAGACCACAGGACAATTCCAGGGCAAAAATGTGCACTTATTCGGCACGGAAACAGCTTTGCTCGAAAAACAGGGCGATCAATGGGTCATCTTTCATCTGCACTGGTCGTCCCGCAAATCTCAATAACTTCATGAGCCAGCAGTACACTGGCGGGCGTACATGTAATTAGTTGGCGTAGGTCGGGTTAGGTGCCACGTACACACGTACGCCGTGGGTATTCACGCCAGACGGCGCAATTGCCGAAAAGTCAAAGCTCGAATTGGCTCGTAGCGTATCGAACTGCCAAGTGAACGTCTTACCATCCACATCAAACTTGACGACGTCGCCCTGGGCGACATTCACATACTTCGTAGTCGATGAAATCGTGATAGTGCGCGTGGCGGCCGGCGCCGGAGCAGCACTGCCAAACGCTGGATTCGAGTGCATTTCGCCTTGGTGTGCCATCGCGGCAAGCGGGCTGAGAGCGATGACAGCAAAAACGGCGACGATGTTGGCTTTGATGGATTTCATTGGAATGTCCTTATTTTTCAGGTGCGGGTGAATGAAGTTGCGGATCCGATGAAGCTATTCTACGTAGGGGACCCGCACACCCGAATGACTGAAACATTACATTTTCATTACAGAAACCTTGATAATTTGATTAAGGTAGCAGGTTCGAAGTGGAACCGCGACTTTCTTGCGGCAACATGCTAGGCGCAGCAATGGTTTATCAAGAGTAGGTCGAGTGTGAAGATAGGCATGCCGTCGTTGCGGCCGCCAAGCATTCGCTTTAAGCGCTAGCAGTACCGCCATTTGATTGAGCAGCTTATTACCTCTCGATAAGTCGTTTGTCGCCAGATACATGCGATACCAGAGTTTCCAACGTGCTGAGAGACGCACACCTCTGCCACTGAGTACGAAGATTCAGCTAATTGGTATGTCGATACGTCTGGAGAAGACCAGGACGTCAAGAGTTCCGTACCAAGGTGAATCGATAGCCGCGCATAAAAATAGGTTTACATTAATTTCATAATTCGATTATTATAGAAATATGAAATTAAAAGGAGTGCACATGGAAACTAAAAATGTCATCGCTGCGTTGGCGGCACTGGCACAGGAGTCACGCCTGGCCATCTTTCGCTTGCTTGTCCAGACCGGACCGCAAGGGATGGCGGCAACGAAGATTGCCGAACAGCTGGGCATCCCGCCATCTTCCCTGTCATTTCACTTGAAGGAACTGGTGCACGCGGACCTGATCGTGCCGCGCCAAGATGGACGCTTTGTCATCTACGCCGCGCATATCGACAGCATGAATGCCCTGATCGGCTTTTTGACCGAAAACTGCTGCGGCGGCGCGCCTTGCACTACTGCGCAAGGCGCAGCCTGTGATGCCGCATGAATCCAAACGTACAAATTGAATCGCCCCCCAACCAACGCAGTGATTAAAGGATTCGTCATGACCGACAAAGTGTACAACGTGTTGTTTCTCTGTACCGGCAACTCAGCCCGTAGCGTGATGGCCGAGGCGCTGGTCTCCACCATGGGCAAGGGCCGCTTCCGTGGCTTTTCGGCTGGCAGCCACCCGGGCGGCAGCGTCAACCCATTCGCCATCGAGCAAATTGAAGCGACCGGCTATCCGCTCGATAAACTGCGCAGCAAGAGCTGGGATGAATTCGGTACTCCAGACGCACCACACATGGACTTCATCATTACTGTGTGCGACAACGCCGCCGGCGAAGTCTGCCCATACTGGCCAGGTCATCCGCTTTCGGCGCACTGGGGATTCGAAGATCCGGCTGCAGCTACTGGCACCGACGCAGAAAAGCGCGAGGTATTCCATAAGGTGTTCCGGCAGATCATGACCCGGATGAACGTTTTCGTCAGTTTGCCGCTGCACATGCTCGAAAAAAACGCGATCCAGCACGAGATCAAGGCAATTGGACAAAGCGCCGTCTAGTAGGCGAGCGCCCCGGCATGCCTGTTGATAACGGGCATGCCTTACTTTTCACTATTTTGCGATAATTTCATGAACGTTCTTTTTTTGTGTACCGGCAACTCTTGCCGATCCATCCTGGCAGAAGCGACTTTCAATCATCTGGCGCCGGCAGGCTGGCATGCGCTGAGCGCAGGCAGTCATCCGGCCGGGGCGCTGCACCCAGGAGCACTGGCGTTGCTGGCCAACGAGCAGATATCGACCCTGGGGTATTACAGCAAGTCCTGGGACGCTCTGCCTTCCGTGCCCGATATCGTCATCACCGTGTGTGCCAGCGCCGCTGGCGAGACGTGCCCGGCCTACCTGGGCCCAGTGCTTCGTAGCCACTGGGGTGTAGACGATCCCGGCCATGTCACGGGGACGGACGCAGCAAAGGACGCTGCTTTCCGGGTGACGTATGGCATTCTGCGCGCACGCATCGAGGCTTTCTTCGCCTTGCCGCTAGAGCAGCTGCAGCATGACCCTGTACGCCTGAAAGCTGAACTCGACAACATTTCTAGTGTCTTTGCCCCGGCTGCCCCCAAGGAGGCGCTCGTATGTTGACTGCTTTCCTGATTTTCTTGGCGACTCTGGTACTGGTTATCTGGCAGCCGCGTGGCTTGGGTATTGGCTGGAGCGCGGCCATCGGCGCTGGCGTCGCGCTGCTGGCTGGTGTCATCCAGTTGTCGGACATGCCCGTCGTCTGGCACATCGTCTGGAATGCAACCGGCACGTTTATCGCCGTCATCATCATCAGCCTGCTGCTCGACAAGGCCGGTTTCTTCGAGTGGGCCGCGCTGCACGTGGCACGCTGGGGAGGTGGTAGCGGCCGCAAGTTGTTTGTCTTGCTGGTCCTGCTGGGCGCCGCTGTCGCTGCGTTGTTTGCCAACGATGGTGCGGCGCTGATACTGACGCCTATCGTGATCGCCATGTTGCTCGAACTGAAGTTTTCAGCCAAAGCTACGTTGGCCTTCGTGATGGCGGCCGGCTTTATCGCCGACACGGCCAGCCTGCCGCTGGTGGTGTCGAACCTGGTCAATATCGTTTCGGCCGACTATTTCAAGATCGGCTTTGCCGAGTATGCGGCCGTGATGGTGCCGGTCAACGCGGTGGCAGTGATAGCGACCCTGCTTGCACTGATGTGGTTTTTCCGCAAGGACATCCCGCAAGACTATGACGTCTCCCAGCTCAAACGCCCCGGCGCCGCGATCCGCGACATGGCGACCTTCAAGGCCGGCTGGCTGGTCCTGGCGCTGCTGCTGATCGGCTTTTTCTGGCTTGAGAGCCTGGGCGTGCCGATCAGTGCCGTGGCCGCCGTTGGCGCCGCTCTGTTGCTGGCTGTCGCCGCTAAAGGCCATGTGATACCCACGCGCGAAGTCATTCGCAATGCACCATGGCAGATCGTTGTTTTTTCTCTGGGCATGTATCTGGTCGTATATGGCCTGCGCAACGCGGGCCTGACCGGCTACCTGACTGGCGTACTCAATTACTTTGCCCAATATGGCGTATGGGGCGCGGCCATGGGCACAGGCGTGCTGACGGCCGTCCTGTCCTCGATCATGAACAATATGCCGACGGTGCTAATCGGGGCCTTGTCGATCGATCCTACCTCAGCGCAGGGCGCCGTGCGCGAGGCGATGATTTATGCCAATGTCATTGGCAGTGACCTGGGGCCGAAAATTACCCCTATCGGCAGCCTGGCGACCCTGTTGTGGCTGCATGTCCTCGACAGTAAGAAGATTCACATCTCCTGGGGTTATTACTTCCGCGTCGGCATCGTCCTCACCTTGCCTGTGTTGCTGGTGACCCTGGCGGCGCTGGCACTGCGCCTCAGTTATTAAGGAAAGGATTTATTATGGATATCACTATTTATCACAACCCGGCCTGTGGCACTTCGCGCAACACCCTGGCGTTAATCCGCAATACTGGCACTGAGCCGCAGGTCATCGAATACCTGCAGCAACCGCCAATGCGCGAGACCCTGGTCGATTTGATTGCCCGTGCTGGCTTGAGCGTGCGCGAGGCCATTCGCCAGAAAGGTACGCCGTACCTGGAACTGGGTCTCGACCAGGCCCAAATCAGCGACGAGGCACTGTTGGACGCCATGCTGGCCCATCCCATCCTTATCAATCGTCCGTTCGTGGTCACGCCGCTTGGCGTGCGCCTATGCCGCCCATCGGAGTTGGTGCTTGACGTTCTGCCCTTGCCGCAACTGGGCACGTTTGCCAAAGAAGACGGCGAGGCGGTCATCGATGCGCAAGGAAAGCGGGTGGTGCCCCATGTATAAGCCAGTCAAGGACTTGCCCAATATCAGTGCTGCGCACCTCGATACGCCGACGGTTGATAAACTTATGCCAGCGACGGTGGCAACGCATCCGCCGCGCATGCTCTTGCTGTACGGCTCGCTACGTGAACGCTCGTTCAGCCGCTTGCTGACTCTGGAGGCGGAGCGGCTGCTGCAGAATTTTGGCGCCGAGACGCGGGTTTTCGACCCGCATGGCTTGCCCATGGTCGACAGCGTCAGCCCTGACCATCCCAAGGTGCAGGAGCTGCGCGAGCTGTCGCTCTGGTCGGAAGGCCAGGTTTGGTGCAGTCCGGAACGCCATGGCGCTGTGACAGGTGTGTTCAAGTCACAAATTGACTGGCTGCCGCTGGAAATGGGCAGCGTGCGTCCGACGCAGGGGCGGACCCTTGCGGTGATGCAAGTGTCGGGCGGCTCGCAATCGTTCAACGCCGTCAACGGCTTGCGCGTGCTGGGCCGCTGGATGCGCATGGTGACCATTCCGAACCAGTCGTCCGTTGCCAAGGCATACCAGGAGTTCGACGAAAACGACCGCATGAAGCCGTCGCCATATTACGACCGCCTGGTCGACGTCATGGAGGAATTGTATAAATTCACCCTGGTGGTGCGCGATCGCTCGGATTACCTGACCAGCCGCTATAGCGAGCGCAAGGAATCCATGCCGGCCGAAGTACGCGCCCTCGCCGAAGCGGCCATGAATCACGAGACGCCAAGCAAATAGGCTGTTTTCATGTTGGCCCGTTCGCCGGGTTTTCACTGCACGATGACCTAGCCGAGGTTTTGGCTGGAAAGGGTAAGATGAAGATGAAAATTCTGGTGTTTCTCGGTTCTATTCGCACCAGCACACCGCCCCTGCCTGCGCGCGTGGGCGAACGGGTCGCCAAGGCCATCGTGGCGCAGTGCCGCCATGATGGCCACAATGTGGTGCTCATCGATCCGCTCGATTACGAGCTAGGTGACGTGTTCAAGCCACACTTTTCCTATGCGCAGGGGCGCGCGCCCTTGCCGTTGGAGCAACTGGCCAGTGAGATTGCCAGCGCCGATGGGTATGTGATGGTCAGTTCTGAATACAATCATTCAATGAGTCCGGCACTGATGCATTTACTGAACCACTTTGGCAGTTCTTTGTTTGCCTTCAAGCCCAGCGCCATCGTCACTTATTCGGCGGGCCAGTGGGGTGGTGTGCGGGCGGCGGTGGGTATGCGCGCTTTTCTGTCCGAGCTGGGCTGTTTGCCGGTGTCGGCCATGATCCATATTCCGACAGCACATACTGTTTTTGCTGCCGATGGCAGCTTTGCACCTGAAGTCGACAGTACGCGTTGGGTTTCCTATATCGAACGCACCTTTTCCCAGTTGATCTGGTGGGCAGAGGCCGCAGGACGGGAGCGGGCCCGCTCGGGAGGCACAGGGCCTTCACCAGCTTTTCTGCGCGATCCTACTCAACGCAATGCGCCGTGAAGCCACATAGGATGGATTATTGCTAGAATGATACTTTAGGGTGCCGTGCGTAGTTTGCGGCCGTGCTCCTTCCTGCCATTTCACGTCTATTTGGATCCCGCTGATGATTCGACTTGCCACTACCGCCGATGCTGCTGCGATCGCCACGATATACAACCATTACGTCAGCAGCTCCACCATCACGTTTGAAGAGCAGATGGTCGCCATCGATGAGATGGCCCAGCGCATCGCTTCTGTGGGTGCGCAGTTGCCGTGGTACGTCTTTGAACGCGATGGTCAAATACTAGGTTACGCCTACGCAACGCCCTGGCGTGCCCGGAGCGCCTATCGTTTTTCGGTCGAGTCAACGGTGTACGTGGCGCACGATGGAGTCGGTCAGGGCATCGGCCGACAGCTTTACAGTACCCTGATCGAGGAGCTCCGGCACCGCCAACTGCAAGTGGTCATTGGTGGCATTGCGCAGCCCAATGAATCTAGCGTTGCTTTGCACGAGCGCCTAGGATTTGAGAAGGTGGCCATGTTCAAGCGGGTTGGCTGTAAATTTGATCAGTGGATTGATGTCGGATACTGGGAGCTGCAGCTTGCTTAGTTAACCGCTGAGCACAAGATTTCTGTCCTCAAAAATCCATTTTCAGCGCTTAACTGTTTCGTTCGATGCTGTCGTGCCAGGAAAAAATAGCGTGAATTGGGTAACTCCATCAAGCTCACTCGTGACACTGGCTCGGCCATGGTGAAGCGCCATGATGGATTTGACGATTGAAAGACCCAATCCAGCGGAGGCTGACGTACTGGCCCTCGATTTATCGGAACGGTAGAACCGGTCAAACAACCGCGACAGGTGTTCCTGCGCGATGCCTGGGCCAGGATTGGAAACAGAAACTACGGCCCCGTCGTCGTCCTCTATCGCCTTGAGCAAGATAATTTCGCCCTTCGGCGTGTACCGAAGAGCGTTCGATACAAGGTTACTCACCGCGCGGCGAAGCAGGTGCCCATCAGCAAGCACTTTACCTGAGGCGATGACGATGAATGATATCCCTGCGTCGGATGCCGGCCCTTCAAAATACTCGGCGATTCGCGTCAGCTCAACATCCATATCAAGCTGCTCAGTTGCTAGCGAAACTTGGTCATGGTCAGCCCGCGCCAAAAATAATATGCTTTCCACCATTCTAGCTAGACGGCCAAACTCCTCGTAGTTAGATGAAAGCAGGTTTTGATATTCATCGGATGATCTGGGCTGAGACAGGGCAACTTCTGTTTGAACCATCAGATTGTTGAGAGGCGTACGCAAATCGTGTGCCAAGTCATCTGCAAACTGGGAAAGGTTATTAAAGCTATTTTGCAGGCGGTCAAGCACCTCATTGAACGAATCAGCCAGTATCTGGATTTCCTTCGGTGCTGATTTTGCATGCAAGCGCACTTCCAAATTGTGCGCACTGACTTGCTGAGCTTGCTGCGCGATGAGCTTTACTTTGTGCAACGCGCGACGTACTAGTAGAAACCCCAGTAGGGCTGTTAGCACCGCACCAAAGAAGCCCGATGCAAGCACTTTTAACTTGTATGCAGATAGAACAGCTGCGCGGCTCTCTTCGCTTCTGGCGAGCGTGATTTTCACCACGGAACCTGTCGAACCAACGGTACCCAGGGCAGCAATAACTCTTAGGTTGGGTTCGCTATGCCCTGGTGCAGCACGTACGTGAGATGGCTCTGGCAACGTCTCTACCGGTACAGCCCGACTGGCATGCATGAATGAACGGTCACGGGTATTGCGGGTTAATTCTTCACCGTCTTGTGCCTGCATAACGAGCAAAAAGCCGCCATGCAAATCGACCGCATCTAAAAAACGGTGCGGATCCACACGAATCGACTCTACACTCGGTGTTTCCTCAAGCATATGTCTGATGAACACAATACGGTCGACAAGGTCTGCGTCATCCCGTGCTTGGAGCTGTACCGTGAGAGCTTGATAGAGATAGATGCCTAAGGCCGAAAATACAATTGCCGAGATGCAGGCGAAGAGCGCCCCCAGCTGCGTGGTGAGAGACCAGTTCTTGGTCTTCATTGTCTATCTTCTAATACATAGCCCATACTCCGAATCGTATGGATCAGTTTTACCTCGAAGGGGTCGTCAATTTTTGCTCGTAGACGGCGTACCGCGACATCCACCACGTTCGTGTCGCTGTCAAAATTCATATCCCAGACTTGCGATGCAATCAACGGCCGGGATAAAACTTGTCCGACCCGTTTGGATAGCAAATGCAAAAGTGCAAATTCTTTCGCAGTCAAATCAATCCGAACACCGGCCCGTATTACTCTTCGCTTAGGAATGTCCAGTTCCAGATCGGCAATCTGAAAAATATCAGCTTCTCTGATCGGCCCTCGGCGCAACAACGTTCGAATACGAACAAGCAACTCAACAAAAGCGAATGGCTTAACTAAGTAATCATCTGCACCAAGCTCCAGACCCTTGATGCGGTCATCGAGCCCATCCCGTGCGGTAAGAAATAGCACCGGCGTATCAACCGTTTTGCGCAACTCAGAGATGATTTGCCAACCATCTAAGCCCGGAAGCATGACGTCAAGCACGATCAGGTCATAATGGGCAGTAGTGGCAGCGTGAAGTCCGTCGGGTCCAGTTCTCGCCAAGTCAACCACGAAGCCAGACTCGTTCAGACCTTTCTGGATATATTCGCCCGCCTTTTGCTCGTCTTCCACCACTAATAATCGCATATCACTTTTTCACTAGTTCAACTGCTGTGTCCACGTTCTGCGGATGGCGAAGATCCCCGTCGGTCTCTGTCTTTAGTCTACATTGGAAAGGTGACAGTCGTCTAACGCCAGGATTACAATCCTGTCAGAATTGAACTGTTTACCAGTGCTAATGAGAATACGAAGAAAGGTGTCTGCACTTTTTTAAACTTTTCACAACAGCGCCATGATATGAACGCTGACAAGGAGGGCGCGCTATCGGTCGGCAGGCTTACAACGAGCAGAAAGCGTTGTAGATGGATGGTTCTCATGACTGCCGTATGTCTGAATGTTAAAACGTTTGCAAGAAATTTCGACCTCATTGTTTGCCAAATGTTTTCATGTGATGTGGTGAAATTTTTCTCTTGCAAGTAGCCCTCGCAAAGTCATGACAGGCGTGATACATTCCGGGCATGCGCAAGTCACTCTCCCATTACCTCGCTTTTTTCCTGTTCGTCATGTTCATGACGAACAGCGGCGCATGGACGGGGAGCAGCGTTCGCCTGGCACATGAGATGGCGCATATCGGCCAGCTCGACCAGGATGCCGGTGAGCATGAGCATGCCCACCTGGGCCACAGTGACGACGGCGATCATGATGATCGCAACAATGAGGTGCCCGGCAAGTCCGGACACCAGGCCTTGCACGCCGTCGACCACCTTCAGTTTTTCCCGGATACCGCCTTTGGTGGTTTTTCCATGCTGGCTGCGGACGCCAATGTCCCGCCGCAATTCGTCACCCTGCGCTTGCCGCTCCCATCGTACGACCCTCCGTTCCGCCCGCCTTGTAGCGGTGCGCTGACAGCCTAACTCCGTCTGCAAGACCGGGAGCCTGCGCTCCCCATCCAGCATCTGCCGGGGTAGACGCGCGCCCTGATGCGCCGCGCGTCTCTGTCCTCGTTGCATCTTTACCTTGTGCTGCCTTCCTTCACAGCCGCCACTTTGGCGCACCTGGGGAGCGTTGGCGTGCCTGGCCTGCGGGCCATGGCGTCGATTGCCCGGTAGCCCTGTCTGTCTCATTCAGGAAAGAATCATGAAAACAAGAGAAATACTCTCACCCTTGTGCCTGGCGCTTGCGCTGGCATGGTGCCTTCCGTCGTCCGCTGCGGAGCGCTCGGCCAAATTTGCTGTCACGGAACAGCAGATGAAAGCCCTCGATATTCAAGTGCGGGCATTGCAGCGCGATGCCGAGCTGGTCGTGCTGAACCTGCCTGCACAAGTCACGTTGCCCGCCAGTGGTGAACAGATTGTCAGCTCGCCCGTGACGGGCTTGGCGGTCCAGTTGTACGTGCAGCCGAACCAGGTAGTCAAGCGCGGTGCACCATTGCTGCGCCTGGTGAGCCAGGAACTCGGGCCTTTGCAATTGCAATTGCTGCAAGCTGCGAGCCGGGCCGGCCTGGCCCGCCAGACTGCGCAGCGCGAACGCGCCTTGTTCGATGAAGGCATCATCGCCCAGCGCCGTGTGCAAGAGGCGCAGGCAACGCTGCAAGATAGCGAGGCGACATTACGCCAGGCAAAAGCCGCGCTGCGCCTAGCTGGTTTGTCGGCACAGTCTATCGAACGCATTATCGCCAGCGGCAAGCTGGAGGATGGATTGACGCTCACGGCCACCCAGGCCGGCATCGTGACCAACATCGAGGTCAAGCCGGGTCAGCGAATCGACCCTGCCACCGCCTTGCTGCACCTGACGCAAGTGGATCGCCTGGCACTGGACATCCAGGCGCCTGCCGCTGAATCTGCGGCTTGGCGGGTCGGCGGCGCCTTGCAGATAGAGGGGCGCAACAGCAAGGCACGCATCGTCAGTATCAGTCCGGTCGTCGCACCCGGTAGCCAGACGGTCGCTATTCGCGCCGAACTGGATGCTGGGACAAGCGGCTTGCGGCCCGGTGAAATGGTCACCGTGCAATTGCCGTTGAGTGCCAATACTGCCGCCTGGGACGTGCCGCTGGCCGCGCTGGCACACGACGGCAAGCAAGCTTACGTTTTTGTGCGAAATAAGGATGGCTTTGAAGCCCATCCGGTGACCGTCGTCAGTAGCGCCGGGCAGCGCGTGCGCGTGTCCGGGAAGCTGAAGGCAGGCGATCATCTCGCCATCTCCGGCGTCGTGGCCCTGAAAGGCTCTTGGCTTGGCGAAAAAGGAGGCAGTTGATGTTAGCCCGTCTGATTCAGGCCTGTCTCTCGCAACGGCTATTTGTCCTGCTGGCGGCGTTGATGCTGAGTGGTGCTGGCTGGTATGCCTTCAACCAGTTGCCCATCGACGCCTTTCCGGACGTCTCAAGTACCCAGGTCAAGATCATCATGAAGGCCCCCGGCATGACGCCGGAAGAAGTGGAAAGCCGCATTGCTGTGCCGATCGAAGTCGAAATGCTGGGAATTCCCAAGACCAAAGTCCTGCGTTCGGTCACGAAATATGGCCTGGCCGACGTCACCATCGACTTTCAGGACGGCACTGATATTTTCTGGGCCCGCCAGCAAGTCAGTGAACGGCTTGCCGGTATCACCGAGAGCTTGCCCGGTGGCATCAGCGGTGGCATGGCGCCGATCACCACGCCGCTGGGTGAAATGTTCATGTTTACCATCGAGGGCGGCGGTCTTTCCCTGGCCGAGCGCCGCAGTTTGCTCGACTGGGTGATCCGCCCCGCCTTGCGCACGGTGCCAGGGGTGGCTGACGTCAATGCCTTGGGAGGTGTCGTACGCGCCTTTGAGGTCGTGCCTAATCCGCTGGCCATGGCGGCCGGCGGCGTCACCCTGGCGCAGTTGAGCGAGGCTATTCGCGCCAACAACCGCAACGACGGTGCCGGGCGCCTGGGTGAAGGCGATGAGGTGTTGCTGGTGCGCAGCGAAGGCAGCATTACCAGCCTCGATGATCTGCGCGCGGTCGTCGTCACGGTACAGAACGGGGTGCCGCTACGTGTGGGCGCACTGGCCGAAGTGCGTATCGGCTCACTGACACGCTATGGCGTCGTGACCCAAAGTGGTAAAGGGGAAGCGGTGCAAGGTCTGGTGCTTGGCTTGGCCGGCGCCAATGCGCAGCAAGTGGTCGAAGGCGTGCGCAAGAAGCTCGACGAAATCAAGCCCACCCTGCCCAAGGGCGTCACCCTAAATGTCTTCTATGACCGGGCACAGCTCGTCTCGAAAGCTGTGGGTGCCGTCTCGTCCGCATTATTGGAAGCAACGGTGATTGTCGTTGTCCTGCTGGTGCTGTTCCTTGGCAACTTGCGCGCGGCGCTGACGGTGGCCCTGGTCCTACCGCTGGCGGCGCTGATCACGTTCCTTCTCATGCGCGGCTTCAATATGTCGGCCAATCTGATGAGTTTGGGCGGCCTGGCCATTGCCATCGGCATGCTGGTCGACGCGGCCGTTGTCGTGGTGGAAAACATCGTCCAAAGGCTGGCGCACGATCCGACTGCCGGCAAGTTGCCCCGCCTGCATACGATTTACCGGGCGGTGCGCGAAGTGGCCGTCCCCGTTACCTCCGGCATCGTCATCATCATCACTGTCTTTTTGCCACTGTTGACGCTGCAGGATCTGGAAGGCAAGTTTTTTGCCCCGGTCGCCCTGGCGATCGTTTTTGCGCTGGCCGGCTCGCTGCTGCTGTCGCTGACCGTCATTCCCGTGCTGGCTTCGTATCTGCTGCGCGACGTGGCGCATCAGGAACCCTGGTTGCCGCGCAAGCTGCTGACCTGGTACGAACCCGTTCTGGCCTGGAGCATGCGCCGGCAACGGGTGGTTGCCATCGGCGCCGCAGTCATGTTGCTCGGCGCGGGCTTGCTCTACACACAGGTGGGCAAGACGTTCATGCCAACCATGGATGAGGGCGACCTGATTGTCGGCATCGAAAAGCTGCCTTCCGTCAGCCTGGAGCAAAGCGCTGCGTTGGACCTCAAGATCCATCAGGCCCTGATGCAGGCACTGCCCGAAGTGACGGGCGTGGTGGCGCGCGCGGGTTCTGACGAGATCGGCCTCGACCCGATGGGTTTGAATCAAACCGACACTTATCTCTTGCTCAAGCCACGCGGCGAATGGCGGATGAAGGGCAAGGAAGCGCTGATGGACGAGATCCGCAAGGTACTCGACCAGCTGCCGGGCATTAAATACAGTTTTACGCAACCGATCGAAATGCGCGTGAGCGAGATGATCATTGGCGTGCGCGGCGATATCGCCGTGAAAATCTTCGGTCCCGACCTGGCGCAACTAAACCAGTTCGCGTCGCAGGTGGAAAGCGTGCTGAAAACCATACCGGGCAATCAGGATGTGTACACGGTGCAAAACGATGGCGTGCAATACCTGCGTGTGGCCGTCGACCGCTTGCAGGCTGGCCGATTAGGCCTGAGTGTCGAAGAAATCCAGGACGCGCTGCGGGTGCAAATCGAAGGCCAGCAGGCGGGCCACGCGGTCGAGGGCAATCGACGTACGCCTATCTTGCTGCGCGCCGACGAATCTGTGCGTTTGTCGCCGACGGATTTTGCCGCCGTGCGCATCACCGCCAAGGACGGCAGCAACGTGCCGCTCAGTTCGGTCGCCAAGCTGGAACGGGCCGAGGGGCCGGTCAAGATTGACCGCGAGATGGGTAGCCGCTATAGCGTGGTCATTGCCAATGTCAGCGGGCGCGACCTGGTGGGTTTCGTCAACGAAGCCAAAGCCAGTGTGGCCAAGACGCTGACGCTGCCGACCGGTTACCGCATCACCTGGGGTGGCCAGTTCGAGAATCAGCAGCGCGCGGCCGCCCGGCTGGGTGTCGTCGTTCCGGTGGCATTGGGCTTGATCTTCATTGTCCTGTTTTCCACCTTCCGCTCGGTGCGCCAGGCACTGCTGATACTGTCGATCATCCCGTTCGCCCTGGTGGGTGGCATCGTCGCCTTGTGGGTCACGGGCGAGTATCTGTCGGTGCCGGCATCGGTCGGTTTTATCGCCTTGCTGGGCATCACGGTGCTCAACGGCATCGTTTTGGTCAGCTATTTCAATCAGCTGCGTGCCGAGGGAATGGCCTTGGCCGAGTTGGTGGTGCAAGGAGCGAGACGACGCCTGCGCCCAGTGATGATGACCGCTTCGATCACCGCTTTTGGTTTGATTCCGCTGCTCTTTGCCAGCGGCCCGGGCTCGGAAATCCAGCGCCCCTTGGCCATCGTCGTGATTGGCGGCCTGATCACGGCGACCGCCTTGACCCTGCTGCTGTTGCCCATTCTTTACTTGCGCTTCGCGGTGGCGAAGCAGGAGAAATCCCATGACTGAACTGTGTTTAACCTTGCTGTGTCCTCCAGCACTGGAAGAGCGCGTGCTCGACACGCTGCTGATGAGTAGCGAAATTTCCCTTTTTACCAGTACGGCGGCGGCCGCACACGGCCTGGCGCACGATCGGCTCAGCGCCACCGAGCAAGTACTTGGTTTGGCCAAGATGACACGCATCGATGCACTTCTGCCGGAAGAGCATAAGGATAAGGTGATTGCCATGCTGCGAAAGGTATTCCAGGGTGCTGGTTTGCGTTATTGGTTCACGTCCGTCATCGACGCGGGGGAGGAGCTATGAAATTTGCCTTACTCATTGCGCTGGCGGCAGGTGCGGTCCAGGCCGCGCCACTGCCACCGGCGCCCGGCTTGTTGCCGACAGCGATGGTTCGTCCCTTGCTGGACCAGGATACCGAGGTGGCTGCGGCCCGTGCCGGGCGCGAGATGCTGCGCCAGGATGCCGCGCTGGCGCAGGACTCACCTTATGAATGGACCGCCAAGGTCACGGCCCAGCGGCGTACCGTGGAAGCAGGTCCCCAATACAAGGAGTGGAATGCGGGCGTGGAGCGCACATTGCGTTTGCCGGCCAAGGCCAGTGCCGATCGCCGCATCGGCCAGGCGCTGCTGGACGAGGGTGAGGCGCGCTATGGCGAGGCCTTGCACGAGACCGCCCGTGAATTGTTGGGGCTGTGGCTGGATTGGGCGCACGCAGAACAGGCGCTGGTACTGGCGGCCGAGCACCAGCAGGCGGCCAGCGACAATCTTGCTGCGGTGAACAAGCGCGTCAAGGCAGGTGACGCCGCCGTGCTCGATGCCAGCTTGGCGCGTGGCGATCTGGCCGACCAGCAACGCGTCAGTATCGAAGCCAAAACGGCCGCTGCTGTTGCCTGGGCGCGCCTGCATGCGCGTTTTCCTGGCTTCCAGCGCGAGTTGTCCACCTTGCCTTCCTCGCTGCCCCTTGCCGAGTCGCCGACGTTCTGGCGTGAGCGCATCCTGGCCCAGAGTGACGAACTCAAGATTACCGAGGCGCAACTGCTCAAGGCGCAAGGCCTCAGCGCGCGCATGCGGGCCGAGCGCACGCCAGACCCCACTGTCGGCCTGTACACGGCGTCGGAGGTGGGCGGGCGTGAGCGCATCACGGGTGTCATGTTCAGCATTCCCTTGCCGGGAGCCCACCGGGCCGCACGCGATGGGCGGGCGGTCCAGGCCATGGAGGTGTCGCAGCATGAGGTCGCACGGAAGCGGCGCGCCCTCGATGGCGCCATTGCCGTATCACTGGCATCGGCACAAGGCGCGCATGAAAGCTGGCAAGTGGCCGAAGCGGGCGCGGCGGACATGCGTGACAACGCACGCCTGCTGCAACGTGCCTACACCTTGGGCGAAGCCGATCTTCCTACGCTACTGACGGCGCGGCGCCAGGCAACCACTGCCCAGCAAAACGCCCTAGCGGCGCGGGTGGCGGCGGCGCGTGCGTATTACGGCATCCTGGTCGACGCGCATGTGGTGTGGGACATGGATCATGAATAAGGCACCTTCCAGGCGTCTCCCGACACTATGACTTTTAACAGGAGCAACACATGAAATTGATGACGAACAAGCCGGGCCTTGGCGCCTGGTGGAGCTGGCTGGCCAGCGCCTTGCTGTGGCTATGTGCTGGCGTCGCGGCCGCCCATGGCGTATCCGAGTCCGACAAAGGTTTTCTGCAGGCCAGCAGCGGTATGCAGATCCTGCCGTACATCTATCTGGGCGCCAAGCACATGGTCACCGGCTACGACCATTTGCTGTTTTTGTGCGGCGTGATCTTCTTCCTGTACCGCATGAAGGATATCGGCCTGTATGTGACGCTGTTTGCCATTGGCCACAGCACGACCCTGCTGCTGGGCGTGATCAACGGCTGGCATATCAATGCCTATTTTGTCGACGCCATTATCGGCCTGTCCATCGTGTACCGCGCATTCGACAACCTGGGCGGCTTCCAGACGGTCTTTGGCATACAACCGAACAAGCGGGCGGCCGTGCTGATCTTCGGTTTCTTCCATGGTCTGGGACTGGCCACCAAGCTGCAGGACTTTGCCCTGTCCGCCGATGGCCTGGTGCCGAACATGATTGCCTTCAATGTCGGCGTGGAGATCGGTCAGCTGCTCGCTCTGAGCATGATCCTGATCGCCATGCGCTACTGGCGCAGCACGGCCAGCTTTGTACGGCATGCAGCCACCGGCAATTTCGTCCTGATGACGGCCGGATTCATTCTGGCCGGCTTCCAATTCACCGGCTTTCTCAGCAAATAGGAGCACCACCCATGACATCCCTCCCAATGAACGGCGGCATTTCGGTCGCAAAAAAAGAACTGCTGCGCGGTACCGGCCTGGCGGCCTTGGTTGCCGGCCTCATTTTGACCGTTGCGATCCTGCCTGCCGAATACGGCATCGATCCCACAGGAATCGGCAAGACGCTGGGCTTGACCACCTTGCATCGCCCGGCGGCGAGCGCTGCCGAAAGCGCACCCGCACCGCAGGGCTCGCAGGTAGCGGCGCCGGGCGAGGAACGCGCGCTCACCATTGCTGCCAAGCAAACGGTGCCGTACCGTTCGGACGAGCAGGAAATTACGCTGGCGCCCGGCAAGGGCCTGGAGGTCAAAACCCAACTGGCCAAGGGCGCAACGCTGATTTATTCCTGGGAAACGAAAGGTGGCGCCGTGGTCAATCATGATTTCCATGGCGAGCCAGTCAACGCGCGCGAAGACGAGTTCGAGAGCTTTATCGCCGACAAAGGTGTGAGCAGCTCCAGCGGCTCGCTGATCGCGCCCTTTACGGGCGTGCACGGCTGGTACTGGAAAAATAAATCGGCCGAGCCGGTGACGCTGGTCCTGCGCTCCAGCGGTTTTTACGCCGATATTTACAAAAAGTAAGTAATCCGCTTGATTTTCTCTGCGCGGCGCTGATGACACGGTGCAGCGTACATGTAAGACGGCTTATCGCGGCGAGGCCGACCAAAAAATCGCCGCATCCATGGAGAATTGCATGAAAAAAGTTATGTTGACGTTGGCCACCTTGTTGCTCGTTTCCAGCGCACCTGGCGGGTGGGCCCATACCGACCACGATCATGATGAGGCGCAGGCCAAGATCAAGCTGGAACTGAAGGGCGGCAAGACGGGCGCCACGGTATATGCCAAAAGCGCGGGCAAGAACTACGCAACTGCCGGCGCAACGGGTGTGTTGACGATCATCTCGGGCAGTACCAAAACCGACGTTGTCTTGCAGCCTGGCGCGGACAATACGATGGTCGCCATGACGGCGACGCCGCTGGTGGCCGGCACCCGTGCCCAAGCCAGTATCACCTTTGCGGACAAGAACACGGTCAAGGCCGAGCTGGTCGCCAAGTAAGCCACCATGCGGCCCTTCAACGGGCCACGTGCGAGGGCTGCGCTGCCAGCGTGCGCGAGATCGTGCATACTGGCAGCCAAAGCAAAAACACTCTACGAAAGCATGGTATGACTTCCTCATCGTCTTCATCTTGGCCAGGTACGCATCAGGGTGTCGCATACGCCTTGCTGGCGGCGGCCCTTTTTGGCGCCAGTACGCCTTTTGCCAAAATGCTGGTTGGGCAGGTTGCTCCCGTCACTCTGGCCGGTATGCTGTACTTGGGCAGCGGACTGGGCTTGCTGGCCTGCTTCGTGATGCGCGCGGTGCTCACCCTCAACAGTAACGACAAACCCGCCACGCTCACGGCTACGGATCTGCCATGGCTCGCGGGGGCGATTGCCTTCGGCGGCATTGCCGGACCGGTGCTGCTGATGTTCGGCCTGACGCTGACGCCCGCGTCCTCGGCATCGTTACTGCTCAATATCGAAGGCGTACTCACGGCCATGCTGGCCTGGTTTGTCTTCAAGGAAAATTTTGATCGGCGCATTTTCATCGGCATGCTGCTGATCGTCGCCGCCGGCATCCTGCTGTCGTGGGAGCAGGTGCCAAAGCTTGGCGTGCCTTGGGGCGCGATCGCCATTGTCGGCGCCTGCCTGTGCTGGGGCATCGACAACAACCTGACGCGCAAGGTGTCGGCCAGCGATGCCTTGCAAATTGCCGCCTTGAAGGGCTTGGTGGCCGGTTCCGTCAACCTGGCCATCGCGCTGGCCCTGGGTTACACCTTGCCCAGCGTAAGCATCTCCTTGGGCGCCGGACTGGTGGGTTTTTGTGGTTACGGCTTGAGCCTGGTGATGTTCGTGCTGGCCTTGCGCCATCTGGGAACGGCCCGCACGGGCGCCTATTTTTCGGCGGCGCCGTTCGTTGGCGCGGTGATCTCGCTGTTCATGCTGGGCGATATACCCGGACTGCTGTTCTGGCTAGCCGCAGCGCTGATGGCTGCCGGCATATGGCTGCATTTGACGGAAAAGCATGTGCACGATCACGAGCATGAGCCGCTGTACCATACGCATACGCACAGCCACGACGCCCATCACCAGCATACGCACGATGACGGCTGGGACGGCAAGGAACCGCATGTGCACGCCCATCAGCATCTGCCGCTGCGCCATGCGCATCTCCATTACCCCGACATTCATCATCGGCACGATCATTCCTGACTCTGGTCAAGGAGAAGGTTGCATGGGCTGAAATCGCGGATTCGCACAATCTCGCCAAGCTTACGGGTGTCGAGGGTGAATTCGTACTCTCCCAAATAGATGGAATGCTTGGAAGGACCAGCGATGATTGACGAGGCTGGGGCTATCGTCTGAAGGATCACGCCGCCTTTGCCGACGGCGTTCAAGCCGCCAGCGAACGTGCTGGCCGTCTCCTCCCTGCCGGTCCATGCGGTTCCGACCATACCATTTTCAAGCCGATCAATGTTCTCACCTCGATATAGTTCCACTGAAGGACCGTTGTAGCGCGGGAGCCAAACCCATAACATATCCATTAGCAAAGCATCGTCATCTATAAGCTGCCGAATGTAGTGATGAGATACATGCCATTGTGTGTGGAAGTTATCGGCAATGGTGCGATCCTTCGGCGGGCAAATGATCAGTCTTTTGAACAGGGAGCGCCATTCAGTCCGGTGCAGCGCAACATCGGGGCTCTTCAAAATCGGCCCATACTCTTTTCCTTCCAGAATATGGTTCAAAAGCGGTGAGTGACTCATCGTGATTCCGAAAATTTATACAGTCCATTGTATCGGATAGGCGTCTCCCTGCGAGACGCTGCAGTCGCAACGCGTCTCGTTTTTACATGTTTTGACCCAGTAGCAACGATCAAACCCGAGCAGTTGACTATCAGATGCTCAGTGGATAGGTCCGGCAATTAACTAATGGGCTAGTCACTTGCCCCCAGTAGGACGCAGGGCATGCTCAATACGGCGCTGGTTAAAGGAATCTTCCCGATCGATGTAGCGCATGGCGGACTGTGCATTTTTCCAGCCCACATGCTCCATCAGCGTTCTCAGATCCCACCCATTCGCGGTTGCCCAACTGGCAAAGCCGCGGCGCAGCGAGTGGGCACTGTACAACTCAGGCGCATCCACGCCAGCTTCCTGCAGGATATTACGCAGAAGCGGCACCAAGCTATCGATGTTTAGGCCGTTAGCGCTAATGTTGGCCCAGCGATCAATGGCACGAAACACCGGCCCAGCCGTCAATCTCGCTGCAGCGATCCATTCCTCATAAGCGGTGACAGGGCATAGGCGCGATAGCAACGGCACCTTGAAGTTGCCGCCTTTGAGCTGGCGATCACCCTTGGTGCGCGGCAAAAAGCAAGTCATCCCTTCACCTGGCGTGATGTGAATATGCTCGATCTGCACGCGCGTCAGCTCATCGCCGCGAAACCCGCGCCAGAAACCCAGCAAGAACAATGCTTTATTGCGGCGGTACCGCAGCTCGGCGGCCAGTTCTCCCTGGGATTGCGCGGCGTCGGCGTTGGCCGTCAACCAGTGATCGACCAACATGAGTTGATCGATCTGAAAGGGTTTTGCTCGCTTTTCCTGGGCGGGGTGCAGCGTCTGGATACCGCGCAAGACTTGGCGTACTACCGGTGCCTTGGTTGGGTCTGGAAAGCCCTGGTCGAGATGCCACTGGGCTAATGCGGCCAATCGCTGACGCAGGGTGTTGACAGCGTGTTTGCCGGCACGGTCGGCCAGGTAGCGTGCCACGCTATCCGGCGTCGCCGGCAAAAGACCACCCCATTCCACTTCAAAATCGCGGAGCGCGCTTTGATAGCTTTTTCGCGTGTTCTCGCGCGTAGCAGCCTGCAGAAAGAGGTCGATATCAGACATGGCATGACAAGGCTGAAAAGCGGGCGGGTAAGGCCGGCTGGATAGATCGTGGCGAGCGGCGTCACCAATTATGTCCGGCTCTATCGGCAAATGTACAGCAAACGCGGCCAAAATGGCACGAAAAGACGTCTGACACAGGATAACCTTATATTATCCTGCTTTAATTTCAAGGAAAATTTGAGCTTGAATTTCTCGAAAAATGGTATGTAATTACATGGTATGTAATCCATCATCTTATTTCGTGGAGACGCCATGGCCCGCGCCGGACTGTATCAATCGGATATCAAAAAAGCGCGCGATGCGTTGCTGGCGCAAGGGCGCTACCCCTCGGTCGACGCAGTCCGCGTTGCATTAGGCAACACTGGGTCCAAGACCACCATCCATAAATATCTGAAAGAACTGGAGACGGAAGAAGGCTCTGGTGACGGGCGCAAGGCGCCGATCAGCGATGCCTTGCATGATATTGTGGTTCGGCTGGCCGCGCGACTGCATGAAGAAGCCGACGAACGGACCTCGGCTATCGAGTCTCGGAACGCCGAGCAGGAGCGAGACCATGCCGCGGCCGTGAACAACTATATGAAAGAACTGGCGGCACTACAACAGCAATTGCGCCAGGCCAGGGAGGACGGCGTCGAGGAAATACGGACGCATACCCAAACTCGCTCCAGTCTGCAAAATGAGACCATCTTGCGCCACACAGCGCAGCAGCAGGTGGCCGATTTGCAAGAGCGCCTGGCCGAAAATGAGGCGCACCGGCGGTCGCTAGAGGAAAAGCATGCCCATGCGCGCGACTCCCTGGAGCATTATCGTCAGTCAGTCAAGGAACAGCGCGATCAGGATCAGCGGCGCCATGAACAGCAGACACAGCAACTGCAAGCCGAGTTACGGCAACAGCAACAAGCGGTGGTGCTCAAACAGGAAGAGGCGACTCGATTGAACCAGGAAGGCGCTAAATTGGTTGCCGAGCTGTCACATGCCAAACAGGCGCTTTACGAGCAACAAGCGCTCGGCCGTCGGCAAGATCAAAAGATCGATCAGCTTCATGCGGAGCAGCTGCATGCCGGAGACCTGGAACGACAACTTGCCGCCAAAGTGACTGGGAATGAGGTATTGCTGGGGCAGGTAGCAGAATTGGAAAAGGAGTTGGGGGGACTGAAAACCCGATTCCATGAACTCGAATTGTCCTTGGCCCAAGCTAACGCTAGAGCAGAAGCGAGCCAAGGCATCAGTGAGGGGCGAATAGGGAAAACGGAAAAAATCGGGCGCTAAGGCGATTTGGCCGAGCATATCGCCCGCAAACCATTCCGCGCAGTCGACTTGCAAACGCCCTGACCCTATACTGTATAGTCGACATTTATGACCGGGGGCGGTCTTTGCTTGGAAAAATAAAAGATGTCGAACGCGCAGCTGATGGCAGTAGTCGAGGTAGACAAAGGAGATCGGATAATTTGTCAGCGCGACGGCTGTCGCCACAGCGTGTACAAACGCATCCACATCGTGCGGGAGAATGGGCGGTTCACCGTCCTCGGCTCCGAGTGCTTCAAGCTCCTATACGGCTCCTATGACACCGGGGCGGTGCCCGTTTATGGATCAAGCGCTGGCCAGCTTCTTACCGACGCCGAGCGTCAGCTACTAGCCGAAAACATTGAACGCTTCATTGCCATGCTGGAGGTACAGCGGCTTCAACTGGAGCATGCCCGAGCACTGGATTTACGCGCTAGACAAGAAGAACAGCGAGAGCGCGAGGAAGCTGCACGAATTATCAGAGGCGCCTCGGATGCGCTGCGTGACGAAGAACGCAATGCTCAGTCGCCTGCCCTGGAAAACTGCCGCCGGCAATACCCAGGGCTCAATCTGGCCACACCAGGCTGGCAGGGCTTGGTTTATTTAGAGAAGCTAAGAATCTTGCGTGAGGGGCGGGGGAATCGATTCACGCAGCCGCGAACTGAATCTTCCCTTTTCTAGAATATTTCCTACTCTTGGGGCTTGCGCAGCTCCCTGAACCCGCCTTCGGCTATACGCTGCTGGCGCCACACATAGTCCCCGGTCAGGTTGATGTGCTCCCAGCCCAGCGGTGACAAAAATTGCAGCATACCGTCGTCTGGCAACTTGCCTTTCTCACGTAAGGCCTGCGTCGCCCGCTCCAGGTAGACCGTGTTCCACAGTACGATTGCGGCCGTCACCAAATTCAGGCCGCTGGCGCGGTACCGCTGCTGCTCAAACGACCTGTCGCGGATCTCGCCCAGCCGGTGGATGAATACCGCCCTGGCCAGCGCATTGCGCGCTTCGCCTTTGTTCAAACCGGCGTGTACGCGTCGGCGCAGCTCGACGTTCTGGAGCCAGTCCAGGATAAACAGCGTGCGCTCGATCCGCCCCAGCTCGCGCAGCGCGATCGCCAGGCCGTTCTGGCGCGGGTAGCTGCCTAACTTGCGCAGCATGAGCGACGCTGTGACGGTGCCGTGCTTGATCGAGGCGGCCAAGCGCAGCACGTCGTCCCAGTGTGCGCGCAGGTGCTTGACGTTCAGGCTGCCGCCGATCATCGAGCGCAAGGCGGGGTGATCGCCCACTTTGGCCGGCACGTACAGCTTGGTGTCTCCCAGATCGCGGATGCGCGGCGCGAAGCGGAAACCCAGCAGGTGCATTAGCGCGAACACGTGGTCGGTGAAGCCGGCGGTGTCGGTATAGTGCTCCTCAATGCGAAGGTCCGATTCGTGGTACAGCAGGCCGTCGAGCACATAGGTCGAGTCGCGCACGCCGACGTTGACCACTCTGGTGCTGAACGGCGCGTACTGATCGGAAATATGGGTGTAGAACAGCTTGCCGGGCTCGGCGCCGTACTTGGGGTTGATGTGGCCCGTGCTCTCGGCCCGGCCGCCCGCGCGGAAGCGCTGGCCGTCCGACGACGACGTTGTGCCGTCGCCCCAGTGCGCAGCGAAGGCGTGCTTGAACTGGGCGTTGACCAGTTCAGCCAGGCCGGCCGAATAGGTTTCGTCCCGGATGTGCCAGGCCTGCAACCAGGACAGTTTCGCGTAAGTGGCGCCGGGACTCGATTCCGCCATCTTGGTCAGGCCGAGGTTGATGGCGTCGGCCAGGATCGCGGACATGAGGAACGTCCGGTCCTTGGCCTGCTCCCCGCTCTTAAGATGGACAAAGTGGCGCGTGAAACCGGTCCAGTCGTCCACGTCCATCAGCAGTTCGGTGATCTTGATCCGGGGAAGCATGCCGCTGGCGAAGTCAATCAGCGCCTGGGCCTCGTCCGGCACCACGGCGTCCTGTGGGATGATCCTCAGTCCTGTCTCAGTAATGATCGCATTGGGCAGTTCGTTCGTCAGCGCGAGCCGGTTGGCGGTGGCCAGTTGCTGTTCGAGCAAGAGCAAGCGGTCGTGCAGGTACTGGTCGCAGTCCTGGTTGACCGCGATCGGCAGCTCGCGCGCTGATTTCATCGCCCCGAACTTTTCCGTGGGTAGCAGGTATTCCTCGAAGTCCCGGAACTGGCGCGAACCCTGCACCCAGATGTCGCCCGACCGCAACGAATTCTTCAGCTCCGACAAGACGCAAATCTCGTAGAAGCGGCGGTCAAGACCGTCGTCGGTGATGACCAGGGGCTTCCACCGCGCCTTCACGAACGCGATCGGCGCATCGTCCGGCACCTTGCGCGCCCCGGTCATGTTCATCTCGCGCAGGACGTCGATCGCGTCCAGCACCGCTTGCGCCGCCGGCGCAGCTTTAAGCCGAAGCACATCGAGGAACTCAGGCGTATAGCGCCGCAGGGTGCTGTACTGCTCTCCCACCAGGTGCAGGTGGTCGAACGTCTCGGGCTGGGCCAGTTCTGCCGCCTCGGTCACGCTTTGCGTGAAGTCTGTCCACGGCAGCACGGCCTCGATCGCGGCATACGGGTCCATGCCGGATTCCTTGGCCTCGACCAGCGCGCGCCCGATTCGGCTGTACAGGCGCACCTTGTCGTTGATGGCCTTGCCCTGCTTCTGGAAGTCCTGCTGATGCTTGTTCTTGGCCGCGCTGAACAGCTTGATCATGATGCGGTCGTGCAGGTCGACCAGTTCGTCCGTCACGGTGGCCATGCCTTCGATGGCCAGCGCCGCCAGTGTCGCATAGCGCCGCTCATCCTCGAACTTCGCCAGGTCGCGCGGCGTCATCTGCGCACCCTCGCGCGCCATCTTCAGCAGGCGATTCTGGTGGATCTGGCGGCCAAGCCCCTCCGGCAGTGCCAGAGACTGAAACACCTTGAGCCTTTCGATGTGTTCGCGCATGTAGCGGGAATTGGGCTTGAGCGGAGACTGGCGCAGCCACACAAGCCAGGTGATGCTCATGTCAGGCGCCACGTTGAGCAGGTTGTCAAGCGAGCGCTTGTGGTGCCGCTCCAGCGGATCGATCAGCGCGCGGTAAATGCGCCGGTTGGCCCGCGTCACGGCCTCGGCGCAGGCCCGCTCGATGACAGTGAGCGCCGGCAGGATGATGCGCTTCTGGCGCAGCGTTTCAAGGGAATGCGCGGCGAGGACCATCGCCTTGTCGGTCTGCATAGCGAGGTCGGCCAGGCTGTCCACCAGCTTGCGGAAGTCCGGCAGGCCGAAGACTGACAGTCCCAGGTAGGCGCGCAGCTCGTGCAGGTGTTCGTTGCGCGTCTTCTCCCGCTCGCCGTATTCCGGCCAGGCGCCGGCGTCGCTGCGCACCTGCTTGGCGATCCAGTGCAACACCGAATCCGGCAGCGCGGTGTCGCTGGCAAGCGCGTAGCCGGGATAGCGCAACAGGCACATCTGGACCGCAAACCCAAGGCGATTCGCTGCCCCGCGCCGCTGCCGGATCAACGCCAGGTCGGCATCCGTGAAGCTGTATTGCTGAATCAAATCATCCTGACTTTGTGGCAATACCAATAAGCTGTCGCGTTCGGTATCGGACAGCAGTGAGCGGCGTGGCATTCGGTCCGATCCTTCGCTGAAAGGTTTGTGTGGTGCGCCGGTAGAAGGATCGCCCTGACAATGGTTCGCATCATTCGAACCCATTAAATTTAAAAAGGTAAAGCGCTTTACGTTTTTGTCTTCCGTGTTTTCGGACTGGCTGCGGCGGGTTTCTTTTTCAAATCCGCGTTCTCGCCCTCCAGCTCGCTAACGCGAGCCTCCAGCCGCTCATTCGCCTGGTGGGCATGCTCCAGGCGTTCCACCACCATTTCCAGTTCAAACTGCCTGCTGCTAGCTAACTCGCGCGTCGCCGTCAGTCCTTCCGTGGCCTCGTACAGCTTGCGGGCTTGCTCCCTGGCCGCGTCTCGCTGCTCGTGCAATGTGTGTTCCAGCTGGGCCTTCTCGCTCCGCAGCACGGCCAGCGCCTCGCGGCCGTCCTGGAAGTTGGCGCGCAGCGTGGCCGCCTCCTGTTCGGCGCGGGCAATCCGCGTTTCGTAGGCGTGCTTGTCATCCTGCCGCTGGGCCGCGCTCGCCTCCTGGAAGTGCTCGAACTGGCGCCGCGCCTGCGCCAGCTGGTCCGCCAGCTCCCGGACCTCGGCCGTGCGGTCGGCCAGGCGCTGGGCCTGCCCCGTCTTTTCTGATTCCAGGGCGGCGATCGCCACCGCATCTTGATGCCGGGCAGCCTGCTCGCGCGCGAACGCCGCCATTACGCTGTGCAGTTCGGCTTTCAGGGCTTCGCGCTCTATGCCAAGCTGGCGCACCTCTTCGCGCAGCGCCTCCGCCGCTTTTGCGACTTTATGTGCCGCCAGCTGGTGCTCAATGCGCAGCTGCTCGACCTGAACCTGCGCGCCTACCTGCACCCGGTCGTAGACGCCCTTGATCGCCTCCAGCAGATCGGCCGGCACGCCCGCGCCCGCCGCCGCGACCTCGCCTTCGTGCTGCGCCTTCCATTGTTTAAGCATTGGCGCGATCGTGCTCTTGCTGCCGGTGCCGCCCAAGGCCTCGCGCACGGTGTCGACGGTGGCGTTCTTGCCGGCGGCGGTCAGCTGGGCGGCCGCCTTGGCGACGTGGGAGTACAGGATACCGGCTCTGGCCATGATCGCTCCTTGGATAAGATAACGTGCGGTGTAATACGTAATGGTACGTTATATTACGATATAAAATCGATCCGAAATGAGTGAATAATTAGGCTCGATAATGTAGATTATCGACACCGATGCCGATCCGCAGCGTGCTATCCTGCCGTAACCCCCGTTACAAGCCCGACCGCGAGCAACACAGCCATGGCCACCCCCGAACCCGCCGACAACGGCGCCGAAAATAACGATGCACACCCAGCGTCGGCGCTGCACTCTGCCGTTACAGCTGTGGACGCCGTGCTCGCAGCCCAGCACCGCGCCGTCCTGGCCGCCGCCACGGCCGACAACACGCGCCGGGCGTACCGGTCCGCCGTAAACCACTACCTGGCGTGGGGCGGCGTGTTGCCGGCCGACGAAGCGGCGATCATCCGATACCTGCTCACCTACGCGCCGACCCTCAATCCCCGCACCTTGGCGTTGCGCCTGACGGCACTGTCGCAGTGGCACGTCCACCTGGGCTTCCCCAATCCGGCTTCGACACCGACCGTGCGCAAGACACTGACGGGGATCGCACGCACGCACGGCCGCCCGAAGAAGAGGGCCAAGGCCCTTCCAATCGAGGACCTGGAACGTATCGTGGTGCAGCTGGTCAGCGCCGGCACGTTGAAGGCGACGCGCGACAACGCACTTTTGCAGATCGGTTTTTTCGGCGGATTGCGGCGCAGCGAGCTGGTCGCCATCGAGGTCGGACATATTGGCTGGACACCCGAGGGCATCGAGATCATGCTGCCGCGCTCGAAGACTGACCAACTGGGCGAAGGGATCATCAAGGCGATCCCGTACAGCGACGGCCCTTGCTGCCCGGCGGCGGCGTTGCGCGCCTGGCTCGACGCCGCCGACATCATGGCCGGACCGGTGTTTCGGTCTATCAGCAAGTGGGGGACGGTGGCCAGCGCCGCTCTGGGCGTGGGCAGCGTGAATACGATCCTGGAGGATTGCGCGACACTGGTCAAACTCGACTACGTGCTAGACCTGTCTAGTCACAGTCTGCGGCGTGGCATGGCCACCAGCGCGCACCGCGCCGGAGCCGACTTCCGCGACATCAAGAAGCAAGGAGGCTGGCGCCACGACGGCACGGTCCATGGCTACATTGAGGAGGCCAGCCGGTTCGAGGATAACGCGGCCGGCAGTCTGTTGCGTAAGCGGGTCAAACCGGCCTGATTTGTCTCAGCGCCCGCTTGCCCGTTGTTGAAAAGCAGCACCGGCCGGCCCCCGGCTGTGCCGGGGCGAGCGACGGCATGGCGCGAAGCACGTCCCCGGCGGGCATGCTCAGTAAAGGCGTCTACAGGAAGGGGATGGCATCAAATTCATTGCGCCAGGACATAATGCGCCAAGGCCATCGCTTCGCCCTCGCTCAGTTGGGAGAAAGCTGGCATCGGTACAGGCCCCCATTTGCCAGCGCCGCCCGCTCGAATATTCCTCGCCACCAGTGATACCGCGTCTGCCTTGCCCTTGTACTTTGCCACCACTTCCTTGAATGCCGGCCCGACGACCTTTTTGTCGATCGAATGACATCCCATGCAAGCATTTGCGGCAAGCAACGCTTTCGTATCGATTGCTGCGGTGGCGCCGGCCTTCGGTGCAACTGCAGCTGGCTTTATCGCCGCGTTCGCAATCGGCACTGCGTTACTGCGTTCGGCACCGTAGGTCTTGACCAGGTAATCGACCATGTCCGGGATATCCGCGTCTGAGAATTGCGCACCGAACGGTTTCTTCATCTTTCTCACGGTGGCATCCCAGTAGCCGCGCGGCGATGTCGTGGGCTGCGACTGGATGTAATGGACCGAGTGACATGTCATGCAGTTGCGCTGGGCCAGCGCATATCCCGGCAACTCGCTGGGTTTGAAGACAGCAGTTTCAGGCGGAAGCTGAATGTCGAGGGCGAAAGCTGGGGCCGCAGCCATCAGACTGATGGTGAACAGAGAGCAAATCAGTGGATGTTTCAATGTGGTTCCCCTTATACCGCGACGACGCGCGTCGATTCGACCACATTGCGCATGTAGCCGGCAGGGTTCCACAGGGCGCTCGCGGGTTGGCCTTGACCGATCCGGTTGCCCGCCCGAACCAGCAGTTCGTGGTTTCCTTTTTGTTTCGGCGTGAACGCCGCGCTCCACTCTCGAAAAGAATAGCGCCCCAGGTCCTTGCCCAGTTGTGCGGCTTGCCAGTTCTTGCCACCGTCGGATGAAAACGCCACCTCATTCACGCCGTAGCCGCCGTCGAACGCAATCCCGCGCACCACCGTCTGGTGCCCGACCTTGACGTGCATGCCGTCGGTCAGGCTGGTCACGAACGAGCGCACGTTGAGGCGATTGATCGGGACGGTCTTGGTCGGCGCCTTTCCCGGCTCGGTACAGGCGCACTGATTGTCGGGGATGCGATAGGCCGTGCTCATCCAAAATCCGTCGAATACCTTGTCGGTCACGGTAATGTCGGACAGATGCTTGACCCAATAGGTGCCGTAGTAGCCGGGCACCACCAGGCGCAGTGGGTAGCCATTCAACATCGGCAGATCGGCACCGTTCATTTGCCAGGCCAACATGACTTCGCCGTCGAGCGCATGGTCGATATTGAGCGCCTTCATGAAATCGGGCCCGTCGCCAACGGGCGGCGTGTCAAGGCCGTTGAACGAGACCTGTACCGACCCGGCCTTGACGCCGGCCTTTTCCAGCACCTTGCGTAGCGGCACGCCAGTCCAGCGTGCGTTGCCCATGGCACCATTCGATAGCTGGCCGCCGTTGGCGCGCGGCGACAGGTGGCCGCGGCTGTTACCGGAACACTGGTTCACGGCAACCAGTTCGGTGGCGTCAGCCATTTGCTTGAGGTCGGCGAGCGAGAGCTCCAGCGGCGTATTAACATTGCCGCCGACTTTGAGACGGTATGTTTGCGCATCGATCGCGGTGGGAATGCCGCTCCAGTGATATCGGACGAAAAACGCATCGTTCGGCGTAATCACCGATTCGTTGAACACACTGAACGGAGTTTCCAGCTGCGGCGGACGGGCGGTCAGCAGGATCAGCGGCCGCTTTTGAGGATACACGACCAGTTCGCGCTCGCCGTTTTCAAACGGCAGCGTGACGTGGCCTGCCTCCGCCGCGAGCGCGCTCAATACCGGACTGCCGAACACGCCGGCGGCACCGAGCGTGCCGGCCTGCCTCATAAAGGAACGGCGCCGCAACGCCTCCGCCGTCAATATCAACGAGTTCTTCGCCATACTGGTCTCCGTTATTATTGTGAAATCGGTTAGCTCGATACTGCCACAGTATTGTCGTGATTTGCTTACTGCACGCTACTCAATACGGCTTTTTGTGGATCGACGGCCACGTCCCCTTCCATCACCAGGATGCGACTCGCCGTCGCGGCCTTGTCGTTGAGGCTGTTGCTCACGGCGCGCATCGGTCCGATCGCAGTGCCGTTCGCCATCCCCATCGGATTCGTCTTGAAACTGGCCACCGGCGCGGCCTGGCCGGTGACGTACACGCTGTACGCGGTCTGCGGCTTGAGTTTGAACAGCGACACTTCCAGCGCGTCCACCACGCCCAGGTTACGGGCCACAACGAATCCCTTGGCCTCGCCGGCAGCGGGTTTAAGCGCAATGTTGATTGGCTCGCTGTTGGCGCGCGGGACCAGGTTGGTCATGCCGTCGCCGTGCGGCACGGCGTTCGAAACGTACACCAGTGCCTGCGGCGCCTGGCCGACCGGTGCGCGCGCAATCACCTTGTTGGTGGCGCTGTCGATGACATCGACCGCGTCGCCGTTTTCAAGTCCCACATACAGACGTGTGCCGTCGTCGGAGGTCCAGATGCCGTGGGGCAACGCGCCGGTAGGGATCGTCGCAACCAGCGTCGGCGTGGCGTCGGTGGTGTACACCTTGACGACATTCTCACCGCCGATCGTTACGTAAGCACGGGTGCCAGCCGCAGTCTTCGCGAACGCCAAGTGGTTGGTAATGAAGCTGGTATCGATGACGCCCTTTACTTCCAGGCTGGCAGTATCGATGCGCGTCACTTTGCCGGCATCCTTGTGCGTCATCCACATTTCCTTGAAATCAGGGGTGAACTGAAGGAACGGCGAGAACGGGCTGACGACCTTAATGTGCTTGATGACCTTGTGCGACTTCATGTCGATCACGTCGACCACGGGATTGAAGCTGGAGACGACGAACGCCAGCTTGCCGTTCGGCAGGAACTGCACCATGCCGGGGCCGGCGGTCGTCTCGATCCGCTTTTTCTCCTTGAAGGTGACCGGGTCGATCACCGAGATGTAGTCTTCGCCGCGCACCACCGCCCAGACTTCGCGGCCGTCGGCAGTGAAAAACCCTTCATGGGGCGAGCGACCGATATAGGTGATTCCTTTGACCTTGTTGGTCGCCGTGTCGATGAATGCCACCGAGTTAGAGCCGTTTGAAATGGCAATCAGGGTCTTGTGGTCGGGCGAAAAGCCCAGGCCGTGCACATTGATCTCGCCCTTGTATAGCGGCGACAACACGTCCGGACGCTGGTTGCCCAGTTTGATCTGGCCGAGCAGCAAATTGGTCGCCGGGTTGATCACTGAAACGGTATTGGTATTCTGGTCAGCGGTGTAGACGCGGTCTTGCGCGCCAGGAGCGGCAAACGCGGAGGCGGTGAGCAGGCTGCTGACGGTCAACGAGAAAACGCAGTGACGGAGTTGCATGATTTATTCTTTCTTGGTGATCGAAGTGGGAGCAACTTTTGCCTGAGCCGATTGGTAGCGCTGCAACCAGGCCTGCATAATGTTGATTTCGTTTTGCTGTTCCGTGATGATGCCTTGGGCGACGTTGCGCAATTCAGGATCCTTGGTGGTGAGCAGGAGCGCTTTCGCCATGTCGATGGCGCCCTGGTGGTGCGGAATCATCATCGTCACGAAATCATGTTCCGCAACGCCATTCATTGGCGCGCGCTTCATGCCGTCATCCATGACGGCCATGGCATCGTCCGTCAGCGCGGCAAACGGCTTGGCCGTGCTGGCGATAAATACGGGGGGCTTTGCCGCTGGCGACTGGCCATGATGGTGGGCCATGGCCTGTCCGAGAGCACTAGCGCCAATCAGGGCGGCAACGGCGAACGTGGCCAAGCGTCGAAGGTACAAGGGACGGTTCATTAAGGTCATGACGGTTTCTCCAGTTGGTCGTACACGGCGGTGGCAACGCGCGCCAGTTCGGCCTTGTTAATTCCAGCCGACAGCGCATAGCCGAATTTGCCGTCGATCCAATAAAACACATTCACCGGTCCCTCCTGGGCGAAGCGAAAACCTGTGTCCTTGTTGTGCGCCTGGTCGGTCGACACGTACAAGGTGAGGCGCTGCCCGGTCGCGTCGTGGTACATGAACTGCGCCACCGCGCCTTGGGCGCCAGGGAGCAGGCGACCACCGATCAGCTCGTAGCCGAGTTTGCCCAGCCGGGGTGGCCGAATTGCCGTGCCGAGGCGTTTGGACAGCCATGCCACTAGCTGCTCTTCCTGGTCAGCCCCGATTTCCACCGGCCGCTTGACATCCGGGCTATAGACAACGTGGGCGATTGCGGCCTGATGGGCCAAGCCGGCAACGTACAGCGCCGGCCTGGCCTGCATGGAATCACCTTGGGCGTACTGAATCTCGCCTGCCTGCTGGCCATGCAGCAGCCACCCTGTCGTGCCGCTGAACAGGGCGATGGCAAGACCGGCTACCAGCCGCTGCCATTGCCACTGGCGCGGTCGCGCTGCGCTTAAGCGCTCCGGCACCGCTTCGTCGAGCACGGGATTGAAAAGCGCGCGCAGTTCATCGTTTTGCGCTGTATAGGCGCGCAGCCGCTCCGCCTCTTCCGGGCGCTGCGCCAGATAGGCGTCGACCTCGAGTCGGCGCGCGGCAGGCAGCTTGCCGTCGACGAAGGCGTGCAAGTCGGCTTCCGTGATGGGTAGGGTATTCATTTGACCACCTTCAAGGGTGCGATGTACGCTCTCCCTTCCATATTCGCGCGCATTTTTTCACGCGCGCGCGACAGGCGCGACATGACCGTACCGATGGGAATCTTGAGCGTTTGCGCGACGTCGTCGTAACTCATTTCTTCCAAGGCCACCAGCAGCAGGATTTCACGCTGTTCCTCTGGCAGCGCACGCAAGGCCGTTTCCATGTCGCGCAGTTCGAGTCCGCTTGAAGGACTGCCAGGTGCTAGTGCCATCGATGTCTCCTCGTTGAGCGCTTCCGTCGGCACTGAAGGCCGCCGCGCCTGGTCGATACGCAGGTTGTGCATGATGCTGAACAACCATGCGCGCATATCGCTACCACCCTCCCATGACGCCAGTCTCCCCCATCCGCGCTCGACCGTGTCCTGCACCAGGTCGTCGGCGCCGGCCCGATCGCCGACCAATGCCCGCGCATAGCGGCGCAGACGGGGAATGCAGGCCAGCAGCTGGTCGCGCGAATTGGGCATGGATGTCACTGGAGTATCGGTCGATTAATCAATAAGCTGCTGCGGTCAGTTTCGGATCGATCTGCCAGGTTTCGTTGACCAGCTTGCCATCGCGGTAGGTCAGCACATAGCGCACATTGACCTGTGCCTTGCCTTCGAACTGCACCTTGGCGACGATCGTCGCACCCTTTGGGTTCGCCGATTCCTCCAGAGCAAGCACAGTCACGCGCGCCGGCCCGACAGCCTTGCCGAACTTTTCCCAGGTGGCGCGAATGGCATCGGAACCGGCGTACATGCCGTCAAGCGGCCCGCCGACCCATGTCAGCTGGGCGTTGTCGGCATAGCCACGCATGATGACGGACGTGTCACCGGCGCCAATGGCGCTAAAGTGAATCTGCGCGGCATCGCTCATCGGGCTGGCGACAGCGCTGCCGATCGAAGCGATAGCGAGGATGACGGCGAAGGTCGCTTGTTTCATGAAATTCTCCCTGGTTGGGTCAGTCGGACGGAAAAAACCGGTGTTATCGAGGTGAACGGATCTGCGGATGATTTATTCCATCTATTTCAAATTAATTTTCGCAGGCGTTTCGTCGCGCGCTATTTGGGAGAGGCGGATCATCGCTTCCAGCGCCAGAGATGCCTTTGTCTTGTACCGTTCGGGATGGCGCAACATGTAGAACGCGCGCTCCGGCAAGTCGATGTTTGCTTTCGCCAGCAAACCTGCCCGCAGATGCGAGGCTACTACCAGTTCCGACATGGCGGTGGCGAACTTGCCGGCCATCACAGCGGAGCGGACCGCTTCGTTGGACGGCAATGTGAGTGCGATATCGAGTGCATCGAAGTCGACATGCATCGCCTGAAGTGCGCACTCGAGCGCCGAGCGCGTGCCGGACCCCTTTTCGCGCAAGATCCACTGTGCCTCAAGAAGATCCGCGTGCAGCAGCCTCCTCCCTGAAGCCCATGGATGGTGCGCTGCGACTACAGCGACGATCTGGTCGGATGCGATGGCATCGACCGATAGTGTCGGCTCGTCGATGGCGCCCTCGACAAAGCCAAGGTCGGCGCCCCCCTGAAGCACTGCTTGGGCGACATTATGGGTGTTATCGATGGTCACGCTCAGTGCGATCGCCGGATGCGCTTGGCGAAATTGCACGAGGTACTCGGGTAGCCAATAGCTGGCGATAGTCTGACTCGCATGAATGGTCAGCGTGCCACGTTTCATTCCACCCAGCTCGGCCAATGTCAGTTCGGCGGCGCGCGCGCTGGCGATCGTGCGGCGTGCTTCTATCAGGAAAATACGGCCCGCTTCGCTGATCTCGATGCCGCGGCCGACGCGATTGAATAGGGCAGTACCATAGCGTTCTTCCAGCACCTTGATCGAAGCACTTACCGCTGAAGGGGTGAGCGCCAACACTGCGGCGGCCTGGGTCAAATGCTGTCGCTCGGCGACTTCAACAAAAATCCGCAATTGTTCTAGTGTCATCTGATTGTTCAATTCTATTGAACGATATATTCGATATTGTAAGATGGACATAACAATCTGTCGACTTGATAATCGTTCTATTGAATTCGAGAATCAGGAGCGGCAAATGGTCAAGCAACCACTAAAACTCGTTCGCAACGCGCTGCCAGGCTTGGCACTTTGCGCTGTGGTTACTGCGATAGCTTACGCAATGGAAAACATCGAAAGCGCTTTATTTGGCCACGCATGGCTCGAAAGCCTGGTGCTGGCCATTCTTCTAGGCACCGCCGTGCGGACGGTGCATCGGCTCGATACTCGCTTCGAAGACGGCATCCAAGTCGGTGCGAAATTATTGCTGGAAATCGCGGTCGTGCTGCTGGGCGCTTCGGTCAGCGCCGGTGCGCTGCTCGAAAACGGCATCGGTCTGATGAGCGGCATCGCGGCAGTGGTCGCCATCGCGATTGCGCTCAGCTTTGCCCTTGGCCGTGCTTTTGGTCTGCCGCGCAAGATGGCCATCTTGATTGCCTGCGGCAATTCGATTTGCGGTAACTCTGCCATTGCCGCGGTGGCCCCGGTTATCGATGCGGATGGAAAGGACGTCGCTGCGGCGATCGCCTTCACTGCCGTGCTTGGCGTTGTCGTGGTGCTGGTGCTGCCGCTAATGGTGTCACTGTTGTCGTTTTCACCAACGCAGTTCGGTGTCTTTGCCGGGCTGACCGTCTACGCGGTGCCCCAGGTGCTGGCCGCGACCTCATCGATATCGCTTAGCAGCGTCCACATCGGCACCCTGGTGAAACTGGTGCGGGTGCTGATGCTGGGCCCAGTCGTGCTGGTACTGTCGCTGATTGGTCGGCGCGAAGGTGGTCGTCGTCCTGCGCTGTCGCATATGGTCCCGTGGTTCATCGTCGGCTTTTTGCTACTGCTGACCTTGCGCTCGTTCGGCGCCATTCCAGAGGCGGCAATTGCGCCGATGCACGTGACGGCGAATTTCCTCACCATTATGTCGATGGCCGCACTCGGACTCGGCGTCGATGCGCGCTCAGTCATGCGGGCCGGTTGCCGGGTCGCCGCAGTTGTCGTGTTGTCGCTGCTGGCGTTGGCAGTCATCAGTTTTTTCCTGATAAAAATGCTCGGCATCGTTTGAAGCACTGCCCGATTAGCGGCTACCGTTAGAAATCGAGGATCTGTATTTTTTTAATACGAGAAACTTGGTGGTATTGCAGAAAGTTACAGTCTGATACGCTTGGCAAGCAGTCGCGCAATGCGCTTGCCAGAGCGGTCTTGATTCATCGCTTAGAGACGGTTTGAAAACTCGGAAGCAACTATGATGTCCAAATGGTCCTCTTCGATAGGAGTACGCCATGTGGACAGCAGAGCAACGAACACGGCATAAGGTCCGGGTTCCCAAGGAGCGCAAGGGTTATCCTACTGATGTGAGTGATCAGGAATGGAAACTCATCGAGCCATTACTGCCGGGCGCTGCTCGTACTGGTCGCCCCCGCAGGACGGAACTTCGCCAGGTGGGGTCGTCTCAGAAAACGGAAAATAAAGCACGTTAAGCCGGTGGCAGCGGTCGCAACGACCTGAACTTACCCGCACCAACCTTGGCGCTGCTGCGCCAGAGGTAATCGCCGGTCAGGTTGATGTGCTCCCACCCCAGCGGCGACAGGTACTGCAACAGCGCGTCATCGACTGTCTGGCTGTGGCTACGCAAAGCACTGGTGGCGCGCTCCAGATAGATCGTGTTCCACAACACGATGGCCGCTGTTACTAGGTTGAGGCCGCTAGCACGGTAGCGTTGCTGCTCGAAGCTGCGGTCACGGATTTCACCCAATCGGTAGAAGAACACAGCTCTGGCCAGCGCGTTGCGCGCCTCGCCCTTATTCAGCCCGGCATTAACGCGCCGGCGCAGCTCCACGCTTTGCAGCCAATCCAGAATAAACAGCGTGCGCTCGATACGCCCCAGCTCGCGCAACGCCACGGCCAAGCCGTTCTGGCGCGGGTAGCTGCCGAGCTTGCGCAGCATCAGCGAGGCCGTCACCGTGCCCTGCTTGATCGAAGTGGCCAGCCGTAGGATTTCATCCCAATGAGCGCGAATAGCCTTGATGTTCAGCCTGTCGCTGCTAATCATCGGCTTGAGCGCATCATAGGCGGCATCGCCCTTGGGGATGAACAGCTTGGTATCGCCCAAGTCACGGATACGCGGTGCAAACCGGAATCCCAGCAAGTGCATCAGGCCGAAGACATGATCGGTAAAGCCTGCCGTGTCTGTGTAGTGCTCCTCGATGCGCAAGTCCGACTCGTGGTACAGCAGGCCATCGAGCACATAGGTGGAATCGCGCACGCCGACGTTGACCACCTTGGCGCTGAAAGGTGCGTACTGGTCGGAGATATGGGTGTAGAAAGTCCGTCCTGGGCTGCTTCCATATTTCGGGTTGATGTGCCCCGTGCTCTCGGCCTTGCTGCCGGTTCTGAAGTTCTGTCCGTCCGACGATGACGTGGTGCCATCACCCCAGTTCGCGGCGAAGGGTTGCCGGAACTGCGCATTGACCAGCTCGGCCAGGGCCGTTGAGTACGTTTCATCCCGGATGTGCCACGCTTGCAGCCACGACAGCTTCGCGTAGGTCGTGCCAGGGCAGGACTCGGCCATCTTGGTGAGCCCAAGATTGATGCCATCGGCCAGGATCGTCGTCAGCAGCAACGTCTTTTCCTTGGCGGTGTCACCGGTTTTCAGATGTGTGAAGTGCCGGGTGAAACCCGTCCACTCATCAACTTCCATCAAGAGTTCGGTGATCTTGACGTGCGGCAGCAGCATCGCCGACTGGTCGATCAGGGCTTGCGCGGTCTCCGGCACCGCCGCATCCAGCGGCGTGATCTTCAGGCCGGACTCGGTAATGATGGCATCCGGCAGATCATTGGCCGCCGCCATGCGGTTAACGGTGGCGAGCTGCTGTTCCAGCAATGCCAGCCGGTCGTGCAAATACTGATCGCAATCAGTGGCCACGGCAAGCGGCAATGCGCTGGCCAGCTTCAAGGAGGTAAATTTATCGACCGGCACCAGGTACTCGTCGAAGTCCTTGAACTGACGTGATCCCTGCACCCAGACATCACCCGAGCGCAGCGCGTTCTTCAGCTCCGACAGCGCGCACAGCTCGTAGTAGCGCCGGTCAATGCCTTCGTCCGTGAGCACCAGTTTGGTCCATCGTGGCTTGATGAATGCGGTCGGCGCGTTGGCGGGCACCTTGCGGGCGTTGTCGGTGTTCATGTCGCGCAGCACCTCGATGGCATCGAGCACGCCCTTGGCGGCTGGAGCCGCCCGTAGCTTGAGTACATCCAGGAACTGCGGCGCGTACCGGCGCAACGTGGCATAGCTTTCACCGATGCGATGCAGAAAGTCGAAGCCCTCCGGTTGTGCGAGCTTTTGCGCCTCCGTGACGCTGGCGGCAAAGGTGTCCCACGGCATAACGGCCTCGATGGCGACGAACGGATCGCTACCGCTCTGTTTGGCTTCCAGCAAGGCTTGGCCGATTCGGCCATACATCCGCACCTTGTCATTGATCGCCTTACCGGAAGCCTGAAACTGCTGCTGATGTTTGTTCTTGGCCGCATTGAATAGCTTGCCGATGATGCGGTCGTGCAGGTCAATGATTTCGTCGGTGACGGTGGCCATGCCTTCAATGGCCAGCGCTACCAGAGTGGCATAGCGTCGTTGCACCTCGAATTTGGCCAAGTCGGCGGGTGTCATCTGTCCACCCTCACGGGCGATTTTGAGCAGACGGTTCTGGTGAACTTGACGCTCGATGCCTGCGGGCAAGTCAAGCGACTGCCAAGCTTTGAGGCGCTCGATGTGTTCGAGCATGTGCCGAGAATTCGGCTTGACGGGCGACTGGCGCAGCCATGCCAGCCACGTCACTTTGCTGCCGTCCTTGCGCTTGAGAAGTTCGTCCAGTCGCTGACGGTGGGGCTGCAACAAAGAATCGGCCAGCGCCGCGTAAATACGCCGGTTGGCACGGGTGATGGCCTCGGCGCTTGCGCGCTCGATGGCATTCATGGCGGGCAGGATGATGCTCTGCCGCCGCAGGTTTTCGACAAGGGTGCTGGCCAGCACAATGCCTTTGTCGGTCTGCAAGGCCAGCTCTGTCAATGTATGCACGGCTTGCCGATAGTGGCTCATGGTGAAGGGCTTGAACCCAAACACCGCTTGCAGTTCGACTAGGTGCTCGCGCCGTGTCTGCTCACGCTGACCGTACTCATCCCAACTTTCCACCGGAACCTTGAGCTGTGCCGCCACCATGCGCAACAAAGGCGGAAACGGCAGTTCATCGACACCCAGGATGACGCCAGGGAATCGCAGGTAGCAAAGCTGGATGGCAAAGCCCAACCGGTTCGCTGGCCCGCGACGCTGGCGAATAACCGACAGATCGGTTTCGTTGAACGTGTACTGCCGGATCAATTCGTCTTTGGCATCTGGCAGTGCCAGCAGGCTTTCTCGCTCGGTGGCGGACAGGATTGAGCGGCGCGGCATGGTCAGTCTTCCCGCAGGTACTGGTACAAGGTTTCGCGGCTGATGCCGAAGTCACGGGCCACCAAGGTTTTTTGATCCCCTGCCGCGACTCGCCGTTTTAACTCGGCAATTTGTTCGCTGTTCAACGATTTCTTCCGCCCCCGGTAGGCCCCGCGCTGCTTAGCAAGCACGATTCCTTCGCGCTGACGTTCGCGGATCAGGGCGCGCTCGAATTCAGCAAAGGCCCCCATGACCGACAGCATCAGATTGGCCATCGGCGAGTCCTCACCGGTGAACGTCAACCCTTCTTTGACAAACTCCATGCGCACGCCCCGTTGCGTCAGCCCTTGAACGATGCGGCGCAGGTCATCAAGGTTGCGTGCCAGCCTGTCCATGCTGTGCACCACCACGGTGTCGCCCTCGCGGACGAAGGCCAGCAGCCTTTCAAGTTCGGGGCGCTTGGTGTCCTTGCCAGAAGCCTTGTCGGTGAACACCCGCGCCACCTGAACACCCTCCAATTGCCGTTCCGGGTTCTGGTCGAAGCTGCTGACGCGGACATAGCCGATGCGTTGACCTTGCAAAATTCCTCCAAAGGTAAAAGTGTCAGGATGAAATCTATTACCTTTGGCTGAATGTGTCAATAAATATGAATTAAGACTCTATTCTGACGTTGTTTGCGTACAGCATCTGACATCAGGTTAGGGTATAGCCTAATCTGACTTATTCGATATCAATCCGTAATTTCGGATGGAGTACGTCCGATTTCACAATTTCGCATATC
>NZ_JBXAVX010000018.1:0-155421 GCF_057291295.1 Janthinobacterium sp. 1L-D-8-B-C4
AAGCTCAAGCTAAAAGGGCTGAGTCCTGTGCAGTACAGAACTCAGTTCTTGAGCAGCTAGCAAATTAAACCGTCCAACTATTTGGGGTCAGTTCAAAGCGGCCTGCTTTTTTTGATGCGGTAACGCTCAGATCACAATGGTCTGGTGCTCATCGCCGTTACGGGCGCGGATTTTACCGATGGTGTAGACGATTTCGCCGGCTTCTTCCAGTTGTTCGATGGCGGCGGCGGCGTTCTCGGCCGAGACGATGACCGTCATGCCGATGCCGCAGTTGAACACGCGGTGCATTTCGGCGTCGGCCACGCCGCCGTGCTGTTGCAGCCAGGTGAACAGCGGTGGCATGGTCCACGATGTGGAGTCCAGCTCGGCGACCAGGCCAGGCTGCAGCACGCGCGGAATGTTTTCCACCAGGCCGCCACCAGTGATGTGCACCATGCCCTTCACTTCCATCGAGGCCATCAGCGCCAGCAGCGGCTTGACGTAGATGCGCGTTGGCTGCATCAGCACGTCGGCCAGTTTACGGCCATGGAAGTCGCCTTCCAGGTCCGGTTTGGCCACTTCGATGATCTTGCGCACCAGCGAGTAACCGTTCGAGTGCACGCCCGACGAGGCCAGGCCCAGCACCACGTCGCCCGCGGCGATCTTGGTGCCGTCGATGATATTGGCTTTTTCCACCGCGCCGACGGCAAAGCCGGCCAGGTCGTATTCGCCGGCCGGGTACATGCTCGGCATTTCCGCCGTTTCGCCGCCGATCAGCGCGCAGCCGGCCTGTTCGCAACCCTGGGCGATGCCCTTGATGACATCGGTGGCAATCGCCACGTCAAGCTTGCCGCAAGCGAAGTAGTCGAGGAAGAACAGCGGTTCGGCGCCTTGCACCAGGATGTCGTTGACGCTCATGGCGACCAGGTCGATGCCGACCGTGTCGTGGCGGTTCAGTTCGAACGCCAGGCGCAATTTCGTGCCCACGCCGTCGGTGCCCGAGACCAGCACCGGCTCCTTGTACTTCTTGCTGATTTCAAACATGGCGCCAAAACCGCCCAGGCCGCCCATCACGCCTTCGCGCATGGTGCGCTTGGCGTAAGGCTTGATTGCTTCGACTAGAGCGTCGCCTGCGTCGATATCGACGCCAGCGTCACGGTAGGAAAGGGAAACATTAGAAGTCTGGTTCATGGTGTGGTGGCAGCGGAGGCGGTAAAATAGAAGGCGGATACTGGATGGTGCACCACGCGCATCAAGGGCGGTAACCCTGTGCGAACGGCGCGCCAGCCAGTCAATTCGGTCGTTCAAGCCGCTATTTTATCAAACTGACCCCTGAGTTTGTAATTAACTGCCTTTTTTTAACGCAAAATCGGAAACTTCACTGCCGTGACTGGTACGGATGGCCGCTTTCACGCATGTAAGACGCCACTACCTGTCCGGCAGCTTCTATAATGCTTGAATATAATTCTCTATAATGCAAATCTAATAACAGCGACGACGCATACGCAGTAATGAAAAACAGGACAAGGCGTACGCCATGAAACAACTGGTGCTCGATCTAGGCACAGACCAGGCGCACAGCCTCGATACCTTCGAGGTGGGACAGAATGCCGAAGTGGCGCAATTGCTGCGCCAGTTCGCCGCGCGCACCTCGCGCGAACATTTTGCCTATCTGTGGGGCGAACTGGCCGCCGGCAAGAGCCATCTGCTCAAGGCCCTGGCCAGCACCGAGCGCGCGCGCTATATTTCGCCATTCTCGATCGAGTCCGAATTCGTGTATTCGCCCGAGGTGGACCTGTATCTGCTCGACGACTGCGAAAAACTGTCGCCGCTGGCGCAAATCGACGCATTTGCCCTGTTCAATGAAATCCGCGCCAACAAAGCCTATATGGTCTGCAGCGGCGCCGTGCCGCCGGCCGTGCTGCCAGTGCGCGAAGACTTGCGCACGCGCATGGGCTGGGGCCTGATCTACCAGATCCACGGCCTGACCGACGATGAAAAAATTGCCGCGCTCACGCAGGCGGCCACTACCCGCGGCTTGACCTTGTCGCCGGGCGTGTTACCCTATCTGCTGTCCCATTTCCGGCGCGACATGCGTTCGCTGTCGACGATGCTGGACTCACTCGACCTCTACTCCCTTGAAACCCAACGCCCGATCACCTTGCCCTTGTTGCGCGAGTTGTTGCAGGCGGAAGCGAAAGAATGATGAATCTGGCCCTGTTTGACCTCGACCATACCTTGCTGCCCATCGACTCCGATCACGAGTGGGGCGAATTTCTGGTACGCATCGGCGTGGTGGACGCCACCGAATTCACACGCCGCAACGACGGCTTTTTTGCCCAGTACCAGGCCGGCACCCTGGACGCGGTGGAATACCTGGAGTTTGCGCTGGGTAACCTGTCGCAGTTTCCCCGTGCCCGCCTGGACGAACTGCATGCGCAATTCATGGCGGAAGTAGTGCTGCCGGCGATCCGCCCCGAAGTCGTGGCGCTGCTGAAACAGCACCAGGATGCAGGCGACCTGGTGGCCATCGTCACCGCCACCAACCAGTTCGTCACCAAGCCGATCGCTGCCGCCTTGGGCGTCGAGCACCTGATCGCCGCCATGCCGGAATACGATGCCGACGGCAACGTCACGGGCAAGCTCATCGGCACGCCGACCCTGGGCGCCGGCAAGCTGACCCACACCCATGCATGGCTGGAAAAGCTGGGCAAGCAACTGGGCCAGTTCGAGCGCAGCTATTTCTACAGCGATTCGCATAACGACATCCCCCTGTTGTCGGTGGTGACCCACCCGGTCGCCACCAACCCCAACGCCGCTTTGAGCGCACATGCATCCCTCCACGGCTGGCCATCACTCCACTTATTCAATGATTAAAAAATTCATCCGCAAGATCCTCGGCGTTAAAAAAGAGGCAGCGCGCGACACCACGGTAGCCACCGTGCTCGGTCCCGCGCAACACGGAATCGATCCGAAACTGGTGACCTCGAACGCCATCCGCGTTACCAGCAGCCTGCAGGAAGCGGGCTTTGAAGCGTTCGTGGTGGGCGGCGCCGTGCGCGACTTGCTGCTGGGCGTGAAGCCGAAAGACTTCGACATCGCCACCAACGCCACGCCGGAACAGGTCAAGCGCTTGTTCCGCCGCGCCTTCATCATCGGCAAGCGCTTCCAGATCGTGCATGTGATGTTCGGCCAGGACCTGCTGGAAGTGACGACCTTCCGCGGCGCCGGCGCCGACTCCGCACCGAAGGATGAACATGGCCGCGTACTGCGCGACAATACCTTCGGCCTGCAGCACGAAGACGCACTGCGGCGCGACTTCACCATCAACGCCATGTACTACAACCCGGCCACGCAGGAAGTGCTGGACTACCACGGCGGCGTGGAAGATATCCGCGCGCAGACCCTGCGCATGATCGGCAAGCCCGAAGAGCGCTACCGCGAAGACCCGGTGCGCATGCTGCGCGTGGTGCGTTTCGCCGCCAAGCTGAAATTCACCATCGAGCCGCATACGGCCGCGCCGATACCCGTGATGGCGCCGCTGATCAACAATGTGCCGGCGCCGCGCGTGTTCGATGAAATGTTGAAGCTCCTGATGAGCGGCCATGCGCTGGCCTGTTTGCAGCAGCTGCGCAAGGAAGGCCTGCATCACGGCCTGCTGCCGCTGCTCGACGTGGTGCTGGAGCAGCCGCTGGGCGCAAAATTCGTCACCCTGGCGCTGGACGCCACCGATCAGCGCATCGCCGCCGGCAAGACGGTGTCGCCAGGCTTCCTGTTCGCTTCGCTGCTGTGGCACCAGGTACTGGAAAAATGGACCGCCTACCGCGCTGCCGGAGAGTCCACCATCCCCGCGCTGCACCTGGCGGCCGACGACGTGCTCGATTCGCAAACCGAAAAACTGGCGCTGCAGCGCAAGATCGGCTCGGACATGCGCGACATCTGGTCGATGCAGCCGAGGTTCGAGCGCCGCGTCGGCAAGGCGCCGCACAAGCTGCTCGAACATTTGCGCTTTCGCGCCGGCTACGACTTCCTGCTGCTGCGCTGCGCCTCGGGCGAGATCGACACCGAGATCGGCGAGTGGTGGACCGCGTTCTACGAGGGCGATGAGGAAACGCGCGAAGCGCTGCTGGCCAGCGCCAACGCCGCACCGGGCGCCGTCAAGAAAAAACGCCCGCCACGCCGCAGCACCCGCAGCAAGAGCGGTGGCACGGCGACGGGCGATACCGGCAGCAGCGGCGAGCAATAACACGCCATGACGCAGGTCACCGCCTACATCGGCATCGGCGCCAACCTGGGCGACGCGCGCGCCAACGTCCAGGACGCCATCGCGCGCCTGGCGCGCCTGCCCGGCGCGCAGCTGGTCGACGCCTCGCCCAGCTACCGCACCGCCCCTATCGATTCAAGCGGCGACGACTATATCAACGCGGTGGCGCGCATCACCACCAGCCTGCCGGCAGAAGAACTGCTGCTGGCGCTGCACGCGATCGAAGCGCAGCACGGCCGCGAGCGGCCCTACCGCAACGCGCCGCGCACCCTGGACCTGGACCTGCTGCTGTACGGCCAGGAACAGATCGCCAGCGCCACCTTGAGCGTACCGCATCCGCGCCTGACCGAACGCGCTTTCGTGCTGGTGCCGCTGCTGGCGCTGGCACCTGCGATCAGCGTGCCGGGCATGGGCGCGGCCAGCGATTACCTGGCCGGCGTTGCGAACCAGGCCATCAGCCAGCTCTGACATTATCGTCAACCTTCCACTACAATGCCGCTCCTGCGCACTGCCGCATAAAGGTCTACACTAGCGGCGCTGCATCCCTTTTACTCTAGAGAATACCTATGTCCGCTTATTTGCAAGGAACCGATCTGGCTGCCAAAGAGAAGGCCGGTGCACCTGCGCCCGCCCCTGCGCCATCCAAGCCCGTCGCCAACAAGGCCGTGACCATCCACACGCTGGCGACCCTGCGCGCCGCCGGCGAAAAAATCTCCATGCTGACCTGCTACGACGCCAGCTTCGCCTCGCTGATGGACCGCTGCGGCGTGGAAATTTTGCTGATCGGCGACTCGCTCGGCATGGTCTGCAATGGCCACAACTCCACCCTGCCGGTGACGGTGGCCGAACTGGCCTATCACACGGCGTCGGTGGCGCGCGGCAGCAAGAGCGCCATGATCGTGGCCGACCTGCCGTTCGGCGCCTACGGCACCGTGGAAACCGCCTACGCCAACGCCGTGATCCTGATGCAGGCCGGCGCGCACATGATCAAGATCGAAGGCGGCGCCTGGCTGGCCGACACCGTCAGGTTTTTGACCGAACGCGGCATTCCCGTCTGCGCCCATATCGGCCTGACGCCGCAATCGGTGCACCAGCTGGGTGGCTACAAAGTGCAGGGCAAGAGCACCGAAAGCGCCGAGCAGCTGAAAAACGACGCGCTGGCGCTGCAAAACGCGGGCGCAGCCATCGTGCTGATGGAAGCGATGCCGGCGCAGCTGGGCAAGGAAGTGACCGAGATGCTGCACGTGCCGACCATCGGCATCGGCGCCGGCCCCGACTGCTCGGGCCAGGTCCTCGTCATGCACGACATGCTGGGCGTATTCCCGGGCCGCAAGGCGCGCTTCGTGCGCAACTTCATGGAAGGCGCGAGCAGCATCGATGAGGCCGTGATCGGCTATGTGAAAGCCGTCAAGGATGGCAGTTTTCCGGCGATGGAACACTGCTTCTGATGGTTTGATCGGGTTTTGCAGTTTGCTCGCTAAACCCCACTGCAATTACCGGGGTCAGACCCTCAGGGTCTGACCCCAGCCCTCGTTTTGGGGTTTATCTTGCCTACCCCACCTGTATCCACGTCGTCTTCAACTCGGTGTACTTGTCCAGCGCATGCAAGGATTTGTCGCGGCCATTGCCCGACTGCTTGTAGCCGCCAAACGGCACGGTAATATCGTCGCCGTCATATTGATTCACATGCACGGTGCCGGCGCGCAGCGCGCGCGCCGTCTGGATCGCCTTGGTAATGTCGGAAGTCCACACGGCCGCCTGCAAGCCATACGGCGTAGCGTTGGCCTGTTTGATGGCGTCCTGGATATCGGTAAAACCCAGCACCGACAGCACCGGCCCGAAGATTTCTTCGCGCGCAATGGTCATGCCTGCATCCACGCCATCGAACAGGGTTGGCTGCACATAATAGCCGCCCGTCTCCGCGCGCGCCGCCTCGCCGCCGCCCAGCAGTTGCGCGCCTTCGCTCCGGCCCTTGGCGATATAGCCCATCACCGTCTGCATCTGCGTGGCGTCGACGATGGCGCCCATCACGGTGGCTTCGTCGAGCGGGTCGCCGGGCTGGAACTGCGGCAGCATGGCCTTCGCTTTCGCCAGGAATTCCTGCTTGATCGACTCTTCGACGAACAGGCGCGACGGCGCATTGCAGCTTTCGCCCTGGTTGAAAAAGATCGAGCCGATGGCGGCGGCCACCGCCTTGTCGAGGTCGGGGCAGTCGGCGCAGACGATATTGGCGGACTTGCCGCCCAACTCGGTCCAGGCGCGTTTCAGATTCGACTGACCGGCCATCTGCACGATCAACTTGCCGGTGCGCGTCGAGCCGGTAAAGCCGATGCAATCGATATCCATATGCAGCGCCAGCGCGGCGCCGGCCTCAACCCCATAGCCGGGCAGCACATTGAATACGCCGGCCGGCAGGCCCGCTTCCAGGCCCAGTTCGGCCAGGCGCAGCGCCGTCAGCGGCGACTTTTCGGATGGTTTCAAAATCACGCTGTTGCCGGCCGCCAGCGCCGGCGCGATCTTCCAGGCAGCCATGATCATCGGGTAGTTCCACGGCACGATGGCGGCCACCACGCCCACCGGTTCACGCGTGATCAACGCCAGGCTGCTGGCCGGGGTGGGCGCGATTTCATCGTAGACCTTGTCGATCGCCTCGCCATACCAGCGCAGGCAGTTGGCGGTGGCGCCCACGTCCACGCTCTGGCTGTATTTGATCGGTTTGCCCATGTCCAGGGTTTCAAGCAGGGCCAGCTCGGGGCCGTTCTGTTGCACCAGGTCGGCGAATTTGATCAGCACGCGCTTGCGCTGCGCCGGGGACTTTCCGGCCCAGCGGCGGTCTTCAAAAGCGGCGCGCGCGGCTAGCACAGCCGCATCGACGTCCGCGCTATCGCAGCGCGCCACCTGCCCCAACAGCCGGCCGTCGATCGGCGACAGATTGTCGAACTGCTGGCCGGAGATGGCCCAGACCCGCTCGCCGTTGATAAAAGCCCGTCCATCGATCGTCAGTTCCGCCGCGCGCGTGTGCCAGTTCATGCTCATCTCCTGTTTGACTATGGGAGCAGCTTACTCCTGGTCTGGCGCGTACGCAGCAGACATCTGGCGACGCCGCCGCCGGTCGCTGCGCGCCAGCATCACGGCGTACACAATCACGGCAATGGTCACCACCAGGATCGTCAGCGCGGCGATCGCATTCACCCGCGGGTCGAGCCCCAGCCGCGCGCGCGAAAAAATCACCAGCGGCATGGTGGTGGAACCCGGGCCGGACAAAAAGGCCGACAGCACCACGTCGTCCAGCGATAGAGTAAATGTCAGCAGCCAGGCTGAGGCCAAGGCTTGCGTGATATTCGGCAGCGTGACCAGGAAAAACACCTGGTGCGCGCGGCAGCCCAGGTCCATCGCCGCCTCGGCCAGCGACTTGCTCATCTCCTGCAGGCGCGACTGCACCACCACGGCTGCATAGGCCATGCCCAGCAGGGTGTGGCCCAGCCAGATGGTCGCCACGCCGCGCTCGGGAAAACCGAACACCTTTTGCATCGACACCAGCATCAGCAGCAGCGACAGGCCGATGATCACTTCGGGCATCACCAGCGGCGCGCTGACCATCGCCGAAAACAGGGTGCGGCCTTTGAAACGCTGGTAGTTGACCAGCGCAAAGGCGGCAAAGGTGCCGAGCACCACGGACGACGTGGCCGACATGAAAGCGATTTTGAGCGACAGGCCGAAACCGGAGATGATCTCGGTGTCGCTGATCAGCTCACGGTACCAGCGCAGCGAAAAACCGGTCCACACCATGTCCTGGCGCGAGCTGTTGAACGAGAACACGATCAGCACGATGATGGGCAGGTAGAGGAACAGATAGCCGAGCGAGAGCCAGCCACGGCCGAACCAGCGCTGCAGGAAAGTACGCGCCTTCATGGTTTTTCTCCTGCGTTTTGATCCGTCTTGTACTTGTTGAAAATCGCCATCGGCACCAGGATCAGCAGGATCACCAGCACCGTCACCGACGAGGCCATGGCCCAGTCGTTATTGGTAAAGTATTCGTCCCACAGCACGCGGCCTATCATCAGGGTTTCCGGGCCACCGAGCAATTCGGGAATCACGTATTCGCCCACCGAGGGAATAAAGACCAGCATGGCGCCGGCGATAATGCCCGACTTCGACAGCGGCACGGTGATGCGCCAGAATGCCTGCAAAGGAGTCGCGCCCAGGTCGGCCGCCGCTTCCAGGAAGCGCATGTCCATCTTCACCAGGTTGGCATACAGCGGCAGTATCATGAACGGCAAATACGCGTAGACCATGCCGACCACCAGCGAAAACGAGGTGTTCATCATCTGCACCGGTTCGGTCACCAAGCCGAGCGCGAGCAACAGGTCGTTGAGCAGGCCATGGTTGGCCAGGATGCCCTTCCAGGCATACACGCGCAGCAGGAACGAGGTCCAGAACGGCAGCATCACCAGCATCATCAGGATCGGTCGCGTTGACGGCCTGGCGCGCGCCATGAAGTAGGCGAACGGATAGCCGATAAAGAGGCAGATGGCGGTGGTGATCGCCGCGTACTTGATGGAACTGAGGTACGTCAGCAGATACAGTTCATCGGCGGCGATGAACAGGTAGTTGGCGACCTTGACCTTCAGCACCACGATGCCGTCGACATACGACAGCAGGCCGCCAAACGGGCTGCCGGCCGTATCCATGTCGGACAGGCTGATGCGCAGCACGATCAAAAAAGGTACTAAAAATGCGATGGTCAGGAACAGCGCCGGCACGGCGATCACCGCGTTGCGGCCAGTGAGCCAGCGCAAGGTGACAAGGCCGCGCAGCGAATGGAGGATGGCGTTCATGCTGGCCTCAGCTGGTCAGCACGACGATGTCGGCGCCATCCCACCAGACCCACACTCTTTGCTCGCGCTCGAGGCGCGCGGCGTCATGGCGGGCCGCGTTGGTGCGCGACACTTTCACCACCATCCCGCTGTCCAGGCGCACATGGTAGCTGGTTTCATTGCCAAAGTAGGCCATCGCCACGATCACCCCCCGGGCGCAGTTGTAGCCGTGTTCCGCCGCCGAGGCACGCTCTTCCAGGCCAGGCGCTTCAAGCTGGATGCCGATTTTTTCGGGCCGCACGGCCACCGACACATCCATGCCCAGGTTGCCGGTGATGCCGTGGGCGACATAGTGGCGGCCCTCGGGCGTATCGACCACCACGTGATCGGGTTCATCTTCGGTGATGCGGCCATCGAACAGGTTCACGCTGCCGATAAAGTCGGCCACAAAGCGGCAGTTCGGCGTTTCATAGATTTCACCGGGCGCGCCCACCTGCAGGATGCGTCCTTCGCTCATCACGGCGATACGCGTGGCCATGCTCATCGCCTCGTCCTGGTCGTGGGTGACCATCACGCAGGTCACGCCCACCTGTTCGATGATATTGACCAGTTCCATCTGCGTGCGTTCGCGCAGTTTTTTATCGAGCGCGCCCAGCGGCTCGTCGAGCAGCAGCAACTGCGGCCGCTTGGCCAGGCTGCGCGCCAGCGCCACGCGCTGCTGCTGGCCGCCGGACAATTGATGCGGCTTGCGCTTCGCATACTGCGCCAGCTGCACCAGCGCCAGCATCTGCTCGACCCTTGCGCTGATTTCCGCCTTCGGCAGGCCGTCGCGGCGCAGGCCAAAGGCGATATTGTCCCACACCGACAGGTGCGGAAACAGCGCGTACGACTGGAACATCATGTTGATCGGCCGCTGGTGCGGCGGCACCTCGACGATGTTGCTGCCGGCCAGTGCGATACGACCCGAAGTGGGCGTCTCGAAGCCAGCCAGCATGCGCAGCAGGGTCGACTTGCCGCAGCCCGAACTGCCCAGCAAAGCGAAGATCTCGCCCTGGTTGATGGTCAGGGAAATATCATTGACAGCGCGCACGCCGTCGAATTCCTTGACCAGCTGGTCTATCAGCAGGAAAGGCGCTTGGGCGTCGCTGGCCGACGCGGCAGGAGTTGCTATCGTCATGTGTGGGTAGCTTGAATGGGGTGGGCAATGAAAAACTGGCCGCAGGAGCGGCCAGAGTGGGAGTTTAGCGGAACTGCTGACAAAGCGGTCCAAAAAATGCAGGAGCCGCCTTGATTTTGGTGTAAATCCTACACCCAGCCCTTGGCCTTCACATCGGCATGGGTCTTGTCCAGGCAGACGCGGATCAGGTCCGTCATCTCGTCGATCTGCGCGCGCGTCATCACCAGCGGCGGGGCGACGATCATGCGTTCGCCGACGGCGCGCATGATCACGCCGTTATCGAACATATGGCCACGGCAGATCATGCCCACACCCTGCTCTTCGTCGAACAGCTCGTTCTCGTGCACGGTGGTGCCCTTCTTGCGCACCAGGTTCAGGCCCGCCACCAGGCCGCAGCTGTCGGCGTAGCCCACCAGCGGATGCTCGCCCAGGGCCGCGAAGCGTTCCTTCAGATACGGCCCGGTGTCTTCCGCCACCTTGTTCACCAAGCCCTCGTCTTCGATGATGCGGATATTTTCCAGCGCCGCCGCGCACGCTACCGGGTGGCCCGAATAGGTATAGCCGTGGGTGAATTCGCCGCCCTTCTCGATCATTACCTTGGCCACGCGCTCGCCCACCATCACGCCGCCCAGCGGCACGTAGCCGGAAGTGACGCCTTTGGCAAAGGTAATCAGGTCGGGCTTGATGCCGAACAGTTCGGAGCCGAACCAGCGGCCCAGGCGGCCGAAGCCGCAGATCACTTCATCGGCGATCAGGAGGATGCCGTACTTGTCGCAGATGCGCTGTATTTCGGGCCAGTAGGTCGACGGCGGAATGATCACGCCGCCGGCGCCCTGCACCGGTTCGCCAATAAACGCGGCCACCTTGTCAGCGCCCACTTCGAGGATTTTTTCTTCCAGCCAGCCGGCCGCCTTCAAACCGAATTCTTCGGGCGTCAGCCCTTGGCCCGCCTCCAGGTAATTGGGCTGGCCGATATGCACGATGCCGGGGATCGGCAGGCCGCCCTGCGAATGCATGCCATCCATGCCGCCCAGGGACGCGCCGGCCACCGTGCTGCCGTGATAGGCGTTGTGGCGGCTGATGATGGTGTGGCGCTCTTTGTAGCCCAGCAGATCCCAGTAGCGGCGCACCATGCGCAGGTTGGTGTCATTCGCTTCCGAGCCGGAGCTGGTAAAGAACACGTGCTGGAACTGCGGCGGCGAGATCTGCGCCAGCTTGGCTGCCAGCTGCACTGCCGGCAAGTTGGTGGTGCCAAAGAAGCTGTTATAAAACGGCAGCGTTTCCATCTGCCGGTACACGGCTTGCGAGATCGAGGTGCGGCCATAGCCGACGTTGACGCACCACAGGCCCGACATGCCGTCGACGATTTTCTTGCCCTGGCTGTCCCACAGATAGACGCCTTCGCCGCGCACCATAACGCGCGCACCCTTGGCGGCCAGGTCCTGGAAATCGGTAAACGGATGCAGGTAGTGGGCCGAGTCCATTTTCTGGATGGCCGCCGTGTCATATACCTGCGGCGTGGCGTTCTTTTGCGCCACCGAAGCGACCAGGGCGGCGCTCGGCGCCAGCGGATTGTTGCTTGTACTCATATTGATCCTTTCTTAAACGTGGAGCAGCAGATGCTCGCGCTCCCACGGACTGATGACGGTCATGAACTCCTGGTGTTCCAGGTCCTTGATGGCCGCATACACGTCGATGAAACGGTCGCCCAGCACCGTGCGCAGCTTGTCTTCGCCGCGCAGCAGTTGCAGCGCTTCCGGCAGGCCTTGCGGCAGTTCGAACTTCATGTCGTAGGCGCTGCCGACCATCATCGGCGTCGCTTCGAGCTGCTCCGTCATGCCCAGGTAGCCGCAGGCCAGGGTGACCGCCAGCGCCAGGTAGGGGTTGGCGTCGGCGCCGATAATGCGGTTTTCAACGCGGCGGTCCTGCACCCCTGATTCGGGCACGCGGAAACCGACGGTGCGGTTGTCCAGGCCCCATTGAATGTTGATCGGCGCGGCCGTATGGCGCACGATGCGGCGGTAGGAATTCACATACGGCGCGACAATCGCCATCGCCGACGGCATATAGCGCTGCAGGCCGGCGATGTAATGCTTGAAGATCGGCGCGGCCGAACCGTCTTCGTTGCTGAAGATGTTCAGACCGGTTTTCGCGTCGACCACGCTCTGGTGCACATGCATGGCCGAACCGGGTTCGCCGGCCATCGGCTTGGCCATGAAGGTGGCGTACATGTCGTGCTTCAGCGCCGCTTCGCGCAGGGTGCGCTTGAAGAAGAACACCTTGTCGGCCAGGCCCAACGGATCGCCATGCAGGAAGTTGATTTCCATCTGGCCGGCGCCGATCTCGTGGATCAGGGTATCGACATCAAGGTTCATCAGTTCGCAATAATCGTAGATATCCTCGAACAGCGGATCGAACTCGTTCACGGCGTCGATGCTGTACACCTGGCGGCTGGTCTCGGCGCGGCCACTGCGCCCGATCGGCGGTTTCAATGGCAGGTCCGGGTCGGTATTTTTCGCCGTCAGGTAGAACTCCAGTTCAGGTGCCACCACCGGCTTCCAGCCCTTGTCGGCATACAGTTTCAGCACGCGCCGCAGCACCGATCTTGGGGCGAAATCGACCAGCGCGCCGTCGGCAAAATAGCAGTCGTGGATCACCTGCGCGGTGGGGTCGGTGGCCCATGGCACCATGGTGATGGTGGTCGGATCGGCCTTTAGAATCATGTCGCGGTCGGTGCTGGAAATGGCGCGGTCATAGCCGCCATCGTCGACCGGGTAATTGCCCGTCACCGTCATGCCCAGCACCGCTTCCGGGATGCGCATGCCGCGCTCCTGGGTAAATTTTCCGCGCGGCAGAATCTTGCCGCGCGCAACGCCGGTCAGGTCGGGCACCAGGCATTCGATTTCCGTGACCCGCTTTTCATTAAGCCACAGGTCCATGTCGGTATAGGTAAAATTTTCGCGTATCGCCATTTTTTCCTCTCGCTGGTCTTGATCAAGCGCCGCCCATCACTGCGGCGGCGCGCTATTTATTGTCTTGCTGATGCGCGCGGCAGGCCTGGCCAAAGGCCTCGAAAATCCGCATCGCCTGCGGGTTCTCTTCCACCTGCCATTCCGGGTGCCACTGCACGCCCAGCGCAAAACCGGGAACGCCGGCCACGGCATAGGCTTCCACCAGGCCGTCGTCGGCCAGCGCTTCGACCAGCAGGCCGTCGGCCAGGCGGTCCAGCCCCTGGCCATGCAGCGAATTGACCATCATCTCGCTTTCGCCGCCGAGGATGCGCGACAGCAGCGCGCCGGGCGTGAGCCGCACACGGTGTGCGGGCGCATACTGGCGCGCCAGGGTATCGTTGATGTTTTCGCGATGGTCGAGCATGCCGGGCACCGCATGCACGGCCTGGTGCAAGCTGCCGCCGAGCGCCACATTGACTTCCTGGAAGCCGCGGCAGATCGCCAGCAGCGGCAGCTGGCGCGCCAGCGCGGCGTTGATCAGCGGCATGGTGGTGGCGTCGCGCGCCGGGTCCTGCGGCAGCTCGGGGAACGCGATGTCCTGGCCATACAGGCGCGCGTCGACATTCGAGGCAGAACCGGTCAGCAGCACGCCATCGGCAATCTGCAGCGCCGCGTCCAGATCGGCGTCCTTGCCCAAGGCCGGCAGCACCAGCGGCATGCAGCCGGCCGCCACCACCACGGCGTGCAGGTATTTATCCTGCACCGTATGGTAAGCGTGGCTGCCCAGTTGGCGGTGGCAGGCCGGAACAAGGACGATGGGACGGCGCATATGGCTGGCTCTCGATAGCGTGACAGCCCTACTCTACAGGATGGAGTTGCCAAACTGCCACACTAATGGTGATGACCATGGGGAGTCTCAACAGCGAGTTGCCACCCTATTTTTTTTCCAGCCGCTGTTGCAGCTGTTTTTCGACAGGATAAGCGGGATACGCCTGTCTGAAGGCCTCCCACTCCTGCTGCGCGGCCTGCGCCTGCCCTGCCTTGAGCAAGCCGTCGATCTTCACCAGCCAGACGCCTGCATCGAGTTTCGGCGGCGCCGGCATCGGTGCAGGTGCTGACGGTGCGGGCGGTGGTGGCGCCATGGCGCGCCGCACCGGCGGCGCCGGACGCACCGTGCCCATGGGTTCAGCCTGTGGCTCCATCTGGTCGGCCGATGGCGCGACCGAGGCCGCAACGGGCGGATCGAGCGGTTCGCCGACGACCGGAAACTGCGCCGTCTTGTGCCCAAAGAAGTCGCCGCCGACCAGGTTTAAGGTCAGCAGCACGGCGGCGGCCAGGCCCAGCGGAATACGCCAGCGCGTCAAATAGTCGATCGATTTTTTTGCCGGCAAGGTGCGCACCACGCCGTCAACGCTGTCGTTCGCGGCGACCGGCTTTGCCAATGGCGTCGCCAGCGCCTGCTGCGCGTCGGCCAGGATGGCGGCATCGAGTTCGGCGGGCGGCGACGGCTGCGGCAACTCTGCCAGCAACGCGGTCAATTCTTCATCGTGATGCTCAATATTCATGCTCGTGCTCCTTTGCCGCTGGCCGCGTCGAGCTGCGCGCGCAGTTTCTGCATCGCGTAGCGCAGCCGGCTTTTCACGGTTTCCGCTTCGGTCCCCGTCACCACGGCAATCTCGGCAATGCTCATGGCGCTGAACTGCTGCAGCACCAGTGCTTCCTTCTGCTCGGCCGGCAGCAGCGCGATTGCCGCGTGCAGCAAAGCGTGCTGCTGCTTCTGTTCGAACGACTGCTGCGGCGAGGCGGCCTCGCTGGGCACCTCGGGAGCCACTTCGGCACCCAGCCACAGCGCTTCTTTCTGGCGCAGGATGTCGATCAGGCGGTTGCGCGCCATCTGGTACAGCCAGGTGCGAAACGCCGCCTGCGGCTGGTAGCCGGCACGCGCCGCATGCAGGCCGGCCCAGGCATCCTGCACGATCTCGTCGACCCAGGCGCGGCGCGGCGAGCGCCAGGCCACGAAGCGGTACAGCCCCAGGCTGTGGCGCCGGTACAGTTCGCGAAACGACGGCAGGTCGCCGCCGCCGTAGCGCAGCATCAGCTCTTCATCGGTGGTGCTCTGTAGGGTATCTGGCATGCAAACCAGTGTAGCCGAAGCAGGCGGCGGCCACAATCGCCGCGCGTGCATCATCTGGTTTTCTGCGGCGCATAGCTGATGCGGCGCGTCTCGCGCATTTTCCCGTCCACCAGCGCCCCCTCCACCAGCTCATAGCCGAGCAGCGCAAACACCCGTCCCTGCACGAACAGCGGACGCGCATTGCCATACCAGTCGACGCACGAAGCGCGGCAGCCGTCGTCGGGCGGCGCACCGGGTTTGGCCGCCAGCGCACCGAGCGCCGTCAGGACCAGATTGTTATTGCGCAGATAGAGCACCGAGGCCGATTCCGTGTGCGGACCGGCGCGCTCTTGCGCCCCCAGTATCGGCAGGCCGATCACACCGTCACTGCCGGTGTTGGGCTTGTAGAAAAAGCCGTGGCTGCGCGTTTCGCCCTGGGCTGCATCGGCACGCACATAGCTGCCGGCAGCCACCGCCTGCGCATCAAGGCCGATACTGGTGAAATGCAGGTCCTGGCCCTTGGCGCCAACCACCACCGCATCATTGCCCAGCGCCTCGATGCGCTCGACGCCATGCGGCAAGGCCAATGCCTGCGGCGCGTCCTGGCCGGCCCAGCGCAGCGCATGCAAAGGCTGCAAAGGCCAGTTCGGATCGACCTGGCGCCGCACGGAATTGCCGGGGTAGCCATACAGCAGATACGGCCCCACATAGCGGTTCTGCAAGCCGTAGTCGCCATTGCCCGGCAAGGCCCGGTAGCGGGCGGCCGGCGCGCTGTCGCGGCCATCGGAAAAACTGTTCAGGGGCACACGCAGCAGCGCCAGTTCGCCACGGCCCTTGTCGCTATCCCACATGGCGTCGCCGCGTCCTTGCGAGCGCAGCAGGACGTTCAGGTAGCCGTCGGCGCTTTCCAGGAACGAGAACTGGTCGACCGGCGCGCCGGCCGTCTTCAGGGCGCTGGGCGCCGTGCCGTCGAGCGGCAAACGAAACACGCTTGAGCCGCCCCGGCGCGTGGTCCACACATACACCGACTCGCCGGAGACATAAAACACGCGCCCGGGGGGGCCCATCACGGCGCTCGCTTCGCAGCGCAGCTCGCGGCTGGCCAGGTCGCAGCTGGTGACCGTATGCAGGGTGATGCCGGCGCCAGGTTCAAACTCTTCATCGGTGCGGAAAATGCGCGTGGCCGGCGCGATGCGCTGGAAATCCTGTGGCACGGCGCCACTGCGCCAGCGGCGCAGCGCGGGAAAGCCGCCGAACGGGTCGCCGCGGCGCACATTGAGCGACAGCGGCGAGTAGAACACCAGCTTCGTGCCGACCAGGCGGCTGGCGTAATTGCGCGCCGAATAATAGTCGTTCGAGCGCAGATGGTAGGTGGCGCGGTAGGCCAGGCGGCCAGCAGCGTCGATATCGAACAGGCCCACCTCGGTGCCGCCGCGGCTGTAGCTGTAGCCGATCACCACCACCGTGTCGCCGGAAACCAGCAGTTCGTCGTACCAGCTGTCCGATGGATCGCTGCCGGGCGCAAAGGCGTCAAGCGAGGCTACCGGCCGCAAGGCCTGCTGCCCCACGTTGACGGTAAACAGTTTGCCGCGCCTTAGCATCACCAGGTGCTTGCCGTGCACCTTGACGATGCCGCCTTCGTCGACGCCCACCGTCTGGGTATTGGTGACAGAGTCCGCCACCGCGCCCGACACTTCGGCCGATTTGGATGCAGACGAGGCCATCGGCGCAGGCATGGGCATGGACTTCATCTGCAGGTCGGCGCGCCGTTGTAGCGCCAGCTGCTGCGCGGCCAGCTTGTCAAGATAGGCGGTCAACGCCTGCTCGCTGGCAAACGCCGTCAAGGTCTTGCGCGGCGCCGTATCGACGGCGGCGGCATGGGCGGTGGACGACAGCAGCAGCGACAGCAGCAAGGTCGTTTTCAGGACGGTGGTCATTGCGGTTTCTCCGGTGGTCACGAGGGTGTTGATCATGAAACGCGGCAGCGGGCAAAACGGGGTTAAAGCCACGCAAAAATAATTCAGGGTGAGCCAGCTCACATGCGGCGCAATCGTGCGCCCGTCAAAAAGGGCTACCATCGAAGACCTAGTCACCACTTGCCGAAAGAACGCCATGCCGACCACCACGCTGACCCTGAACGATCCCGCGCTGCTGCGCCAGCAATGCTATATCAACGGCCAATGGCGCGATGCCGAGGGCGGCAAGACGACCGACGTCAGCAACCCCGCTACCGGCGCGGTGATCGGCAATGTACCGACCATGGGTGCGCAGGAAACCGCGCAGGCGATCAGCGCAGCGAACGACGCCTGGCCCGCCTGGCGCAAGAAAAGCGCCGCCGAACGCGCTGGCTATCTGCGCCGCTGGAATGACCTGATGCTGGAACACGCCGACGACCTGGCGCTGTTGATGACGGCGGAACAGGGCAAGCCGCTGGCCGAATCGAAGGGCGAAGTGAAATACGCCGCCTCGTTCATCGAATGGTTTGCCGAAGAAGGCAAGCGCGTCTCGGGCGATACCATCGCTTCGCCGTGGCCGGACCGCCGTATCGTGGTGACAAAAGAGCCGATCGGCGTGTGCGCCGCCATCACGCCGTGGAATTTTCCGGCGGCGATGATCACGCGCAAGGTGGGCCCGGCGCTGGCGGCCGGCTGCCCCATCATCGTCAAGCCGGCCGGCCTGACGCCGTTCTCGGCGCTGGCGCTGGCCGTGCTGGCCGAACGGGCCGGCATACCGCCGGGCGTGTTCAATGTAATCACCGGCTCGTCGCAGGAGATCGGTGACGAACTGACGGCCAACCCGCTGGTGAGGAAACTCAGTTTTACCGGCTCGACCGAAGTCGGTCGCAAGCTGATGGCGCAGTGCGCGCCGACGATCAAGAAGCTCTCCCTGGAACTGGGTGGCAATGCGCCGTTCATCGTTTTTGACGATGCCGATCTCGATGCGGCGGTGGAAGGCGCGATCGCCTCGAAATACCGCAATGCGGGCCAGACCTGCGTGTGCGCCAACCGCCTGTATGTGCAGGACGGCGTGTATGACGCCTTTGCAGCAAAGCTGGTGGCAGCGGTGGAAAAACTCAAGGTCGGCAATGGCGTCGACGACGGCGTCACGCAAGGGCCGCTGATCGAAGAAAAAGCCGTGAAAAAAGTCGAGCAGCATGTGGCCGACGCGCTGGCCAAGGGCGGTCGTCTGCTCACCGGCGGCGAACGCCATGCGCTGGGCAACAGCTTCTTCCAGCCCACCGTGATCGCCGACGTCACGAGCGACATGCTGGTGGCGAAAGAAGAAACCTTCGGCCCGCTGGCGCCGCTGTTCCGCTTCCAGACCGACGACGAAGTCGTGGCGATGGCCAACGACACCGAATTCGGCCTGGCCGCCTACTTCTATTCGCGCGATATCGGCCGTATCTGGAAGGTGGCGGAAGCGCTGGAGTCGGGCATGGTGGGTGTTAACACTGGCCTGATCTCGACCGAAGTGGCGCCGTTCGGCGGCGTCAAGCAGTCCGGCCTGGGCCGCGAAGGCTCGTCGTACGGCATCGATGATTACCTGGTGATCAAATATATCTGCATGGGTGGCATCTGACGGCTTACTCGAACCCGCGTATGCGGTCGCCATTGAAGTTCGGCAGCCGCCACGAAAAGCGCAGCGCCAGGAAGCGGAACAGCAGGCCGGCGGCGATCGACGCCAGCTGCGCCACCGCGCTGTCGACCTTGAAATGCAGCAGGGCGACGTAGAGTGCGCCGGTAAACACCGCCACGGTGGCATACACTTCGCGCTGCAGCACCAGCGGAATCTGGTTGCACAAAATATCGCGCAGCAGGCCGCCAAACACCCCGGTGATCATGCCGGCCAGCACCACGATGGCCGGATGCATGCCGGCCGACATGGCGATATCGCAGCCGATCACGCAAAACGCTACCAGTCCCAGTCCGTCGACGATCAGAAATACCGAGCGCAGATGGTGCAGATAGCGCGCCACGAACGCCGTGACGATCGCCGCGCCGCCCGTAAACAGCAGGTATTCCGGGTGCGCGATCCAGCCCAGGGGATAGTGTCCCAGCAGCACGTCGCGGATGGTGCCGCCGCCCAGTGCGGTAACGGTGCCGATCATTACGATGCCGAACAGATCCATGCCGCGGCGCATGCCCATGATGGCGCCGGACATCGCTTCGGCGGAAATCGCCACGAGGTAAATGATATATAACAGCATGGTTCTCTTCCAGGATACGGCAGGCGCAAGTGCGCGATAGCGTCATTGTGCACCGCAACACGCCCTTCCTAATCAAAAGTAAGTATTATTTGGGAATGATAAATTTTTCTAATCCAGGGCGGCGCTGATGGAACTCAATCCCAAGCATACGGAAGCGTTTCGCGCCGTCATCGAGACCGGCAGTTTCGAACAGGCCGCACTGCAGCTGCACCTGACCTCGCCCGCCATTTCGCAACGCGTGCGCGCGCTGGAAAGCCAACTGGGCAATGCCCTGATCGTGCGCAGCCGCCCTGCCCGCGCCACGCGCACCGGCCAGCGCCTGATGCAGTACCTGAAACGCGCCAGGCTGCTCGAAGCGGATCTGGAGGCAGAGCTGGCGGTGCAGCAGGACGCGCCGCTGACCCTGGTGCTGGCACTGAACGCCGACTCGATGGGCACCTGGTTTTTCCCGGCCCTTGCCGATATTTTGAACCGCGAAAGAGTGCTGCTGGACCTGGCCGTGGAAGACCAGGACCATACTTATACCTTGCTGGAAACAGGCATGGCGATCGGCTGCATCAGCACCGAGCCGAAACCGATGCGCGGTTGCACGGCCGAACCGCTGGGCGTGATGCGCTACTGGCTGGTGGCCACGCCGGCGTTCCGCCAGCAGTGGTTCGTCCAGGGTCTCACGCGCGCGGCCGCGCGCCTGGCGCCGGTGGTGGCCTACACGCGCAAGGACACCTTGCAGTCGAACTACCTGCAGCAGGCGCTGGGCCTGCCCGAAGGCGCCTACCCTTGCCACTACGTGCCGGGCGCCACCTCGCACTTCAACGCCATCCGCTACGGGCTCGGCTACGGCATGGTGCCGGAACTGCTGTTGCAGGCCAATCCCGACGGCAAGCTGGTCGAGATGCTGACGCCAAAGCAGCCGGCCGACGTGGCGCTGTACTGGCATACCTGGAAGGTGCAGTCGCCGCGCATGGAGCAGCTGTCGCGGCAGATCATCGCTGCCGCACGCAAGATGCTCAAATGATGCCGGGCAGGCCTGCTGAACCGGCTTTTATCGTAGCGAGGGTGGATGGCGAGGAAGCTGGCGAGATCCGCCAGTTGAGCCGTTTTCCAAGCAATGCACCAAGGGAAATGGCACGCTTTTCAATCAGATGCCATGAGAGATAACCAGCGAGCAGGCAAACCAGAATGGAAGAAACCTGGTTGAAGACCACGCCATACGCGAGAAATTTTTCGGCCATGATCTGCTGCACCGGGAAGCCCCACAGATAAATGCCATACGAAGTATCGGTCTTGAGCTTAATTTCCAGCATGAACGGTAACGCCGATACATACAGGATCGTCAGGAAAAACGCTGCGTAGAAAAAATAATAGTTGTAACTGCCGTCGCGGAACATGTAAAACAGGATCCAAAATCCGGCCAGCATCGCCATGTCGATTCTGATATGTTGCTTGTAATAGGCCAGCACCGCGCCGAAAGAAAAGCAAGGGAACAGCAAGTTGATCTCATGATTTTGCGGAAACCAGCTGATCAACAATTTGTTTCCCAGCAGGGGATCGAGCACGATCACCAGGAAGGCCAGCGCCGGCAGGTATCGGAACTTGAATATCCCTACCAGAAACAGCCCCAATAACACCGCATACGCGCCTACTTCGTATGGAATGGTCCAGATTGAGCCGTTGACTGCGGATTGGTGAGGATTATCGACAAACACACCAGGCAAGGAATACGTGGAAAACATGGCAGTATTTCTATAGATATACTTGTAGACCTCTCCATTCCTGAAATAGTCGGTCACCGGCAGCGTACTCATCAAGGGGCCGATGATCAATGCCGATACCAGCAACGTGAACACCAGCGCCGGCCAGATGCGAAAAATCCTGGCAATGACGAATTTGATCGGGTCACGCTTGTCCAGCAAGCTGTTTGTCACGACCAGACCACTCAGGAAAAAGAACATCTTGACGGCCAGCGAACCGGAATAATCGAACGTCAGAATCGGCCATAAGGGGTCGTTCTTGCCAGGGGTGGGCACCAGGCTGAATGCATGCGCATAAATGACCACGCAAGCGGCAAGCATTCTAAAAATATCCAGATTATTGGCATCCCGGCTTAATATTTTTGAGAGTTGCATTGGACATGAATGCTTATGGCGTGGTTGATCGGGAAGGAAGATGGTGCAGCATGCAGAGTGCGCGGATTATAGCAATATCATCTTAACCTCAGGAAATTATCAAGTTAAGAATGTTGTTATTCCCATGAAAAACGAACGGTTCATGTCCAGCCCGCCCGCTGCTGCAGAGCGCAAAAAAACCCGCTCGCACCAGACGGCGCAAGCGGGTTGATTGAATCCGGCCGCCTGAGGCGGCGGCTGAAGCTGGCTTACTGGACTTCTTCGTAGCGCGCCAACCGTGCCGCCATGCGTGGCGCCAGTTCATGACCGGCGGTAATCGTCACGTTCAGGTCGTTCAATACGCCGTCTTTCAGGCCATACACCCAGCCGTGCACGCTGACCTCCTGGCCGCGCTCCCAGGCATCCTGGACGATGGTTGTCTGGCAGACGTTCAGCACCTGCTCGGCCACGTTCAGCTCGCACAGGCGGTCGCTGCGCTGGCGACTGGTCAGCACGTCGCCCAGGTAGCGCTCGTGCTTCTGGCTGACATCCTGCACATGGCGCAGCCAGTTGTCGACCAGGCCGATACGCGTGCCGGTCATGGCCGCATGCACGCCCTTGCAGCCATAGTGGCCGACGATGATCACATGCTTGACCTTCAGCACGTCGACGGCAAACTGCAGCACCGACAGGCAATTGAGGTCGGAATGCACCACCACGTTGGCGATATTACGGTGCACGAACACATCGCCTGGTGGCATGCCCAGCAGTTCATTGGCCGGCACGCGGCTGTCGGAACAACCGATCCACAGGTATTCAGGCGAAGTCTGCGCTTCCAGGTTCTTGAAGTATTCGGGATTCTTTTCCACCATCGAATCGGCCCAGCGCTTGTTGCGCTGTAGCAGTTCTGACAGGGCCGGGCCGTTTTTTACTTCGGTCATGATTTTTTCCTTAAAAAAACGCCGGGATGTGGTTGGCATCCCGGCGCTATTGATTAATGCTTATTCAAAGAAATCCTTGACCTTGTCTTTCCAGGTCTTGCTTTGCGGGCTGTGCTTGGCACCGCCCTCGGTGGTGGATTTTTCAAAGTCGCGTAGCAGTTCTTTTTGTTTTTCGGTCAGCTTGACCGGCGTTTCGATCGCCACGTGGCAGAACAGATCGCCCGCATAGCCGGAGCGCACGCCCTTGATGCCCTTGCCCTTGAGGCGGAAGGTTTTGCCCGACTGGGTGCCTTCAGGAATTGTGAACGACACTTTGCCGTTCAGGGTGGGCACTTCGATATCGCCGCCCAAGGCTGCCTTGGTGAACGAAATCGGCATTTCGCAATGCAGGTCATCGCCTTCGCGCTGGAACACGGCGTGCGGCTTGATATGGATTTCCACATACAGGTCGCCGGCCGGCCCGCCATTCGTGCCCGGTTCGCCGTTGCCGGACGAACGGATACGCATGCCGTTGTCGATGCCCACTGGAATCTTGACTTCCAGCGTCTTGTTGCGCTTGATGCGGCCTGCACCGGCGCAAGTAGTGCACGGTTCGGGGATCACCTTGCCGCTGCCATGGCATTTCGGGCAGGTTTGCTGGATGCTGAAAAAACCTTGCTGCATGCGTACCTGGCCGTGGCCGGCGCAGGTACCGCAAGTGACGGGCTGGGTGCCCGGCTTGGCGCCGCTGCCATGGCAGGTTTCGCACTTGTCCCAGCTCGGCACGCGGATAGTCGTGTCGAAGCCGTGCGCAGCTTGCTCAAGTGTAATTTCCAGGTTGTAGCGCAAATCGGCGCCACGGTACACTTGCGGGCCAGCATTGCGGCTGCGTCCGCCGCCACCGCCAAAGATGTCGCCGAAGATATCGCCGAAGCTGTCGGCAAAGCCGCCAGCACCGCCGCCGAAGCCGCCACCGCCGCCCATGTTCGGGTCCACGCCGGCGTGACCATAGCGGTCGTACGCTTCGCGCTTTTCCGGATTGGTCAGCATTTCGTAGGCTTCTTTGACTTCCTTAAACTTTTCTTCCGACTCTTTGCTATCCGGATTGCGGTCCGGATGGTATTTCATCGCCAGTTTACGGTAAGACTTTTTGATCTCTTCTTCCGAAGCATTTTTTGCGACACCGAGTGTCTCGTAAAAATCACGCTTTGCCATGTTGTCGGCACCTTGCAGTCTATCTACTGATGTAAAAATTACACGAAAAAGCCGAGTCGAGTGCCGCGCTGGGCGGCGACTCGGCTCGGCCGGTCTTCGTGGCTAATGCCGCGATGTAGCGTTCAGCCCGGCTGCCCCCAAGTTGCAGGAGCGCAAGAGATTACTTGCTGTCTTTGACTTCTTTGAAGTCAGCGTCAACCACGTCATCTTGCTTGGCGCCAGCATCCGAGGCGCCGCCAGGAGCTTGCTGTGCACCTTCTGCACCGCCGGCCGCTTGTTGCGCTTGCATGTCGGCGTACATTTTTTCGCCCAGTTTCTGCGATGCCGTCGACAGTGCTTCCACCTTGGCGTCGATCTCTGCCTTGTCGCCGGCCTTGATGCTTGCTTCCAGGTCGGTAATGGCCGCTTCGATCTTTTCTTTCTCGCCGGCTTCCAGCTTGTCGCCGTATTCCGTCAGCGATTTGCGGGTCGAGTGTACCAGAGCATCGGCCTGGTTGCGCGACTCGGCCAACTCTTTCACCTTCTTGTCTTCTTCTGCGTTCAACTCGGCGTCTTTGACCATCTTCTGGATTTCAGCCTCGGTCAAACCGGAGTTCGCCTTGATGGTGATCTTGTTTTCCTTGCCGGTGGCCTTGTCTTTCGCGCCGACATGCAAAATGCCGTTGGCGTCGATGTCGAAGGTCACTTCGATCTGTGGCGTGCCGCGCGATGCTGGTGGGATGCCTTCCAGATTGAATTCGCCCAGGCCTTTGTTGCCGGCCGCGATTTCGCGCTCACCCTGGTAGACCTTGATGGTCACCGCAGGCTGGTTGTCGTCGGCGGTCGAGAACACTTGCGAGAACTTGGTCGGAATCGTGGTGTTTTTGTGAATCATCTTGGTCATCACGCCACCCAGGGTTTCGATACCCAGGGACAATGGCGTCACGTCCAGCAACAGCAAGTCCTTGCGTTCGCCCGACAGGACCGAACCTTGAATCGCTGCGCCAACTGCCACGGCTTCGTCCGGGTTCACGTCCTTGCGTGGATCCTTGCCGAAGAATTCCTTCACTTTTTCCTGCACCTTCGGCATGCGGGTCATGCCGCCGACCAGGATGATGTCGTCGATGTCCGAAACTTTAACGCCGGCATCCTTGATGGCCATGCGGCATGGCTCCATGGTGGCAGCGATCAGCTCTTCGACCAGGGATTCCAGCTTGGCGCGGGTCATCTTCAGGTTCAGGTGGACCGGTGCGCCATTGGCCATGGCGATGTACGGCTCGTTGATTTCGGTCTGCTGCGACGACGACAGTTCGATCTTTGCGCGCTCGGCCGAAGCCTTGATGCGCTGCAGGGCGATGGGATCTTTTTTCAGATCGATGCCGTTGATCTTCTTGAACTCGTCGATGATGTAATCGATGACGCGCTGGTCGAAGTCTTCGCCACCCAGGAAGGTGTCGCCGTTGGTGGCCAGCACTTCAAATTGTTTTTCGCCGTCAACGTCAGCGATTTCGATGATCGAGACGTCGAACGTGCCGCCGCCCAGGTCATACACGGCGATCTTGCGGTCGCCCTTTTCGTTCTTGTCCAGGCCAAAGGCCAGCGCTGCCGCGGTCGGCTCATTGATGATGCGCTTGACGTCCAGGCCAGCGATACGGCCGGCGTCCTTGGTTGCCTGGCGCTGCGAGTCGTTGAAGTAGGCCGGTACCGTGATGACGGCTTCGGTCACTTCTTCGCCGAGGTAGTCTTCGGCGGTTTTCTTCATCTTGCGCAGCACTTCAGCCGAAATTTGCTGTGGCGCCAGTTTTTTGTCGCGCACGCCGATCCACGCATCGCCGTTGTCGGCTTTGGTGATCTGGTAAGGCATCAGCGCGATGTCTTTCTGTACTTCTTTCTCGTCGAACTTGCGACCGATCAGACGCTTGACTGCGTACAGCGTGTTTTTCGGATTGGTCACGGCCTGGCGTTTTGCCGGCGCGCCGACGAGAATCTCGCCATCTTCCTGGTAAGCGATAATCGACGGCGTCGTGCGTGCGCCTTCGGCGTTTTCGATTACCTTTGGTTGACCGTTTTCCATGATGGAAACGCAGGAATTCGTGGTTCCCAGATCGATACCGATAATTCTACCCATGATTTATTTCCTTTTATTCGCTAGATTTCAGATGGTTCTTATATGTGGCAAAGCGGCATGGTTTCAAGGCTTGCTTGATGCCGCACTCTGATTATTTTGCTTGCGCGGTGGTCACGATGGCCGGACGCAACAGGCGGTCGGCAATCATATAACCTTTTTGCAATACCGACACCACCGTATTGGCTTCCTGCTCGGCCGGCACCACGGCCACGGCCTGGTGCTTCATCGGATCGAGCTTCTCGCCTTGTACCGGCAGGATCTCGACCAGACGGTTGCGCTCGAACGCCGAGCTCAGCTGCTTCAAGGTCATTTCCACGCCTTCCTTCAGCGATTCGATGGTTGGCGCTTCTACTGTCAATGCCATTTCCAGGCTGTCTTTCACGGGCACCAGGGCTTCGGCAAAGCTTTCAACTGCAAATTTATGGGCCTTGGCAACATCTTCCTGGGCACGGCGGCGGATGTTTTCACCGTCGGCCTTGGCGCGCATGAAGGCATCGTGCATCTCTGCAAGACGCGCCTCGGTACTGGCCAGCTGCTCTTCCAAAGTAGGCTCTGCGGGAGTCGATGGTGCAGCCGCCGCAGCGTCCGCTGGCTGATTAGGTACAGCTTGGTTTTCCTGATCTTGCATCTGAAAAGCTCCTACAATCAATGACTTAATATTAGTTAGGCTACATCGCGCTACAACACTGAGCGGCAGATGGGGCTATATCCCTCTCTTTCAAGGGGTATTGGCAACATCGCCAGAAAAGTCGCTCCAAGTTGTCGGGATTACATGCGCGAAGCCCGGCATTCTACCAGTGCGGCACGCTAGCCCGCCATTTCGGTGTTGCCATTTAGAAATCAGTTGGCCGCCCCCAGCGCCAGCGCCGCCGCGCGCGCCTGTTGCCCTTCCTGCTGCTCGGCCGCGCGCTGTGCGGGCGTGCCCATGGTCGGCCAACCAACCATATTCTGTTCGGCAATTTCCGCCATGCCCGTGATCCAGGCTGGTGTTTCGTTCAGGCAAGGAATGTAGTGAAATACCTGGCCACCCGCCGTTTCAAAATCATGCTTCGCTTCCATGGCGATCTCTTCCAGGGTTTCCAGGCAATCGCTGGTAAAACCCGGGCACAGCAAATCCACCCGTTTGACACCCTGCTGCGCCAGCGCGATCAGGGTCGGCGCCGTGTAGGGCTGCAGCCACTCGGCCTTGCCGAAGCGCGACTGGAAGGTGACGATATATTCGTCTTTACTCAGTTTTAACTGCTCCGCCAGCAAACGTGCGGTTTTCAGGCACTGGCAGTGATACGGGTCGCCCAGCAGCAAGGTACGCTTGGGCACGCCGTGAAAGCTCATCACCAGCTTGTCGGGACGGTCATTGATTTCCCAATGTGCCAGCACCGAGTCGCGCAAGGCGGCGATATAGGTGGCATGTTCGTGATACTGCTTGATAAAGCGCAGTTCCGGCACATTGCGCACCGTGGCGTAATGGCTGAACACGGCGTCATGGATGGAACCGGTGGTGGTGCCCGAATACTGCGGATAGGCGGGCAGGATGGCAATGCGTTCGCAACCGTCGCGTTTCAGCTGCGCCAGCACTTCGGGCAAGGACGGCGAACCGTAGCGCATGGCCATGGCCACCGTCAGGCCGTCATGGCCGCGTTCGGCCAGCGCACCGGCCAGCAGTTGCGCCTGCTTTTGCGTATGGACTTTCAGGGGCGAACCCTCCTTGGTCCAGATCGACGCATATTTCTTGGCCGACTGGCCGGAGCGAAACGGCAGAATGATCAGGTTCAGGATAAACCACCACACCAGCCGGGGAATTTCCACCACGCGCGGATCGGACAAAAATTGCTTCAGATAGCGCCGCACGGCCGGCGCGGTCGGTGCATCGGGCGTGCCCAGGTTGACCAGCACCACGGCGCTGCGGGCGACGGTGCCATGGGTGTACGGCGGTTCGGCTTGAAAGGGCATGAGGTTCTTTGATAACGTTGGACGGGTAGCTGAACATTATAGTGGCATTGAACGCACGCTCAGCAATGACGCATCCGGAGTCGGGGTCAGACCCCCGGATGTGTTGGCGCCGAGCTTGACGTTGCCAGTGTTGAGGGTCTGACCCCAGCATTTTCCGGGTTTGCTGGTGGGTTTTGTAACCCTTACAGCAAAGAGCTGGGGTCAGACCCGCGGATGCTTTGTCTCCGAACTTGGCATGAGCGGCGCCAAGGGTCTGACCCCGGCTTTAACTACGTGGCGAGCAATTCCCGCGCATGCTTGCGCGTGGTGGCCGTGATTTCCAGGCCGCCCAGCATGCGCGCCACTTCCTCCACCCGGCCCTTGGCGTCCAACATGTCGATGCGCGAGACGGTCTTGCCGTTGTCCACGGTACCCTTGGCAACCTGGAAATGCTGATTGGCCTGGCTGGCGACCTGCGGCAAGTGGGTTACGCACAGCACTTGTCGGCCCTGGCCCAGGCGTTTCAACAGCCGGCCCACCACTTCGGCCACGGCGCCGCCGATGCCGCTGTCGACCTCGTCGAAAATCAAGGTTGGCGTGGTGGTGGCGTGCGAGGTGATCACGGAAATGGCCAGTGCGATGCGCGCCAGCTCGCCACCGGAGGCCACCTTCGCCAGCGGCTTGGGTGCGGTGCCCGCATGGCCGGCGACCAGAAATTCCACTTGCTCCAGGCCATGCGCAGCCGGCTCGCAGGGATGCAGGGCGATTTCAAAGCTGCCGCCCGTCATGCTCAGCTCCTGCATCGCGTGCGTCACGGCGTGCCCCAGTTCCAGCGCGGCGGCGTGGCGCGTGACCGACAGGCGCCCGGCGACCGCCCGGTATTCGGCTTCGATTTTTTCTTCCTGGCGCCGCAAGCCTTCGATATCGCTGGCGTCGGCCAGGTGTTGCAGCTTTTCCGACAGTGTCGCGTGTTCTTGCGGCAATTCTTCCGGCGTGACGCGAAACTTGCGCGCCGTGCTGTGCATCGCTTCCATGCGCGCGTCCAGCTGGTGCAAGCGGTCCGGGTCGAGTTCCACCCGGTCCAGGTAATTGTTCAGCGCATACACCGATTCCTGCAACTGGATGCGCGACGATTCGATCAGGTCGACAATCGGCTGCAGTTCCGCATCGACCGAGACCAGCTTGCCCAGCTTCTGGTTCAGGGTGGCCAGTTGGGAAATCACCGGGTGTTCTTCCGCTTCGGAAATGATCGTCAGCGCCTCCTGCGCGCCTTCGAGCAGGCTGGCCGCATGCGACAGGCGGCTGTGTTCGTTGGTGATCTCGGTCCATTCGCCAGGCTTGGCGGCCAGTTTTTCCAGTTCGCCGACCTGCCATTCGAGCCGTTCGCGCTCGTACAGCACGTTGGCGGCATTGGTTTCGAATTCTTCGCGCTGGCGCACCAGCGCGCGCCAGCGCTTGTGCAGCTGCGCCACCTGGCGCGCATCCTGTTCCGCGCCCGCCTCGCGCGCCGTCGCCTGGCCGTCGAGCAGGGCGCGCTGTGCGTCGCTTTTCAGCAGCGACTGATGGGCATGCTGGCCGTGGATATCGACCAGCATGTCGCCCAGTTCGCGCAGTTGCGCGGCGGTGGCGGCGATGCCGTTGATATACGCTTTCGAGCGGCCCGCATTGTCGATCACGCGGCGCAGCAGGGCGCCGCCGTCATCGTTGGCAAATTGATTGGCCACCAGCCAGGCCTGCGCCACCTCGCTGACGGAAAAGTCGGCCGTGATGTCGGCCTTGGGCGCGCCTTCGCGCACCACGCTGGCGTCGCCGCGCCCACCCAGCGCCAGGGTCAGCGCATCGATCAGGATGGACTTGCCGGCGCCCGTTTCGCCCGTGAGCACGCTGAAGCCGGCGGAAAACTCCAGCTCGATGGTATCGACAATGACAAAATCGCGGATGGACAGTGTATGGAGCATGGCTTCAATGGTTGGGCGGCAAACGGACAGAGAACCGCGGGTTGGCGTGGGTTGGCGTAAAAAGCAACGCGCTTAAACGAGTTTGCCCTCGCCGGACGGATACTCGTTCCAGTGCAGTTTTTCGCGCAGGGTGTTGTAATAGCTCCAGCCTTCCGGATGGAGGAAAGTGATCGTGTGCGGCGAACGGCGTATCAGGATACGGTCTTGCTGCAGCAGGCTGGCAAAGGTCTGCATGTCGAAGTTGACGCTGATATCGCGCCCGCGCACGATTTCCACCACGATCTGGCTCGAGTCGGGCAATACGATGGGCCGGTTCGACAGCGCGTGCGGCGCAATCGGCACCAGCACGATGCCGCCCAGGGTCGGGTGCAGCAGCGGCCCGCCGGCCGACAGCGCGTACGCGGTCGAGCCGGTCGGCGTGGAGATGATCAGCCCGTCCGAACGCTGGTTGTACATGAAATGGCCATCGACTTCGACCCGCAGTTCGGCCATGCCGGCGCCGGCGCCGCGCGCAACGACCACGTCGTTGACGGCCATGCCGACATGAATTGCCTTGCCATCGCGCAATACGCTGCCTTCGAGCAGAGTGCGGCGCTCGGCTTCGAAATTGCCGCCCAAAATGTCGGCCAGTACCGGCAGCATGCGCTCGATCGGAATATCGGTCATGAAGCCCAGCCGGCCCTGATTGATGCCGATCAAGGGCACATCATATGGCGCCAGCTGGCGCGCAATGCCCAGCATGGTGCCGTCGCCGCCCATGACGATGGCGCAGTCGGCGCAAGCGCCAATCTCGGCGGCCGACATGGCGGCTACGCCAGCCACGTCCAGGTGGGCGGCGGTTTCCGCTTCGAACACTACCGTGTGGCCCAAGCCGCGCAGGAACTCGATGATGCTTTTGACGGGCTCGGCGATGCCATCGGTATTCTGCCGCACGACCAGCGCAATGGTCTTGGGCCCCATGTTGAACGTGGAACCCGGGGCTGGCGGCGGTGCTGGCGGAAGATGGTCGTGGTGATCGACGGGCATAAAAATCTCGGCAAATGAATTCGGTGGCAAGTCGCCCCAAGGCTGTCGCGATCAGCACGCCACTACCGCGTAATACTGTATATATGCACAGTATAGAGCGGCAGCACGCTCGCTGCAAGGGGCGTTCGGTAAGTCCTGCAGGCAGTGTAATCGGGATGGACGGCGCGAGCGAGAAGAAAAGATAAGCTCCTGCGTGCGCCAGCGCCCCCACGGCCGGGAAATCCGCTTGCGTGCTCTGGCACCTGCAGGGACACTGGGGACATGTCATTTCTTTGACTTCAGGAGGCCACATGGTTACCGAACATAGCGAGCGCAGCGAGCGCAAGATCAATACCGATGAAAAAGTAAAAAACGATGGCATGGACCGCCTGCCGCACGAGCGCGACGAGTCGCCGGACGCGCAGAATGTCAAGCCGCGCGACATCATGAAGCAGGCCGCCAGCGATATCGAGCAAGGCCTGGTCGATACCGACCTGCGCAACCAGCCCGGCGTGGAAAAAGTCAATCCTGCGCCGCCGGGCCAGGCCAAACCCGATCCCGAGCTGTCGTCCGACACCATCCGCAAAACCTGATCCGGAGCCTGCCATGCCCTTTCCCGCCCCGCGCCTGCGCGTTTCCCTGCTGGCCCTTGCCGCCGTGACTGCCTTCGCCGGCGCCGGCAGCGCCCTGGCGCAAGCCATGCCGCCCGGCTTCGGCCCCAATCCGACCTTGCCCAAGCCATCGAAGCAATTGATCCCCACGGTGCAGGTGGCGCCGGTGGAACGCTGGGAAGGCGACGCCAAGCCGACGGTGGCGGCCGGTTTTGCCATCCATGCGCTGGCGCGCGACCTCGACCATCCACGCTGGGTCTACGTGCTGCCCAATGGCGACGTGCTGGTGGCCGAAACGAATGCCCCGCCCAAGCCTGAGGACAGCAAGGGCATCAAGGGCAAGATCATGAAGATGACCATGAAAAAGGCCGGTGCCGGCACGCCGACGGCCAATCGCATCACGCTGCTGCGCGGCGTCGATGCAAACGGCGTGGCGCAGACGCGCACGGTCTTCATGCAGGGTTTGAATTCGCCGTTCGGCATGGCGCTGGTCGGCAATCAGCTGTATATCGCCAATGCCGACGCGCTGGTGCGCGTGCCGTATGAGGAAGGCCAGACCGAGATCACGGCCAAGCCCGTCAAGGCGATGGATTTGCCTGGCGGCCCGATCAACCATCACTGGACCAAGAACGTGGTGGCCAGCCCCGATGGCAAGTTTTTATATGTCTCGGTCGGCTCGAACAGCAATGTGGCCGAGAATGGCATGGGCGCCGAAGAAGGCCGCGCGGCGATCTGGCAATATGAAATTGCCAGCGGCAAGCCGCGCATCTTTGCCAGCGGCTTGCGCAATCCGAACGGCATGGCCTGGCAGCCCACCAGCAAGGCGCTGTGGACGGCCGTCAATGAGCGCGACGAGATCGGCGACGAGCTGGTGCCCGACTACATGACCTCGGTCCAGGATGGTGCATTCTACGGCTGGCCTTACAGCTACTATGGCCAGAATGTCGACCAGCGCGTGAAACCGCCGCGCCCGGAACTGGTGGCCAAGGCCATCGCGCCCGACTATGCGCTGGGCGCCCACACGGCCTCGCTGGGCCTGGCGTTCTATGACGGCAAGCAGTTTCCTGAAAGCTACCAGGGCGGAGCCTTTATCGGCCAGCACGGTTCATGGAACCGCAAGCCTTTCAGCGGCTATAAAGTGATCTTCGTGCCGTTCGCCGAGGGCAAGCCGTCGGGGCCGCCGCAGGATTTCGTCGCCGGCTTTCTTGATCGCAAGGGCAACGCGCAGGGACGCCCGGTCGGCGTGGCCGTCGACAAGGATGGCGCGCTGCTGGTGGCTGACGATGTGGGCAATGTGATCTGGCGCGTGACGGCCTCGAAATAAATCGTCGCCGCGCAGGGGCATCCGTCCCTGTGTGGCGCACCGAACGGACCCATGCGGTGGCCTCGCGCATGATGGTTGTTCAAACCTACGCAAAGGAGCACATCATGAAAAAATCAGGATCAGCCGTCTGGAGTGGCGGCCTCAAGGATGGCAAAGGTTTCATTTCCAGCGAAAGCGGTGCGCTCGACAATATTGCCTATGGCTTTAACACGCGCTTTGAAGATGGTCCGGGCAGCAATCCGGAAGAACTGATCGGCGCCGCCCACGCGGCCTGCTTTACCATGGCGCTGTCGGGCAAGCTGGGCGAAGCGGGCCTGAAGGCCACCGCCCTGAAAACCACCGCGCAGGTCAGCCTGGACAAGGTCGATGGCGAATACGCGATCACCGCCATCCACCTGACTCTGGTGGCCACCATTCCGGGCGCTACCGATGAGGTATTCCAGGATGCGGCGCTGCGCGCCAAGCTGGGTTGCCCGGTATCGAAACTGCTGGTGGCGAACATCACGCTCGACGCCACCCTGGAATAAGCCTGCCGCCGCTCCATGCTGCCTTTAACGGATAGCGGGAGCGGTTTTCTGCAAGAAGCGCATAAAACGCCTAGAATCCTGCCACTCCCTCATTCATACCAAGGATACAAGATGCGTATTTTGCACACCATGTTGCGGGTCGGCGACCTGCAGCGCTCCATCGATTTCTACACCAAAGTGCTGGGCATGAAGTTGCTGCGTACCAGCGACAACCCGGAATACCAGTACACGCTGGCGTTTGTCGGCTACGGCTCGAACCCGGACCATGCGGAACTGGAACTGACCTACAACTACGGCAGCACCAGCTATGACCTGGGCACGGCGTATGGCCATATCGCCATCTCGGCCGACGATATCGTTGCCGCCTGCGATGCGGCGCGCAGCAACGGCGGCAACGTCACGCGTGAGCCGGGCCCGGTCAAGGGCGGCACCACCGTGATCGCCTTTATTACCGATCCCGATGGCTACAAGATCGAACTGATCGAACGCAAGTTCGACGGCCAGGGCGGCGGACTGTAATTTATTGCCCCCTATTGGACTGCCGCGGCAATCGTCGCGCGCAGCCAGGCGATGCCGGCATCGCCATCGGTACGGTGATGCCGCACCAGTTCAAACGCAAACGGCGCAATCGCAAATGGCGGCGCCTGCAGCATCAAATCCTTCTGCGCATGCCCCTGCACGGCACGCTGCGCCACCGTCAGGATCAAATCTGTTCCCTTCAGTAACTGCGGCGCCACCGTCCAGTGTGGCAAACGCACGGCGATGCGTCGCGTCTTGCCCAGCTTGGCCAGCGCCGCGTCGACTTCGCCCGCCATGCCGCCATCGGTGGACGCCACCAGCACATGTGGCCGCGCCAGATAGCTTGCCAGGTTCAAAACCTGGCGCGGCGCCAGACCGGCCGGGTCCATCGCGCAAGTAAAAGTTTCCTCGAACAGCAGATCGCTGTGCAGCTGCTGCGGCAGTTGCGCGAACACGCCCAGCGCCAGGTCGATCTCGCCATCCTGCAAGGCCGCCAGCATGGCCGGCCGGCTGGCGTAGCTGATGGAGAGATCAATACCGGGCGCATCCGTGCGCAAGCGGCGCAGCAAGGCCGGCAAGACCTGCGCCGCGCCGTAGTCCGACATGGCCAGGCGAAACACGCGCTGCGTGCTGGCGGCGTCGAACACCGCGCCGCCCAGCACCGAACGCACGTTTTGCAGGGCCTCGGCCAACGGCCGCGCCAGCGCCAGCGCGCGCGCCGTCGGCTGGAAGCCACCCTTGCCGCGCAGCAGCAGCGGATCGCCGAGCAGATGGCGCAGCCGCGCCAGCGCATGACTGACGGCCGGCTGGCTCATGTGCAAGCGCTGGGCCGCGCGCGACAGATGGCGCTCGCTCAGCAAGGCTTCCAGGATCACCAGCAGATTCAGGTCGATCGCGCGCAGACTATTCGTATGGTGCATGTTCTGATGACAAAGTGTGAATTGGATTTTATGCCAACAGCATAATACGATGGCGCCATCAACTCAACAGATGGAGTCTCACATGCAGGGATGGATCACCTTGTTTGCGCCCTTGGCCATGCTGGCCGGCGCCGTCGTGCCGTTCCAGGCCGGCGCCAATGCGGCGCTGGGCCGCAACCTGGGCCACCCGCTGTGGGCCACCGTGGCCTCATTGGGCGTCAGCGCCGTGCTCGCATCACTGGTTATGCTGGTGATGCGCGTGCCGGCACCCGAGGTGGCGCTGTCGCTGCGCGCACCGGGCTGGACCTGGCTCGGCGGCGCGGCCGGCGTGTTTTATATTACGGCCGCGCTGATGCTGGCGCCGCGTATGGGCTCCGGCCCCTTCATGGCGGCCGTGATCGGCGGCCAGGTGCTGGCCGCGCTGGCCATCGACCGCTACGGCTTGCTGGGCTTTGCCGTAAAGCACATCACGCCGCTGCACTGGCTGGGGGCGGCGCTGGTGGTGGCTGGCGTGATCGTCACGCAAGTGGCCAACGGGCGCGCCGGCTGACGAAAAAAAACCAGCGCAGGCGCTGGTTTTTCGTATTCAAAACAATTGTTTAACGGTCGAGCAGCGCGTTGACCGGCACCAGGTCGGTTTCCTTCAGGGTGCCGGCCGCCGACTTCAGGCGCAGGCCGTTCATGATGGTGTCGTAGCGCGCTTTCGACAGGTCTTTCTGGGTCGAAAACAGTTGTTTCTGCGCATTCAAGACGTCGATATTGATGCGCACGCCGACCTGGTAACCCAGCTGGTTCGATTCCAGCGCCGACTTGCTCGACACTTCCGCCGCTTCCAGCGCCTTGACTTGCGCCATGCCGCTGTTGACGCCCAGGAAAGCCTGGCGCGCATTTTGCGAGGCCGAACGGCGCGCCGTTTCCAGGTCGTTGCGGGCCTTGTTTTCCAGCGCGATCGATTGGCGCACGGCGCTGGTGACGGCAAAACCGCTGAAAATCGGGATGCTCCACTGTACGCCAATGGCGTTGTTGTTGCTGCCGCTGCCGGTGCCGCCGCCCGAGGTATAGTTATGGCCCGCATTGGCGATCAGATCGAGAGTCGGGTAGTGGCCGGCGCGATTGCGGCCGATGTCGCGCTTGGCGGACTCGACGTTGAACTGGGCCGTGACAACGCCGAAGTTCTGCTCTTCGGCCGAGCTGACCCAGGGCTCGATGGTGGCTGGCTGCGGCGCGCTGAGCACCACGCCGGTACGCATGGTCGCCAGGCTGGTCGGCGCTTCGCCGATTATCGTTTGCAAGGCGCTGCGCTTGTTGGCCAGGTCATTGATGGCGGCAAACTCCTGTGCCACCACCAGGTCATACGCTGCCTGCGCTTCGTGCGTGTCGGTAATGGTCTGCGTGCCGACCTCGAAGTTGCGCTTGGCCGAGGCCAGCTGCTCGGTGGTCGCTGCTTTTTGCGATTGCGTCGCGCCCAGGTTGTCCTGCGCGCTCAGCACATCGAAATACGCTTGCGCCACGCGCGTGATCAGGTCTTGCTGCACCTGCGCAAACTGGGCTTCGGCAATCGATTGCGCCAGCTTGCTTTGCTGGTAGGTTTCCCAGCGGTCCCAGCGAAACAGCGGCTGCGCCAGGGTCACGTTGTAGCTGTTGGTGCGCACATTGACCGACGGCGAGGTGATCTTGTTGCCGCCCTGGTTCTGGATGATCTGTTCGAGATCGCCACGCGTACTGCTGCCCGATGCGGACACCTGCGGCAACAAGCCTGCCAGGCCCTGCGGCACCGCCTCCATCCCGGCCGACAGGGCCGCGCGCGCGCTGGCATACTGCGCGTCATTGGCCAGCGCCTGCTGGTAGACCTGGATGAGATCGGCCGCCTGTGCCTGCAGCGAGCATGTCATCGAGACAAAGGCGCTGGTCATCAGTACGGCGATAAGGGGTTTCCGCATTGCATTTCTCCGTGGGAGTCGTCAAAAGTTGATGGATACAAGAATCGGGTGCTGCTGCCTGCGGCCCCTCCGGATAAGACGGGTACAGGCCTCCTCGGGCCTGCGCACTGCACAGGCCCGGGATGGCATCTACAAGGAATTACTTAATATTTTGCCATGCTGGCGTCGACCTGCAACGCCCAGGCGTGCATGCCGCCCGTCAGATTACTGACCTTGCCAAACCCATTGCGCTCCAAAAAGGCCGCCACCTGCATGCTGCGCGCGCCGTGATGGCAGATGCAGACGATCTCGGCTTCTTCATCGAGGTCGTCGATGCGCGCCGGGATCGAGTTCATTGGCATCAGGGTAGCGTCGTCCAGCCGGCACAGGTCAAATTCCCACGGTTCGCGCACGTCGAGCAGGAAGGGGCGCGGACGGGAAGAGTCAGCCAGCCAGGCGGCCAGCTGCGGTGCGCTCAAAATCTCCATTGCATCCTCGCCGCTTAGAACTGGAAGTGCGATGGCGGCACGGCTTGCAGCGGCGCCACGCTGGTTTCAAATACCTTGCGCGTATCGTAGGCGACGTCCGAAGTACGCGTGACCAGGTGCGCCGACATGATCGGTGCTTCGCCGATGATGGCCAGGATACGGCCGCCCACCTTGACCTGTTGCAAAATCGCCTCAGGCAGCACCGACAGCGCGCCGGAAATGACGATCACATCGTACGGCGCGCCCGTGCTCCAGCCCTGTGCGCCATCGCCCAGGGTCACGGTGACATTGGTCACGCCATTGGCTGCCAGGGCTTTCTCGGCCTGCGCCTTGATCTGCGGCTGGATTTCCACGCTCAATACATGACGCGCCTTGTGCGCCAGCAAGGCGGCCATATAGCCGCTGCCGGTACCGATTTCCAGGACGTTTTCGTGCTTTTTGACGGCAACTTCCTGCAAGATGCGCGCTTCGAGCTTGGGCGTGAACATGCTTTCGCCGCCGCCCAGCGGGATTTCGGTATCGATAAAGGCCAGGTTCTTGTAGGCAGCCGGAACGAAATCTTCACGCTTGACCACGTTCAACAGCTCCAGCACGTCGATATCCAACACGTCCCAGGGACGGATTTGCTGTTCGATCATATTGAAGCGGGCTTGTTCGATATTCATCTTTGGACTCGGTAAGTGAAGTAATAATCCGCCATTTTATCGTTGAACTGGCTGAAAGCACATGTTAACCATAAAGAGGGGCGTTGGAGGAAATTTGCGACGATCTGCAGATTTGAGGGGGTGAACCTTGCAAAGGGGTAACTGAACGGTAACATTGCGACCGGCGCTCAGCTGTTTATGGCGGACTCCACCTGCAAGCCGCGCAAGCTCATGTCGATAAAGGTATTCAGATAGGCAATCGGATCGATATTGTTGACGTCGCAGGGCAGGAAGGAATGCGTCCACATCATCAGCATGGTCATCGGTGCGCACAGGATGGCGCTGACCAGCACCGGGTCGACGGCACGGAACTCGCCGCGCCGCATGCCGCGCTCGATCAGGCTGGCAATCAGGGCATTGCCGCGCTGCACCACTTCTTCGTTGTAAAACTGCGCCAATTCGGGGAAATTGTTGGTTTCCGCCATCATCAGCTTGGTCAGGCCGGCCAGCTTGGTCGCCCCCAACTCTTGCCACCACTGCATCATCAGGCTGCGCAGCAATTCGCCGCTGCTGGCGTCCGAGGCGGCCATGCTGTCTTCCGCCTCGCCGATGGAATGCACGATATTGTCGCGCACCACCGCCTTGAACAGCTCCTGCTTGTTTTCAAAGTACAGGTACAACGTGCCTTTCGACACGCCAGCGCGCTTGGCCACATCTTCCAGCCGCGTCGAGGCAAAACCGCGTTCGACAAACAGGTCGAGCGCGGCGGCCAGCAATTCCTGCGGCCGCGCATCCTTGCGCCGCTCCCAGCGCGGCTTGCTATCCATCGGGACTTCCATAGGTGATTCCGGTAACTTACTTTTGAGTCATTAATCTTAGACTTGTATACAGGCAAGGTCAAGACTCAATATGGCAAGCATCAGGCGATCCCGGAAAGACCGCCAGCGGCAATCCCATGTTCTGAACGCTGGCTTTGCCAGCGATGTGCACAAGGCGCCCGCCACTATATTCAAGAAAAATTGACTTCAAGGCCATCCAGGGCAGATACCTTTCTTTTCCCTGCCGTCATTGCCTTATGATGTCTGCAATATTGCCTTAACGCATGCCCTCAACGGCAGGCGGGGATCAGAAAGGATCAGGATGTTCAAGACCGTGGGCGAACTGCTGCGCCATTTCAAGGAGGCCGTGCCCTTTCGCCTGGGTCCGGCCGTCATTTCCAGCATCGTGCTGGTGACCCTGCTGCTGTTGCCGACTCCTGATGGCTTGACAGCCAAGGCCTGGGCGCTGGTGGCGATTTTTCTCACCACCATCGTCGCCATCATTTTGAAGGTAATGCCTATCGGCGTGATGGCCATGATGGCGATCGTCATCGTTTCGCTGTCGCAAGTCACATCGACCTCGTCCAAGGGCGCCATCACGGATGCGCTCAGCAGTTTTGCCAATCCGCTGATCTGGCTGATCGTGGTCGCCATCCTGATTTCGCGCGGGCTGAAAAAGACTGGCCTGGGCAGCCGCATCGGCCTGCTGTTCATTTCCTTGCTGGGCAAGCGCACCATCGGCATCGGCTACGGCCTGGCGATCTGCGAACTGGTGCTGGCGCCTTTTACGCCCAGCAACACGGCGCGCGGCGGCGGCATCGTGCATCCGATCATGAAATCGATCGCCAATGCGTTTGACTCCGACCCGGCCAAGGGTACCGAGCGCAAGGTAGGCACTTACTTGGCGCTGGTCAACTACCACGCCAACCCGATCACCTCGGCCATGTTTTTGACGGCCACCGCACCCAATCCGCTGGTGGTCGATTATGTGGCCAGGGTCAGCAACCAGAACTTTCACCTGAGCTGGACCACCTGGGCGCTGTGCATGCTGCTGCCGGGCCTGGTGTGCCTCTTGGTAATGCCGCTGGTAATCTATCTGCTGTCACCGCCGGAACTCAAAGCCACGCCGGACGCGGTCGACTATGCCAAGGCGGAGCTGAAAACCATGGGGCCACTGTCGGCCGCCGAAAAAGTCATGCTGGGCACGTTTGGCCTGCTGCTGTTGCTGTGGGCCAATGTACCGGCCATGCTGTTCGGCCCGGCTTTTTCGCTGGACCCGACGGTGGTCGCCTTTGTCGGCCTCTTCGTGCTGATCATTACGGGTACCATCGACTGGGACGACGTACTGTCGGAAAAAAGCGCTTGGGACACGCTGGTGTGGTTCGGCGCGCTGGTGATGATGGCCGAGCAACTGAACAAGACCGGCGTGATCGCCTGGTTCTCAAGCGGCATGAAAGCCGCCATCGTTGCCAGCGGCATGGACTGGCTGCCGGTGGCCAGCGTACTGGTGCTGGTATTCGTGTTCTCGCACTATTTCTTTGCCAGCACCACGGCCCATATCAGCGCCATGCTGCTGGCCTTCCTGACGGTCGGCGCGCAGCTGATCCCGCCCGCGTACCTGGTGCCGTTCATGCTGATGATGACGGCGGGTTCCGCCATCATGATGACGCTGACCCACTACGCCACCGGCACCTCGCCGATCATCTTTGGCAGCGGCTATGTGACGATGGGCAACTGGTGGCGCACTGGCTTGATCATGTGCCTGGTCGAGCTGGCGATTTTTGCCGTGGTGGGCACCACCTGGTGGAAGCTGCTGGGCTACTGGTAAATCACGTTTCATGCCGCGTTTTGTGCAGTTCATCGCATTTACGTACAGGCAACAGCAGCGCTTTGTTATCTTGACATCGACAGCACGGCAGCCGCAGCGCGGCAGCCGGCTTTTTTCATTCAACGATACCAATCAAAGGAAATATCATGCGTGCTTTGCTGGCCCTGTGCTGCGCCGTCGCCCTTGGCGGCTGCGCCATCGTCATCAACCCCAACGATGGCGACGTGCGCTACAGCACGGATTCCGGCGGCAAGGCTGTCGACGGCAACCAGCAGCTCAGCCGTGATGCGCGCACGATCAGCAGCGCGACGGTGCTCGATATCGGCAGCCTGAACGGCGCCGACGCCAGGATAGCCGTGCGCATCGGCCCCGTGGCCTCGCTGGTGATCGAGGCCGACAGCAATATTCTGCCGCTGATCCAGAGCGAAGTGAGCGGCAACACCCTGCGCATCTGGAGCGATGCCAACCTGCACCGCAGCAACGACATCCATATCACCTACACCACGCCGCACCTGAACAAGATCAGCACGCTCAGCGGCGGGCGCCTGGTCGCCAGCGGGTTTAACGGCGATGACCTGACCCTGGTGCAGCACGGCTCGATGAAAAGTGAATTGTCGGGCAAAGTAGGACGCCTCGACCTCGCCAACTACGGTTCGGGCAGCATCAACGCGGCCGGGCTGGTCAGCGGCAACAGCGATGCGGTACAGAATGGCTCGGGCCGCATTCACCTGGGCCAGCTACGCGCCGAGCGGGTCAACCTGGCCGTCAATGGTTCGGGCAGCATCAGTGCCAGCGGCACCGTACAACGCCTGGACGCCAATGTGAATGGCTCGGGCAACCTTAACCTGGCGCCCCTGAGCAGCGAAGTTGCGTATTTGTCGAGCAATGGTTCGGGCGATATCGATGCTACCGCCAGCGGCGAAGTCAACGCCCGCTCCAGCGGCTCGGGCCGCATCACCGTGCATGGCGAGCCGGCCAAACGCACCTTGTCGGGCTCGCGCGTGCGCGTGGTGCAATAAGACGCTGGGCGGGGGCTTGCTATACTGTCGGCCCCTGTTCCTTTTCGCGTCATCGCCATGCCGACTTCCGCCTCCCTGGCATGCCGCCCCTCGTGCGGCGCCTGCTGCACCGCTCCCTCGATCACCAGCCCGATACCCGGCATGCCCAATGGCAAACCGGCCGGCGTACGCTGCGTGCAGCTGGCCGACGACAACCTGTGCCGCATCTTTGGCCAGCCCGAGCGGCCGGCGTTTTGCGGCGGCTTGCAGCCGTCAGTGGAAATGTGCGGCGACAGCCGTGAATATGCGGTGCGGTGGCTGGGCGAGCTGGAGCGCTTGACAGCGCCCTGAGATACCGTTCCAGCCGGCTGGCTCAGCCTTTCGGCGCGTCCTGTGTACCGTTGACCATGCGGTTGTATTCAATCAGCAGCGAGACCAGTCCAAAGACACACAGCGCGATCACGCCGTCGCGCACATCAGTCAGGCCCAGCCCGCCATGGCGGAAATAATGCATCACTTCAACTACCGCCACCATCGCCAGGCAAGCCAGGCCATGGCGGCGTACGGTATTGCGCAGCAGGGTTGCCATTGAAAACTTCTCTGTCGTCATGAGGTCGCCTCCCATTGAATTACTATAACTGTAACAGTTATTTATATCTCAATGGCAATGCCGTGGCTTTTTACCAGCGCTCTTGAGCAACGCTTGACGAAAAATGCACGTTTGCGTATATTCATGCGCATTCCTGCACGATTAAATGAGCCATGACCGCCAACCTGCTTCTAAAACAGCGCCACGCGCTGATCCAGCAACAATTGCAAGCCGATGGCCGGGTGCTGGCGCTGGACCTGGCGCGCCAGCTTGATGTGTCGGAAGACACGATACGGCGCGACCTGCGCGAGATGGCCGCTGCCGGGCTGTGCCAGCGCGTATATGGCGGCGCCCTGCCGCTGGCGCCCGATGGTGGCACGTTGACCCAGCGCCAGCATGAAGCGCCCGAAAGCAAGGCGCGCCTGGCGCAGGCGGCCGTGTCGCTGGTGCGCGCGGGGCAGGTGCTGTTTCTCGACGCCGGCTCGACCAACCTGGCGATTGCCACCGCGTTGCCGCCATTGGCATTGACGGTGATCACCAATGCGCCGGCGATCGCCATGGCGCTGATGGAGCGGTCCGAGATCGAGCTGATCATGGCCGGCGGGCGCGTTGACCGGCGCGCCGGCGCCAGCCTGGGGCCGCAGGCGCTGCGCACGGTCGAGCGCATGCATCCCGACCTGTGTTTCCTCGGTGCCTGCGGCGCCGATGCCGACGCGGGCGTGACCGCCTATAACTATGACGAAGCCGAATTCAAGCGCAGCATCGCCGGCGCCAGTCGCGCGGTGGTGGTGGCAGTGACCAGCGACAAGCTGGGCACGGCCGCGCCATTCGGCGTGCTGGCCACCGGCCTGCTGCAGCACCTGGTGCTGGAAGCCACCGCCGATGCCGTCCATGTTGCCGCGTTCGAACGGCAGGGCGTGCAGGTGCTGCGCGCCCGCGCCCGTTGAACTTCTTCCATCCCTTACCTTGAAAAATCACGCCATGCACCTTACCGGTACCCTGCAACAACGCGCCACGCGCCTGGTCTTTTTCGCCGCCGGCCTCGGCATGGCGGCCTGGGCGCCGCTGGTGCCCTACGCCAAGACCCGCCTGGGCCTCGATGAAGCCACCCTCGGCTTTTTATTGCTGTGCCTGGGCGCGGGTTCCCTGTGCGCCATGCCGTTTACGGGCGTGCTGGCTGGCCGCTTCGGCTGCCGCAGCGTGATCCTGTGGGCCGGCGCGCTGCTGATCGCCATCTTGCCGGGACTGGCACTGGCCGTCACGCCGCTGCAGCTGGGCCTGGTGCTGCTGGCTTTCGGCGCCGCCATGGGCACCATGGACGTGGCCATGAATATCCAGGCCGTGATCATCGAAAAAGCCAATGGCGGCGCGATGATGTCCGGCTTTCACGCCATGTTCAGCGTGGGCGGCTTTGCCGGCGCCGGCTGCATGGCTCTGCTGCTGTGGCTGGGCCTCACGCCCGCCTGGTCATGCGTGGTGCTGATGATATTGCTGGGCGCGGTGATCGGCGCCTCGCAAGGTCATTTGCTGCGCACGGTATCGTCCAGTGGCGAAAAGACGCCGCTGTTCGTGATGCCGCACGGCGCCGTCATCCTGATCGGCTTGCTGTGTTTTATCGTGTTCCTGGCCGAAGGCGCCATCCTCGACTGGAGCGCCCTGTTCCTGACCACCACGCGCGGCGTGGACGCCAGCCAGGGCGGCCTGGGCTACGCGGCGTTTGCCATCGCCATGACGGTCGGCCGCTTTACGGGCGACAAGGTGGTGAGCCGCTTTGGCGGCAAGCGGGTACTCGCTTTCGGCGGCCTGTGCGCGGCCGGCGGCTTCTTCCTGGCGGTACTGGCGCCGGGCGCGCTGCTGGCGCTGCTGGGCTTCGTGCTGGTCGGCCTGGGCGCGGCCAATATCGTGCCGATCCTGTTTACGGCGGCCGGCAACCAGACCGCCATGCCGGCCAGCCTGGCGGTGGCGGCGATTACCACCATCGGCTATGCGGGCATCCTGGCCGGGCCGGCCGTGATCGGCTTCGTGGCCCACGCCACCAGCCTCAATATCGCGTTTGCCATCCTCGGCGGCGCGCTGCTGCTGGTGGCGGCCAGCGCGCGCCTGGCCACAGCGCCAGCAGCAGCGGCCAAAGCGGCAGCCTGAACCTCCCCTTGCCTGCCTGGCGGCGCTAAAAAAGCATTGCCAGGCAGCGCCCCAATCGCGTCCACAAGGCGCTCTCGTGGTAAGCTTCGACCCCGCGCGGATGGCAAACGCCGCGCGGTCTCCCCCTCCTCTTGTTGCTTACCCACTAACTACATCGCGATTCATGGATCTGATTCTTGCATTTAAAGCCATCATCATGGGGCTGGTCGAAGGTTTTACCGAATTCCTGCCAATTTCCTCCACCGGCCATCTGATCCTCGCAGGCAGCCTGCTCGACTTCACCAACGATGTGTCGAAAGACGTGATGGATGTGTTCGAGATCGCGATCCAGGCCGGCGCCATCCTCGCCGTGTGCTGGGAATACCGCGCGCGCATCGCTTCCGTGCTGTCCACTTTCAGTACCGAACTGAAATCGCGCAAGTTCGTGCTCAACGTGGCGATCGCCTTTCTACCGCTGGCCATTATCGGGCTGGCGATCGGCAAAATGATCAAGCATGCGCTGTTCAAGCCGGTGCCGGTGGCGCTGGCCTTCATTATCGGCGGCGTGATCATTTTGCTGGTCGAGCGCCGCGCGCGATTGAACCCGGTCACCGTGCGCGTCAATTCGGTCGATGAAATGACGCCGCTGGACGCGCTGAAAGTGGGCTGCGCGCAGGCGTTTGCGCTGATTCCCGGCACCAGCCGCTCGGGCTCGACGATTATCGGCGGCATGCTGCTGGGCCTGTCGCGCAAGACGGCCACCGAGTTCTCGTTCTTCCTGGCCATTCCCACCTTGCTGGCCGCCACCTTTTACTCGCTGTACAAGGCGCGCGACATTTTGTCGGCCACCGACCTGCCGCTGTTTACCCTCGGCACGCTGGCTGCGTTTGTTTCCGCCTTTTTGTGCGTGCGCTGGCTGCTGCGCTACATCAGTTCGCACGACTTCACATTCTTTGCCTGGTACCGTATCGTGTTTGGCGTGCTGGTCATCGCCAGCGCCCATTACGGCTGGGTTGTCTGGGCAGAATAAGGCACCATGAATCAAGACCTCAACGCGCAAGCCCTGCAGACGCTGCAAACCGTCTTCGGCTATCCGGCCTTCCGCGGCCAGCAAGCCGATATCGTCGACCATGTCAGCCACGGCGGCGATGCGCTGGTGCTGATGCCCACCGGCGGCGGCAAGTCGCTGTGCTACCAGATCCCGGCGCTGCTGCGCGACGGCGTCGGCGTGGTCATCTCGCCGCTGATCGCGCTGATGCAGGATCAAGTGGACGCGCTGGCCGAAGTAGGCGTGCGCGCTGCCTTTCTGAATTCGACCCAGACCTACGAAGAAGCGAGCCGCATCGAGCGCCTGGTGCGTACCGGCCAGATCGACCTGGTGTATGTTGCGCCTGAACGATTGATGACGCAGCGCTGCCTGGACCTGTTCCAGGCCTCGAAAATCGCCCTGTTCGCAATCGACGAGGCGCACTGCGTGGCCCAGTGGGGCCATGACTTCCGCCCCGAATACATCAAGCTGTCGGTGCTGCACGAGCAGTTCCCGGATGTGCCGCGCATTGCATTGACGGCCACGGCCGACCCGCAGACGCGCGCCGAAATCGCGCTGCGCCTGCAGCTCAATGACGCGCGCCAGTTCGTGTCGTCGTTCGACCGTCCGAACATCCGCTACCAGATCGTTGAAAAGGCCAATGGCCGCAAGCAGCTGCTCGACTTCATCAGCACCGAACACGCGGGCGACTGCGGCATCGTTTACTGCCTGTCGCGTAAAAAAGTCGAAGAGACGGCGGAATTTTTGAACGAAAACGGCATCCGCGCGCTGCCCTATCACGCCGGCATGGAGTACGCCAAACGCAGCGCCAACCAGGCGCGCTTCCTGCGCGAAGAAAACCTGGTAATGGTCGCCACCATCGCCTTCGGCATGGGCATCGACAAGCCCGACGTGCGCTTCGTGGCCCACCTCGATCTGCCGAAAAGCATCGAGGGCTATTACCAGGAAACCGGGCGCGCGGGCCGCGACGGCATGGCGGCGAACGCGTGGATGGCGTATGGCCTGCAGGACGTGGTGCTGCAGCGGCGCATGATCGACGAATCGGAAGCCGACGAAACCTTCAAGCGCGTGCTGGGCGTGAAACTCGACGCCATGCTGGGCCTGTGCGAAACGCTCAGCTGCCGGCGCATGCGACTGCTCGAATACTTCGGCGAACCGGCTTCGCCTTGCGGCAATTGCGACACCTGTCTGGTGCCGCCGGTGTCGTTCGACGGCACGGTGCCGGTGCAAAAACTGCTGTCGGCGATCTACCGGGTCGACCAGCGCTTTGCCGGCGGCCACGTGATCGACGTCTTGCGCGGCATGGAGTCCGAGCGCATCAAGACCTGGCACCACGATAGCTTGTCGGTGTTCGGCATCGGCGCGGACCTGGGCGAAGCGGAATGGAAATCGATCCTGCGCCAGGCCATCGCGCTGGGCCTGGTCTCGGTCGACCATGAACAATACAGCTCCTTGAAACTGACCGACGCCTCGCGCCCGGTGCTCAAGGGCGGCCAGAAAGTGCAGCTGCGCCAGTACCAGAAGCCGGTCAAGACCAGCAAGCGCAGCACCAGCGTCGCCAAGGGTTACGTCGAGATGGATCTGTCGACCAGCGAACAGGCGATTTTCGACAAGCTGCGCTGGTGGCGCGTGGAAACGGCACGCACCCACAATGTGCCGGCCTACGTCATTTTCGTCGACGCGACATTGCGCGAGATCGCCAAGGCCAAGCCCACCTCGCTGGAACAGCTGCGCAGCGTCAGCGGCGTCGGCGAGAAAAAGCTGGCCTCGTATGGCGATGAAATCGTCGCCATGATTCTGGAGATGATCTGATGGAAGCGCTGTCGCCCGACCTGATCTACCAGGCCGTGAAACTGCTTGGCGCCGGACCCGACGCCGACGACGACGTGGAAGCGCAAGTGCGCGCCATGGTGCAGGACGACCTCACCGTGCGCCGCCTGGCCGACGTGGTGCCCGAAGCGTTCGGGCTGGTGCTGGCGTCGCACCTTCCCGGCGCAAAAAACGTCATCTTGCCCGATACCTTCTGCGCGCAGGATGAGGATGGCGAATGGGTGGCATTCCCCATGCGACACGAACCGATCTTTGCCGTTGCCGCCGATATCGCCCGCCATACCTTCCACAACGGCCCGCGCGCGCTGATGCAGAACCTGGCCGACCGCAGCTCCTTGCTGTCGGCCATCAGCCAGGCCCTGAACACGGGCGAATCGCTCGACGGCACGACACTCGGTCCGCCTTCCTTCTTCGGCCTGCCCGCCGCGCTGTACCAGCAGCCCGCATGAACAACGGCGCCTGCGGGCGCCGTTTCAATATCTATCGTGCGACAGGCTTGCCGTCCGCATCAAGCACCGTCACCTCGCCCCAGCCCAGCTCCCGCACGCCCGCTTCGATCTTGCGCAGGTCGCCGATCACCACCCATACCAGCTCATCCGGCTGCACGAACTTGCTGGCGGCGCCGGCCAGTTGCGCCGGGTCCAGCTGGCGCAGCTTTGCCGAATAGCCGGACCAGTAATCGTCAGGCAGGCCCAGATTGAGGCTGGTCAGCGCGGCCGAATCGAGCGCTGCCAGGGTTTCAAAACGGCCCGCCAGGCGCGCGCCCATGTTGCGCATGATGCTGTTGAATTCCTCGCCTTGCAGCGGGTGCTCGCCAGCCACGCCACGGATTTCTTTGGCCACTTCGAGCATCGCTTCGCGGGTTTTGTCGGTCTGCACCGGCGCCACCACCAGCAGCGCGCGCTGGCCGCGCGGATTGGTCAGTTGGCCGCTGGTGCCGTAGCTCCAGTGCTTGTCCAGGCGCAGGTTGCGGTTCAGGCGCGAGGTGGCCATGCCGCCAAAGTTCTGCATCACCGGTTCCATCGCCAGGTCTTCCGGCTGACCCTGCAATTGGCTCAATTGCGCGGCAACGATGGTCGATTGCGGCGCATCGGGTTTGTCGATCAAAAACACGCGCTTGCCGGCCGTGCGCGCTGGCGCGGCGGCTGGTTTGGCCGGCGCGCTGCCGCCCTGCCAGGCGCCGAACGACGCTTCCAGCGCCGGCATCAGCTGCGCCAGCGTGGTGTCGCCGCTGACGACGATGGTGGCGCTGCCCGGCTTGAACCAGCTGGCGTGCCACTGCGCCACATCGCCACGCGTGAGGTGGCTCACGCTGTCGGCGTCACCGGAGGCGGGACGGCCATAGGCCTGATCGGCGCCATACAGGATGCCGGGCACGATGCGCATCGCCAGGCTGGTCGGCTGGGCCTTTTCCTGCGCGATCTGCGCCAGGCGGCGCTGCTGTTGCTGCGCGAACAGCGCGTCCGCAAACGCCGGGCGCAAAGCCGCGTCGGCCATCAGCGCCAGCGACGGCGCCAGGTTGCCGGCCGTCGACTGCAGGCGCAATAGCGACAGGTCGGCCAGGGTCGCGGCCGACATGTTCGCGCCCAGCGATTCGAGCGCGTCCGACATCTGGAAGGCGTTGCGCGTGCGCGTGCCCTTGTCGAGCAGGTCCATCGCCAGCGAGGCGGCGCCGGCCTTGTCGCCGGTGTCGGACGCGCTGCCGGCGTCGAGCGCCAGGGTCACGTTGACGATCGGCGCCGTGTGCCGCTGCAGCAGCACTACTTTCACGCCATTTTTCAGCTGCGCGCGTTCGATGGCGGGAAACGCCACGTCGGGCGGCGTGCCCAGCGCCGGCAGCAGCTTGCGGTCCAGCGTGGATTTTTCCACCGCCAGCTGGGCAAACGGCTTGACCGTCATGGTATGGCTGTGGGCATTGAGCCAGGCCGCGCCGCTGCGTTTGACCTGCTCCGGCGTAGCCTTTGCCGCCGCTTCCAGCTGGTCCAGGTAGGCTTCCGGCGTGGCGCCGAAGGTGGCGTTTTCGGCCAGCAGGTCGGCGCGCCGGCCCAGGCGCTCGTTGGCGCGCGCAAAGGCGGCCAGGCTGCTGGTCTTGACACGCGCCAGTTCGGCCGGCGTCGGTCCTTGCGCCAGCAGTTCGCGCAGCACCTGGTCCATCTCGCGCTCGGCGTCGGCCGGCGCCACGCCCGGCTTGACGGTGACGATGATGTTGAAGGTGCTGCCCAGTTGCGCATCATTGACGCCGGCGTTGACGGCGGTGGCCAGGCCTTTTTCATACACCAGGCGGCGCTCCAGGCGCGCGCTTTTCGAGCCTGCCAGCACTTCGGCCAGCAGCGACAGGCGCGCCAGTTCCGGGTCGCCGACGGCCGGCGCATGGTAGCTGCGGTAGATGCGCGCCTGCGGCACGCGGTCTTCCATCTCGCTGCGGATATCGCTGTCCAGCCGAGGAATCCAGCGTTGCGTGCGCGGCAGCGGCGGGCCCGGCGGAATCGCGCCGAAGTACTGCGTCACCAGCGCCAGCGCGCGCTCGGGCGTGATGTCGCCGGCCAGCGAAATGACGGCGTTGTTCGGCCCGTAGTAGCTGCGGTACCACTGCTTGATGTCGTCCAGCGAGGCGGCGTTCAGGTCGTCCATGCTGCCGATGGTCGACCACGAATACGGGTGCGAATACGGATACATCTGCGCGCTGATTTCCTGCCACACGCGCCCGTAAGGCTGGTTCTCGCCCTGGCGCTTTTCATTTTGCACCACGCCGCGTTCGCGCTCGAGCATCTCCTTCGAAATGTAGTTGCCCAGGTAGCCCATGCGGTCCGATTCCAGGTACAGCGTGCGCTCCAGCGCCGACACCGGCACGTCTTCATAGAAATTGGTGCGGTCGCCATTGGTGGTGCCGTTGCGGTTGTTCGCGCCCAGGTCATCCATCGCTTCACGAAAGCCGTGCGGATAGTTTTCCGAGCCGTTGAAGAAAAAGTGTTCGAACAGATGCGCAAAACCGGTCTTGCCGCGCTGCTCGTTGCGCGAACCGACGTGGTACCACAGGTTCACCGCCACCACGGGCACGCTGTGATCTTCATGCACGACCAGGGTCAGGCCGTTCCTGAGCACGAATTTCTGCTGCTTCAAGGCGTAGGTACTGCGCTGGAACGGCGCCTGGGCCACCGGCGTGGCGGCGTGCAGCGGCAGCGCCATGTTTGTGGCCAATACCAACGGCAGCGCCACGGACAACCACAGTTTCTGTTTCATGCGTCACCTCAAAAAACACATCACGTCAAACCGCCGCAAGCCGGCGGCGGGGAGTGCGGATATTTTGCCAGATGTTTTAGATGGCAAAGAATTATTTATTTCGTTTCAGCAATTCGCAGCAAGCGCGCTGCCGGCCTATGCATGTGCGGCCAAAAACGGTACGATCCTGCGATGGAAACCAAATGGCTGGAAGACTTCATTTCGCTCGCTGAAACGCATAATTTCAGCCGTTCGGCGGCCCTGCGCCACGTCACCCAGCCGGCTTTTTCGCGTCGCATCCAGTCGCTGGAAAACTGGCTCGGAACCGACCTGGTTGACCGCACTTCCTACCCCACGCGACTGACGCCGGCCGGCGCCGTGTTCTACGAGCAGGCGCTGGAAATGCTGGGCCAGATCAATGGCGTGCGCGCCCTGCTGCGCGGCAAGCGCGCCGCCACCCAGACCAGCGTCGACTTCGCCGTGCCGCACACGCTGTCGCTGACCTTCATGCCGAAGTGGCTGACGGCCCTGGAACAAGGCTTCGCGCCGATCAACAGCCGCCTGATGGCCCTGAACGTGCACGACGCGGTGCTGCAGCTGGTCGACGGCGGCTGCGACCTGCTGCTGTGCTATCACCATCCGCGCCAGCCGGTGCAGCTCGATCCGGGCCGCTACGACATGCTGGTGATGGGCCGCGAAACCGTGCGCGCCTACGCCCGCTGCGGCGCCGACAAGGTGCCCGATTTCGTCCTGCCCGGCAGCGCCGACGACCCGGTGCCGTTTCTTTCCTATACCAGCAACGCCTACCTGGGACGCATGGTGGAACTGTTGATGGCCGACGCAAAAACGCCTTTGTACCTCGACACCTGCTACGAAACCGACATGGCCGAGGGCCTGAAAATGATGGCGCTGGAAGGGCGCGGCATCGCTTTTCTGCCTGAATCGGCAGTGCTGCGCGACGTCAAGTACAAGCACCTGGCGCTGGCCGACGGCGGCGCGCCGGGCTGGGAAATCGAGCTGGAAATCCGCTTGTACCGCGAACGCCCGAACGGCCAGCGGCCTGGCAAGGCCATCGTCGAAAGCCTGTGGCAGTACCTGGTGCAATCGCAGGAAAATGCCGCACAAGACGCGAAAAAGCACCGCCGGCGCAAACGCCCCGCCACCGAATCCTGACGCGACAACTATGCAATAAATGCATAACCGGATGCGCACAAAGCATTGGCCGGGGCATGCGGCCATCGCCTACGATGCGGTTCCGCTGCGCGTAGCTGCTTTCCGGTTACGCCTCTCACGTATTCGTATTGTCCAGGAGCTTATCAAGCATGACCAGCAAGCACGCACTGCCTTCCTACCTCAACCCTGAAGATCTCGGCCCATGGGGCGTCTACCTTGAACAGATCGACCGCGTCACGCCCTACCTGGGCAGCCTGTCGCGCTGGGTCGAAACCCTGAAGCGCCCGAAGCGCATCCTGACGGTCGACGTGCCCATCGAGCGCGATGACGGCAGCATCGCCCACTACGAAGGCTACCGCGTGCAGCACAATATGTCGCGCGGCCCGGGCAAGGGCGGCGTGCGCTTCCACGAAGACGTGACGTTGTCGGAAGTGATGGCCCTTTCGGCATGGATGACGGTCAAGAACGCGGCCGTCAACGTGCCATACGGTGGCGCCAAGGGCGGTATCCGCGTCGATCCGAAGACCCTGTCACGCAACGAGCTGCAGCGCCTGACGCGCCGCTACACCAGCGAAATCAGCATGATCATCGGCCCGAACAAGGATATTCCGGCGCCGGACGTCAACACCAATGAACAGGTGATGGCCTGGATGATGGACAGCTACTCCATGCTGAACGGCAATATGTCGACCGGCGTGGTGACCGGCAAGCCGATCTCGCTCGGCGGCAGCCTGGGCCGCCGTGATGCGACCGGCCGCGGCGTGTACGTGATCGGCTGCGACGCCGCCGCCCGCATCGGCGTGCCGATCGAAGGCGCGAAGGTCATCGTGCAAGGTTTCGGCAACGTCGGCGGCGTGGCCGCGCGCATGTTTGCCGAAGCCGGTTCGAAGATCGTCGCGGTGCAGGACCACAAGACCACCGTCGTGCATAGCGGCGGCCTGGACATTCCGCAACTGCTGGCGCACGTGGCCGAAGCGGGCAGCGTCGAAGGCTTTCCGGGCGCCGAAGCGTTCGTGCCGCGCGACGATTTCTGGGGCATCGATTGCGACATCCTGATCCCGGCCGCGCTGGAACAGCAGATCACCGCCGAGCGCGCCCACATCATCCGCGCCAGGATCATCCTGGAAGGCGCCAACGGCCCGACCATGCCGGCCGCCGACGACATCCTCAACGACAGGGGCGTGCTGATCGTGCCGGACGTGCTGGCCAACGCCGGCGGCGTGACCGTCAGCTACTTCGAATGGTCGCAGAACTTCTCGAGCTTCTTCTGGACCGAAGAAGAAATCAACAGCCGACTGACGCGCATCATGCGCGAAGCCTTCGACGCGGTGTGGCAAGTGTCGCAGGAGAAAAAAGTGTCGATGCGTACCGCGACCTTTATCCTGGCCTGCACGCGCGTGCTGCAGGCGCGTGAAGTGCGTGGTTTGTATCCGTAAATACCGCGTTCGCAAGAGCACGTAAAAAATCCCGCCGCACAGCAATGTGCGGCGGGATTTTTCATGGCAGGTACTTAACCCAGCCGCCTTCAGGCATACTATCGGCACCCATATCAACAGGAATACCCATGAGCCGTATTTTAATTACCGGAAAAACTGGCCAGGTCGGCTACGAACTGGAACGCAGCCTGCAAGGCTTGGGCGAGATCATCGCGGTCGATCGCAGTCAGATGGATTTAAGCAATCTGCAGCAGGTGCGCGATGTGATTCGTAGCGTGAAACCCACCTTGATCGTCAATCCTGCCGCCTATACGGCAGTCGACCAGGCGGAACGCGAGCCGGAACTGGCGCAGTGTATCAATGGCGAAGCCCCAGGCGTAATGGCGGAGGAAGCTAAAAAGCTGGGCGCGACACTGATCCATTACAGCACCGATTACGTATTCGATGGCACGAAGGATGGCGCTTACCTGGAAACGGACCCTACCTGCCCGGTGAATGTGTACGGCAGCAGCAAGCTGGCGGGCGAACAGGCGATTCTTGCCTCGGGTGTGAAACACCTGATCCTGCGTACCAGCTGGGTCTACAGCACGCACGGTAAAAATTTCCTGCTGACCATGCGCCGCCTGGCGCAGGAGCGCGACGCGTTGAACATCGTCTCGGATCAGTTCGGCGCGCCGACCTGGAGCCGCACGATTGCCGATACCACCGCACACATCGTGGCGCAAAGCCTGGCTGCCGCCGACCAGCAAGCGTGGTGGGACCAGCACTCCGGTCTCTACCATCTGACGGCACAAGGTAAAACCACCTGGTTTGGTTTTGCGGAAGCGATCATGGCGCACGCATCGGTAACGAAAAAGCCGCAGCTGACACCGATACCGGCCTCGGCCTATCCGGTACCGGCGCAACGCCCTGCCAATTCGGTGCTGTCGTCGCAAAAGCTGATGGACGCTTTCTGCGGTTTGCCGAACTGGCAGGATGCCTTGGAGCTGTGCCAGAACTAGGCGGCGTAGCCTTGCGGATTCTGGTGCTGCCAGCGCCAATGGTCGGCGCACATGTCATCGATGTTCTTTTGCGCCGTCCAGCCCAGCAGTTCGCGTGCCTGGTCGGCCGAAGCGTAGCAGCTGGCGATGTCGCCCGGGCGGCGTGGCACGATCTGGTACGGCACCGGACGGCCGCTGGCCGCTTCAAAGGCGCGCACGGTGTCGAGCACGCTGTAGCCGTGACCGGTACCGAGGTTGACGGTAAAGCCGCCTTCGAGCGAAAACAAACGGTTCAGGGCCGCCACATGGCCCAGCGCCAGGTCGACCACATGGATGTAGTCGCGCACGCCTGTGCCGTCCGGCGTCGGATAATCATCGCCGAATACCGACAGCTTGTCGCGGCGGCCGACGGCCACTTGCGCAATGAAGGGCATCAGGTTGTTCGGAATGCCGGCCGGATCTTCACCGATCAAGCCGCTCGCATGCGCGCCCACCGGATTGAAGTAGCGCAGCACGCCGACCTGCCACTCGCCATCGGCACGCACCAGGTCGCCGAGAATTTGCTCGACCATCAATTTGGAGCGGCCATACGGATTGGTCACCGACAGGCGCGACGTTTCCAGGATGGGCAAGGCTTCCGGATCACCATATACGGTGGCCGATGAACTGAACACGAAGCGCTTCACATTGGCGGCGGCCAGCACTTCCAGCAACGCCACGGTGCCGCTGACATTGTTATCCATGTACATCAGGGGCTTGGCCACCGATTCGCCCACCGCTTTGAGGCCGGCGAAATGGATCACCGCATCAATCGCATGCTCTTGCAGCACGGCAGCCATGGCGGCGCGGTCGCGCACGTCGGCTTCGTAGAACGGCACGCTCTTGCCGGCAATGCGCTCGACGCGCAACATCGCTTCGCGCGCGCTGTTGCACAGGTTATCCACTGCAACCACGTCAAAACCGGCCGCCAGCAATTCGACGCAGGTATGTGAACCGATGAAACCGGAGGCGCCGGTCACGAGAATTTTCTTGGCCATCATTTCAATCCATGCTAAAAAGTCAAGCTTAGCGCAATTGTGCAAGCTTGACCAGCAAGCCAGCTCCCGTGTGCCGGTTTATTTCTTGATGAAGACCAGATCCCACACACCATGGCCCAGCTTCAGGCCGCGGTTTTCAAACTTGGTCAGCGGGCGGTAGGCCGGCTGCGGCGCATAGCCCTCGGCACTGTTTTGCAGCTGTGGCTCGGCGCCGAGCACTTCCAGCATCTGCACCGCATAATCTTCCCAGTCGGTAGCGCAATGCAGGTAGCCGCCCGGCGCCAGGCGCTCGGTCAGTTGCCGCACGAACGGCGACTGGATCAGGCGGCGCTTGTTATGGCGCGCCTTATGCCAGGGATCGGGGAAAAACACATGGATGCCGGCCAGCGAATTGGCCGGTATCATGTGCGTCAGCACCTCCACCGCATCGTGCTGCAGCAGGCGCAAGTTCGTCAGCGATTCTTCACCGATCAGTTTCAACAAGCTGCCCACGCCCGGCGTATGCACTTCAACGCCGATAAAGTCTTTGTCCGGCATCGCCTTGGCGATATGCGCGGTGGTGGCGCCCATGCCGAAACCGATCTCCAGGATCACCGGCGCCTGGCGTTTGAATACCTGTTCGAAGTCGAGCGCCTGCTTGGCGAACGGCAGCAAAAATTGCGGCCCCAGCGTCTCGAGCGCGCGCGCCTGCGCCACCGACAGGCGCCCCGCGCGGGTGACGAAACTGCGGATGCGGTGTTCGGTCGGATCGTACATCATCGGCCGCGCCGGGCCGTTTGCTGGAGTATCAGAAGACATGGGAATGAGAAAAAAGTAGCCGCGCCACGCGCATACCGGATGCCGGCAAAAAATGGAGCGGGTGAAGGGAATCGAACCCTCGTCGTAAGCTTGGGAAGCTTCTGCTCTACCATTGAGCTACACCCGCGAAGCCTGCATTTTACGCGGGATGGGAAGTAGTTGGCAAACCGCGAGACGAAGTGATCTCTTACCACACGGCAAGCAAAGCGTGAAAGTGGAGTAGATGTTGCAGACAAGATGTCCATATTTTGTTAACTTGATACAACACTCTACAGAAAATCCCAAAAAATGCTTTAGTATTGGAACGGATTGCCTCTGAAACTGCCATCACCAAGCGTGCATGCAGACTAACACGCAGAATGTTGCTACAATCGCGTACTTAGTTTCATAATTTATAGCGTTTTTCCCCTGTTAAACCAAAAAAGGATACTTCCATGAAAAAAATTCTGATCGCTTCGGCAATCCTGGCTTTCGCTTCGGCACAAGCTATGGCACAAACCACCGCTCCAGTTGGCGGCGCGCCAGTGCCACCAGCAGCAGCTCCTGCAGCTGGCGCTACCGGCGCAGCTGCCGGCGGCACCGTTGCCGGCCTGAGCACCAGCGCTCTGATCGCCATCGGCGCAGCTGTTGCTGTTGTCGCCGGCGCAGCAAGCTCGGATTCGACCACCACCCACCACGCTGCTACTACCCACCGTTAATCATTTGCTGCCAAGGCAGCAAATGGCAGGCTCAACCAACTGGTTGATCTTTAACCACAAGGTGACTGCCTGATGGAGCATGAGGTTGGCATCAGTTAATGATGTCAATCTCAGCAAAAAGAGCCCCTTTCAATTGAAAAGGGCTTTTTATTTTTCAGCAAGCAATATCGAAAAAAGCATATTCAGATATGTTTATCCCGCCGATAACGCGCTCATCAACCATGTCTTGTAATTTACCCCAATAAGAATTCTGCTTTCATGTTTGATTATTGCCCTGCCGTTGCAACCACTTCCAGATGAAAAACCAGCCTTTCCATAAACGCGTGGTTTTTGCTTTGCAGGGTATAGAGGCGGCTCTTCGCATGGAATCGAGCTTTCGCCTGCAATGTCTCGCCGCACTATGCGTGGCCGTTGTACTGGCATACTTCCAGCCATCCATGATCTGGTGGGCAGTCATACTGCTCAATTGCGGCATGGTTCTGGCCGCAGAACTTTTCAACACAGCACTTGAGCATTTGATTGACCATGTGCATCCCGATCTGCATCCAAGCATTAAAATTGCCAAGGATTGTGCCGCAGGTTCAGTGTTATTGCTTAGCTTGAGCGCCGTAGCAGTATTTATTGCTTTCCTGATGGAACAGTACTGATGTTTTCAAGAGTATTATTCGCTCAAACTAATTTTCGAAACCGTCAAACAACATTTCAAGACGATATAATTAAAAACAAGACCAAAAAAATCCTTTGAGATGATGTGCTGCTAAAAATCGGGTCGAAAAAAATACTTTTTTGCATATGGGAAACATTCCATATCTGCCAATCTTTGTAAAAAAATGTTCAACCAGCCTGTCCAATAAATTTATTTTTAATTTTGAATTGATGCATAGATGAATACTCCTCTCGTACCTGTCATTCTTTGTGGTGGTTCCGGCACACGTTTGTGGCCACTATCTCGTGAAGGTTTCCCCAAGCAGTTTTTGCGTCTTTCCGGAGAAAACAGCATGCTGCAGCAAACGCTGCAACGCTTGGTCGGCCTGGAGTCAATGACGCCAGCTTTGTTGGTTTGCAATGAGTCCTCACGCTTTATCGTCGCCGAGCAACTGCGTGAAATCGGACTGACCGATGCGCGCATGGTGCTCGAACCCATGCGCCGCAATACGGCACCGGCTATCGCGACGGCGGCGTTGCAGGCAATGGAAAACGGCGCGGATCCGATCCTGCTGGTACTGCCATCGGACCATGTGATCCTCGATACGCCAGCGTTCCACCATGCCATCGGCGTGGCGCGCATTGCTGCTGAACACGGTAGCTTGCTCACTTTCGGCATCACGCCTGCCGGCCCCGAAACCGGTTATGGCTACATCCGTGCCGAAAACACCGGTGCGGGCGAAGTGCAACGCATCGTGGAATTCGTTGAAAAGCCGGCCCTGGCGCTGGCGGAACAATATATTGCCAGTGGCGATTATTTCTGGAACAGCGGCATGTTCGTGTTCCGCGCCAGCCGTTATCTGGAAGAACTCGAACGTTTCCAACCTGCCGTCGTGGCGGCCTGCCGCGAAGCGCTGGCAAAAGCAAAGAGCGATCTCGACTTCATCCGCCTGGATCACGATGCCTATGCGGCCAGCCCCGATATCGCGGTCGACTACGCCGTCATGGAACGCACCAGTCATGCGGCCACCATCGCACTTGATGCTGGCTGGAACGATATCGGCTCGTGGGCAGCTGTTCTCGAGGTTGCCAAGAAAGACGCTGGCAACAATAGCGCTCAAGGCGATGTGGTCATGCAAGATTGCAACGATTGCCTCGTCCATGGCAATAGCCGTCTGGTCACCGCCATCGGCATGCGCAACACGATCATCGTGGAAACCGCCGATGCCGTGCTGGTAATGGATGCGGACCAGGCACAACATACCAAAACGCTGGTGGCGCAACTGGTCAAGCAAGACCGCAGTGAAGCCACCATGCACCGTGAGGTGTTCCGTCCTTGGGGTTCGTACGACTCGATCGGCAATGGCGATCGCTTCCAAGTCAAGCGCATCACCGTCAAGCCAGGCGCCAAGCTGTCGCTGCAGATGCACCACCACCGCGCCGAACATTGGATCGTGGTCTCGGGCACGGCCCAGATCACCAATGGCGACAAGGAATATCTGCTGACAGAAAACCAGTCAACCTATATCCCGCTGGGCGTGGTGCACTCGCTGGCCAACCCTGGCAAAGTGCCGCTTGAACTGATTGAAATCCAGTCGGGCAGTTATCTGGGCGAAGACGATATCGTGCGGTTTGAAGATCGTTACGGCCGCGTGTAAGCAAGCCCCGGCAAAGGGATCTGGCCTTGCCATATCCCTTGCATTTCCACTGAAGTTTATAAGGTTTAGCAAGTCATCATGAAACCCATCGAAGGCATTTTTGTAAAAGAGGTCAAATGGTATTGCAGCAGCACAGCGGAAAAATATTTTCTGACCATTGCTGATGCCATTGCCTTGTTCGCCGCATTCTGGTTTGCCAGCACCAGAACGCTGCAGGCAAGCGAGTTAAACGCCTGGGGCCTGGATGGCACTCGCTTGCTCAGCTTTTCCCTCCTATCTCTTGTCACGCTGGCGCTCTTCAAACTGAAGGGCCATCATGCGAAGCGTCGCCCCTACTCCAACGAAATCCGCGAAGTACTGAAAATCGTCGTGGTCATGGGTCTGATTGACGCATCGCTGCTGTTTCTTGGCAAGCGGGACTCCTCGCGTGAAGCGTTGCTGGCGATCTGGCTGCTGGTGCCTTGTTTTGTGCTTCTGCTGCGTGGCCTGGTCAAATTTTTGCTGATGAAGGTGGGAGGCTGGATACGTCCGATGGTCATCATCGGCTGGGGCGACAATGCCTTGCAGACCGCGCGCGCCTTCGATGAAGAATCCTTGATGGGTTATCGCCTGATTGCTTTCCTGATTCCCGAAGGGCGCGAGCGGTTCGAACACAATTATATGAACCGCTCCAAACAGCCCGTTCCTTGCATTGCTCTCGGACCGGATCCTGAACTCACCTTGAAAACGCTGGGCGATCCGCATGCGGTAGTGGCATTGGAACAGGGTGGCATCGATGCCTACCAGGGCATGATCCAGCAAGTGAGCCGTCGTGTCGCCAACATGCAAGTTGTGCCGGCAGTGCGTGGCCTACCGCTGTATGGCATGGAAGTCAACCACTTCTTCACGCATGAAGTGCTGCTGCTTACCATGCGCAACAACTTGGCGCGGCCGGGTTTGCAACTGATGAAGCGCTGCTTCGATCTGACGGCATCGATCATGGTACTGATCGTCGGTTCCCCCGTCTTGCTGTGGATCGCCGCGAAAGTGCTGGCCTCGGGCCGGCCCATTTTCTACGGCCATCGCCGCGTGGGCCAGAATGGCAAGCATTTCTTGTGCTACAAATTCCGTACCATGGCCGTCAATGCCGACGTACTGCTGAAGGAATTGCTGGAGCGCGATCCGCAGGCACGTGCCGAATGGGACCGTGATTTCAAATTGAAAAACGATCCGCGTATCACGTCGATCGGCCACTTCCTGCGCAAGACCAGTCTCGATGAATTGCCGCAGCTATGGAATGTGCTCAAGGGAGAAATGAGCCTGGTCGGCCCACGTCCTGTGGTCGATGCGGAACTGGAGCGCTATGGCAATCAAATCGATTACTACCTGGAAGCCAAGCCCGGTGTCACGGGCCTGTGGCAAGTCAGTGGCAGGAATGACGTCAGCTATGACACCCGCGTCTACCTCGATGCCTGGTATGTCAAGAACTGGTCACTCTTCAACGATATTGTTATTTTACTAAAGACGGTCAAGGTCATTTTCAAAAAAGATGGCGCTTACTGATAAATAACATTATTTAAAATTTAAATAATTTGCAAAGCAAGAAAAGGATAGAACATGATTTTAGTTACTGGCGGTGCCGGCTTTATCGGCTCTAATTTTGTCCGCGACTGGCTGGCGCTCAATGATGAGCCCGTTATCACGCTTGACAAACTGACCTATGCAGGCAATCTCAACAATCTGGCAAGCCTGGAACAGGACCCGCGCCATATCTTTGTGCGCGGTGATATTGGCGACACCAAACTGATATCGCGCCTGCTGGCAGAACACCAGCCGCGCGCGGTGGTGCACTTTGCAGCGGAAAGCCACGTCGACCGCTCGATCCACAGCCCTGGCGAATTCATTTCCACCAACGTTAATGGTACCTTCAGCCTGCTTGAAGCATCGCGTGCCTACTGGTCCGGCTTGACCGGCGAAGCCAAGAACGCTTTCCGTTTCCTGCACGTATCGACCGATGAAGTGTATGGCACCTTGGGACCACAGGATCCACCGTTCACCGAAACCACGCCGTATGCGCCCAACAGCCCTTACTCGGCATCGAAGGCAGCATCGGACCACTTGGTACGCGCCTACTTCCATACCTATGGAATGCCGGTACTCACTACCAACTGCTCGAACAACTATGGTTCTTTCCATTTCCCGGAAAAACTGATTCCTTTGATCATCAGCAATGCCCGCGCCGGCAAACCGCTGCCGATCTACGGCGACGGCATGCAGGTGCGTGACTGGCTGTATGTCGGTGACCACTGCTCGGCGATCCGCCGCGTGCTGGAAGCCGGCCGCTTGGGCGAAGTCTATAACGTCGGTGGCTGGAACGAGATGGCCAACCTGGAAGTCGTTCACACGCTGTGCGACATCCTTGACACGCTCGATCCGAAAGCTGCAGGCAGCTACCGCGAACAGATCACTTATGTACAGGATCGCCCTGGCCATGACCGCCGCTACGCCATCGATGCACGCAAGATCGAACGCGAACTGGGCTGGAAGCCGGCCGAAACCTTCCAGACCGGCATCCGCAAGACGGTGCAGTGGTACTTGGACAACCAGACATGGGTGCGCGACGTGCAGTCGGGTGACTACTTGAAGTGGGTAGAAACGAATTACGCGGCACGCGACGCGGCAAAGGAAGCGATCTGATGAGCACGAATATCGAACGCAAGGGCATTATCCTGGCCGGCGGCTCCGGCACGCGTCTGTACCCTGTGACGATGGCAGTCTCGAAGCAATTGCTGCCGGTGTACGACAAGCCGATGATTTACTATCCGCTGACGACACTGATGCTGGCTGGCATGCGCGACATCCTAATCATTTCAACGCCACAAGATACGCCACGCTTCCAGGAACTGCTGGGCGATGGCAGCCAATGGGGCATCAACCTGACCTATGCCGTGCAGCCAACCCCGGATGGCCTGGCTCAAGCGTTCATTATCGGCAAGGAATTTGTTGGCGACGCGCCATCGGCATTGATCCTCGGCGACAACATTTATTACGGCCATGACTTCGAAACGCAATTGCGCGAAGCGTCTGCGCGCACCAGCGGCTCCACCGTGTTCGCGTATCACGTACATGACCCGGAACGCTATGGTGTGGTCGACTTCGACGAGCAGCGCCGTGCTGTCAGCATCGAGGAAAAGCCGCTCAAGCCAAAATCGAACTATGCCGTGACCGGTTTGTACTTTTACGACAACCAGGTGTGCGACATCGCCGCTGGTATCGCGCCGTCGCCACGCGGCGAGCTGGAAATCACCGATGTCAACCGAGTCTACCTGGAGCGCGGCGAGCTGAACGTTGAACTGATGGGCCGCGGCATGGCTTGGCTAGACACCGGCACGCACGAGTCCCTGCTGGAAGCGGGACAATTCATCGCCACCATCGAAAATCGCCAAGGCCTTAAAGTAGCTTGCCCTGAAGAAATTGCCTATCGCAAGGGTTATATCGATGCCACCAAACTGGAACAACTGGCCCAGCCGCTGAAAAAGAACGCCTATGGTCAGTACCTGTTACGTTTGCTCGACGAAAAGATATTCTGAGGCGCGCGCCTTTCACTCAGTTCATACATTATTACTAGACCATGCAAATTCAGACCACATCCATTCCTGACGTGTTGATACTTGAACCAACCGTATTTGGCGATGACCGCGGCTTTTTCTATGAGAGCTTCAACAAAAACCGCTTTGCAGAACTGACCGGCGTAACCACTGAGTTTGTGCAGGACAATCACTCCAAATCCGCAAAAGGCGTATTACGAGGCCTGCACTATCAGATCCAGCATCCGCAGGGCAAGCTGGTGCGCGTTACTTCCGGAGAAGTCTTCGATGTCGTCGTCGACCTGCGCAAAAGCTCGCAAACTTTCGGTAAATGGGTCGGCGTTGTTTTGTCGGCAGCTAATAAACGTCAGCTGTGGGTACCCGAAGGTTTTGCCCATGGTTTCGTGGTAACCAGCGACAGTGCCGAGTTCCTATACAAGACCACGGACTACTGGGCACCGGAATTTGAACGCACTATTCTGTGGAATGATCCGGCGATCGGAATCGACTGGCCGCTGCACACGGAACCAGTGCTGTCCGGCAAGGACAAAACTGGCACGCTATTGATCAATGCGGAAGTGTTTGTCTGATCGTGTTCCCCGCTCCATACAGCGCCGCAACGCGGCGCCGTTATCAGTTGACACTTATCCTACTTGATGGCATACCTACATAATATGATGTTCGGGTATGCTGGCATTAACGGCAGACCAGTTGATGCGCCTGTTCACATAAGCGGTATTGGCTGGTAAAACAGGTCGATAAGGGTGTGGTTGCAAGGTGCGACTGGCGGAACCGTGAACGCAACCGTTTGAAAGCAGGATGAAATGACGACGTAGACCAGTTCAGTACAGAAATTTGGCAACATCAATCACAAAAAAGACCCAAAGCGGTGATCGGTAGCATTCACAATCCGATGCTCTGTGAGTTTTGCAAGAGGCTCAAATATTAACAGGATAGTTAAAAAATGAAATACAGAAAAGAAATAGATGGACTAAGGGCGCTTGCTGTACTACCTGTCATCTTGTTCCACGCAGGCTTTACTACTTTTAGTGGTGGCTTCGTAGGTGTGGACATTTTCTTCGTAATTAGCGGCTATCTAATCACAACCATCATCGTTGATGAGATGGAAAAAGGCTCCTTCTCGTTGCTTAATTTTTATGAACGTAGAGCTCGAAGAATTCTTCCCGCACTTTTATTTGTGATGCTATGTACGCTTCCATTCGCATGGTTTTGGATGCTACCGCAAGACTTGAAAATGTTTTCAGAAAGCATAGTAGCCGTTCTACTATTTGTTTCCAATGTCCTCTTTTACTTAACTAGCGGTTACTTTGATACAGCATCCGAGCTTAAGCCTTTGCTTCATACGTGGAGCTTAGCAGTAGAAGAGCAATATTATGTATTATTTCCAATATTCTTAATGCTAACTTGGAAGTTAGGCAAGAAATGGATTATTTCATTGCTATTATTAGTTGCTATTGTTAGCGTATTTGCCGCTCAATGGGGCTCAAAAAATCATCCAGATTTTACCTTTTTTTTATTACCAACAAGAGGATTTGAACTACTTATTGGCGCACTAACATCCTTGTATATTAATTATAAATTTGGTGTAATTTCAGTCAATCAGTCAGTCAGTCAGTCAGTCAGTCAGTCATTCAGTCTGGCTGGTTTAGCACTTGTACTTTACGCGATATTTGCGTTTGACAGCAACACACCATCCCCAAGTTTATACACACTTATACCCACAATTGGTGCTGGCTTGATCCTTGTATTTGCGAATACTAAAAATTTAGTTGGAAAACTACTTGGAAGCAAATTATTCGTAGGCATTGGATTAATTAGCTATAGCACATACCTATGGCATCAGCCTTTATTCTCTTTTGCTAGACTTAGAACTTATGGTATCCCATCAACAATAATACTTATTATTCTTTGCTTTGCTTCAGTAGCATTAGGTTATATAAGCTGGAAATATATAGAAAATCCATATCGAAATAAGAAATTAATTTCATCAAAAAAACTTTTAATCCTATTAGTTACTCCAGTGTTATTTTTAATGGCAGTTGGTCTTATTACATATTCAGAAGAGGGATTTCCAAAACGAGTAACAGGAATCCCTGAAAAATCTTCTGAATCAATAATTGGGACAAAAATTCGAGAAAAATGCGATGTTAATTTCGACGGAAAAACAGGAATGAATATTGACTTTTGTAGCCTTGGAGATACTAATAAAACTAACGTAACATTAGCTATATTTGGTGATAGCCATTCAGAAGCGATTCTTCCAGTTCTAGATAAGATAGGAAAAGAAAGACATGAGAAATATTCCCATATTGCACTCGGCGGATGTGTACCTTTTCTTAATGTCGATGTTGCCAGGGGAAGTTGGAAATCTAAAACTTGTGAAAATTTAGCAACCAAGGAATACAATTTCGTAAAAGATAACAAAATTAAAAACATATTTCTTGTCGGTAGATGGTCTTTATATACAGATGGAAATTACGACAAATCAAGAATTTATTATTTAGTAACAAATGATAACTCAAAATTAGACCAGAGTACGACACGACTTAATTTTGAAAAATCTCTTAAAAATACAATAAAAAAATATCAAGATATTGGTGTCAATGTATTCCTACTTGCTCAAATTCCACAACAGAAAATAGATGGAGATTCGCTTTATAAAAAACTATATTGGTTTAATGAAGAACATAAGTCGGAAATTATTAAACGAGCTTCTATTTCTAAAAGTGAACACTTAGCTTTACAAGCGTATAACAGAAGTGTATTGAGTAAATTACAAAATGAATTAAAATTTACTTACATAAATGTTGATAATCAATTTTGCGATAATGAAAAATGCTATTTTGGAGATGAAACAACTTCAAAGTACCGTGATGCCGATCACCTATCTGTATCAGGATCATTGTCTTTATACAATGTACTTAACAGCAGTATTGATACACATTGAATTTTTGTAACTGTTCAGCCGGGGGTTGGCTGAATCGGGTTTCCGGCGAAGGCGCGTTGCAGGACGGTGAACATGCCATGGCCTTGTTTGCGCAGCGTGTCGAGGCAGGTGCGAATAACGCGGAAGTTTTGTGCACCCAGCAATGTGCGAAACGAGCCGGAGATTTTCTGTTTCACCTTGGGCATGCGGATTGCGCGTTCACCGAGGTTGTTGGTGAACGGCAGGGCGGGATCGGCCACGAACAGCAGCACCGCGTCGGCATATCGGCGCAAGCGTAGCAGCAGATTGAAGGCGACCGACTGCTTGACCCGGCCAGCCTTGGCAGTGGGCTTGAGTCGGGCGGGATGGCGCCGTTCCCCCTCCGACAGAATGGCGTCACAGAAGGTACGCAAGGCCGCCTTGTCGGCGTCGCCGAGGACGATGTCCTTGCGCCGCGCCGCTTCGCACAATTCATTGGTGCGCAGCAGCAGTTCGCTCATCCTGGCGGGCCAGCGCTCGCCGGTGAGTTCTTGAACATAGAGTAGTTCGCGCAGTAAATGGGCGTTGCATAGGGCATGCATGCCGGGCAATTGCCAGTACGGCGACCAGCAATCATGGACCAGTACGCCAATGCGCTGTGGCAGAATAGCTTGCGCGGCGATCGCCTCCATGGTAAGCGTCAAGCCAGCGCCGTCTTGAACACGGCAATGAATGAGAAGATGATGGCATCACACCGCTGGGAAGCGGCGTGTTGTTTAAGCCGAAGGGAGCTGCGTGGCGCAGTTCTAGGGCAGGAAGTCGTCGACCCGGTTGACTGGATGATCGGCGATGTGGGCCAGCACATGGCGTAGCCAGGCCTCGGGGTCAACACCGTTGAGTTTGGCCGTGCCGATCAGCGAGTACATGGCCGCTGCACGTTCACCACCGCTGTCGGCACCGGCGAACAGATAGTTGCGCCGGCCGATGGCGACGCCACGCAACGCTCGCTCAGCGGCCGAGTTGTCGATCTCGATGATGCCGTTGTCGCAGTAGCGCAGCAACGCCGGCCACAGGTTGAGCGCGTACTGGATCGCCGCCGCCGTGTCCGACTTGCGCGACAGCTTTTCAAGCGTGGCGCGTAGCCAGTTGCCGAAGTCGTCGAGCAATGGCCGTGATCGTTGCTGGCGCACCTGCTGTCGTTCATGCGGCGGTTTGCCGCGTATCTCGGCCTCGATCACATACAGCTCGGCGATCCGGCGCAGGGCCTCGGTCGGGATGGCCGATGGTCTGGCTGCATGCAGATCGTGGAACTTGCGGCGCGCATGCGCCCAGCATGCCGCTTCCTGTATCGTGCCATCGACGTAGAGTGCGTTGAAACCGGCATACGCATCGGCCTGCAACACGCCCTTGAAGTTGGCCAAGTGAATTTGCGGATGGATGCCTTCGCGGTCCGGCGTGTAGGCAAACCAGACCGCCGCCGGCGTGGTGTCGCCGCAAGCGCTATCGTCACGCACGTAGGTCCACAGCCGCGCTGTTTTGGTCTTGCCATTGCCCGGCGCCAGCACCGGAATTGGCGTGTCGTCGGCGTGCAGCTTGGCGCCAGCGAGCACATGGCGCCGGATCGCGTCCACCAGCGGGCGCAACAAGGCGCTGGCGGCACCAACCCAGTTCGCCAGCAGCGCTCGCTCCAGTTCAACCCCTTCGCGGGTATAGATCACCGACTGCCGGTACAGCGGAAGATGGTCGGCAAACTTGGCCACCAGCACATGTGCCAGCAAGCCTGGCCCGGCGATGCCGCGTGCAATCGGCCGGCTTGGCGCCGGTGCCTGCACGATGGTGTCACAGCATTTGCAGGCCAGTTTTGGACGCGTATGGCGGATCACGCGGAAACTGCCTCGTATCCATTCGAGTTGTTCGGCAACGTCCTCGCCCAAGGGACGCAAGCCCCCGCCGCAGGCAGGGCAAGCTTCGCCTGGCGGCGGGTACATTTTCTCGTCTCGCGGCAAGTGATCTGGCAAGGGACGGCGTACCGATCTCTTGCGCGGCGCCTGATCGGCCGCTGGCATCTCGCGCGCCGCTTCGCCCTCGTCAGCCTGCAGGTCTTCCAGCTGCAATTCCAGTTGCTCGATCTGGTGGTCGAGCTTCTCCGACTTGCGGCCGAACTGCATGCGCCGCAATTTGGCAATCTGCAGCTCGAGATGCTCGATCTCGACGGCACGCGTGTTGAGCTGCTCAGTCAAGCCGACGACGACCTGCTGCTGCGCGAGCAGCAATGCCTTCAAGGCATCGATATCGTTGGGCAGGTCGGCAAGGTTGAGCATGGGCCGAGTTTACGCGAGGGCGCCGACGTTTACAAGGTCGATGATGGTTGCCAGGTGCGCTCGGGGCGCCGCCAGTCGATGCCTTCGAGCAGCAGCGAAAGCTCTGTGCCTGCGATAGCAATACCGTGCCGCTGGTAGCCTGCGGCCAGACGAAGCGGCCGCGTTCAAGCCGCTTGGCCAGCAAACACAGCCCATCACCACTCCACCACAGCACTTTGATCATGTCGCCACGTCGGCCACGGAACACGAACACGTGACCGCTGAACGGCTCTTCGTCCAGGGCCGTTTGCACCCTGACCGCCAGGCCGTTGAAACCAGAGCGCATGTCGGTCACACCGGCTGCGATCCAGATGCGTGTGCCCGCCGGCAAGCCAATCACGGCCGCAGGCTTTGCAAGACGAGCTGGATCAGCGCGGCGTCGATGCCGGCATGCAGACGCACGATGGCATCACCAATGATGATATCGATCATGCTGCTTGGCTCAGCTGGGGGCAGGGATTGCGACCGTGTCATAGCCGGCTTGACCAGCACGGGCAGCAGCGCCGGCGCGACCGGCTCGAACAAACCGGCACGCAGCTCGCGGCGCCACTTGAACAGCATATTGGCGTTGATGCCGTTCTGCTGCGCCAGCTTGGACACCGAGATACCAGGTGCACAAGCCTCGACGGCGAGACGCCGTTTGAAGTCAGCCGGATAGTTGGGGCGGCCTTTGCGGTTGCCTGCCGTTTTATCTGTATCCAAAGTGATTCCCATCAAAAAAGTGACGGGAACTACTTTCGGGTATGTAGACTTTTAAAGATAGACGGCGGTGGGGAGACGCTTACTGCTGAAATCGGGATCACGCCACAAGGCTGTGGTTTATGGAGCGCTTACGTTGTCCAGCGCTCGTCCGCGCCCGTCCATGCTGATGGCGACGCCTTTGCGCTTGAGCACGTCGGTGAAGGCAGCGCTGGTGAACTGAGAACCCTGGTCGCTGTTGAACACTTCCGGCTTGCCATGGTGGCGCAAGGCGTCCTCCAGGCAGTCCACGCAGAACGACGCGTCCATGCTGTTGCTGATGCGCCAGGACAGCACCTTGCGGCTGTACCAGTCGATGATCGCCACCAGATACGCGAAGCCCCGCATCAACCGGATGTAGGTGATATCTGTCGACCACACCTGGTTAGGGCGCGTCACCGGCACGCCGCGCAACAGGTACGGATAGACTTTGTGCCGGGAATGCGCACGGCTCGTGTTCGGTCCCGGCGCCATGCCCGCCAGACCCATGACGCGCATCAGGCGCTGCACGCGCTTGCGGTTGACCACGTGACCCGCCGCGCGCAGGAACACGACCATGCGCCTGCTGCCATAAAAAGGCCGGCTGGTGTATTCCTCATCGATCAGCACGCGCAGCTTCAGGTCGCTCTCGTCCTCGCATGCCTGCCGGGATGCCGCGTCGATCCGGCGGTACACCGTCGCGCGAGGTACGCTTGCCAGTTCGCATTGGCGCGTCAGCGGCAGCTTCTCGTACCCGGCTTCGATCCAGCCCAAGCGCGCCTCTTGGCTCACGGCCCCAGCTTTTTTTAAGCCAGTCCACTTCCATCTTCAGCCGACCGATCTCGCCGTACAGCTTGTCCTCGGGGCTGCTTTCATCGATCGGTTTGGGGTCGCGCTTGGTGTCGAACATCGCGCCGGCGGTCTCCAAGATTTCCTTCTTCCACTGGCCCACCAGCACCGGATGCACACCGAACTCTTACGCGATCTCCGTCACCGTCTTGACGCCGCGAACAGCCTCCAGACCGACTTTGGCCTTGAACTCGGCCGTATGCACCCGGCGTTTTTTACCTTCACTCATTTGCTGTCATCCTTTCACGGACCACTGCTTTAACCATCGTCTCAGATTCGGGATCCACTATACTATCTGAAGCTATACAACCACCACATTCCGCAGCGTGCCATTGGCTCCAAAACGCCGGTTCAAGCACTCAAGGAATGGCAGCAAAAGAAGCCTGAATTATTCGTTAACGCGTTTATGACTAGACGAGACTTGACATCTAGCCCACACTGAATCCGCTGAAAAGGTGGGCCGGCTGGCCGCTTACGGAATTATTCGTTAAGCGTTTTTATAACCAAGCCGGTCTTGACATAAAACGGCATGCTTTTAACCATCGCAATGAAAAGACATCCGCAAATAAGGAACCTGATTTTCCGGAAATCTTCCATTGTTGACCTCTGATGGAGCTTGGTGATCGCCTACCACGTAGACTTCAGTGCAACCCAAGTCTGTATGCTTTCGCAAGACCTCAACCAAGCTTCCAACAGCATTACGCGCAATAATTTGAGAGTTCCCGATCGATGCGATTGCCTCAAAATATCGTGTTTGCTTGCCCACCATGGAGAAAGCAACGGGTTCATGACTTGAAATGGATAACATGTATAAAAATATTTTATCTTTCTTGCGCATCAGGTTAATGCCATATGCGATCATTTCAGCATCGCAAATTCCCAAAAATGGACCTGGACACAATTTTAATGCACTCATATCTGATTGAAAATATGAATGATCGATACCTAATCGCTTCCAAACAGTATCACGAGCATAAAACATTCCATCATAACCGTGTACAGCAATAACTTCATAACCGTTTTTTTTCATGTAAACTGGTGCGCAATTATTAACCATTGCAGCTAAATTTGTAGTGCTATCCAGTCTTATATATTGAGAGCATAATTCTCGAATTTCACCTTGCAGGGTAGAACCATGGTAATGAGAAAATCCTGCGCCGGTCACTTTAACACCATCAAGCAGTAACTTTTTCTTGATTGAAGTCAGTGAAGCTTCACTCTCTCCCCATGATTCAACAATCAGCAAAACCATTTTTTTCGGTAACTTTTCCGCATTCTTAACGTAATTCAAAAATGTCGGCCCTTCAGTAATTCCCAAAAAATTCTTTTCCTGAAATGAATTATAAACAAGCAGAGTTTTGATAGCGAACGGTGACGGCGTAATAATTGCCCCTCTGATGAATGACGGTGCGTAGTCACCAATGGAAAATACAAATTTCAAAAAAATCAAAAAAATTCCAAAAAGAAAAAAATATTTTTTAAATTTAAACGAAGTACTGATATAAAAATTAGAAAATAAAAAACCTGACATGACTACACAAAACACTAGGCAAGTAAGCAATACTGATAAAGGTGCGCCAGCAAGCACAACGAACAAATAAAAATAGTAAGAATCAGGCCGAATATTCCATTTTGACAAAATAGAAATTAAAAATGCAAAAACCCATACTAGTTTTATCAAAAAAGAGAACTTGGACGTAATTCGACGTTGCAAATAAGGAAAAAATAATGGCTCTATACATACATATATATTACCGAAAGCAATGCTCCAGATCATACTAGGCAACATCATCCACAGCAAAGATTTAAAATATATAAATTTTTTATCTTTGATTGATAAACTTTCATCTTCTTGCACTGCCAATAAATGATTCATAATTATAAATACCGGATAATTATTTTGTGTGCATCAATAGTGAAATTATATGAATTTTTCAAATAATTAAGAAAAAAATAAAAATACAAATACATTTTTATGATGTCGCCTCAAGATGAAAATATGATCCTCTATCTCACCTTCTATTGCAGCAATAAAAAACCCTATAAAACGAATAAGCGCGGCAGGGGAAAAAGTCACAGTCTTTCCCATACATAGCTCCCTGCAAGAGACATTGCCACACAAAGCTCATGCCTCGAGTATGTGGCATGATACCGTTCACTTACATATGGATAAGGCCTACAATAAGGGGGGATGTAGCGTTTCACCAACCTATTGAAACGCTCAGACAGGCAATGTGGTTACCTACAAAGTATTAATGTTTGACGCCGCCTTCGACAGATTTCCGTGCAAAAAAGCTGCGCAAGCGATGTAATTGTCCAGGTACTGTAAAGTAGTTGAAACAGGATCGCAAAACCTGACCACCTAACCTTCCAGCGACTGCTACATAATCGTGTATTCTTTTCCGTAACGCCATCCGAACTGCTTTTAGCGTAGCTGGCATTGGCTTCACACTCGCACGAAGAATCGGAAGCCAGCCTTGGCGGGCCTTCCCGCAATAATCAGTGAACCTCAGAAAGTCGAAATTTTCTGGTTTTCCTTCACTTTGCAGTTTCTGCGGTTCCTGAGCTTGCCGACCGAATTCAATGAATCGCGTATTGTCTGGACTGAGCGTCCGTCCGGATTTCGCCATACGCTACCGTAGTGCGGTCAGAAATGCTCGGCATCGTCACTTCGCGCCAACCTGGCCACTCTGTCATCGGCATACCGGACGATGATTATCTTTCCCGGCGCGTATCATTTTCACAACTGATCATTGCTCTGTATATTGGCCATCGCTGAACACTGCACGGCCTTGCCCACGGCCATGTTTGAGGCATGGCCATCCCGTGTCTTGATCGCCGGCTTGCGCAACGAAGTATTCCGGCACAAGCTATCGGAGATAGCTGCTGGCTTGAGCTATTGCTATCCTCGCCAGCTTTGATCTCAGCGCCACCAACCGCCCCCCAGCGTTGACACGCCCCCCTCAAGCTGGGTAGACGTGAGACCAGAGAGCTCGGAAGGGGCACATTTCTTGCCATGTCCGTATAAAGAACTTATCCGCGCCTATTTAAAACTTTTTTATTGATACGACAGCAGCTGAAAAGTCACATTTCTACTTCCATGCTATCACTTACATGTTTCCTGTATTTCTGTAACGATTCCATGATGGAATCATGAGAAATGTTATAAATATAATCCTCACCCTGCTCTTCAGTACGTATTGCACCAAAACGTTCATGGAAGTTCCAGACTGATACATTTTCCTTACGGACATCAAAATGAGATCTTCTAAATCCCAATGTCAATGCGAACTGATAAACCAGAAGAGCAGATTCCATGGCAAAACCACTAGGCCGGCCATCTCTTAAAATCCATGATCCCCAGCAAAATGAAGTGCCGATGATATCGTAAAGTCTAACTGTGCCGAATCGCTCACCATCCCTGTCCTCGATGATGAAATATATCTGACTATTATCCTTTTCGTATTTCTCCAGCCATGCCACTTGCAGATCAACATCGGCAGCAGTTGCCGATAAAAACCTTCCCTTGACTGGGTCGGTACGCAACTGTAAAATAAATTCGGCATCGGCCTTATCCGCATTACGAAATACTACATTTTTTCCAATAACTCTCTTTGGTTTTATAAAAGCAACATCGCTTTCAATTTTCTTTTCAGTAGCGTCATCGTCCGTAACGACACCATTACGCACGGAAATAAAAGAACCATTCTGGCTATTTACACTATTATTTTTCATAATCAATTTAAATTTTCAAAAATTTAAAAACAAATTTTTCCGCTATTATATTTGATAAAAGCAAAAAATTAAATAAAAAAATTAATTCCTAGGAAATTATAAAAATTAGGTCAATCCGAAAAACCAAATATTTTAGAATATTTTTTACCAACACTATCAGCGGAATAATTTTCAACGTAAAATTGATACGACGATAACGAAATTTGTGTATTAACCTTTACATCAAGAAGATTTTTCATCCGCATCGCATACTTTGAAAAGTCATTCTCAACAATGCAATGTTCGTTGCTGTCAGAAACGCCTACTCCTTCTACACCGAAATCAGTTGCAATAATGGGCAACCCATAAGACAAAGCATCGATCGTTTTTAATTTCACCCCGCTACCGAACAATAATGGCACCAGCATTGCACAAGCACCATGCAAAACACCGTCCAGACTCTTTACATATCCTTCAATTCTAAGATTGTCTGGAAATTTTCGGGCCAACTCCAGCAATGAATGGGTAGGATTTTTTCCGATAACGCGGATGATAACGCCAGGAATGGCCTTTATTATTTCATCAAGTTGCTCATCTATAAAACATTCCAAACTGACAGCGTTGTGAGGGACGTCGAGCCCTCCCAAAAATACAAAAACTGGGGAACCTGCCCATGACCGAGCATATGGGCGTATTGCCGACGAAACATAAGGTGGACAGACATTTACATTATTTCCACCACGCGATCTCAATAATTCGACTTCGGTTTTATTGATAAGCAGATTACTGGGGAAATATTTTGCCTGTTTTATTTCCGAAGACTCAACCAGTTTTGACTCATAGGAAAGTAAAAATTTTTGCAAAAATGAAAATTTCTTGATCAATGGTCGAAAAATCGCTGGTACATGACGTTCAAAATTTCCGAGAGGATTAAATGCTAGTGTTTGCGGCAAATTCAATGCTCGAATCATGCTCTTATAACGCACAGAAAACAAGTCATCCAAATACAGCACTGACTGGGCCCGGCCAGTATTGAGCTTCGGAAAATACTGTCCCATTCTGATGGTATCAAAAACAATCAAATCCGGTTTGACAGTATCAATTGCTTGCTGAACTGAACTTAATATAGCATCAGAAGAAAACAGGGATTCTTGTATGCTCTTACGACGCAGAAAAAGAGTCTGTAAGAAGATATTTTTTAACCGTACCGTAGCAGATGGAAAAGGATAATTGATACGATTGAAGTCGTGATGCAATTCCTGCTCCGCGTCTTTATCAGGATAAACAAGATAAAATTTTTCCGCAGAAACTTTTTCACAAAAATAACGAATCAATCCAGTTATCACAACTTTTTTTCCAACATCAGCCGGATAAGGATACAACGTCGAAACCAACATTACTTTCATATCATTTTCCCGTGCCATAAATAGCCAGCAGTTTATAGGCCATTTTTTCGGAAGTGATGCCCGCCATACGCAGACGCCCACGTTCGACCAACAAATTCCTTGTAGATTCATCATTTACTAATGTGAATATGCCTTTGGTCATTTCATCAAGCGAGTCGGGGTTTACCAAAATCGCCGCATTGTCGGCTAGCTCATTCATAGGCGGACAGTCTGATGTCAACAACGGTATTCCCGAAGCAAAAGCTTCAACGATAGGCAGACCATAACCTTCGATCCGACTAGGGAAGAGTACTCCACCAGCATGCCCAAGCAAAGCACGCATTTCGTGGTCAGAAACCCAGCCTGGAAATGTTACAGCTTCGTTGCCAGCATGGAGCTGTGCCAGGTGGCAATCGGCAGGCATACCCAATACCATCAATTTCCAATCAGGTAGTTTTGCATTGATAAAGGCCTTGATACAAAGATCAGAATTTTTATGCGGGCTAACACCGCCTATGTGTAATAGATATTGTTGCTTACCCACCCATTTTTCGATCACCGACCGTTTACCAAATTCATCAGGACAAGTTCGTTCCACCGGTGTATAAATGACCTGCGCAACCATGGCTATCTTTGATTTTATTTCTTCAGCTGAAAAGTGGCTTACGGTAACCAGTTTGGTCTTATAGTCAGTTAATCTCCGAACATTGAATTTTCTGTAACGGTTACCCCAGCCCTGATAAAAATTACTACCTGACAAATTTTCAAAGAAAATCATGTCATGCACTGTTACAACACGTAGGGCACGGAATGCACAACGCAATAACGGTAAATTCATTACGACCGGCATTGTATTGTAAGGAAAATGTACAACATCATAGTTCCCCGCTGCCACCGAAAATGGAAGAGAAAACTGTTCCCATACGGGAAAAGGAAATCGCTTCTTGCGTATGTAATTTATTTTCTCTGGCAATATAAGCAAATCCTCCGAAATATCCGAAGGAATCAACACACTGATTGAATAAATCTTCGGCGCAAACGTAGCAACTGCAAACAGCAGTTCCTGCAAATAACGCCCCATGCCACGCGGCTTGTCAAGATAATAGCCGTCGATCAATAAATTCATAAATTAAAAATTCCGCAATAAATTCGATAGCGCAAGATACAGGTACCCTGAGTTTACTTTTTCCCGCCCAGTTTTGGTGTATATCCTAACGTATTACGTGCATAATTAATAAGCTTACCAACGTTATTCGCACCAAAAATTAATATCAAACAATAATATACATGAAACATGGGATAAGCTTTCAAGCCCAAATTTCCTAAACCTTGATAATATTTTTTGAATATTTTATATTTTTTATCAGCATGGTATGCAAGCCACGGGAAAGAATAATTCGCCATGTCTCGCAATACTCCCTCCAGCGCGCCTTTGTTTTTCTTGTCAATCGCTGCTGCGATAGTGACAATACCCGTCATCATATGGATGCGGGCATCGATCGTATATTCTCCAGGTGTATATTTTCCTTTTTCCGCACTTGAATGACCGAAGTCTGGAGTTTCATCATCACGACACAAAGCAATAATTTCAGGCGTAAAAACGCCGTTATACTTCAAAATAATATTACCAACCAAATGCAGTTGATAAAACAACGATCCATCGAATTCCGACGTCTCAAGCTCAATCGCAGGTTGTCGTGCAACTGTCAGGCCAGCCAAGGTGCATGAACGGCGGAAGAAAAACGAAAGGCTGTCGATACCAGCGGGCATCAGACGCTCATCGGGAAAATACTTTACCGTTTGAACTATATTATCCGGCGTACCCTTGAACCACCCATATCCACGCAAGATTACGCCCACATTTTCATTACGCGCGACAAGTTCAGTCATTGTCTTCAATGCACCAGGACATAACACGTCATCATTACCCAAAAAAATACAATAATCACCACTGGCTGTTTGCAATAATTGTCGCAAGTTACGATCGAATCCAAGATTCGTTACGTTCTCGTGGTAAACGATCAAATCTCCATGGATTTCCTGATATTCTCTTGCAATTACTCCAATTTCTTCACGCTGCGGAGACTTATCCTCACAAATGACAATTTCATGCAGATATTCTTTTTGCGAAATAACCGAATCAAGGACCTGTCGCAGATATTTTGCTCGATTGTAGGACGGAATACAGACTGAAAACTTAGCAAGCGCCATTTTTATTCCAATATCAAATTCAATATAAAATTATGTGTAAAAAAGAAAAATCAACTAAATAGTTTCAATATTAAAACTATATATTGATTTCATCCACCAAGCCCGGAACCCGCAACCTTCGGCTCCAATGATCTTGGCCTTCCCTGTAAGCCAACTACTGTGCTGATTATGATCCAAATAAGCGGAGCAACAAATGCACTCTGCCATAGCAACCCAATCAGGACATAGATCAGTACTAAAAATCTTGTGCTTCCAGACTTAAAATTCCGCATCCCGGAGGTAAAAAAGTAGACCATGAAAGTAATTGGAATAATTGACAACCATCCCGAATGTCCAATCAAATTAAATAATGGGGTCTGGCCATTAATCCCGGGTTGAATAATTAGACTGGTATTGAACATGTCCTCCAGCCATCTTGGGTAGTCAGAAAAATTCGGCCCGCTGATACTGAAAGTTCCGTTCCCTGTTAAAGAGCCCCAACCTTCGACTAATGCCGACATATTCGAAATAAAGCGCGCGGAAGAAGCTGGTTCCGCGATCGTCCAAAGTAACAGCAGCGATCCATCATCCATTATGAATATAAAATTGATGAATGACTTTAAACGGGCAAAACTCTCGGCCTCGCCATCGACAGAATTTCCGTCCCCGCGCACCACCAGCAGAATGAGAAGCGCAAATCCGGAAAGAAATAGTTGCTTTTTATGCCGAAATATCCAATCTCTGTTTTCAATAATGTTAAAGATTATCATTATTGCTGAAAAGCCGATTCCGGTAATTGACTTTGTAAAAAGCAATGGCAGTATAAAAAAGAGATCAAGCCAGTTATTATGCTTGTATGTGCCATCCAATGCTCCAGCAATCCGATAAATTACATATAAGCCAAAATAGTTAATTGAGGCATATGATGGTTCAGTAGCAAAAAAAGAGTTATAACCATCATAGTAAGCAGCACCGCGCGGGAAAAAAATAGACAAAAATTTTCCTGTTACTCCTGGCACAATTAGTCCAGAAATTAATACCACCATGTGTGCTGCGACGATGGCATAAACAACTCTTTTATTGATTTTTTTAATTATTAAATTTCCACAAAGCATAAAAACTGAAGCTATTGCCACGCGAAACACATCTGTAACATTTCCATCGGGAGATGATAAGGTGCTAACCAAGGCTACCATGAGCATGAGCGCAGAACAGATCAACTGATTGCGACCGATGCGCCCACGAAAGACAAGCAAAAGCACCCCTATTGTCAACAGCAACAATGGCTGATATTCTCCCAACGGGAGAACTTCAAAGTTAATAGTCAACAGCGAGATGACCAACAAAAAATTCATTAACATTTTTTTAAAGTCACCTAAATCCATTCGTGTGGAATATTATTCTGCTCATATTGTCGTCAATTTTTTATTACTTTTCCCAAGACTCAGTTTGAAAATTAAACTTCTTTATGATTCTTGCTGGAATTCCTGCCACGATAACATGTGGGGGTACATCCTGCCGCACTACGGTATTTGACGCAACAATTGAGCCAAAGCCAATCGTTAATGGGCCTACAATATTGACACTATCGCCAATCCATACATTATCTTCGATCACAACGCTTCCCGCAGAATAAAGTTCACGCTCGGCAGGTGGTTGTTTAGGTGAGCTATGAGCAAACTCTCTGTTATTATATATGCCGTGATTATGATCAGAAATATACACATTGCTGCCGATCAGGACGTCATTTCCTATTTTTATTTTATTGATGCAAGTAATGTGAACATTCTGCGAAATATTGACTCGATTTCCCAATACTATTTTCGGGAAAAACTGTACGCCTTTATATTCACAAACGGCTTCCAACCATAGGCTTTTGTGTGCTGAAAAAGATGCTCCGAAACTAATAAACCTCCTGCCAAATATCTGACAGCCGGCGCCGAGATTAATCCCCGGAGCATTCAATATGCTGGACAAAATCAGGGACCTTGCCTTGTGAAAAATACGGCCGGATAAAAAAATTGTGGCGCCCACAAGACCATCAGCTCTAATTTTTCTTGAAATAACAGAAATGATTTTCATTAACAACCTAATTTTTTTATTCTTCTAATTTGTAAATAAATATTTAAGGAAAAATATTATTTAATATATTTCTGACTTTTTATACTAAAAAAATCTCCGGTCTTGTTTATTAAAAAATACATTAATGCTTTTTAGAAATTAACACGAGAAAAGTTGGACTGCTGAATTGCTGACAGCACAGCGTAACGGCCCAAGAGTAACGGTTGGAGTGTAGGCAAAAATTCCGAGAAACGCTTGCCCATTTCAGTAATCATTTACCAGAATATTGAATGCTACGTGCCCCTCACTCATCATGCAACGGCAGAACACTATTCAGTGCGAAATTAATGCCATCAAAATGACATAATTGCCCACATTTTCTCGATCCTTCATGATGTCGCCACATGTATCAAGTAGTTCGGGCACAAAAAAGGTATTAAGAGGACATGTCATCGTGCCGGCGATATGCCTCTCCCCTCGGGAGGCATATCGCCGGTACCGGCTGCCAACAACTGACAAGCGGGCTTGGCGACATGGTGCATTCCTATTATACAAAAAGTACTTGCCTGTTATCAAACGGCATGGTAGGAAAACTGGTACACGCATGATCGAATGGTAGTTGCCGAACTATCCCACCTGGCAAAAAAGCAGCGCTGACTAACTGTGATTTCCGAAGTCAGATATCACGCAATTGGCCCAGTAATCGCGTACGATAAAAATCATAGGCAATGCGCGCTGTCAGTATTCCTCCATAAGCAATTGCGACGATCGGCAGTGACAGGCGTGCGCGCAGACTCTTACCCCATCGATGGTAAGTAAAAGCTTGCATCCCAACCACCAGACGACGCCAAGCTGGCATGCCAATCATGGCATGCTTGCGGGAATGATAGATATTTGTTCTTAGCTTTGCAACATTGCTCTGCGTGTGCGAAGTGTTCGTGCCATGTACGCGGTATTTTGCCACTACTTTATTCAGGTAACGCAGTGAGCCTAGCGAGGTGAACAAGTAATATAGTTGCATGTCTTCACTGAAAATATCCAAATTCAGGACAGAGCTTCCATCGGCCTTCAGCACTGCCTCACGACGATACATCAGGACCGAACCATAAACATTCCAACGGAAAATCATTTCCCAAGGCAAGGTACGCGGATCAGACAGTGCCGCGCGCGAGCTCGGCCTACCCAGCTCCCCTATTGCGCTGGCGCCGGTTACATTGCCTTGGCCATCGATCGGGATAGCATCGCCAAACACTGCCATGACGCCAGGCTGATTTAACACTTCCAAACGCTGCTCGATGGATCCCGGGAGCAATGCATCATCGCTGGCGACCACCAAAATGATGGTGCCTGTGCTTTTCTGCAAAAGGCGCTCATAGGTCCGCGTAATGCCTGCATTTATCTGCCGCTCAAATTCGATTCGTGCAAACTGGCTGCCATGCTTATCTTTCCAAAGCTGGGCGACCGCAAAACCGTCATCCGACGAACCATCATCGATCAGTATGAGTTCGATATTTGCGGCATCTTGCAACAGAATACTATCCAAACATTCGGCAATATAAGGTGCATGATTATACAAAGGGATTAACACCGACGTCAGTTGCTGCGCGGTGTGTAAATTCAGACTAGACATACCTTGCATCCATTTTCGTCATTTCATTTTTAACAAGTAGTGCCATCACAATCCAATACACCAGGTAATTACTGGCGTAGGCCATCGCCACACCCTGCAAGCCGTACACGGAGACGAACGCTACAGTCAGTCCATAAAACGATAAGGAAAAAATCACTTCAGTCAGGACGAAAGTACGCACCATTGCTCTTCCCAGCATGATATAACTCAATATCCAGGAACCGATCTTCAGCACATCCCCTGTCAATTGCCAAAGAAACAGCTCGCGCATGGGCGCGAAATCACGCGAGAACAAACGTTCGATAATAAAATCGCGCAGTACATACATCGTCACAGCACCCACTACTACCATCGGCAGTACCACGCTATAAACCTTGGTAATTTCTTTGCCGAGCTCTGCACGTGCCTTGATCTCCGCCAGACGCGGCAAGTAATACATCGACAGCGTCAGTGTCACCAGCATCAGGTAAATTTCACTGATTTTCCATGATGCCTGCCAGTAACCGGCAGCATTCAATCCGAGTGTCGCCGATAAATGATTACGAATGAACATGTAGGCAAATGGTGCCATGATGGCCGACGTCAGCCCCATCAATCCAAAACCGGACAATTCGCGCACTGTTGTTCGGTCAACCTTGCCCCACAAAAACGCCAACTTGAACCAGTCGCGTCGTGCCACTAAGGCACCGGTGGCCAACAGCGACGCTGCAGGACTTATCGCAATGGCCAGTAACGCGCCATACAGCCCCCACACATAGGTAAGAGCACCAACGACTATCAGACTGAGCAAACTACCAATGATATTGGCACTGACGTAGGTCGCGACATCTTTCTTGCCGTTGATGATTGCCAGCAACAGGTTATTCATGGCGATCGCTGGCAATGCCAGACCGAGACCTATGAACACCGTGCCCATATCGGCTCGCTCCAGCAGCTTTCCTGATAGCCACTGGTGCGCGATGATAAATGTCAGGCTTGCCAGCAGCGTTGCAGCCAGTGTTAACTTAATGGCGGTTTGCCATACAGCATGCTGTTGTGCGCGATTATCAAAGTGCTGAGCAGTGCCTTTGGTTACACCAGGGCCCATCACGCCACCGCCCAAGCTGAGCGCGACAGCGAGAGCATTCTGAAACTGACCGATTACGGCGTAACCGGAGGGTCCTACATAGACTGCCAGCACCTTGTTGAGGATCATTGCTGCGCCAACTTTTACTGCAACAGCAATCCCGTTAAGCAGGCTCGATCTGACCAGACTCATTGCAGCGCATGCACGACTGAAGCAAGCTCCTCGGTTCCTAACTGCGGACCGATTGGTAAGCTCAGGACCTGCTCGGCCATCTGTTCAGCGATCGGGAAAGCACCAGCTTTCCATCCGAGCTCCGCGTAGCATTGTTGTAAATGCGGTGGAATCGGGTAATGAATCAGTGTCGTCACTCCAGCGGCCGTGAGTTGCTGCTGCAGCGCTTCGCGCGCAGGCACCGTTACAACAAACAAATGCCAGGCTGGCGCCGCCCAATCGGGGACATACGGCAAAACGAGGTCACAGCCACGCAATTGCTCCAGATAGTGCGCAGCAATTGCGCTGCGCCGACTATTCCACTCGTCCAGATGTACCAGTTTTACCCGCAAGATCGCCGCCTGGATCGGATCAAGACGGCTGTTATAACCCTGGACCTCGTTGACATACTTGACGCGCGAACCATAATTGCGCAGAACGCGAATGCGGTCAGCCAGCACTGGATCGTTGGTTGTGACAGCACCACCATCGCCAATCGCCCCAAGGTTCTTGCCTGGGTAAAAACTCCATGCCACGATGTCGCCATGGCTGCCAATGCGTTTGCCCTTGTAGCGTGAACCATGCGCTTGCGCGCCGTCTTCCAGCACGCGCAAACCATGTTTGCGCGCTATGGCGAGAATCGGATCGAGATCGGCAGGCTGTCCATACAAATGGACCGGCAAGATGACCTTGGTGCGTGGGGTAATAGCTGCCTCAATCAAAGTCGGATCGATATTGAAGGTACGCGAATCGGGCTCGACAGGTACCACCGTGGCGCCACATTGACTGACAGCCAGCCAAGTAGCGATGTAGGTATTGCTTGGCACGATGACTTCATCGCCTGGACCTACGTCCATGGCACGCAGAGCCAGATGCAAGGCATCCAGACCATTGGCCAAGCCCACACACTCCTTGGCGTCGCAGAATGCGGCAAATTCTGCTTCAAATGCATCGACTTCCGGACCACCGATGTAATAGCCACTGTGCAACACACGCTGGATCGCAGCATCAATGTCGGACTGACACTCGATATAAGCTGCCTTTAAATCAAGAAAAGGAACATTCATTTTGATACCCCTGCTGCTTTCAAAAAGTCGTTATAGTTACGGAAATAATCTTCTTCGTCATAGCGGTTTGATGCCAACACCATGCAGACCGAACCAGAGGAGAAATTGTCGAGTTCGCGCCAGATCATCGGGCATACATACAAGCCATTGTAGGAACGGCTCAGATGAACGCGCTTCTTGTTAAAGCCGTCGTCGAGCACGACATCGAAACTGCCTGACATGGCGATAATTAACTGGTGCAACCCTTTATGCGCATGGCCGCCGCGCTCGGCGCCACCGGGAACGTCATACAGGTAATACACGCGCTGGATGTCGAACGGAACGTGATGACCGCCCTCGATGGACGTGAGGTTACCGCGCGGATCCGAGATCTTGGGCAGCGATATGATCGAACAGGCATCGATATTAAATTCTTGGTTTTTGATAATTGTCATAATATGAGTTCAGTCGGTGAATACCTACAGGATTGTTCCTTGCCGTGGCTTCAGTCAAAGTACTTTTCGTTAGCCGCAGAAACCGTGCCGGTCACCGCATTGGCGTCTGCCAGAACTGCCTGCAAATGTGCGCAACCTCAGGCTAAGATCACTGAATAACCCGATCTCGCAGAACGCGCGCCGCATGCGTAAAGAGCAAGATTGCAATATATTCATATTGCAATCTTGTTAGTAGATTATTTTCCTCTTGCGAGCGCCTTGAATTGTTCCCATTGAGCCCTGCCATTTGCGTTGCCCAGCATTTTTTTCCGCGCTTCCAAGAGGCAGGCCAGTGCAATCGCTGCGACGAACGCCAGCACCGTAGAGAGCAAGACGACAACTGAACGTCTCGGCTTGAATTTACGCTCCGGTTCGGTTGCCTGATCGAGTACTTGAATGATCGCAGTGTCCTTTGCTTCATCAAGACGAGCTACTTCGTACTGTTTGGAAAGCAGTTCATATAGCATCTGATAATATTTAACGTCACGCAATATCTTGATGTTCTCCAGACCGACTTGCTTCCCAGCAACATCCTGCGCATCCGCTGCAATGCCCGGACGACCATTCTCAAGGCGCGAAAGCTCTGCGCGCAGGCTATTGATGTCTTCCTGAGCGCGTTTGTATTCAGGATTATTGGTCGTGATGAAAGCCTTCATCGCATTGATCTGAATTTCCTTGGCCGAAATCTGGGCGCGCAAGCGGCCAACTGTTTCCACTATGGCCCGACTATCGGCATCGACACTGATTACGCCATGCGTATCAAGGGCGGTCTTGAGCGCCATTTCGGCTTTCGCCAGATTATTCTTGGACTGCTCAAGCTGTTGTTCAAAGAACAAACGACGCTGAGACGCCTCGGTCACTGCCAGAACCTTGGTCAATGACGTCAGTTCGCTGACATATCCATTGGCCAGCTGCGTAACCAATTTCTTGTCCTTGCCCTCAACATCTATCGTTATCAAACCATCTCTTCCGGAAGCGATGACACTGCTGTTCCCAAGGGCTATACGGGCGTCGTCCATTAACTCGACCTTATACACTTTTTGTAGATCAAACTTTGCAATCATCTTGTCCGCGATGGTACGACTCTTTAGCATGGCAATGTACATGTCGCTGGGATTTTTCAGCCCTGACGCACCGCCGACTGCACCCGCAGCCCCGAGTTGCGACAGCAAGGCTGCGGCACCACCGGACTGCGCTTGTTGCGGCGGCAACAATTTTGTGCTTGCTTTATAGATATTTGGCATCAGAAGGCTAATGCCGGCGGAAGCGATGGCGGCGATCAATGGAAACAATATGATTATTTTCTTGTATTTCGCCAAAAATATAAGGATGTCGAAAATGCCGAATTCGTGCTCGTTCGTATCTTGATTAGGTGGTAACGCTGTGGGTTGCATCTGATTCATACTCATGAGCCACTTATTCTATTAATGCCAGATAATAAAGATTGATCAATGAAATCAGGCCCAATGGGCCTGTCCACCATCAATCGCGCAGCGTCTTGAAGGCTGCTGCACCCAATCCAAAGTTGGCCAAAATCTGCGTCCACTCGCGTGTGCCAGCCATAAACTTGGACCATCGGGTTTCTTTGTCGAACTTCTCCGGCACCACGATGCTATCTCCAGGCATGACTTCAGTACCACCAAAACCACCCGAGAGCCAACTGGATGAGTCACGCGATACCACACTGCCATCCACGCGAAGAAGGAAGATATTTTCCTCATCCGCCTCGGAGGTGATGCCAGATTGTTTCAGATAATCATTGACGCGGTAACCCGGACGCCACAGGGGAGCAGACTCGACATTCACGGCGCCAAAAACATTGACAAATTCTGGCTGTGCAGGAATGACCAAGCGATCACCGTTTTCCAGCTTCAGCTGCGGCAGAAGCGAGAAACGTTTGTCATGAGGATCGAGGCCGAAGGCAATACGGCCGGTGGGCTTGAGTTGACGTAACCGCGCAATGGCCTGCGTTGCCGCTGCGGTTTGGGCCTGGAGTCGCGCTTCTATCAATTGTCCATCGGTAGTGGCGCGAGCATTTGCGGCTGCTCGTGACTGGTCAACGCGCGCTTGGCTTTCCATCCGATTAGCAAGCTTCTCGAGGTTGGCTTCTTGCTGCTTGCGTACTTGCTCACGATAAAAAGCAGTACCGAACAGGTAAGCATTGGCGGTAGGGCCGCCAGCCTTGGCCAACATCGATTGCAACGTTTCACCGGCTGTCATCTGGTACACGCCAGGAACGTTGACTTCACCTTCAACGCGTACGAATATACGACGCTTTTCCATCGGAACCGCCACGTCCTGTTGCGAGAAAATCGTAACCGTGTCACCTGCTTGCAACTGAACGTTGTCGGGACCAGAGGGATTGGTGAATACATTACCGAGATTAAACGGCAGCAGGCTGACACTGAGGTCATTGCGATTGATGCGCTCGACCACTGCATAATCCCAGTTGATCTCGTCGATCAGGCCGCCGATACGTGCAGCGATATTGTCTGCCGCCTCATTGGTGCGACGTTCGTCGCCAGCATTGACGACGCCATTTTGCAGTTTGATCGAATTGCGTGTGATCAAGTACTGGCGATTGGGAATCAGGTCGCTGATGCGCATGCCCGGCTTGAACGCGGTCCGCACCGACTGATCAACATTGCCACGCAAGACAACTGCATTCGAAAAATCAGGCGTGATCGAGGTAACGTTGAGTACGTCGCCATTCTTGAGCGTGCGTTTCAACCCTTCGACGTTCAAGGCAAATTGCTCGACGGTTCGCGGTTGGTTTTTGCTCGCATCAATGCGCTCCAGGAAAGCGCGGCGCGCATCGGCCACGACCGGCATGCCGCCAGCATAATCAAGCAACGATTCGATGCTGTCGCCAGTGGTTTTCAATTCATAAATGGCAGGCGTATTGACCTTGCCAACTAGTGCGACGTGACCGACTGCGGTAGGAATGAAGATCGTGTCTCCGTCCTGCAATTTGATGTCGGTCGACTTGTCGCCTTTTCCAATGAATGAATACAAGTCCAACTCGGCAGCAACCTTGCCGCCGCGCTTGATCTGCACATGGCGCATGCTGCCGTTGGCATTCGGACCGCCACTGGCGAACAATGCAGTCACGAGCGTGGACAGGCTAGAAACATTGTAAGTACCTGGCCGACTAGCCTGACCCACTACATACACGGTAATCGAGCGCAAGCGGCCAAAGTTGACATTGACCGTCACACCTTTGTATAACCGACCGATGGCGTTGCGGATGACACCTTCCGCATCACCCGCGCGCACGCCAGCCAAAGCGACCGAGCCGATGGTCGGAATCGAAATCAAACCATTCCGATCAATCGTGGCACGATAATCGATATCGATGCTGCCCCATCCACGAATCATCAACTCGTCGCCAGGACCAAGTGCATAATCAGCCACAACCGGCGCATTGGCGACCGGAGAAAAAGTGGAAGGCGCGTTGGCAAAGAACTCTGCACCAAAAATAGGAATGTTGGCACCAGTGCTATCAGCAACAAATTTCTGAAATTCGCTGGGCGTCGAAGCGCGGGCAGTCCGTGCAGCATCATTGACAGTGCGCTGTCGCGCTGCACTGACCACTTCGCTTTCGACAGCCTTATCAACAGTTGCCGGCTGGTTGGAAATACTCACGCGTTTCGTTGCAACGGCAGGTGCGTCGCTCTCCGCAACTGGATCTTGGCCCAACAGATCGCTCTGGGTCTGGCTGGTTTGTGCCGAGATCGCCATGGAAGTGGCAGTCAAAGCAAGTGCTATCAAACAATTTGTGAGTTTTGACATTAAACTGTGTGGGTAGTTAGTAAACTGCGGAGAATGTGTTTCTTCAATCAGCTATCTTACCGCAGATCGCAAAACGGCAGAAGAAATACTTAAATGAAAACAACGGTAATACATCAGCCTACCTAGAGGATACATGCCATGCTCTGACGAATCGAAAATGGGCGTATTTCGCTTGTCGAACATGCTGTACCTTCAATGTTGAATAAATTGATTCTTTTTTTATTAAAATTTTGTTTGCCAAGTCATGCTAACTTCCTTCGGACCCGGATTAATCGACAAACCTGATTTGTTCTGGTCGCGCTGGGCTTGCCACAACCAGCTGCCAACCGCATAGCCCAAGATGCCGCCGGCAACGGTGTCAGATACCCAGTGCTTGCGACCAGCGACGCGACCAGCCGATCCCAGTGCTGCGACGCTGTAAAGCCATGGCGCATCATACTCTCTTGCAAAAGGTGTCACGGCGGCAAAAGCTATTGCCGAATGACCAGATGGAAAGGATGCATCCGAACGCTTTCTACCACTGCCGACGCTGGTCCAAGGACCGCGATCCTCGTCTGGACGAGCGCGGCCAATCGCATATTTCCCAATCAGCGTCAGGCCTGTTGCAGCAGCCACTGACTGCATGGAAATCAAGCCAATATTTTGCAAGCGCTCGTCGCCGAACGCCAGTGCGGCACCCGCCGCCCCAACCAAGGCAAACGGCATGACTTTACCCAGCTTATCCCAGTTTCGGAATGAAGTAGAGTTTTGATGTTTCTTGACAAAGCGATCAACTGGCTTGTCACTAAGTGCCGACGTCACTACCACGCCTCCGATCAGCGCCGTTGCCTTGAGCCATTCGGCCGGCTCGGGCATCGTCGATGACGACTGCTCCAAACGTGCACGCATGGCCGGCCAGGGACTGACAAACGGACGGTCGGGAGGATTGACTGCCGCGAGGTTTTGCTCGTCGGGCCGCTCGGCAAAATTACCTAGTCCGTCATAGCTCTGCATGTCGGCACGCGGACGTTCGATCATGTCATACAAGTCACCTGGAGAAGACACCATCTGGCCCACGTCACGCGTCCACGGCGAGATCGCAAAGCCAGCAGTCGCCTGCGTATCCATCGGCAGCATGCTGTTCAATGGAATGGAAAGGAACACCCCGCGATCCTGATACGGTTTTGACGGACTGCCCGGAGTGGTAATATCGTTGCCGTTGGTGTGTGTATACCAAGCACCCACCTCAATGCCGGACTGGAAGCGACGCTTGAATTCTAGGCGCACACCCTCATCTTTGGCGAGGAAACGACCAGCACGTGCAGTGACGGTAATATCATGCGGCAAGCGGTAGTGCAGCGAACCGATGGCGGTGACGGTTTTATAATCGCGCGTCGACAGAATGCCATCAAAGCCGCGTTGCTGTAACGCGTCAACGGCCAGGTCAGCCGCCCAACGCTTATCTTTCGGCAAGTATAATACCTGCCCACCGACCCCGCGAAACATATCTTCGTACAATCCGCCCGACAAACGGGTATATATACGCTCGGCAGGATTATTGTATTTATTGAGCAGAATACGGCTCAAGGTAAAACGATTACCACGCAAATACTCCGCCACATCGCTGCGCACATGCGGCAAGTTGCTATTCGAAGCCTGCTTGACGCCAGAGACGGTTTCCAGCAACTGCAAGCTGGCTGAACCATTCAGATACAGGCCATCTCCAAGACGCTGATCATAATTGGCGACCGCCGAAATCGAGTAACGGAATGCACCGCTGGGGTCGTTAAAGAAAAAGCCGACCTTCGGTGCGATCTTGAAGCGGTTTGCCTCCCGGTCCATGGATTTAATCTGGATCATATCGCCATCCACGCCGACGCCTACCGCCAACTTGCCGTCAGCCTTGACAGCGTTGGCGGCCCTCACTACCGCAGGGATGGGAATGTCTGCAATCGGCGCTGCGGGTAATGGCGTTGCTGCAGACTCAGGAGCCGCTGGCGCCAATGAGGCAGCGACGGTGGCCAGCTTGGTTTGCGTGGGCTGGTCAAGAAATTCGTTCAGCCATACTTGCTCATCGTCGCGAATGACATCACTTGATAACGGATAGCGCATCAAGACGACATTAAGGAAAGCCTGCCGGTCGATTTTGCCGGCGAAATAATCATTCAGCTTCGGCAAATCAAAAAACTCATACGTAGCGATAGGTTGGTCAAGTTTAGTATACGTGATACGGAGATTTTTCACGCCAACAGGCGTGAATGCGACCGCGGTGCGCGCGGCACGGCCAACGGCACGCCCCAGATTGGATATACGGTTATTGGTAAGGGTTATCGCAAGAACGTTGCCTTCTTGCTGGACACGAATATTCTTGTAATCCTGCTTAACCAGCGCGTTGACCAGATCAGCGCCATATCCGGCATCATGATGCCACTCTTCCCGAGTAGGACGTGGCGGCGGATCCTTGTCATCGACAAAATAAGCGGGTTCAAATATCTTGGGAATGAACTCACGCTCACCAAAGGGGATACTGACAAAGGCATTGACACTGAATTGATCGCGGCTGCGCGCCGCTTGCAATGCAAGCCACCCCCAGCGATATTCGAGACCAACCGAGCTACCCTTGCGACGCCGGGCCGCTCCCGTTTCGGTCGCACGAAAATCACGTTCAAAATTGGTAGTGTCATATTCCGCGACAACCGACCAACGTGGCAGGCTCGCCGGCGTCCAGCGTGCGCCAGCAAACACACCGTCAGGCCGACGCCGTGCATAGCCCAAGCTAGCTTCGATATTCTTGGTCGCCCCAAATGTTTTGGTCGCAACAACATACTGTCCCTTGAACAACTCCGTGCCAAACAAGTCAGTCGCGCCAACCGCCACGGACGGCATCCATTCACCCTCCGACCACAGGCGTAACTTGCCATCAACCACTTTATCTTTGTAACGACCGTAGCCTTTTCCGTAGTCAGCGTCGGTATCACCAAAAGGGGGAATACCGGTAATCGAGACATACCGTCCCGTGACTTGCAGGAAGGGCAAAATGCTCGAGGTTACCCACGTTTGCCCATACGGGCTATCATAGCTGTAACCGACGCTGAAATTGCCATCAGGCTCAACGATAGCGCTGGGCATATTAATATAACCAGACTGTCCACCATGGTTGGGCGTGGATGCAATGGCGGAAGGAGCGCCAAGGATCAAGCATCCACACCAAGTGTACTTAACTGATTTTCTGAGTACGCTTAACAAATCGACTACCTAACATATCTTGTACTTGGAATTTCTGACAAGATACTCAGAGGGATATCTAAGCTGAGGGCCTTGGAAGAAACACAAAAATGCCAACTGCGGGGCGTGTTTGCCTCACATCAGTTTGCCACTGAAAATTCTTCGTGCCTTGTCTGTATCGGCCACCAAGAATCTATGCCGCAAGATTCTAACATTCTTTCTTGCCTAAATACCTAACCTGTCCCGCTTGCACCACAGTGCACAGCGCACAGCGGGCACGGACTATAGCGCAACAGCTGTTTCAGTGGCGCACGTTTGGATCGCTCGGTGCACGCCAGTCTTCAGCTTCAGGGTCACACCAGGCGATGACGGAAACGCCGTGAAATCAGCCACAAGGCCAGTGCCAGCGCCGTGAAAGCCAGCTGGCCCGCCGCCAGCCACAGCACGGAACCGGACAACATCGGCGAAATCACGCCGGCGACGATGGCGCCGAGCAAGGTGCTGGCGAATGACTGGCACGAAGCCACGGTGCCGCGAATATGCGGGAACAGGTCGAGTGCCAGCAGGGTGGCGCCGGGACCGACCAGCGACATGCCGAAGGTGTAGAAGAACAGCGGCAGCACGCTCCACGGCAGCGACGGCGGCAAAAACAGGTGGAATACCACGTTGACGCTGGCCGCACTCATCAGGAAGGCAAAGCCGATGCCGATCTGGCGCGCAAACGACATCTTCCCGGCGATGCGATTGGCGGCTGCTGCGCCGAGGAAAATCCCGCTCACGCAGGGTATGAACAGCCAGGCGAACTGTGACGGTCCCAGCCCCAGTTGTTTGGGCAGCATTTCGGGTGCCGCCGTGATGAACAGGAACAGGCCGGCAAAATTGAGGGCGACGATGCCTGCCTTGATATGGAATAGCGGCGAGCGCAGGATTTCGCCATAGCTTTTGGCCAGAAAACGTGGGTTGAACGGCTGGCGTTTGGCCAGCGGCAGCGTTTCGGGCAGGCGCCAGTAGCAAAATGCCAGCAAAATTACCGTGTAGAACGCCAGGAACAGGAAGATCGAGCGCCAGTCGAACCAGATCACGATCCAGCCGCCCAGAATGGGGGCGACGGCCGGCGCGATCGAAAAGATCATCGTTACCAGCGACAGCAGGCGCGCCGCAGCGGCATCGGCGTACAGGTCGCGGATGATGGCGCGGCTGATCACCACGCCGGCGCCGGCAGACACGCCCTGCAAAATTCTGAAGAACCACAGGTAATGCACGGTGTGCGCAGACGCGCAGCCAAGCGAGCCGATGGCGAACATCAATAGCGCCACCAGAATCACGTTACGGCGGCCAAACGCATCCGAGATTGCGCCATGCCACAGCACCATGCCGGCGAAGGCCAGCATGTAAAACGTCAGGGACTGCTGCACTTCCAGCGGCGACGCGCGCAGGGAATCCTGGATGGCGCCGAATGCCGGCAGATATGTGTCGATCGACAATGGCCCCAGCATCGACAGGCCGGCCAGCATCAGCGCGAGCGCGCCACGGCTGAGCGGCGCCATATGGCTGGGAACGGGCGGCGGCACGGGCGTGACGGGGTCGGGCGGCAAATCCGCCGGCGGGGTGGGAAACATGGTTGTCCAAAGTCAAAACGCGGACCGGTGCCGGTCCGCGCGGATCATGCAGGCTTACAGGTTCTTCGGTTTTGCTTCTTCGCGGCGGTTATAACCGGCGACCATATCGAAACGGAACAGACGGCATTCCAGCGCGCCGTTGAAGAACGGCGTCTTGCGCGCTTCTTTCAGGCGCAGCAGTTTTGGCAGGCCCAGGTCGGCCGTGAACAGGAATACGGTCCAGCCGGCAAAGCGCTGCTTCAGGGTCGTGCCCATGGCGGTGTAGAACGAGGTCGACAATTCGTCTTCCAGCAGGCTGCTGTCGCCACGCACGCCGATACGCTCGCCATACGGCGGGTTGGTCAGCATGATGCCAGCCACCTCGCTTGGCGGCTTGACTTCCTGCGCTTCGATCTGTTTCAGCGGTACCTCGAAACGCACGCCGGCGCAGCGCAGGTTGTGGCGCGTCATGGCGACCATGTCGCCAGAAATGTCACTGCCGAAAATGGTCGGCTCAAGGGGCAGCGGGTTGGCGCTGATGGCGTTGCGCAAGGCGTTCCATGGGGCCGGATCGAAGTCGTGGAAGTTTTCAAAGGCGAAGCTGCGCGAGGCGCCCGGCGGAATGCCCTGTACCATTTGCGCCGCTTCGGCCAGGATGGTGCCAGAACCGCACATCGGGTCGAACAGTACCATGCCGGGCTTCCAGCCCGACACGCGCAACAGGCCGGCGGCCAGGTTTTCGCGCAGCGGCGCGTCGCCCGTTTCTTCGCGCCAGCCGCGCTTGAACAGCGCTTCGCCCGAGGTGTCGAGGTAGACCGTAAAGGTATGCGCGTCAAGAAAACCGACGATGCGCATGTCCGGCGTCTTGGTGTTGACCGACGGGCGCTCGTTGAACTGGTCGCGGAAACGGTCGCAGATCGCGTCCTTGATTTTCAGGGTGGTGAATTCCAGGCTGCGCAGCGGCGATTTGACGGCCGTGACGTCGACGCGGATCGTGTGGTGCACGCCGAACCAGTCTTCCCATGGCTGCGCCAGGGTCAGGTCATAGATGTCGTTTTCGGTCTTGTAGCCTGAATGGGCCATGCGCATCAGCACGCGCGAGGCGATGCGCGAATGCAGGTTGATGCGGTAGGAATCGACCAGGTCGCCCGAGCAATGCACGCCGCCCGGTACCTGGTTGTGGACCTTCATGGTCGAACTATTTTGGGCGATCTCGCCCAGTTCCTCGGCCAGCGCCGCTTCCATGCCGCGCGGGCATGGGCAAAAATATGAAGCCATAATAAGGATACCTTTTATCCGTTGAAAAACACGTTCAATGAAAAACCCCCAAGCAATCTGGAGTCGGACCCTGAGGGTCCGACCCCGGCCCTGCTTGGGGCTACTACTTAAAATCGTTTTTTACTTCGCCAGTGCCCGCTCGACAAAATCGAGGCGGTCCTGGCCCCAGTACCCTTCGCCATCGACGATATACCAGGGAGAGCCAAACACGGAGGCGGCGGTGGCAGCTTCCGTGTTGGCATCGTATTCGGCCTGCACGCTGGCCGTTTCTGACGTTTTGAGCAACTGGCGGCCATCGAAGCCGGCGTCGAGCGCGATCTGCGCCAGGGTGTCTTCGTCGCCGATATTGCGCTCTTCAGCCCAGACGCCGCGCATGATGGCGTGCGCCAGCTTGAGCGAAGCGTCGACGCCATGCGCCAGGCGCGTGGCGATGATCAATTTGGCCGAGGCTTCCGGCGAGACAGGAAAGAACTTCGGCTGCAGGGTCAGGGGCACGTCCAGGAAAGCCGACCAGCGTGCCAGTTCGGCCAGCCGGTAAGCCTGGCGCTGCGGCGCGCGCTTGGCCAGCGGCAGGCCGCCGGAAACGCTGAAGACCTTGCCCAGGTCAAACGGGCGCACGTCGATCTGCGCGCCCTGCTTTCTGGCGATCTCCATCACGCGCGCGTGACCCAGGTAGGTCCACGGCGAATGGGGAGCAAAAAAATACTGAATGACCTTGTTCTGGCTTGCACTCATCATCGTCTCCGTTAGAAAGGCTTGACCACCACCAGCACCACCACCGCCAGCAGCATCACCACCGGCACTTCATTAAACCAGCGGAACCACTTGTGGCTGCGCTGGTTGATGCCTTTTTCGAACTTGCGCAGGATCGCGCCGCAAGCATGGTGATAACCGAGCAGCAGCACCACGAAGGTCAGCTTGGCGTGCATCCAGCCCGGCATCTTCATGCCGCCCGCATTGCCGCCATACATCATCCACAGCAGCGCCAGGCCCAGCACCATCGCCGGCAGCATCAGGATCGACATGAAGCGGTACAGCTTGCGCGCCATCAGCAGCAATCGCTCGGTGGCCACGGTTTCCGTTTCCATCGCCAGGTTGACGAAAATGCGCGGCAGGTAGAACAGGCCCGCAAACCAGGAGATGATGAAAATGATGTGGAATGCTTTGATCCAGAGAAATGCCATATGGGTGTCCGCTGTCAGGTGTTAAACGAAAGAAGCAGGCCGTCCCGGGAACGGCTTGCGGGCTGTTATTTGCGCACTTCGCCGTGGCCGAACACCACGTATTTGAGCGACGTCAGGCCTTCCAGGCCGACCGGGCCGCGCGCGTGCAGCTTGTCGTTCGAAATGCCGATCTCGGCGCCCAGGCCATACTCGAAACCATCGGCAAAGCGGGTCGAGGCGTTGACCATTACCGAAGCCGAATCGACTTCGCGCAGGAAGCGCAGCGCGTCGCTGTAGTCTTCGGTGATGATGGACTCGGTGTGCTTCGACGAATACTGGTTGATATGGTCCATCGCCTCGTCGATGCCGTCGACCACCTTGACCGACAGGATCGCCGCCAGGTATTCGGTGCGCCAGTCTTCTTCGGTGGCGGCCACCAGGTGCGGGTAACCTTGCAGGATCGCCAGCGCTTCCGGATCGGCACGCAGCTCCACCTGTTTCGTCAAATAGCGTTCAGCCAGCAGCGGCAGCACGGTCGGTGCAATGGCGCGCGCCACCAGCAACGTTTCCATGGTGTTGCAAGTGCCGTAGCGGTGGCATTTGGCGTTGAAGCCGATATCGACCGCCTTGGTGAGATCGGCCTTGGCGTCGATATACACGTGGCAGATGCCGTCGAGGTGCTTGATCATCGGCACGGTGGCCTCTTCCATCAGGCGCGCGATCAGGCCCTTGCCGCCGCGCGGCACGATCACGTCGACATATTCCGGCATGGTGATCAAGGCACCGACGGCAGCGCGGTCGGTGGTGTCGACTACCTGCACCGCGTCCTGCGGCAAGCCGGCGCCGGCCAGGCCTTCGGTCACCAGCTTGGCCAGCGCGCGGTTGCAATGGATCGCTTCCGAGCCGCCGCGCAGAATGGTTGCGTTGCCGCTCTTGATGCACAGGCCCGCAGCGTCGACCGTCACATTGGGACGCGCTTCGTAGATAATGCCGATCACGCCCAGCGGCACGCGCATCTGGCCCACCTGGATGCCGGTGGGGCGGTATTTCATGTTCGAGATTTCACCGATCGGATCGGCCAGCGCAACGATCTGCCTCAAACCTTCGACCATGGTGGCAATCGCCGCATCGGACAGGGTCAATCGGTCGAGCATGGCCGGCGCGAGACCGGCAGCAGCGGCGGCGTCGAGGTCGCGCTGGTTGGCCGCGCGCAGCAGGTCGGCGTCGCGCACGATGGCAGCGGCAATCAGGGTGAGCGCACGGTTGCGCGTGGCGCTGTCGGCACGGGCCATGGCGCGCGAGGCGGCACGGGCACGCGTGCCCACGTCTTGCATATACTGTTTGATGTCCATGCTCTTGTCCATATGGTGTTTGTATCCCTTAACCGCGGCAAATCATCAGCGCCAGCTGCAGCAGCGCATCCCAGGCGTCGCCCGCATGCCCCTTTGCGCGCAGGCCCTTGATCATCTTGTCGACCTGCGCCGCCTCCTGCAGCACCGTCTCCAGCACCGGCAGCGAGACGCGGCGCAAGGCCGGCTCCATCATGCGCTCGCGCGGACCCCAGATGCGGTACTCTTTCAACAGCGCGCCCAGCGGGCGGCCCTGCGCCATGCCAGCCTTCAGTTTCAGCAAGGTGCGAATTTCCTCGGACACCGCCCACAGCACCAGCGGCAGCGCCTCGCCCTCGCCTTTCAAGCCTTCAAGCATGCGCACCAGCCGTGCCGGGTCGCCGGCCAGCATGGCTTCGGACAGCTTGAACACATCGTAGCGGGCCACGTTCAGCACCGCATCCTGCACCTGCTCGTACGTCAGCTTGCCCGGCTCGTGCAGCAGGCCCAGTTTCTGGATTTCCTGGTGCGCCGCCAGCAAATTGCCCTCCACCCGTTCGGCAATGAAGTCGATGCTGGCGCGCTCGGCGCTTTGGCCTTGTGCGGCCAGGCGCTGGCTGATCCAGGCCGGCAGCTGCGCCCGTTCCACATTCGGGATATCGATGTAGACGGCCGCCTGCTGCAGGCTGGCGACCCAGGCCGCCTTTTGCGTGGCCCAGTCCAGCTTGGGCAGGGTGATCAGGGTGAGATTATCAGGGCTCAGGTTTTTCGCATAGCTTTGCAGCGCCGCGCCGCCATCCTTGCCTGGTTTGCCGGTGGGGATGCGCAGCTCGATCAGCTTTTTATCGCCGAACAGCGACAGCTCCTGGTTGGCCGCCAGCAGCTCGCCCCACTTGAAACTGCGTTCGACGCTGAGCACATCGCGCTCGGTGTAGCCCTGCTTGCGCGCGGCGCGGCGGATCTTGTCGGCCGCCTCCAGCGCCAGCAGGTGTTCGTCGCTGGTGATCACATACAGCTGCGCCAGCGGCTTGGCCACATGTGCGTCGAGCGCGTCTATCCGCAATTGCATGAGCGGATCCTTATTGCTGCACGGCCGGGACCGGGACCGGGACCGGGACCGGCGTCACCGGCGCAACCGGCGCAACCGACATGGCCGGCAGCACCGGCTTGATGGCGGCCAGGCGACGCATGATCTGCTGCACCAGGTCGTTGCGCATGTCGCGGTACAACTGCGCTTCTTCGGTTTCCTTGGCCAGCACCTGCGATTCATTGAAGGTGATCGGACGATTCAGTGCGATGGTGGTCAGGCCCAGCAACACGTTGCCGGCCTTGTCCACCACGCGGAACTGGATCGAATAACCAAGTTGATATTCGCGCACGCGGCCGTTACTGTTCAGCGACAGGATCGACTTGGTGCGCGTCTTCTCCGGGTCGGCCAGCACTTCCAGGGTGGCATCGGCCGCCTCCCGGGTGTCGACGATTTCGGTGCTGCCGATGGCGCGGATATAGCGCTTCAGGTCGATCGCCAGTGGCGACGAATCGGGCAAGGTGATGTTCATCGTCGCAAACGGCAGCATGAAACTGCCGTTCGAGCCGCGCAAGTGAAAGCCGCAGGCCGACAGGGCCAGCACCATGCACACGGCGAACAGGAGGCGCCCGCGCGCCAGCAAACCGGAAGAAGAAGTCGTCATAGAGTTACACCACGATGCTGATTAACTTGCCCGGCACGACGATGACTTTCTTCGGCGTGGTTTCGATGTATTTCTGTACGCTCTCGCAGGCCAGCGCTTGCGCTTCGATGCTGGCCTTGTCGGCATCCTTGGCCACCGTGATCGAGCCGCGCAGCTTGCCGTTCACCTGGATCATCATCTCGATCTCGGACTGCTCCAGCGCTTTCGGATCGACTTGCGGCCATTCCGCGTTCAACAGGTCGCCATAAACGCCGGCATAGCCCAGTTCCTGCCACAGCACGTGGGTGATATGCGGCGCGACCGGGTTCAACAGGCGCAGGAAGATCGAATAGCCTTCGGCGATCAGGGCTTTCGACTGGGCGCTGTCGTCCAGCTTGGCCGATTCCAGGGTATTGAGCATCTTCATGCAAGCCGACACCACGGTGTTGTACTGGATGCGCTTGAGGTCATAATCGGCCTGCTGCAAAATCTTGTGCAATTCGCGGCGCAGGTTTTTCTGCGCGTCGCCGGTGGCCGGGGCGGCGCCGCCAGCCAGCGCGGATTGAATCGTGGCCGACTGCGCGTAGCCGAAATTCCATACGCGGCGCAGGAAGCGGTTGGCGCCTTCGACGCCGCTGCCCGACCATTCCAGCGTCTGTTCCGGTGGCGAGGCGAACATGGTAAACAGGCGGGCGGTATCGGCGCCATACTGCTCGATCTGCGCTTGCGGATCGATGCCGTTGTTCTTCGACTTCGACATTTTTTCCGTGCCGCCGATTTCCACCGGCGCGCCATCGGCCACCAGGGTGGCGGACTGCGGACGGCCCTTGTCGTCCATCGTCAGATTGATGTCGGCCGGGTTGAACCAGGTTTTCTTGCCGGCGGCGTCTTCGCGATAATAGGTTTCGTTCAGCACCATGCCTTGGGTGAGCAGGTTGACAAACGGCTCGTCGAACTTGACCAGGCCGAAGTCGCGCATGATCTTGGTCCAGAAGCGCGCGTACAGCAAGTGCATCACGGCGTGTTCGATGCCGCCGATATACTGGTCCATCGGCATCCAGTAGTCATTGCGTTCGTCGACCATGGAGTCATTGCTGCCTGGCGAGGTATAGCGCATGTAGTACCACGACGAATCGACAAAGGTATCCATGGTGTCGGTTTCGCGGCGTGCCGGTTTGCCGCACTGCGGGCAGTCGCACTGCAGGAACGCTTCGTATTTGTTCAGCGGGTTGCCGGTGCCATCCGGCACGCAGTCTTCCGGCAGCACCACCGGCAGGTCTTTTTCCGGCACCGGCACCACGCCGCAGTCGGCGCAATGGATCATCGGGATCGGCGTGCCCCAGTAGCGCTGGCGCGAAATGCCCCAGTCGCGCAGGCGGAAGGTGGTTTTCTTTTCGCCCAGGCCCAGTTCCGCCAGGTCGGCCGCGACCGCATCGACGGCGGACGCGAAATGCAGGCCGTCGTACTTGCCCGAGGCGATGCACACGCCTTCCTTGCTGCCGTACGATTCCTGCCAGGCGTCCGTCGAAAATTCCTGGCCTTTGACTTCCACCACTTGTTTGATCGGCAGATCGTATTTCTTGGCAAAGCCGAAATCGCGCTCGTCGTGCGCCGGCACGCCCATCACGGCGCCGTCGCCGTAGGTGATCAGGACGTAATTGCCGACCCACACTTCGACTTGTTCGCCGGTCAATGGATGGGTCACGAACAGGCCGGTCGGCATGCCCTTCTTCTCCATGGTGGCCATGTCCGCTTCGATCACGGAACCGAGCTTGCATTCGGCGTTGAAGGCCGCCAGGTCAGGATTGGCTTGTGCGGCGTGCAGCGCCAGCGGATGCTCGGCCGCGACGGCGCAGAAGGTCACGCCCATGATGGTGTCCGGGCGGGTGGTAAACACATACAGCTTGCCATCGCCGATCAGGGCGCCGTCAGCGTCCTTGATCTGGTGCGGGAAGGCGAAGCGCACGCCGGTCGACTTGCCGATCCAGTTGGTCTGCATGGTGCGCACGCGCTCGGGCCAGCCCGGCAGCTTGTCGTCGGCATAGGCCAGCAATTCATCGGCGTAGTCGGTAATGCGCGCGTAGTACATCGGGATTTCGCGCTTTTCGATCAGCGCGCCCGAGCGCCAGCCGCGGCCGTCGACCACCTGCTCGTTGGCGAGCACGGTCTGGTCGATCGGGTCCCAGTTCACGGTGCCGGTCTTTTTGTAGATGATGCCTTTTTCCAGCATCTTGAGGAACATCCACTGGTTCCACTTGTAGTATTCCGGCTTGCAGGCGGTCATTTCGCGCGACCAGTCGATCGCCAGGCCCATCGATTCCATCTGCTGCTTCATGTGGGCGATGTTCGAATACGTCCATTGCGCGGGCGGCACGTTGTTGGCCATGGCCGCGTTTTCCGCCGGCATGCCGAACGCATCCCAGCCCATCGGCATCAGCACGTTGTAGCCGTTCATGCGCAGGTAGCGGTACATCACGTCATTGATCGTATAGTTGCGCACGTGACCCATGTGCAGCTTGCCCGAAGGGTAAGGCAGCATCGAGCAAGCGTAGTACTTGCCTTTCGGGAAACGCGGGTCGTGTTCGACGGCTTTATAGGCGTCGATGGCCTTCCAGTGCGATTGGGCGGCTTGTTCGACGTCGGCGGGACTATATTTATCTTGCATGATGTGCGGCCAATTAGTGGATATGAACCGAGCATTATACTGGTTGTCGCCGCCCGGTAGCATGGCCGGGCGCCGCCCCGGGCGCGCATATTTTTGCCGGTGTACAAATAGGCTGTGTAAGATGCAGCAATCTTGTGCTCCTTGCCACCGGCCATGTTCATCTATCAGGAAACCGCCCCCATCCCCGCCCTGCAGCCCTGGCTGGATTGCGTCTGGACCTGCCGCGTGCACGCGCGCGCCGCGCCCATGGCGCACCAGGTGCTGCCCGACAACTGCATCGACATCCTGTGCCAGGACCGGCAAGACGCCAGCTTTGCTGTCGGCATGATGACCGTGCCGATCCAGGTTGTCAGCCATGGCCTGGTGCAGACGGTGGCGGCGCGCTTCAAGCCCGGTGCGGCGGCGCGCTTTTTCCAGCTGCCGCTTTGCGAGCTGAACGATGGACGTACAGATCTGCAGCAGCTGTGGGGCCGCGAGCTGGCGGCGCGCCTCGGTGATGCGCTGTGGAGCTATCCCTTGCCGGATGTGCAGCGCATGCAGATATTGCAAGATTTTTTGCTGCTGCGCCTGCGGAAAACCCCGCTGCCGGCCGCTTCCGGCCTGGCCCTGCAAGCGGTGGCGCTGATTGAACGCGCCCAAGGTAGCCTGCGCGTCAACCAGTTAGCGGCGCAGTTGAAGGTGTCGCGCCAGCATCTGGCAGCGCAGTTTCGCCAGCAGGTGGGCATCAGCCCCAAGCTGTTTGCCCGCATCAGCCGCTTTCGCGCTGTCAACAGCGCGCTCAAGACCATGCCGCCGCAAGCGGACTGGGCGCAGGTCGCCCTGCAATATGGTTATTTCGACCAGTCGCACCTGATTCACGACTTCCAGGATTTTGCGCGCGCCTCGCCAGAGGCCTGGCTGGCGCAAAGGCGCTGAATCTTCCATTTTTACAATCGCCGTGTCGGCAGCCATGGCATGCTGGCGTCATGCACTCACTCACTTACTCACTCACTCACTACACAGGAGATAAAACATGATCAAGGGCTTGCGCACCGTTACCTATCCCGTCCCCGACCTGGAGAAGGCCAAGGCCTGGTACAGCCAGGCGTTCAACACCACGCCGTATTTCGACCAGCCGTTTTATGTCGGCTTCAATATCGGCGGCTTCGAACTGGGCCTGCTGCCGGACGGCCAGCCGGGCGCCCAGGGCAGCGTCACTTACTGGGGCGTGGACGGCATAGCCCAGGAAGTCGAACGCCTGGTCGGCTTGGGCGCCACCTTGCACCACCCCTTGACGGACGTCGGCGAAGGTATCCGCACGGTGGAATTGCTGGACCCGTTCGGCAACCAGATCGGGCTGATCGACAACCCGCATTTCGACACCGCCAAGGTCGTTTAGGCCGCCTCGGCCTGCAGCCAGGCACGGAATTGCTGCATTGCAGTTTTTTCATGCGCCGCTTCGGGCGTGATCAGATAATACGCGCGCTGACCGCGCAGTGGGCGCTCGCAAACGATCTGCAATTCGCCGCGCGCCAGCTCCGCTTCGACCAGCATGCGCGGCAACAGCACCACGCCCTGGCCCTGCACCGCCGCCATCGCCAGCATGGAAAACAGTTCATAGCGCGCGCCATAGCGGGCTTCTCCCTCGACCTGCATGGCGTCGCACCACTGGCGCCAGGCGCCGGGCCGCGTGCTTTGCTGCAACAACGTCAGTTCCAGCAGATGCTGCGGCTGCCATTGGCTGCGCGCGCTCAAGAGGCGTGGGCTGGCCACCGGCACGATCTCCTCGTGCATCAGCAAGGTGGCGTGCGTGCCGGGCCAGCGCGCCAGCTGCTCGGGCGTGCCTGCATACAGGGCGCCATCGTATTCCGTATCGGCAAACATGAACGGTTTTGTATACGCATCGATATGCACCACGATCTCGGGCTGCTGCGCGGCAAGGCCGGCCAGGCGCGGCATCAGCCATCGCGTGGCAAAGGTTGGCACCGAGGCCAGCTGCAAGGCGCCGCCCCCCTGGCGCGCCATGGTGTCCAGGGTATCGCGTTCGAGGCCATCGAGGCGGGCGGCGATCTGGCGCGCGTACGAGGCGCCGGCGCTTGTGAGCACCACGCCATGGCGGGTGCGCTGGAACAGTTGCACGCCTAAAAAACTTTCCAGTGATGCAATCTGGCGCGACACCGCGCTTTGCGTCAGCGACAGTTCGCGCGCCGCATGGGTATAGCTCTGATGGCGGGCAGCCGCCTCAAAACAATTGAGCGCTTGCAGCATGGGAATCTTGCGGGACATGAGCGATCTCGGCAATAAAAACAGCAGTATGCCGCAAGATATGCGTTATGCGCATATCTGGGTGCATAAAAATCGTTTGCCTGAGGCGCGGTGACAACCTACCATGAGTCCCATTCAATCTTGCGCCGGCTGTTACTCGCCTGGCGCTCACCTTGCGAGGCCCGTGATGAGCAAAACTGTATTCGACTGGAATTCTCCCCTGCTGCTGGACGAACAACTGACAAGCGACGAGCGCGCCGTGCTGGAAGCGGCGCGCGACTATTGCCAGGGCAGCCTGGCGCCGCGCGTGCTTGAATCGTTCCGCCATGGCCGCACCGACGCCGCCATCTTCCGCGAAATGGGCGAACTGGGCCTGCTGGGCTCGACCATTCCAGAGGAATACGGCGGCGCCGGCCTGAACTACGTGTGCTACGGCCTGGCCGCGCGCGAAGTCGAGCGCATCGATTCGGGCTATCGCTCGATGATGAGCGTGCAATCGTCCCTGGTGATGGTGCCGATCAACGCGTTTGGCAATGAAGAAACCAAGCAGAAATACCTGCCCAAGCTGGCCACCGGCGAATTCATCGGCTGCTTTGGCCTGACCGAACCGAACCACGGTTCCGATCCGGGCAGCATGGTCACGCGCGCGCGCAAGGTGCCGGGCGGCTACAGCCTGTCGGGTGCCAAGATGTGGATCACCAACAGCCCGATCGCCGACGTGTTCGTGGTATGGGCCAAGGACGACGAAGGCGCGATCCGCGGCTTCGTGCTGGAAAAAGGCTGGAAAGGCCTGTCGGCGCCCGAGATCCACGGCAAGGTCGGCTTGCGCACCAGCATCACCGGCGAAATCGTCATGGACGAAGTATTCTGCCCGGAAGAAAACGCGTTTCCCGATGTACGCGGCCTGAAAGGCCCGTTCACCTGCCTCAACAGCGCACGCTACGGCATCGCCTGGGGCGCGCTGGGCGCGGCCGAAGACTGCTACCTGAAAGCACGCCAGTACACCATGGACCGCCAGCAGTTCGGCCGTCCGCTGGCCGCCAACCAGCTGGTACAGAAGAAACTGGCCGACATGCTGACCGAAATCACCATGGGCCTGCAGGGCTGCTTGCGCCTGGGCCGCATGAAGGACGAAGGCTCGGCTGCGGTGGAAATCACCTCGATCATGAAACGCAACAGCTGCGGCAAGGCATTGGATATCGCCCGCATGGCGCGCGACATGATGGGCGGCAATGGCATTTCCGACGAGTTCGGCGTGATCCGCCACCTGGTCAACCTGGAAGTGGTCAATACCTACGAAGGCACGCACGATGTGCACGCCCTGATCATCGGCCGCGCGATCACCGGCATCGCCGCCTTCAGCAACTGATGGACGCCTTGGCCTCCACCTTCGCTGCCACTCTGCGGCCGGCGCCATTGACGGGACTGCGCGTGCTGGACCTGTCGCGCGTGCTGGCCGGGCCGTGGGCCGGGCAACTGCTGGCCGACCTGGGCGCCGACGTGGTCAAGGTCGAGCAGCCGGGGCGCGGCGACGATACGCGCTCATGGGGTCCGCCCTATCTGAAAGATGAAGATGGGCGCGACACTCTTGAAGCCGCCTATTTCCAGTGCGCCAACCGCAACAAGCGTTCGCTATGCATCGACCTGGCCGCGCCGGAAGGGCAAGCGCTGGTGCGCAAGCTGGCGCTGGAAGCCGATGTGCTGCTGGAAAACTTCAAGCTCGGTGGCCTGAAGCAATACGGTCTCGATGCGGCCAGCCTGCTGGCGCTGAACCCGCGCCTGGTCTACTGCTCGATTACCGGTTTTGGCCAGGATGGCCCGTATGCGGCGCGCGCCGGCTATGATTTTCTGATCCAGGGCATGGGCGGGCTGATGAGCATTACCGGCGTGCCCGATGGCGAACCGGGCGCCGGCCCGCAAAAAGTTGGCGTGGCGCAAACCGACATCATGACAGGGCTGTACGCGACCATCGCGGTGCAGGCGGCGCTTGCGGAACGGACTCGTTCCGGCCTGGGCCAGCATATCGACCTGGCCTTGCTCGATGTACAGGTGGCGGCGCTGGGCAACCAGGCGGCCAACTACCTGTGTGGCGGCAAGGTGCCGCAGCGCATGGGCAACGCGCATCCGAATATCGTGCCCTACCAGGATTTCCCCACCGCCGATGGCGACATGATTTTGGCAATCGGCAACGACGGCCAGTTCGCGCGCTTTTGCGCCATCGCTGGCCACCCGGAATGGGCGCAGGATGAGCGTTTCGCCACCAATCCGCAGCGCGTGGCGCACCGGGCGGTATTGATCCCGCTGCTGCGCCAGGCCACGGTGATGCGCACCACCGACGAGTGGATCACGGCGTTCGAACTGGCTGCCGTGCCTTGCGGCCCCGTCAACCGCATCGACCAGGTATTTGCCGACCCGCAAGTGGTAGCGCGTGGACTGAAAGTGGAGATGGCGCACCCGACGGCGGGCACGGTGGCGCTGGTGGCCAATCCGGTGCGATTATCAAGCTCACCGGTGCAATACCGCTTGCCGCCGCCGTTGCTGGGGCAGCATACGGATGAGGTGCTGGGGCAATGGCTTGGGTTGCAGAGTGGGGAGATTGCAGGTTTGCGCGAACGCAAGGTGGTGTAAAGCAAAACGCCGGACCCAAGGTCCGGCGTTTTTTACTTGAGCGTCAGCTTCAACGCCGGCTTCTCGCCATAATCCTCGTAGCGCTCGTTGATGCCGGCCACGCAAAACGTCACTTCTTCGAGCAGATCAGGCGCCTGCGCCTTCACGCTTTCCGCGTCCTGCAGCACGATTTCCAGCACTTCATTGGGCTTGAGCCGGAACTTGCTCATGCCGTCTTCGTCACGCAGATAGCTGAGGCAATCGACCCAGGCGTCCATGCTGTTGCCGTAAAACGCGGGGAAACCGAAGGCCTGCACGCATTGCGCGTGAAAGCTCGCTTCGTCGGTGATTGCTTTTCCATCCAGGATGGCAGTGGCCATATCGATCCTCAGTTCTTCAGCGACAACACGTCCTGCATGTCGTACAGGCCGGTCGGCTTGTCGGCCAGGAAACGCGCGGCGCGCAGGGCGCCATGGGCGTAGGTGACGCGGCTGCTCGATTTGTGGCTGATCTCGATGCGCTCGCCGATGCCGGCAAACAGCACCGTATGGTCGCCAACGATATCGCCGCCACGGATGGTGGCAAAGCCGATGGTCGACGGATCGCGTTCGCCGGTCACGCCTTCGCGGCCATACACGGCGCATTCCTTCAGGTCGCGGCCCAGAGCACCAGCCACCACTTCACCCATCTGCAGGGCGGTACCGGAAGGCGCGTCGACCTTGTGGCGGTGGTGGGCTTCGATGATCTCGATATCGTAGCCTTCGGACAAGCTTTTCGCGGCCAGTTCCAGCAGCTTCATGGTCACGTTCACGCCCACGCTCATGTTCGGCGCAAACATGATGGCGGTCTTTTCGGCGGCGGCGGCAATCGCCGCCTTGCCGGCCTCGTCGAAACCGGTGGTGCCGATAATCATCTTGATGCCGTGCTCGGCGCAATAGGCCAGGTGCTGCAAGGTGCCTTCGGGACGGGTGAAGTCGATCAGGTAGTCGGCATTGGCCAGGCCCTTGGCCAGATCGGACTCGGTCAGCACGCCGGCAGGTTTGCCCAGGAAGGCGGCCGCATCCTGGCCGATCGATGGCGAGCCCGCGCGGTCGAGCGCACCGGCCAGCACGGCGTCGGGCGCGTTGCCGACCGCTTCGATCAGGATATGGCCCATGCGGCCACTGGCGCCGGCGATTGCAATTTTCAGTTCAGTCATAATATTTACAGCAACTTATTTGGTGGGGGCAGGTGCCGGTTCAGCTGGCGTCGCGGATGGTGTCATCTCGGGCTTGGTCACCGGAATCATCGCCGGCGTATTGTCAGGGTTAGCCGGCACGGCCGACGGCGCCACTGGCGATGGCACCACGGCGGCCGGCGCACCGGCCTTGGCCAGCTTGGCGAATGGCGACGGGCCGGCGATGCGGTCGATATACTCTTTTTCGGTCGGCAGGTTGCCGCCTTCGAAGCGGGCAACCTTGCCTTCCTTGTCAAAGTACACGACCACGCGGCTGCTGGTGGTCTCGCCGCTACCGCGTGCCAGGCGGAATGGGTAGTCCCAGCGGTCGGCATGGAACAGGTCGGCCAGCAAGGGTGTGCCCAGAATGAAACGGACCTGGTCGCGCGTCATGCCTTCTTTCAGCTGGGCCACCATCTCTTCGGAGACAAAGTTGCCTTGCTGAATGTCAGGGCGATACGGCGAGAAAAACCACATGAATTTCTGCAGTGGCGTGATGGTGGTGGTCTGCGCGCCATTCTCGGGCACGAGTTCCTTGCCTTCTTTCTGGGCGGCCGCCGGTTTTTCACCAAGGATGCCACGGCTGGCACAGCCGGTCGCCATCAGCGCAACGCAAACCAGGCCTGCAACGACCGGTGCTCGGAATGAAATACGGTGACGCAAGGATGGCAATACAGCCGGTGTGACGTGCATAAATGACCTCAATTTGATGAACAAAACGCCAGGAGTGACTGGTCCACCCAAAAATGCTTATTTTGGCACTCGCCGACAAAACGCTATATGATAAAGCACCTGACCCACATACGAGCAACAAACATGAGTAACAATCCTAGTGATCTCAAGGCAAGCGGCCTGAAAGCCACCCTGCCACGGCTGAAGATACTCGATATCTTCCAGAGTAGCCCGGTGCGCCACCTGACGGCGGAAGACGTCTATAAAATTCTTCTGGCCGACAATATGGACGTCGGGCTGGCAACTGTCTACCGTGTATTGACCCAGTTCGAACAAGCTGGCTTGCTTAACCGCAACCACTTTGAAACGGGCAAGGCCATTTTCGAACTCAACGAAGGCTCGCACCACGATCACCTGGTGTGTCTCGATTGCGGCAGGGTCGAAGAATTCTTCGACGAAGCCATCGAAACACGCCAGCAAAGCGTGGCCGAAGAGCGCGGTTTCAAGATCGCCGAGCACGCGCTGGCCATCTACGGCAACTGCATCAAGCCAGCCTGCCCGCACCGGCCTGCCTGACTGGTCAATGATGGCTGAGGGCGTTTGACAGCAGCTTGGCCGTAATATCGACAATCGGAATGACCCGCTCGTAGGCCATGCGGGTCGGCCCGATTACGCCCAGGGTGCCCACGATCTTGCCGTTGACCTCATATGGCGCCGTCACCACGCTCATTTCATCCATCGGCACCAGATTCGATTCGCCGCCGATGAAGATCTGCACGCCGGTTGCCTTGCTCGACACGTCGAGCAACTGCATCAGTCCCGTCTTCTGCTCGAACATGTCGAAGAGCTGGCGCAGCGAACTCATGTTCGATGACAAATCGCTCACGCTGAGCAGGTTGCGCTCGCCTGAAATCACCATGTCGTCGCTGTGATCGCTCATCACTTCGCTGCCGGCCTCGACCGCCGCCTGCATCAGGCTGCCCATATCGTCGCGCAACTGGCGCAGTTCACCCTGCAGGCGCACGCGTACGGCGTCAAATGACAGGCCGCCATAATTCTGGTTGATGTAATTGGCCGACTGGATCAGCTGCGACGGCGTATAGTCCGCCTCGGTCAGCAGCAGCCGGTTCTGCACGTCGCCGCCCGGGCCGACGATGACCAGCAGGATGCGTTTTTCGGACAGGCGCAGAAATTCAATCTGCTGGAATACCGATTCGCGGCGCGGGCTCAGCACCACGCCGGCAAACTGCGACAGCGAGGACAGCATCTGCGCCGCATTGGCGATGGTTTTTTGCGGCTGCTGCGTCTGCAGGCGCAGGCGCGCGTCAACCATATGCTCGTCAAGATGTTTCACCGTCAGCAAGGTGTCGACAAAGATGCGGTAGCCGCGCGGCGTGGGGATGCGACCGGCCGAGGTATGCGGGCTCGACACATAGCCCTGCTCTTCCAGGTCGGCCATGATGTTGCGGATGGTGGCCGGCGACAGATCGAGGCCGGAAATTTTCGACAAGGCGCGCGAACCGACCGGCTGGCCGTCGGCGATATAACGCTCGACCAGGGCTTTCAGCAGGGTTTGGGCACGTAGTTCGAGTTGCATGGTGTCTTCAGTTATACAGTGTTGGCAGCCAGGAGTGCAGCAACAGCAGCCATTATGCACGTTCGCCTGCGCAACGGCGATCAATCTTCCAGTTGCGCCTGCAGCCAGAGCAGCAATTCATCAAAGTTGGCACAGATGGCGTCCGGTTGCACACCGGCCGCCAGATGCGCGTCGCTGCCGCCCCGGTTCATCCAGACGGCGCGCATGCCCGCATCCTGCGCCCCCGTTACATCGAAATACAGATCGTCGCCCACATACACGGCCTCGTGCGGCGCCACGCCCAGCGCTTCGCAGCCAGCCAGGAAAATCGAGGCGTCGGGCTTGGCCACGCCAAACTCGCTGGCGGCGATCGATATCCTGAAATGCTGGGCGAGACCGATAATTTCAAGGTCGGCGTTGCCGTTCGAGATAGAACCGACCAGCAGGCGCTGCTGCATCCAGGCCAGGCCAGGCAGCACATCGTCATAGGGGATGACGCGGTTGCGGGCGGCCAGGAATTGCCTGACGGCTTCATCGACCAGGGCCGTATCCTCGCCAGCGGCGGCGAAGGCCGTCAGCAGGCCGGCACGGCGCAGTTCGATCAGGTTGCCATGGAAATGTGGTTGTTCGTTCAACATGTCCAGCCGGTGCCGGCGCAAGGCTTCGATGGAAAACTGCTGCGCCACCCTCGGCGCATGCGCGGCCAGCCAGTCGTGCAGCAGCGTTTCGGCGGCGGCGATCACGGGCGCAATCGGCCACAGCGTATCATCGAGATCGAACAGGATGGCCTTGGGCGAAACCAGGGTTTTGACGGAAGTAGTGGTCATGGCGACAATCAGGATGGAGAAACGGGCAAGCCCTATTGTCGCACCGATCGCACGATGCAACGGGCCAGGGGAACCAGCATATGAGGGCGTATCAGGGCTGGCGCCGCAAAAATTGTTACAGGGTGATACAAGGCAAGGTCAATCGGCTTGCCAGATAGACTAAAATAGGCGCCATTCCAATACGGCGCCAGCGTCCGTGTTGCGCTACCCTACCTAATTCGTTTTGGAGAATGTATGAAAAATGTATACCTGCGCTCGATGCTGGCGGCGGCTTGCGCTGCCACGTTGGCAGCCTGCGGCGGCAGCGGCGGCAATATGTACCTGAGTGGCTCGGTCATCGGCCTGGCCAAGACCGGCCTGATCTTGCAAAATGGTGGCGAAGACCTGCCTGTGGCTGCCGGCGCCAGCAGCTTTGTGTTTGTCAACCTGATCAAATCCGAAGACCGCTACGATATCAAGATCAAGCAGCAGCCGAAGGGCGCCACTTGCACCATGACCAATGGCAGCGGCAAGGCCAACAGTTATTCCGTCTCGACTGCCTATGTTTCTTGCATTACCGACACGTATCCACTCGGTGGCTCGATCACTGGCCTCAGCGCCGGCGGCCTGACGCTGGTCAATGGCGTCAGCGGCAGCATCAGCCCGCTGCAAGGCGCGACCAGCTTTACCTTCCCGGCGGTTGCCGACGGTTCCACCTATAACCTTTCCATTTCAAGCAATCCGGCTGGCTTGACGTGCAGATTCCAGGGCTCGACCAGCCCCGACGGCCACGATATCGTGGGCATCATGGGCTCCGGCCCCGTCAGCTCGTTGGCACTTGCCTGCGCACCGAAGTAAGCCGTGCGATCCGTGAACACCCTTTTGGAGAACTACATGAAGTCATCCTGCCTGCGCCCTCTCGCCGCGCTGCTGCTCACCGTGGGCCTGGCGGCCTGCGGCGGCAAGGCCTCGTACGATGTGTCCGGTACCATTTCCGGCCTCAGCAATGCCGGCCTGGTGCTGGCCAACGGCGGCGACACCGTTTCGCCCGCCGTCGGCGCGACCACGTTTACCTTCCCCAAGCGCATCGACTACGGCACCAACTACACCATCACGGTGAAAACGCCGCCGGCGCACATGAATTGCACCGTCTCGGGCGGCACCGGTTCGGCGGGCCTGTATGTCAGCATTGAAGCCTTTGTCAGCTGCCAGCAAAACACCTATACGGTCGGCGGCACCATTACCGGCCAGACCGTCGATGGCCTGGTACTGGGCAATGGCAGCACGGCCACGCCGCTGACGGTAGCCAAGGCAACCGCCACCTTTGTCATGCCCGATGCGGTGGCCGATGGCAGTGCCTACGGTATCAGCGTGATTACCAACCCGGTCGGACAGACTTGCAACGTGGCGACCAATCCGTCGACCGGCCTGTCGACCGGCGTGGGCATCATGGGCGAAGCCAAGGTCGACACTGTCCGTATCGTCTGCACCACGCCTTGATCAACCGGCCTGCAATAAGATATAACCAATTCGTATAATAGGTATTTGAAAGATAAATTGGAGTTATATGTGGCGATGCAGCATACTGCATCTGTCTCCTCCAACTCTTCCAAGAATTGGATTTAGCCCGCTTTTACCAGCGGGCTTTTTTTTGCCCAAAATCAGGCAGGCTTGCCCAGGTCGCCATTGAACAGCTGCACGATACTGGAAAAGTCCTGGCCGCCGTGGCCGGCATCCGCATGCAGCTGGTACAACTGGCGCACCAGGCCACCCAACGGCGTGGCCGCGTTGGCCGACAGCGCCGATTGCTGCGCCAGGCCCAGGTCTTTCAGCATCAGCGTCGTGCCGAAACCGCCGCTGTAGTTGCGTGACGCGGGCGCACTGTCCATCACGCCCGGCCACGGGTTATACACTTCCAGGGTCCAGTTGCGGCCCGAGCTCTTGGCCATGATGTCGGACAGCACGGCCGGGTCGAGCCCGTGCGCCACGCCCAGATTCAGGGCTTCGGCTGTGCCTGCCATCAAGATCCCCAGCAGCATGTTGTTGCAGATCTTTGCCACCTGGCCTGCGCCCGCCTCGCCCGCATGGAAGATATTCTTGCCCATCTTTTCCAGCAGCGGCCGCGCGCGCAGCAAGGCGCTGGCCTCGCCGCCAACGATAAAGGTCAGGGTGCCGGCTGCCGCACCAGCCGTGCCGCCGGAGACCGGCGCGTCGAGCATGGCAAAGCCGCGCGCGGACGCCGCCTGCGCCACCTGGCGCGCCACCTCGGCGGCAATCGTGCTGCAGTCGATCAGCAGAGCGCCCGCCTTGGCCGAGTCGAGCACGCCGCCTTCGCCCAGGTACAGCTCCTGCACGTGCTTGTTGGCCGGCAGCATGGTGATCACGGCGTCGGCCGCCTGCACTGCCGCGCTGGCGGAGGCGGCGGCCGTGGCGCCGGCCTCGACCAGCGAGGCAACCGCTGCCGGCGCCAGATCGAATACCGATACATGAAAGCCGGCCGCGACCAGGTTGCGCGCCATCGGCGCGCCCATGTTGCCCAGGCCGATAAATGCGATATGTTGCATGGTGTCTCCTCTATGCTTGTTCTATGCCAGGTCGGCCAGCGGATGCTGTGTCCACGGCGCCTGGAAATACTGATTCAGATAGCTGTCGTCCAGTGCAGCCAGGCTGCCGGGGCGCCACTGCGGCGCATTGTCCTTGTCGATCAGCAAGGCGCGCACACCTTCGGCAAAGTCGGGATGGGCGCAGCACTGCACCGCCACGATCAGTTCCAGTTGAAACACTTGCGCCAGGCTCAGGTGGCGCGTGCGCTCGCGCATGGCCCACACCAGGGCGGCCGAGCTCGGCGCGCCCTTGGCCAGCGAGTGGGCCGCTTTTTGCAGCCAGCTCGATTCACCGTCATAGGCGGCAATCGCCGCCACCACCTCTTGCAAGGTGGGCGCCTGCGTCAGGGTGGCAATCGCGTCGAAATTGTCGCGCACTGGCGAGGCGGGCAACAGCGAGGCGGGCGAAGCCAGGGCGCGCAGCAAGCGGTCCAGTTGCTGGTGATTGGCTTGCGGACCAGGCTGCCATTGCGCCAGCGCCAGCGCGTCGAGCACCATGGCGCGTGTCTCCTGCTGCAGGAAATAGTCGCCCAGGCCGACAAACAGTGCATCGGCCGCATTCATCGGCGCCCCCGTCAAGCCGAGGAACAGGCCGCTGCGCCCTGGCATGCGGCCCAGGAACCAGCTGCCGCCCACGTCCGGGAACAGGCCGATGGTAATTTCCGGCATGGCGATGCGCGTGCTTTCCGTCACTACGCGGTGGCTGGCGCCCGCCATCAGGCCAAGGCCGCCGCCCATGACGATGCCGCCCCCCCATACCAGCAGCGGTTTGGCATAGGTATGGATGCGATGGTCGAGCCGGTACTCCTCGGCAAAAAAGGCCAGCGCCTGCGGGTTAGGCACCACGCCGGGCTGGTCCACCACGGCAGTACGCAGGCTGCGCACGTCGCCGCCGGCGCAAAACGCCTTGTCGGTCGACGACTGCAGCACCACGCAGGCAATCTGATCATCCGCCGCCCAGGCAACCAGGGCGCCATCGATGGCGCGTATCATCTCCAGGTCCAGGGCATGCAGCGATTTGGGCGCATCGAGCGTGATCACGCCCAGCTTCATGCCGCCGGGGCAGGCGCGCTCTTCAAGTTTGATCGTTTCAACCATTCTTCCACTCCGCCGTGCGTTTTTCCAAAAAGGCCTGCACGCCCTCTTTCTGGTCCCGGGTTTCGAACAGGCCCAGGAACAGGGTGCGTTCGTCCGGCAAGGATTGCGCCAAAGGTTTGCCGCGCGCGCCCTGGATCAGCGACTTGGATGCCGCCACGCTGCCCGGACTCTGGCGCGCCACCTTGGCCGCCAGCGCCAGCGCGGTGGCCAGCGCCTGGCCGGCCGGCACGACTTCCTCGACCAGGCCGATCGCCAGCGCACGGTTTGCGTCGACCCGCTCGCCGCATAAAATCATGCGCTTGGCCCAGCCCTCACCGACCAGCCATGGCAATATCTGCGTGCCGCCGGCGCACGGCAGCAAGCCCACCGATGCTTCCGGCAAGGCCATTTGCGCATGTTCTTCGGCAATGCGGATATCGCAGGCCAGCGCGCATTCGAGCCCGCCGCCCATGGCATAGCCATTGATGGCGGCAATGCTGACGCCGCGAAACGCCGACAAGGCTTCGAAAGCCTCGCCAAACGCGGCCGCCATTTTGAAGGCCATGTCCTTGTCGCCATCGGCAAACAGCTTCAAGTCGGCGCCGGCCGAAAAGAACTTGGCGCCGCCGCCGGTGATCACCAGCGCGTACACATTGCTGTCCGCGTTCAGGTCGGCCACCAGTTCCTTGAGCGCGCCCAGGCTGGCCAGGGTCCAGGTATGGGCCGGCGGATTGTCGAGGGTGACCTGCACCGTATGGTCGTGGCGTTCCACCAATAAATTGCTGTAGGTTTTGTTCATCGTAAAGTCTCCGTGGCGCCGTCTTTCAGGATCGCTCGCGCGATAATCAGGCGCATGATTTCATTGGTCCCTTCCAGGATCTGGTGTACCCGCGTGTCGCGCACATGGCGCTCGAGCGGATACTCGCGGATGTAGCCGTAGCCGCCGTGCAATTGCAGCGCTTCATTGCAGACATTGAAGCCGATATCGGTGGCAAAGCGCTTGGCCATGGCGCAATAGGCGGAAGCGTCAGGGCTTTGCTGGTCCAGCTTCCAGGCGGCCAGGCGTACCATCTGGCGCGCCGCCACCAGTTCGGTCAGCATGTCGGCCAGCTTGAATTGCAGCGCCTGGAACTGCGCCAGCTCGCGGCCGAACTGCTTGCGCTCCTGCATATACGTTTGCGCGCGGCTCAGGGCCGCCTGCGCCGTGCCGACCGAGCACACGGCAATATTGATGCGCCCGCCATCGATGCCCTTCATGGCAATCGCAAAGCCTTCGCCTTCGGCGCCGAGCAGATTGGCGGCCGGCACGCGTACGTTATCAAAACTGATGATGCGCGTGGGCTGGCTGTTCCAGCCCATTTTTTCTTCCTTCTTGCCATACACGATGCCGGGCAGGTCGGCTGGCACGGCAAACGCGGAAATGCCCCCTGCGCCGTCGCCGCCCGTTCTCGCCATCACGATCAGCATCTGCGTCTGGCCGGCACCGGAGATAAACGCTTTTGTGCCGTTCAGTACGTAATGGTCGCCATCCCTGACAGCTTTGGTGCGCAGGGACGCCGCGTCCGATCCCGACTGCGGCTCCGTCAAACAATAGCTGGCCAGTTTCTGGCCCGCTGCCAAGGCCGGCACCCACTCGTCGCACAGGGCTTCCTGGCCCCAGCGCGACAGCATCCAGGTGGCCATATTGTGGATGGTGATATACGCCGTGGTCGAGGTGCAGCCGCCGGCCAGCTCTTCGAAAACGATGGCCGCGTCCTGGCGCGACAGGCCCAGACCGCCCCAGCGCTGCGGCGTGTACAGGCCGCAAAAGCCCATCTCGCCGGCTTTCGCGATGGTCTCGACCGGGAAGATCGCTTCCGCATCCCAGTGCGCCGCATGCGGCGCCAGTTCGCCGGCGGCAAACGCGCGCGCGGCGTCCTGGAACTCGCGCTGCTCGTCGCTCAGTTCAAAGTCCATGAATACTCCTTACTTGAGGCTGATGGTGGTGTTGACCTTGCCCACCGAGGCCGAGTCGGTGAACCAGCGCTGGGTAATCGTCTGCGTCTGCGTGTAGAACAGCACCACCTGCTTGCCGAAGGGGCCCAGGTCGCCGAGTTTCGAGCCGCGCGAACCGGTAAAACTGAACAGCGGCACCGGCACCGGAATCGGCACGTTGATGCCCACTTGCCCGACTTCGATTTCTTCCTGGAAGTAGCGCGCCGCCGCACCGCTCTGGGTGAACAGCGCCGTGCCGTTGCCGTTGGGATTGGCGTTGACCAGTGCTATCGCTTCGTCGAGCGTATCGACCTCGACCACGATCAAGACCGGGCCAAAGATTTCCTGGTCATACACAATCATGCCCGGTTTCACGCCCGACAGAATCGTCGGGCCGACGAAGTTACCGTTCGGATAGCCATCGACCTTCACATCGCGTCCGTCCAGGGTCAGGGTAGCGCCCTCTTCGACGCCTTTGGCGATCAGGCCGAACACGCGCTCTTTTGCCGCGCACGAAATCACGGGCCCGAGGTCGGGATTGTCCTTGCCGGCGCCGACCGTCAGGGTCTGCGCCTTGGCAGACAATTCAGGCAGCCAGTCACGCGCTTCACCGACCAGCACCGCAACCGAGGCCGCCATGCAGCGCTGGCCGGCCGCGCCAAAGCCGGCGCCCAGCAGCTGGTTCAGGGTCTGTTCCTTGTTGGCGTCCGGCAGCACCACGGCGTGGTTCTTGGCGCCCATCATGCACTGCGCGCGCTTGCCGGCCAGGCTGGCGCGCTGGTACACATGCGTGCCGACCTTGCTCGAACCGACAAACGAGATCGCCTTGATATCGGGATGGTCGCACAGTGCATTGACCACGTCTTCGCCGCCATGGATCACGTTCAGCACGCCAGCCGGTATGCCCGCCTGCAAGGCCAGGCGCACCAGTTTTTCCGTCACCAGCGGGTCCTGCTCGGACGGTTTCAGCACAAAGGTATTGCCGCAGGCAATTGCCATCGGGAACATCCACAGCGGGATCATGGCCGGGAAGTTGAATGGCGTAATGCCGGCGCACACGCCCAGCGGCTGCATCACGCTGTAGGTGTCGACGCCGCCGGCCACATTCTGCGCGTATTCGCCCATCTGCAGGGTGCCGATATTGGCTGCATGTTCGACCACTTCCAGGCCACGGAATACATCGCCTTCGGCGTCGAGCAGGGTCTTGCCCTGTTCCATCGTCAAGGTGGCGGCCAGGTCGGCCATGTTCTCGCGGATCAGCTGCTGCAGTTTCAAAAAGATGCGGGCGCGCGCGCCGATCGGCGTCTTGCGCCAGGTTTTGAAGGCGCGCTGGGCCGAGGCGATGGCCGCGTTGACTTCGTCCGGCGTGGCGAACGGCACCCTGGCCAGCACCTCCTGGGTGGCCGGATTGACGACATCGCGCCAGACGGTGGTGGCGGACTCGACCCACTCGCCGTTGATCAACAGTGGTACGGTCGGAATAGCAACTTGATTGGTCACGCGTGTCTCCTGGTTTATGGGTTGTGCTTTGCATTATTCGCATAATGGCAGCGCCCCACAAGACGTGAAAATGCAAGCATCTGCCAAGCTGGTTCTGTTAATCTGCGAAGATTGCAAATTTGCAGACTCCACAGGAGAACAAAGTGGCCAAGGTATTCATGGGCGTGCGCCTGCAGCGGCTGCGCGAGGAAAGGCGCATGACGCAGGCGGCGCTGGCCAAGTCGCTGGGTATCTCGCCCAGCTACCTGAACCAGATGGAGCGCAACCAGCGCCCGCTGACGGTGCCTATCCTGCTGCGCATCGGCACCGTGCTGGGGGTCGATCCGCAAATCTTTTCCGAACACGACAGCGCCAGCCTGGTGGCCGACGTGCGCGATGTATTTGGGGAATTGCCGGATGCGCCACCGACGTCGATGGCGGAACTGAAAATGCTGGTGGAGAACATGCCGGAACTGGCGCGCTCGATCCTGCTGCTGCAGCGGCGCTACCGGGTGATGGCCGAACGGGCCGATACCCTGGCCGCACGTCTGGACGATGGCAGCCGTGGCGACAGCACCTTGGCGCTGGCGCCATCGACCGATGAAGAAGTGCGCGAATACCTGAACCGGCACCAGAACTATATCGATGAGCTGGACCGGGCGGCCGAACTGGTCGCCGGTGAACTCGACGTGCAACTGCGCACGCGCGACGCGCTGCAAGCGCGCCTGCAGGAACGGCATGGCATCCGGGTGCAGCTGTCCGACGGCGACGCCGGCATGGTGCGCAAGCACCGCTACGACGCCCAGCAAAAAATCCTGTGGCTACCCGATACGCTGACCGGTGGCCAGCGCGCGTTCCAGATGGCGGCGCAAATCAGCCTGCTTGAACACAGTTCGCTGATCGATGCGCTGGTGCTGGCGGCGCAGTTCTCTGGCGCTGGTGCGCAGAGCAGCGCGCGGCTGGCGTTTTCCAACTATTTTGCCGGCGCCCTGCTGATGCCGTACCAGCGTTTTTTGCAGGCAGCCGAGTCACGCGCCTACGATATCGAACGCCTGGCGCAGCAGTTCGGCGTGGGCTTCGAGGCCGTCTGCCACCGCCTGAGCACCCTGCAACGGCCCGAGGCGGCCGGCTTGCCGTTCTTTTTCGTGCGCGTCGACCGCGCCGGCAATGTCTCGAAACGCCAGTCGGCCACCGATTTTCACTTTTCAAGGGTGGGCGGCACCTGTCCGCTGTGGATCGTCTATGACGCCTTCAGCCATCCGGGCCAGGTCCTGACGCAGGTGGCCAGCATGCCCGACGGCTGCACGTATCTGTGGATCGCGCGCCAGGTCAGCACCGGCGCGCCGGGCTTCCGGGCGCCGGGCAAGACCTTTGCGGTGGCGCTGGGCTGCGATATCTCGCAGGCGCACCGCCTGATTTATTCGAAAGGCCTCGACCTGCACGACCCGCAGGGCGCCACGCCGATCGGCACCGGCTGCAAGGTCTGCGAGCGCCAGGCCTGCCCGCAGCGGGCGTTTCCATCCTTGCTGGCACCGCGGCCGGCGCCGTCGGCTTAATCTGTTTCCACCACGCGCGCGCGCAGCGCATCGAAGCGCGCCGTGAAATCGGCGCGCCAGGCCTGCCGCGTGGACTCGTCGATCCATGCCGCATCGAGGCCGTTGAGCATGAAGCCGCGCATGTCGTCGAGGCCAAAGCCGAACTCGCGCATCATCAGCCAGGCGCCGGTCGGCGTCACATGGTGCAGGGTCGGATCGTCCGTATTCGGATGCAGTTTCAAGCCCAGCTTTTCCATTGCGCGGATCGGATGGTCGAGCGCCCAGCGCTCGGGGCCCAGGGTGCGCAGGTAATACGAATTGGTCGGCACCACCGTAAACACCAGCCCACGCGCCGCATACTGGCGCGCCAGTTCCGGGTTGTCGACGATGGTATAGCCATGGTCGATACGGTCCACCTGCAGCTGTTCCACTGCCGTTTCCACATTCATCCACGGCATGCCGAATTCGCCCGCATGCGCGGTGCACCTGAAGCCGGCCTCGCGCGCGGCGCGGTAGGCTTGCAAAAACAGCTCGGGCGGGCGCTCGTTTTCGCGGTAGTCGATGCCGATCCCAATCACTTCCGGCGCACGGAATTCCTTCATCCATTCGACCACCTGCACCGCTTCTTCGGGCGAGGCTTCGCGGTCGATGCTGGGAATCAGGCGGCCGATCACGCCGAAGTCGCGCTGCGCATCGCGGATCGCCGCCACGATGGCGTCCTGCGCCGCTTCATAGCGGATGCCGGACACGCGCACGGTGCCGGTGGGGTTCCAGAAAAACTCGGCATACACCACGCCGTGGCTGTGCGCGTCTTCCAGGTATTCATACGTCAGGCAGTACAGGTCGGCAGGAGCGGTGATCAAATGTGCGTCGAGCGCGCGCAGCACGCGCAGCACGCCGACCGGTTTCTCGCCGCGCGTATAGAAGGCATCGATTTCCTCGGGCGTGACCACATTATTCGTCCTGGCGGCCAGGTTGCGGAAAGTTGCCTGGCGCACGGTGCCGAACAGATGGCAATGCAGCTCCACCTTGGGGATGGCGCGGACAAACTGTTCGATGCTCAAAGCGGTAGAAGACATAAATCGTTTCGTGTAGAAGTGGGGTCAGGCCAGGATGGCCGACAGGCGTTGCATCAGGAGTTCAATCGCGGCCGGACCATCGGCCAGGTGCGCCACCTGGGTGGTGACGGGGGCGCGGCGCGGCACGCGGAACTCGCACACCGTCATGCCGCGCGTCAGTTCGCCACGCAGTTCGATGGCGACATGGGCCGGCAGGAACTGGAACAACTGCGGCGCTTCCAGGTACAGCGCCACCACCGGGTCGTACATCGGCATCGGCACGGAACCATCGCTGCTCCTGATGCGTACATACGCTTCCAGGTAGCCGGCCAGCATGGTCGCGCGCGGCGTGCCGAGCGCGCGCAGGCGTTCCACTTCCACGTTGGTCACCAGCAGCTGGCGGCACAAATTCAATCCGAACATGCGCAGCGGGATGCCGGCCCTGAACACCTGGTCGGCCGCTTCCGGATCGGCATAGATATTGAATTCGGCCGCCGCCGTATGGTTGCCCTGGTCGGTCGAGCCGCCCATCAGGATGATCTCGACAATCTTGCCGGCGATATCGGGCGCTTGCGCCAGCGCGGTGGCGATATTGGTCATCGGCGCGATGGCGATCAAGGTGATTTCACCGGGATGGGCACGCACGGCGGCGATCAGCGCGTCGACCGCATGGCCGGGCGCATCACTGGCGGCGCCAGGTGGCAAAGTATCTCCGGTAGTCGGCATGCCGCTGTCGCCGAGGATGCGCTGCGCCGTTTCAATGGCGCCGGCCAGCGGCTGTTCGCAGCCGCGGTAGATCGGCACTTGCAGGCCGTCATGCGCCTTGATGCGCAAGGCATTATCGTAGGTGATGTCAACCGGCGCATTGCCGGTGACGATGCTCACGCCCAGCCAGTCGATCTCCGGGTTGCTGCCCAAGAGCAGCATGGTCAGCCAGTCGTCGAAACCGGGGTCGGTGTCGAGCCAGATTTTTTTCATGACGTTTCCTCTCAGGCCGCCAGGCACAGCGCGCTGTCAGGTGGCAGCATGAACGACACCGCCGTGCCTTCGCGCCAGGTGGCGCCGCCGGCCGCGCAGATACCCTTGACGGGTCCCAGCGGCGTTTGCAGCAGGTATTCGACGGTGTCGCCCAAAAAGCCGCGCGCCAGCACGGTACCCGGATACTGGCCCGCCGCATCGTCTGCCGCGCAGACGCGCACGCGGTCCGGACGCCAGCCCAGCACGGAGGTACCCGCTGCCACCGGCGCCGCATACGGCAGGCTGGCGCCGGCATGGTGCAGCGCGCCGTCGCGGTAGTCGAACAGGTTTTCAAAGCCCATGAAGTTGGCCACAAAACGCGTCGATGGCGTATTGAACACGGCTTCGGGGACGGCCAGTTGCTCGATGCGCCCGCCATTCATGACGACGATGCGGTCGGAAAGCGCCAGCGCTTCTTCCTGGTCATGCGTGACATACAGCATGGTGATGCCCAGCTCGCGCTGGATGCGGCGCAGCTCGGCGCGCATCTGCACGCGCAGCTTGGCGTCCAGGTTCGACAGCGGCTCGTCCAGCAGCAGCAGCGCCGGCTCGACCACGATGGCGCGCGCCAGCGCCACGCGCTGCTGCTGGCCGCCCGACATCTGCGCCGGCAAACGGGTTTCAAAACCCGTCAGGCCCACGGCGGCGATCACCGCCTCGACTTTCGTTTTCAGCTGCGCTTGGGCGACCTTGCGCAGGCGCAGGCCGAAGGCGATATTGTCGTAGACGTTCAGGTGCGGGAACAGCGCATACGACTGGAACACCATGCCGATATTGCGTTTGTTGGGCGCCAGCTTGCCGATCTCGCGCCCGTCGAGCACGATGCGGCCCGACTGCAGCGGCATCAGGCCGGCGATCGCGCGCATGGTGGTGGTCTTGCCGCAGCCGCTCGGGCCCAAGAGCGAAATCAGTTCGCCCTGTTCGACCTGCAGGTCCAGGTCTTTCACGGAGGTGGTGTTCTTCGCGTAGCCGAGGTTCAGCTTGTGCAGTTCCAGGTAACTCATGGTATATGCCTTACATGTATTTTGAAATGCCCAGGACCTTCTCGGTCACCATCACGAAGGCCATGGTGAACAGGACCAGCAGGGTCGACAAGGCAGCGATCGAGGGATCGAAACTGTTTTCCATATGGCCCAGCATCTCGATCGGCAAGGTGCTGATGCCGGGACCGGTGAGGAACAGCGACACCGGCACCTGGTTGAACGAGGTGACAAAGGCGAGGAAGAAGGCGGCGATCACGGCGTTGCGGATATTCGGCAGCACGATCATGAAAAACGCGCGCAGGCGCGAGGCGCCCAGGGTGATGGCGGCGTCCTCGATATCGACCCGCAGGTTGACCAGGCTGGCGTACACCACGCGCACCGAATACGGAATCAACAGCGCGATATGGCCGATCAACAGACCCGCATACACCGGTGCATTGATGGTCAGTACCAGGTGATGCAGCAGGCCCAGGCCAACCAGGATGGCGGGAATGATCAACGGCGACGTGAGCACCTGGCGGATCACGCCGATGCCCGGTGGCGGCATGCGCGAAAATGCATACGCGACCGGAATGCCCAGGGCCAGCGCGATCACGGTGGCGATCAGGCCGATTTCCAGGCTGGTCTGGAAGGCGCGGCGAAATTCAGGCGCGGCCCACACTTCGAGGATCCAGCGCAGCGAGTACGATTCGGGCGGGAAGGCCAGCGTCTCGCCGCCCGAGAAGCCGGCCAGCAGCACGATGGCGAACGGTCCCAGCAAAAACAGGAACACCAGCCACAGCACCACGCGCGAAAAATAGCTTTCTTTCATACCGAACTCCGACTAGAGGAAATACGTTTAAGGCCGGCGTTGACCAGCAGGGTCATGGCGACCAGGATCACGGCGATCACATTGGCGGCGCCGAAATCGCTCTCCACGCTCACCTTTTGATACAGCAGCGTTTCCAGCATCAGCACCTTGGTGCCGCCCAAGAGAGCCGGCGTCACGTACGCCGTCACGCAGCCGGTAAACACCAGGGTGCCGCCGACCACCAGGCCTTCCTGCGTCAGCGGCAGGGTGACCTTGCAGAACACCTGCCAGGGATTGGCGCCCAGGGTGGCCGCAGCCGGTTCCACGTCGCGCGGCAGGTTTTCCAGCGCGCCGGCCAGCGACATCAGCATCAGGGGCAGCAGCAGCTGCAGCAGGCCGACGAACACGGCAAATTCGCTGAACAGCAGGCGCAGCGGCTCGTCGGTAAAACCCAGGTTGACCAGCGCCGCGTTGACGGCGCCGTTGCGCCCCAGCAGCACGATCCAGGCGTAGGTACGGGCGATCGGCGAGACCATCAGCGGCAGGATCATCATGCCGACCACCAGCCCGCGCCACTTCGGCGACACGCGCGCCACGGCTTGCGCGGCCGGGTAGCCGAGGATGATCGAGGCCAGGGTCACCATGGCGGCGATGCGCAGGGTGCGCCAGAAGATGGTGCGGTTGAATTCCTGCGAGAAGAATTCAACGAAACGGTCGACGCCCCATTGCATGCCGTCGCCGACGCGGAAGGCGTCGACCAGCAGCGCCAGCACCGGCAGCAGGAAGCAGACGACGATGAAGATCAGCGCCGGCAGCACCAGCAGCAGGCCGGCGCGCTTTTTTGGATCGGCAAACATCACTTGCTCATGGCCTTGTTCCATTGCTCCATCCAGCCAGAGCGCTGCTTGAGGATGACCGACGGCTTGACGAATTTGAGCGAATTGATCTGGTCCTGGCCATAGGTATTGAACTGCGCGGCCGCCACCGACAGGCGCACGTCCTTGTTGACCGGCGAGTCGACCAGGTTGGTGGCCAGCTGGGTCTGCACTTCCTTGGACAGCCAGAAATCCATCAGCTGGTAAGCCAGGTCCGCATTTTTCGAGCCGGCGACAATGCCCATCACGTTCATGCCGGCCGCCTGGCCTTCGGCCGGGATGCTCCATTTCAGCGGCAGGCCCGTCTTGAGCATCTGCGACCAGGTAAAGCGCGCCACCGGCGCGGCCCAGATTTCATCCTGGGCGAACAGCGCGGCCAGCTGGGCGCTGTTTTTCGAGAACGTCACCACGTTGCCCTTCAGGCCGACGATTTTCGCAAAACCGGTGGCGTAGTCGTCGCTCTTGCCGCCCCAGGCCGCGTCGGCCATGCGCAGCATCAGCGGGCCCTGCGTGGTGCTGACGTCAGGCAGGGCCACGCGGCCCTTCAGTTCGGGGCGCCACAGGTCCTTCCAGGACGTCAGCGGGGCAATCTTGTCGGTGCGGTACACCAGGCCCACCGAATACAGCGTATAGCCGACGGCGAAATTGCCGCCGATCGGGTTTTTCGCCGCGTCGTACAGCTGGCCGTAGTTCGTCAGCTTTGCGTAATCCATCGGCTGGATCACGCCCTTCTGCGCCGCCTCCAGCATGCCGGAGTCCGACAGCAGCACCAGGTCGATCACCGGGTTGTTGCGGTGGACCACCAGCTTGGCGATGCGGTCGGCATTGTTCCCTGTTTCCACCTTGATGTCGCAACCGCATTTGGCCTTGAACGGCTCGTACACATATTTCATGAACAAGGGCTGGGCTATCGGATAGGCCGAGATGACCAGCTCGCGTTTTTCCGCATGGGCGGCATTCGCCAGCAAACCGAGGCCGAGGGCCAGCAAGAGGGACTTTTTCAAGATGCTTCCTTTCAGGGACGGCGCTGGCGGGCAGCGCCGGTAAAGATGGGACAGATGTCAGAAATAATGGCGCATACCAAGGATCAGCACGCTTTGCGTCTTGCCGGACGAAGCGCCGAAGCCGAACACCCGCGCAAACGTCGCGTCGCCGGCCGCCTTCTGGTAGCTCCAGGTAATGGCCACGTCGGTGCGCTTGGACAGGAAGTAATCGGCCTGGAAGTTGACCTGATGCCATTTCGGCGTCTTGTTGACCACGTCGTATTTGCCGGTGGTATAGAAATACGAGGCGCCCAGGTTCAACGCTTCGGTCAGCTTGTGGTTCAGGTTCAGGTCCACGTTCTGCAACGTCAGATTGCTCTGGTCCATATAGTTGTAGCGCACATTGGTGTACAGCGCGCCGAACTTGGTCTTGCCCACATTATAGAAGCCGCCCGTGCCGACGATGGCCTGGCTGTCCACGCCCACGCCTTTTACCGCGCTCTTGTTAAAGATCAGCAGGGAGCTGCCATAGTCGTTGCCGATGGCGCCGTTCGGCGACTCGGCCGCGTTCGGATGGTCGAGCTTTGAATATGCCAGCGCCCAGCTGAAGGCGTCGATCTTGTAGCTTGCGCCAGCGCTGTAGACGCGGTTGCGGCTGGAGCTTTCCGGGTTTTCGCTGAAGCCGTACAGGCCGGTGAAGGCAAAGTTGCTGATGGTCGGGCTGACATACTTGACGGCATTTTGCACGCGCAGGTTGTTGTAGCCATTGTCGTTGTCGCCGATATGCACGCCGTTACTGGCGATCACCACCGGGCCCAGCAGGTCCTTGACGGCCTCGTACTGGCGGCCCAGGGTCAGCGTGCCCTTGTCGTTGCTCGACAGGCCAACGAACGACTGGCGGCCGAACAATCGCCCGCTTTGCGCGGCCGTGCCGGTCATCACATTAAAACCGTTTTCCAGCACGAACAGCGCCTTGGTGCCATTGCCCAGGTCTTCCTGGCCGCGAAAGCCGATACGCGGATTCTGGTTGGTGCCGCTCAGGGCATGCGTAATGTCGCGGCCATTTTCATCCGAGGTGTAACCGATGCCGGCCGAGATCAGGCCATACACCTGCACGCTGCTTTGCGCTTGCGCCGCGCCCTGCGCCGCCAGCAAGCCACCCACCACCATCGTTCCCGTCATCCATTTGTTCATTGCCGCCGCCCTGTTCAAGTTATCCGCTGAGTTGTTGTTCTGAGTTTTTTATTATGATGTCCGTTTGCAGGAATTGTTGTCTCCATAACAAGACAAGACCAGTCCAGAATATGGTAAATTGCAGGATAAGAAAATTTGTTTATTTTTATAAATCCATTACTTTTTTTGATAAACAGGGTCCATGCACGAGCTGAACAAGAAAATTTCCTTACGTCATTTGCAAGCTTTTGCCACCCTTGCCCGTGTAAACAGCTTCAGCAAGGCTGCACAGGAATTGTGCGTGACCCAGCCGGCGCTGAGCGCCTCGATCAAGCTGCTGGAAAATCAGTTGGGCAATAAGTTGTTTAACCGCACAACCCACCAGCTGGAACTGACGCGCGAAGGCAGGCTGGCGCTCGATTACACCATCCATTTATTGAATACGGCCAGCAATACCTTTGCCGATATCCAGCGCGCGATTGGCAGCGGACGGCATCGCATCCGCATCGGCGCGATCCCGTCGGCCATGGCGATGACGGCGGTGGTGGTGGCGCGTTACAACGAGCAGCATGGCGATGAAGTGGAAATCATGTTGTCGGACATGCCCAACGATGGCCTGCTGCAGGCGCTGCATTCGGGCCAGCTCGATTTTTGCGTCGGCATCGAAGTGCCGGGCGCCGTCTCGCTGGAAACGGTGGGCCTGTTCGAAGACGAGCTGGTGCTGGTGACGGCGCGCAGCCATGCGCTGTCGGCGCTCCAGGAAGTGCGCTGGGATCAGTTGTCGGGCCAGGAAATCGTGGTGTTTACCAAGGGCAGCATCTGGGAGTTTGCCTCGAGCGCGCTGCGCCAGCATGGCCTCAATCCGTCATCCTTGTACCAGATGGTGCACAGCGAATCGCTGTACGGCGTGGTGCGCGCCGGCATCGCGGTGGGTGTGATGCCCAGCCTTTACACGACGTTTCTCAACGACGACGACCTGCACGTGGCGCCGCTGCGTCAGCCGACCTGCAAGCGCAAGATCGCGCTGATGCGGCGCAACGAGATCAGCCGCAATCACCATGTCGACCACTGCTTTCTGGCTTTGAAGCAGGATTTGAAGCAGGTCGACCAGTGGTTCTGATCAGGCCGGCGCTTTCAGCAGGTTGGCCAGCGCCACATACTGCTCCAGCCCCACGGTTTCCGGGCGCTTGGTCGGGTCGATGCCGGCGGCGATGATCTGCTCTTCCGTAAACATGCCGGCCAGGCAGTTGCGGATTACCTTGCGGCGCTGCGAAAACGCCTTCATCACCACCGCTTCCAGGGTTTCCTGGTCGCATGGCAAACGTTGCTCAACGGGAATCATGCGCACGATAGCGGACTCGACCTTCGGCGGCGGATCGAACGCCGTCGGCGGCACGATAAACAGCAGCGACATCTTGTAGCGCCATTGCAGCATCACCGACAGCCGGCCATAGGCCTTGCTGCCCGGTTCGGCCACCATGCGCTCGACCACTTCCTTTTGCAGCATGAAATGCTGGTCCAGCACCAGCGGCGCGAAGTCTGCCAGGTGGAACAGCAGCGGGCTGGAAATGTTGTATGGCAGGTTGCCGACGATGCGCAGTTTTTGTCCTGCCGGCACCGGAATCTGCGCGAAATCGAATTTCAGCGCGTCGCCCGAGTGGATCGTCAGCTTGGCCGGATTGAAGGTTTTTTCCAGGCGCACGATCAGGTCGCGGTCCAGTTCCACCACATGCATCTGCTTCAGGTGGCGCAGCAGTTGCTCGGTCATGGCGCCCAGGCCGGGGCCGATCTCGACCATGGCGTCGTCCGGCTGCGGCGCGATGGCGGCCGTGATGTCATTGAGGACGAAGCGGTCATGCAGGAAGTTCTGGCCAAAGCGTTTGCGGGCAACGTGTTTCATATGCGGTTTTCTATAGATGCGGTCAAGCGGGGTGGTACAAAAAGTTCAGGCGCTGGCCAGCAGCATGTCGCGCGCCGTGCGCAAGGCCTGCTCCATGCTGCCGACATCGGCCAGGCCCAGGCCCTGCGCGGCCACGTCGAGCGCCGTGCCATGGTCGACCGACGTGCGGATCAGCGGCAGGCCCAGGGTGACATTGATGCCGCGGCCAAAGGTGGCGTATTTCAGCACCGGCAAGCCCTGGTCGTGGTACATGGCCAGCACGCAATCGGCGTCCTTCAGGTATTTTTGCTGGAACAGGGTATCGGCCGGATACGGGCCGCGCGCATCGATGCCGCGTGCCTTGGCTGCAGCAATCGCCGGCGCGATCACGTCGATTTCCTCGCGCCCCAGGTACCCTCCCTCGCCCGCATGCGGGTTCAGGCCGGTGACCAGGATGCGCGGCGCGGCGATGCCGAACTTGCCTTGCAGGTCGGCATGGATGATGTCGAGCGTGGTGGCCAGGCTGTCCATCGTGATGGCGGCCGGCACGTCTGTCAAAGGCAGATGGGTGGTCGCCAAGGCCACGCGCAGCACCGGCTGGCCATGGCCCGGGTCGCCGGCCAGCATCATCACCACCTGTTTGGTAGCAGTCTTGTCGGCCAGGTATTCGGTATGGCCGGTAAAGGCGATACCGGCGTCGTTGATGGTGCTCTTTTGCAAGGGCGCCGTCACCATGGCGCCGAACCAGCCGGCCTGTATGCCTTCAATGGCGGCGTCGAGCGTGGCCAGCACGGAGCGGCCATTGTCCTTGTCGAGCACGCCAGGAATCACATTGTTGACGGTGGGAATATCGATCACGGCCAGGCGGCCGGCGCCAAACTGCGGCAGGCCGCTGTTGCGCACGGCCTGCAGCGACAGCGCCGCCAGGCGGATTTCCGGGTCGATCAGGCTGGCCGTCAGCGCCAGGTAGGCCGCGTCGCCGAGCAGGATGCAGTTCGCTTCATGGCGCATGGCCCAGGCCGCGCGGATCGAAATTTCAGGACCGACGCCGGCCGGCTCGCCACAGGTGATGGCGATGGCCGGGCGCCGTGTGCTTGCTGTGACCATTACTGGTCGTCGGCGCGGAATTCAACGTAGGCACGGTCGCGCACTTCGCGCGCCCAGCTTTCCGTCGCTTCTTCGAGCTTGCGCTCGCGCAGGGCGTTGCGGGCGGCGTTGCGTTCCTTTTCTTTCGAGACGTCGTCGCTCTTGCGCTCCAACACTTCGATCAGGTGGAAACCAAAGCTCGATTCGATCGGCTCGCTCACCTCGCCAGGCTTCAGGGCATTCATCGCCGTTTCGAATTCCGGCACGGTATCGCCAGGATACAGCCAGCCCAGGTCGCCACCTTTCGAGGCCGAACCATCGTTCGAGAACAGGCGCGCCAGTTCTTCGAACTTGGCGGCCTTGTTGTCGAGGCGTTCCTTCAGTTCGGTCAGCTTGCGCTTGGCTTCGGCAGCCGACAGGGTCGGCGTGACTTTCAGCAGGATATGGCGCGCATGGGTCTGCTGCACGGCAGCCACGGCCTGAGCCTGGGCGGCGCTGCGGCGGTCCACCAGTTTCAGGATATGGAAACCGGTATTGCTTTTGATAATAGGCGTGATCTGGCCCGGTTTCAGCTTGAGCAGCTGCTCGGTAAACAGCGGCGGCAGGCGGTCGCTATTGCGCCAGCCGATCTCGCCGCCGCTCAGCGCATCGCTGGCGTCGGAATAGGTGGCGGCCATCTTGGCGAAATCGGCGCCGGTGCGCAGCTGGCGGCTGACTTCTTCGGCGCGCGCGCGGCGTGCGGCGATCTGTTCCGGTGTGGAGTTTTCCGGGATGCGCACCAGGATCTGCGACAGGTTCAGCTCGGCCTGTTCGCTGGCGGCGGCTTTTTCGGCCGCCAGGAAGTTGTCCACTTCGGAGTCCGAAATCTGGATCTTGGCATCGACTTCATGTTCGCGCAGGCGCTGCATGATGATTTCTTCGCGGATTTGCTCGCGGAAGGTGGCAAACGGCGTGCCTTCCTTTTCCATCTGGTTGCGCAACTCCTGCATGCTCATCTTCTGCTGTTCGGCGATGCGGCCGATGGCGCGGTCCAGCGTCTGGTCATCGACGCGCACGCCCATTTCCTTGGCCAGCTGCATCTGTGCGCGCTCGACGATCATGCGTTCGAGCAATTGACGGCGCAGGTCGGCAGGGTCGGGCAAGGGCACGTTCTGCGCCTTCATGCGCTGTTCCACACTCTGGATGCGCGCCGCGACTTCATTACGCGTGATCACATCGTCATTGACGACGACGGCGATCGAATCGATGGTCTTGCCGCTGCTCGACGCTGGCGGGGTAAAACCCTTGGCCGGCGCGGGCTTGGTGGCGGCAGGCGCAGGCTTGGCGGTAGCAGGAGCGGCCTGTTGCGCCCAGACACTACTGGTCGTGGCGCCGGACATGGCGCACAACAGAACCGCGGCAATTTTGAGTTGGTGCATACTGGCATTACGCATAATGTGTAGAGCGCTCATGAGTTCAGGTGAATAAAAAAACCGGTTTGCGCCAGCGCCGGGAACACCGGCGGCGGCAGCAGCGCCCATCTTAACGGATAGGCGTGCTCAATGCCTGATAGCCAGGGATCGTTTTTGTAAATGTTTCCAGGCCATTCGCGCCCAGGCCCAGGCCGTTCGACAGGCCCGTCAGTTCCAGCTGGAAAAAGATCGGCGTCGACGATTTCTGGGCCGACGTCACGAAACGCTGCGCGCCCATGCGGAACACCCAGCAGTCGCCCTTGTATTCCAGGCCGATCAGGCCTTCGAGCAGGCGGCGGTCGAGCAGCGAGTAGCTGACCCGGCCCACGCCATACAGGCGCTCGCTCAGCGGCCACTGCCCCGACACTTCGGCATTGCGGAAACTGCCGCGCTGGAAACGGCTGCCCACGTTCAGCACTTTTTTCGGACCCGGCTGGTATTGTACCGAATAGGTCGAACTGACCAGCTGGCTGTCGCTCGGGTTGTACTGTACCAGGCTGTCGACGGTCCAGGTTTCCGACACGCGGCCGGTGGCGGCCAGCAGGATGTCCGAACGCGCCTGGTTGACCGGCGTGGTCGACGTCAGCTGCACGCGCTGGTCGGCAAAATAGAAACGCTGGCCGAAGGTCAGGCGCAGGCGCTCGGCGCCATCGGCTTGCAGGAAGCGCGAGACGACGGCCGCCGTCACCTGGTTGGCGTCGCCGATGCGGTCGCTGCCGACAAAACGGTTTTCCGTGAAGAGCTGCGTCAGGTTGAACGTCGCGTCGGCGGTATCGAAATTGGGGAACTGCGACTGGTCGCGGTAAGGCGTATAAACATAGAACAGGCGCGGCTCGAAGGTTTGCGTGCCGCCCTTGGCGTCCTTGCCGCCAAACAGATTGCTGTCGCGCTCGAACACCAGGCCGCTGTCGACCGAAATGGTGGGAATCGCGCGCGAAAACGAGGTATTCGGGAATGACGCCTTGGTGGTGGCATTGTTGTCGAGCTGGTAGGCGCTGGCGTTGAGCATCAGTTTGGGCGTGATGAAGTAACCGGGGCGCACGATCGGGAAACTGATCTGCGGCACCACCACCATGCGTGTACCCTGCACCAGCGTCGGGTGCGCGAAACGCGTCACTTCGCTGTCGAGCGTCCAGTCGAAACCGCCCCACACATCATATTTGCCGGCATGGAAATTAATCGACGGCAAACGGTCATACGGACGCGTGACGGTCAGGCTGGGATCGGTCGCGGCGGCCGGGTCTTGCAGCACCTGGTAATTCTGCACGCGCGCCGTCAGACTCCAGTCCTCGGTACGGTAGTCGGTGCGCAACTCGCGCAGCAGCTGGCGCTCGGTGGCGCCGGCGACGTTTTTCGAAAAGTCGCTCGGATAATTATTGTCCGACGCTTCGCGCACGTCCCAGCCATAGGTCCAGCCCACAGCCAGCGCCTGTTCGTGGCGCGACTTGATCATGTAGCGGTCGGTCTTGGTCTGCTTGTCGTTCGGCAAGTACTCGATCGCGGTCTCGCCGCTGTACAGGCCGGCGTCCGTCTCGCCCAGGTAGCGTCCGACGGCACCCAGCTGGATGCCGCGCCGCTGTATGTATTTCGGGTACAGGGTCAGGTCGCGGTTCGGCGCGATATTGAGGTAGTACGGTACCAGCAGTTCAAAGCCGTTTTTCGAGTTGAAGCCCGGCGTTGGCGCCAGCCAGCCCGAGCGGCGCGCGCCCGACAGCGAAAACGAGATGCCGGGCGTGCCAAGAATCGGCACGTCCTTGAAGTAGATGATGGTCTTGCTGCCGGTGCCCACGTCGCGCCCCGAGTCCAGGTTCAGGGTGCTCGACTTCAGGTACCAGTCCGGGTTCGGCCCTTCGCAGGTACTGTAGGTGCCGTCGATGACGGTCGCCTCGTCCTGGTTGATGAAGTCGACGCGCTCGGCCTTGCCGCGCCCGCCGCCCACTTCGAACTGGTAGGTGGGGTTGAGCAGGAAACCCTTGCCGGTCTCCATGTTCAGCTTCATCACATCGCCCGTGTAATAGTCGCCGAAACGCCACATCCTGATACGGCCTTCCGCATCGAACTCATCTTCAACTTGTTTGTAACAAGCTGTATCGGCCGCCATTTTGGTGGTCAATCCCCGCTCGATCACCACATTGTTGTTCAGATTGAGCTCACGTTCCGGCCGGCCGCTCATGCTGTCGGCCGTCATGACGGTAGGCGCATCGGCGTCTTCCACATGCACCGGACGAGGCGCTTTCTCCACATGCGGGCGCGGCGGTTTCTGGGCGTGGGCAGGCACCGCGGTGGCGGTGACGAGCGCGCTGATGGCAAAAGCCCAGCGCTGTGAAGAGGGGGAGGCCGAAAACCAGCTCATGAATTCGAAGGGGTAAGCACCATTGACAGGCGATTTTTTGATTTGAATCCCTTATTATATGGGAATCTGCACCATCAACCCGATTCCACAGGCCGCTTAATGTCATTCTCTTCCAATTCCCCCAACACGCCGGCGCCGGCCGACGCGCGCCTGACCCTGTTGAAAGCCTGGTTGACCACGCTGAACCTCGTCGCGCCCGATTCCGCCCGCCCCGCTTCCAGCGACGCGAGCTTCCGCCGCTACTACCGGCTCGACGTCCTGCCGGGTGCCGCCAACGTGCCGGGCACCACCCTGATCGCCATGGATGCGCCGCCCGAGCGCGAAAACGTGCCCGCTTTTGTCAAGGTAGCCGGCCTGCTGAAAAGCGCCGGCGTGTCGGTGCCCGAGATCGTCGCGCAAGACCTCGACAATGGCTTTTTGCTGCTGTCCGACCTGGGCACCACCACTTACCTGGACGCGCTGAACCACGACAACGCGGCCGTGCTGTACGCCGAAGCGCTGGAGTCGCTGATGAAAATACAGCAGGCGAGCGAACCGGGCGTGCTGCCCGAATTCGACCGCGCCTTCATTCTGCGCGAAATGAATCTGTTCCCGGAATGGTTTATCGGCAAGCACTTGGGCGCGACCCTCACCGACGTGCAGGAAACCCAGCTGAACAAGGTGTTCGAGGCGATCACCGCGAATATCTTGTCCCAGCAACAAGTGTTCATGCACCGCGACTACCATTCGCGCAACCTGATGCATGTCAACGATGGTTCCCTGCCCAATCCCGGCATCCTCGACTTCCAGGACGCCGTGTTCGGCCCCATCACCTACGATATCGCCTCGCTGCTGCGCGACGCCTATATCCAGTGGGATGAAGAACTGGTGCTCGACTGGGTGATCCGCTACTGGCAGCGCGCCAAGCAGCTGGGCCTGCCCGTCAATCCCGATATCGATGCGTTTTACCGCGATTTCGAATTCACCGCCCTGCAGCGCCACCTGAAGATCCTCGGCCTGTTCGCGCGCCTGAACTACCGCGACGGCAAGTCGCTGTACATGGGCGACCTGCCAACCGTGCTCGACTACGTGCGCAAGACCGCCAACCGCTATACGGAATTGAAACCGCTGGTGCGCCTGCTCGACGCGCTGGAAAATAAAGCGCCGCAGGTTGGCTACACATTCTGATCAGAAAAGATTTCCATGAAAGCCATGATTTTTGCCGCAGGCCGCGGTGAACGGATGCGTCCGCTCACCGATACCTGCCCCAAACCGCTGCTGAAAGTGCGCGGCCGCCCGCTGATCGTCTGGCATGTGCTGAACCTGGTGCGCGCCGGCATCAGCGAGATCGTCATCAATCATTCCCACCTGGGCCATTTGATCGAGGAAACCCTGGGCGATGGCAGCCAGTACGGCGCGCGTATCGCGTATTCGCCGGAAACGACGCCCCTGGAAACGGCCGGCGGCATCGCCCAGGCGCGCCATCTGCTGGGCGAGGAACCGTTCCTGGCCATTTCCGGCGATATCTATTGTCCGTATTTCGATTTCAGCCAGGTACTTGACGTGCTGGCCGACAAGGACGCGCTGGGCACGCCCTACCCGGCCGACAAACGCGATATCGCCTGGACCTACCTGGTGCCGAACCCCGACTTCCACCCGAACGGCGACTTCGGCCTGACCCTGTATGCGATCAACAATACGGGCGAGCCGAAATGGACGTTTGCCAATATTGGCGTGTACCGGCCTGAAATGTTCGACGGCATCACCGCTGGCGACCATGCGGGGCTGGGCGACCTGCTGCGCAAGTATGCCGAGCTGGGCCGCGTCGGCGGCGAAGTGTATCCGGGCGAGTGGACCAATGTCGGCACGCCGGCCCAGCTGGACGTGCTCAATGGCGTCAAGCCGGGAGCGCCCGCCGCATGATGGCCAATCATGCGGCGCGCCGCGCGGCCGTCATGGCGCAGATGGCGCCGGGCAGCGTGGCCATTATCGCCACCGCACCGGAAGTGGCCCGCAACAGCGATTGCGATTACCCGTACCGCCATGACAGCGCGTTTTACTACCTGAGCGGTTTTGCGGAGCCCGACAGCGCGCTGGCGCTGGTGGCCGCCAGCAGCACCGCGCCGGCGCGCGCGATTCTGTTTTGCCGCGCCAAAAATACCGAGCGCGAAATCTGGGATGGTTTTCGCCATGGCCCGGAAGCGGCGCGCACCGCCTTCGGCTTAGACGCCGCGTTTCCGATAGAAGAACTCGACGTCGAAATGGCGCGCCTGCTGACCGACGCGCCGGCGATTTACTACGCCATGGGCGGCAGCCTCGACGTACAAGTCAAGCTGTGGCGCCACACGGTGCGTCAAAAGGCGCGCAGCGGCGTCACGCCACCGGCCAGCGCGCATGACATCAGCGCCATGCTCGACGCCATGCGCCTGCTGAAGGATCCCGAAGAACAAGCCGTGATGCGGCGCGCGGCGGCGATTGCCAGCGCAGCCCACGTGCGCGCCATGCGCGCTACGCAAGCTGGCCTGCATGAATACGCGATCGAAGCCGAACTGCTGTACGAGTTTCGCCGCAGCGGCGCGCAGTTCCCGGCGTATTCCTCCATCGTGGCCGGCGGCGCCAATGCCTGCATCCTGCACTACAGCGCCAACGACGCGGTATTGAACTCTGGCGAACTGCTGCTGGTCGATGCCGGCTGCGAGCTCGATGGCTATGCCTCCGACATTACCCGTACCTGGCCCGTCAACGGGCGCTTTTCCGCACCCCAGCGCGACCTGTATGAGCTGGTGCTGGCGGCGCAGCAGGCCGCGCTCGACATGGTGCGCCCTGGCCTGCAGCAAAGCCTGATGCACGAGGCGGCCCTTCAGGTGCTGGCGCAGGGCATGCTGGACCTGAAGCTGCTGGACCGGCAACAGTGCGGCGGGGTGCAGGACGTGATCGCCGACAAGGCCTACATGCCGTTCTACATGCATGGCACCAGCCACTGGCTGGGCATGGACGTGCACGACGTGGGCGCCTACCGCGATACCCAGGCCGAGGGCAAGCCATGGCGGCTGCTCGAAGCGGGCATGGTGCTGACGGTCGAACCGGGCATCTATGTGCGCCCGGCGCCGGGCGTGCCTGAGCGCTTCTGGAACACCGGCATCCGCATCGAGGACGATGTGCTGGTCACGCCGCAAGGCCATGAAATCTTCAGCACGGCGCCGAAAAGCGTGGCTGAAATCGAACAACTGATGTCACAGGATTGAAGCCACCGCATGCCTACACCGCCCTCCCTTGATCTGGCCATCTGCGGCGCCGGCCCGGTCGGCATGGCGCTGGCCGCCCTGCTGGTGCGGCGCGGCGCCACAGCATCCGGCATCGCCCTGATCGACGCCAAGTCGATCGAGCAGGCCAGGCGCGATCCGCGCACCATCGCGCTGTCATACGGCAGCCGCCAGATCCTCGAAGAAGCGGGCGCCTGGCCGGTGGCCGCCACGCCGATCCATGAAATCCATGTGTCGCGCCGCGGGCGTTTCGGGCGCAGCCTGATGGACCGCGCCGAACATGGCGTCGACGCACTTGGCTACGTGGCCCGTTATGGCGATGTGGTGGCGCTGCTGTCGGACGTCTGCGCGCGGCGCGGCATCACCAGCTTGCGCCCGGCGCTGGTCACCGGCAGCAGCGAAGATGCCGATGGCGTGACCGTCAGCCTGGAGCGCGATGGCGTGGTGTCCGATCTGCGTGCGCAGTTGCTGGTGCAGGCCGAAGGCGGCCTGTTCGGCCAGCAGATGGAGCGCGCCGTCAGCCGCGATTATGGCCAGAGCGCCATCATTTCCTGGGTCAGGGTGGATGCGCCGATCGCGCACCGCGCCTATGAACGCTTTACCGACGACGGCCCGCTGGCGCTGCTGCCGCAGGACGACGGCTATGCGCTGGTGTGGTGCGTGCCGCCGACGCGCGCCGAGCAATTGCTGGCGCTGGAAGACAGCGCTTTTCTGGCGTACCTGGGCGACGCCTTTGGCGCCCGGCTGGGGCATTTTACGCATGCCACGGCGCGCCTGGCCTATCCGCTGGGCCTCAATGCGCAAGCGCCGGGCACGGCGCGCACGGTGGCCATCGGCAATGCCGCGCAAACCCTGCATCCGGTGGCCGGCCAGGGCCTGAACCTGGGCCTGCGCGACGCCGCCGTGCTGGCCCGCTTGCTGGCGCAGGACGCCAGCCCGGCCGGGCTGGCGCGCTACGCCGGCTTGCGCCAGTTTGATCGCGGCGCCACCGTGCGCGTGACCGACACCATGGCGCGCATCTTTACGGGGTCAAACCCGGCGCAAAGCGTGCTGGGACTGTCGCTGGGATTGCTCGATATCGTCAGCCCGGCGCGCAAGGGATTGGCGAACCTGATGATGTACGGCCGCCGCTGAGGGCGGCACGGGCGAAAAAGTAACATACGGCAACTCTGGCATGGAGTAAACCGGCGGTCGATGCGACAATGGGGGTCAACCGGATCCTCGTACCATGACAGATGCCTTGCCCGCAGTTCGCCCTGCCGCTCTTCCCGAAGTGCTGTATTCCCGCCTGCTGGAAGATGCGTTCGACGCCGTCATCATCATCGACGAGCAATGCCGCATCTGCTATATCAATGGCGCCATGCAGGCACTGTCGGGCTATGCCAGCGGAGAATTGCTGGGCCAGGCCCTGAACGGCCTGCTGCCCGACGCGGTGGCGGCGCAGCATGACAATCTGGTGATGGCCTATATCCGCAGCTCGCGCACCTCCAGCGTGCTCGGTAAAATCCGCGAGTTCGCCATCCGCCACCGCGATGCACGGATGATCCCGATCGAAATGAAAGCCATGGACCTGGGCATGGTCGACGGCATGCGCTACTTCGGCGCTTTTCTGCTCGATGTGCGCGAACGGCGCGAGCTGGCGCAAAAAAATGCCAGCCTGCTGGCGCAACTGGAACAGCAGGCGCTGTGCGATGCGCTGACATCCCTGCCGAACCGGCGCGCCTATGAAGCACAGGCCGGTCAGGCGATGGCGCGCGTGGCACGTAGCGGCAGCGGCGCGCTGGCGGTCGGCGTGGCCGACCTCGATCATTTCAAGAGAATCAACGACCGCCATGGCCATGCCGTGGGCGACGCCGTGCTGCGCACGGTGGCCCAGGTACTGCGCGAGGCGGGCCGCGTGACCGATGTCTGCGCGCGCCTGGGCGGCGAGGAATTCGGCCTGCTGTTCCCCGATGCCACTTTGGCGCAGGCGCGCAAGGTGGCCGAACGCATTCGCGCAGCGGTGGCCGCCGCCGCCACGCCTCTGCCCGACGGCACGGTGCTGCATGTGACGATGAGCATCGGCGTGGCCAGCCTGGCTTTGGGGGCGACGCTCGACGCGGCCATGTCGGACGCCGACCGCGCCTTGTACCAGGCCAAGCACCAGGGCCGCAACCAGGTGGTCGCGGCCGCGTAGACTACCTTTATTCGACCGCCTTGAGCATGTCCTCGATGACCTTTTTTGCGTCGCCAAACACCATCATCGTGTTGGCCTGGTAGAACAGCTCATTGTCCAGGCCCGCATAGCCGGAGGCCATCGAGCGCTTGTTGACGATAATGCTCTTGGCCTTGTACGCTTCCAGGATCGGCATGCCGGCGATCGGCGACTTCGGATCTTTCGCCGCCGGGTTCACCACGTCGTTCGCGCCCAGCACCAGCACCACGTCGGTCTGGCCGAATTCGCCGTTGATGTCTTCCATCTCGAACACCTGGTCGTATGGCACTTCAGCTTCGGCCAGCAGCACGTTCATGTGGCCCGGCATGCGCCCGGCCACCGGGTGGATCGCATACTTGACGGTGACGCCCTTGTGGGTCAGCTTTTCCACCAGCTCTTTGAGCGAATGCTGGGCGCGTGCCACGGCCAGGCCATAGCCGGGCACGATGATCACGGTTTCCGCATTGCCCATGATAAAGGCGGCGTCGTCGGCCGACCCCGCTTTCACGGGCCGCTGTTCCTGCGCGCCGGCCACTCCCGCCGCCGGCGCATCGCCGCCGAAGCCACCCAGGATCACGTTGAAGAACGAGCGGTTCATGGCCTTGCACATGATGTACGACAGAATCGCGCCCGAGGAACCCACCAGGGAGCCGGCGATGATCAGCATCGAGTTATTCAGCGAAAAGCCGATGCCGGCCGCGGCCCAGCCCGAATAGCTGTTGAGCATCGAGACCACCACCGGCATGTCGGCGCCGCCGATCGGGATGATGATCAGCACGCCCAGCGCAAAGGCGATGACGGCCATGATGACGAACGGCGTCCAGGCCGGCTCGACGCCATCGGCAAAGCAGAACGCCAGGCCAAGGCCCACCATGACCAGCGCCAGCACCAGGTTAAGCAGGTGCTGGCCCTTGAAGCTGACCGGCGCGCCCTGGAACAGGCGAAACTTGTATTTGCCCGACAGCTTGCCAAACGCAATGACCGAACCGGAAAACGTGATGGCGCCGACAAAGGTGCCGATAAACAGCTCGAAGCGGTTACCGATCGGCAGCGCCTGGCCCTGTTCGGCGATATTGAAGGCCCACGGCTCCGACACGGCCGCCACCGCAATGCACACGGCCGCGAGACCAATCAGCGAATGCATGGCCGCCACCAGTTCCGGCATCTTCGTCATTTCGACGGTTTTCGCTAGGTAGGCGCCAATCGCGCCGCCGGTCACGATGCCGATGATGACCAGCGTCAGGCCCATGCCGCCGGTCTGCTGTTCCTTCAGTTTCAATATCAGGGCAATGGTGGTGACGGCGGCAATCGCCATGCCGGAAATGCCGAAGGCATTGCCGCGGCGCGCCGTGGCCGGCGAGGACAGCCCTTTCAGGGCCTGGATAAAGCATACCGAGGCGATCAGGTACATCATCGTCACCTGGTTCATGGTGATGAAATTCATTCCTTGCCTCCTTGCTTGGCTTTCGGTTCTTTTTTACGGAACATTTCCAGCATGCGCTGCGTGACCATGAAGCCGCCGAACACATTGACCGCCGCCAGCGCCACGGCCAGGGTGCCGGCCGCCTGCGCCAGCGGGCCTTGCGTGAGGCCGGCGGCCAGCATGGCGCCGACGATAATGATGGCGGAAATGGCGTTGGTGACGGCCATCAGCGGCGTATGCAGCGCCGGCGTGACGGTCCAGACCACGTGGTAGCCCACGTAAATGGCCAGCACGAAGATGATAAGGTTGGTGATGGTGTGACTGATATCCATGATGCCGTTCTCCCGGTGTCGGTTGTTTTATTTATTTACGCAGCACTTCGCCGCCCGCACACACCAGGCTGGCCTTGATGATCTCGTCCTCGCGGTCGATCAGCAGCGCGTCGTCCTTGTCGAAGATCAGCTTCAGGAAATCGAGCACGTTGCGCGCATACAGCGCCGACGCATCGGCGGCCACCAGGGTCGCCAGGTTCGGTTCGCCGACGATGTATACGCCGTGTTTCACCACCGTCTTGCCCAGTTCCGACAGCGGGCAGTTGCCGCCCTGTTCGACGGCCAGGTCGACGATCACGGAACCGGGTTTCATGGCTTTCACGGTTTCTTCCGAGATCAGGACCGGCGCGGCCCGGCCGGGGATCAAGGCGGTGGTGATGATGATGTCGGCCAGTTTTGCCCGTTCGTGCACCAGTTCGGCCTGGCGCCGCATCCAGTCAGCCGGCATGGCGCGCGCATAGCCGCCCGAACCCTTGGCGATTTCCTTTTCTTCGTCGGTGAGGAAAGGCACGTCGAGAAATTTGGCGCCCAGCGACTCCACCTGCTCCTTGACGGGCGGGCGCACGTCGGACGCTTCGATCACGGCGCCCAGGCGCTTGGCGGTGGCAATTGCCTGCAGGCCGGCCACGCCGACGCCCATGATCAGCACGCGCGCCGCCTTGACGGTGCCGGCCGCCGTCATCAGCATCGGCATGAAGCGCTGGTAGGTATTGGCCGCCACCAGCACCGCCTTGTAGCCGGCGATATTGGCTTGCGAAGACAGCACGTCCATCGACTGCGCGCGCGTGATGCGCGGCACGGCCTCGAGCGCAAACGCGGACAGGCCAGCGGCCGCCATGGCGGCGATATTGCCGGCGTCAAACGGGTTGAGCATGCCGATCAGCACCGTGTCCGCAGCCATCAGGGCGCGTTCGGCATCATCGGGGGCGCGCACCTTGAGGACGATGGCGCAGCCATAGGCTTCGTGGGCGCTGCCGATCTGCGCACCGGCGGCGGCGTAGGCCTCGTCGGGGATCGACGCCTGCAGGCCGGCGCCGGCCTGCACCACGATCTGGTGCCTGGCCGCCAGCTTCTTGACGGTCTCGGGCGTGGCCGCGACCCGGGTTTCGCCGGGCCGCGTTTCGGCCGGTATGCCTATCCTCATGATGCCTCCAGAAATTATTAAACTGACTAGAATCTAACACGTAAACTGCGGCCGTAAACATTTGTGAAGCAGCAACTACTAGGCGTGCGGCACTAATTCCCCGATCACCGCCGCCTGCCGCGTCTGCATGGCCGCTGCGGAAATTTGTGACAATTTCACCACATCAAAGCGTGCGTGCGCGCTTGTTTTGACCACGCAGAGCGCCTATATTGACGGGCGCACCGGGTGCCTGGCCGTCAACCTCGCCCATGCTAGTGCGCGCCACCGGCACGATGTAAGTGCCTCCCCCTGTTATTTGCAAAAACGTTGTCTTTTATCAATATGTCGGCGCAAAGCAAGCCGGGTTCAAACCGCGCGCGCAGAACAAGATAAAATGTCGGCTCTTTCAAGGATGGATCATGCCGAGAATCTGGAAACCCTCTGTCACCGTTGCCGCCATCGTCGAGCGCGACGGCCTGTTTTTACTGATTGAAGAAGAGACCAGCGAGGGCATCAAGATCAATCAACCGGCCGGCCACCTCGACCCGTTCGAGTCGCTGGAGCAGGCGGTGATACGCGAAACGCTGGAAGAAGCGGCTTACGATTTCATCCCCACCGGCCTGGTCGGCATGTACATGTCGCGCTACCAGTCGGTGCGCACGGGCGAAGACGTCACGTATTTGCGCTTTACCTTTTGCGGCACCGCCGGCGCCGAGCATGACCGCCCGCTCGACGAAGGCATCATCCGCACCATGTGGCTGACGCGCGATGAACTGGCGGCCTGCCAGGACCGCCATCGCAGCCCGCTGGTGCTGCAATGCGTCGACGAATATCTGGAAGGCCGGCGCGCGCCGCTGGCACTGCTGCACACGCATGCGTCTGTATTCAACAGCGCATAGCGATTATTCAAGGATATTGGAAAGCAAGATGAGCAAGAAGAAAGTCGTGATCGGCATGTCCGGCGGGGTCGATTCCTCGGTCGCCGCGTGGATGCTGAAGGAACAGGGCTATGAAGTGATCGGCCTGTTCATGAAAAACTGGGAAGACGACGACGATTCGGAATACTGCTCGACGCGCCAGGACTGGATCGACGCGGCCAGCGTGGCCGACGTGATTGGCGTCGATATCGAGGCCGTCAATTTTGCCGCCGAATACAAGGACCGCGTCTTCGCCGATTTCCTGCGCGAATATCAGGCCGGCCGCACGCCGAACCCGGACGTGCTGTGCAACGCCGAAATCAAGTTCAAGGCCTTCCTCGACCACGCGATGACCCTGGGCGCCGACCTGATCGCCACCGGCCACTATGCGCGCGTGCGCCAGGCGCCAACGGATGCATCGCGCTACGAGCTGATGAAAGCGGTCGACGCCAGCAAGGACCAGAGTTATTTCCTGCACCGCCTGAACCAGGCGCAGTTGTCGAAGACCCTGTTTCCCCTCGGTGAAATCCCGAAGACGGAAGTGCGCAAGATCGCCGAAAAACTGGCGCTGCCGAACGCGCAGAAGAAGGATTCGACCGGCATCTGCTTTATCGGCGAGCGCCCGTTCCGCGAATTCTTGAACCGCTACCTGTCGTACAAGCCGGGCCCGATGAAGACCGCCGACGGCAAGACCGTGGGCGAACACGTGGGCCTGAGTTTCTATACCCTGGGCCAGCGCAAGGGCATCGGCATCGGCGGCGTGAAGTCGTACCAGAACGCCGACGGCAGCAGCGACGCCTGGTATGTGGCGCGCAAGGATATCGTCAACAACACCCTGTACGTGGTGCAGGGCCATGACCATCCGTGGCTGCTGTCGCCGGCCCTGTCGGCCGACCAGGCCAGCTGGATCGCGGGCGTGGCGCCGCAGGCGGGCGCCCTGTCGGCAAAAACGCGCTACCGCCAGGCCGACGTGGCCTGCCAGCTGCTGCCAAGCGGGAATGAGCTGTTCGGCCTGGCCTTCGACCAGGCGCAGTGGGCGGTCACGCCCGGCCAGTCGGCCGTGTTGTACGACGGCGACGTATGCCTGGGCGGCGGGATTATTGCCAGCGCCACGGGGCTGCCTTGATCAACGTTTGAAAGGATACACCGATGCGCAAATTGACGTCCCGCCTCACCGCCGCATGGAACACGCTGCCGGTGTTCCTGCAGGCCAGCTTGCTGCTGGGCGCCACCGCGTATTTCCTGCTGCAGGTCGGTAAATCGTTTGGCCAGGCGCTGTATTACCTGAGTAATTAAGCGCCTGACGCTTGCGCGGCAGCAGCCAATGCCTGCTGCTTGCGCACCATCGCAATCACGGTATTTCTCACGGTTTTCAGGACCGTGTCGGCCATGAACGGTTTGACGATAAAGCCGGACACGCCCATCGCGTGCGCCTGCTGCAGCGAAGCGGCGTCGATGCCGCCCGAGACCATGAAGATCAGCGTTTTCGGAAACTGTTCGCGAATGGCCCGCACCACGTCGCTGCCGTCTTCGACCTGCTCGCGCGCGATGCACACGAAGTGCGGGCGATGCTTGACCAGCAGCGCCAGGCCCAGCGCGCTGGTATGGCCCTGGCCACACACGTCGTAGCCGCCATCGGTCAGGACCGTATTGAGCAGGCCGCGCGCCACGGCGCTGCTATCGATCAGGACTGCCTTTAACATCATGATTACTTCCCTTGCTTGATTGTTGCCTGGCCCGCGATTACTTTTCCCACGCCAGCATATTCCATGTGACACCCAGCTTGACGTCGGTTTTCAGTTCGACGAGCTTTCTTGAAAGATACAGTATTTCGCGCTCTTTCCGCAGGCTTTCACCGAGCGCCCCGGGCAAAATGCCGGCGCCGGCCATCACGGCGTCGATATTGCCGTAGGCGCGCAACAGTTTGGCGCCGGTTTTCAGGCCGATTTTTGCCACGCCGGGGATCGAATCGGTGACGTCGCCCATCAGCGCCAGCAGGTCGGGCAGCAGTTCGGGCGGCACGCCGAATTTCTTCTCGACCCAGGCGTGGTCGTGCCAGGCGCACTTGAAGTGGTCCCACACCAGCGCGCCGTGCGCGATCAGGCCGTGCAGATCCTTGTCGGTGGTGGCGATCACCGCCGCGCCGCGGCCTTCCTGCAGCCAGCGCATGACGGCCGTGCCGATCACGTCGTCCGCTTCCACTTCGGGAATGCTGACCACGCGCACGCCGAAGCCGGCCAGGGTGGCGTAAAAGCCGGGCAAGGCGTCGCGCAGCACCTGCGGCATCGGCTGGCGCCCTTCGCGGTAGCCCGCATACAGGGCGTGGCGCCAGGTCGGGCCGCCATAGTCGAAGGCGGCCAGGATATGCGTCGGCTCGTGGTCGTTGATCAGGGTGCGGAACGACGACAGCGCATGGCGCAGCGCGATCTCCGCCTTCAGGTCGGAATCGGGTTCAGGACTGGCTTCGTAGACGCGGCGTACGATATTCAAGCCGTCGATAGCGAGGAGTCGGGCCATGCGGTAGGTTGATGCTGGTTGAATCGATCATTTTACCGTAGCGTGGCCCGGGAATACCGATTACTTGGCGTAGTCGTACGGTCCGCCGCGCTCCAACGCCCGTTGATACGCCGGCCGCGCATGGATGCGCTGCAAGAACGCCGTCAGTTTCGGCAGGCGCGCGTCGAGGCCCGCGCGCGAGGCCGCCGCTTCCAGCGGAAAGCTCATCTGGATGTCGGCGGCGGAAAATTCATTGCCGGCAAACCATTTGTTCTTGTCCAGCTCCGCTTCCATATACGCCAGCTGGTTGTCGATATTCGGCTGCACAAAGGTGGACTTCACTTTTTGCGCAATGCCGCGCGCGATCGGCTTCGCGAAAAACGGCATCGGGCCCGATTCTACCTTGTCGAACACCAGCTTCATCAGCAGTGGCGACATGGCCGAGCCTTCGGCGAAGTGCAGCCAGTAGGTATAGCGCAGCTTTTCAGGCGAACCGGCGGCCGGCACCAGGCGGCCATTGCCGTAGCGTTCGACCAGGTATTCGATGATGGCGCCCGATTCGGCCACCGTATTGGCGCCGTCGGTGATCACGGGCGACTTGCCCAGCGGGTGCACGGCCTTCAGGGCGGCCGGCGCCAGCATGGTTTTCGGGTCGCGCTGGTAGCGCTTGACCTCGTATTCGAGGCCCAGCTCTTCGAGCAGCCACAGCACGCGCTGCGAGCGCGAATTATTGAGATGGTGGACAACGATCATGGTATTCCCGTCAGCAATAGAGTAAGGGCCAGTATAGCCGCCGGTGGCCATCGCCGCCGCGCACGGCTGCACGGCACGATTTTATTGCGCACGAACAATATTTCAATTGACAACATCTTGTATATCCATCATCTTGCTTATTCTTTAATTGCAAGGATCATCCACGTGGATATCGACAACCAACAGCCACGCATCAAGCGTGAAGCGATTACCTTCAGCGCCACCGGCAGCGAATACTTTCGCATCTGGATCGTCAACCTGCTGCTGAGCATCGTCACCCTGGGCATTTATTCGGCCTGGGCCAAGGTGCGCCGCAACCGCTATTTCTATTCCAGCACTCACCTTGCCGGCAGCAGCTTCGAATACCATGGCAACGCGATTGCCATTTTGAAGGGCCGCATCGCCGCCGTGGTGCTGATCGCCGGCTACAACCTCGCCTTTCAGGTATCGCCTGTCATCGGTCTGATCATGTTCGTGCTGATGGCCGCCATCCTGCCCTGGCTGGTCTGGAAAAGCCTGCAGTTCAAGCTGTACAACACCAGCTACCGCGGCATCCGCTTCGGCTTTGGCGGCAGCGCCAAGCAGGCGTATCTGTACTTCCTGCTGCTGCCGATCCTGAACGCGTTCACCCTGGGCCTGCTGACGCCGTTCCTGCACCAGCGCATGAAGCGCTTCCAACACACGGAAAGCCGCTTTGGCAACAGTCATTTCGGCTTTGACGCCAGCGTCGGCAGCTTCTACAAGACCTATCTGCTGTTCGTCGCGATCTTCATTGCCGGCCTGGTGGTGCTGATCGTGCTCGGTGTCGGCAGCGTGATCGCCTCGTTTGCCACCAACGCCAGCGACCCGTCCAAGATCGGCGGCCTGCTGCTGGCCATTGGCGCCATCTATCTGTGGATGTTCCTGGTGCTGCCGCTGTTCCTGACCATGATCCAGAACCTGATCTGGAACCATACGCGATTGCAGCAGCACCAGTTCGCCTCGCAACTGACCTGGGGCCGCACCACCTTCATCATGCTGACCAACCTGCTGGGCATCGTGGTGACCCTGGGCCTGTTTACGCCATTCGCCCAGGTGCGCTGGCTGAAATACCGCCTGGAAGCGACCGCGCTGCTGGCGCACGGCAGCCTCGATGAATTCGTTGCCGCCACCGGCCAGCAAGTATCGGCCACCGGCGAAGGCGTGGTCGACCTGCTGGACTTCGACCTGTCGATGTAATGGCCGAATCTGTCTCCGCGCGCTACTTCGACGGCCAGACTTCGCGCCTGTACCACGTCACGCTCGCCGTGCACGAGGGCCAGGCGGTGCTGGCCGGCGACATAGAGCGGCGCTGCCCTTTGGCGCAGTTGCATGTATCCGAGCGCACCAGTCACGCCGTGCGCAAGGTCAGCTTTCCCGATGGCGCCTACCTGGAAATTACCGACCAGGCGGCCTTCAACGAGCTGCTTTACACCAGCGGCCACCGCGACAGCCTGGTGGTGCGGCTGCAGCAAAGCTGGCGCGCCACGCTGCTGGCCCTGCTGGCCACCGTGCTGGCGCTGTTCCTGTGCTACCAGTACGTTCTGCCGCTGGCCGCCAAGGGCCTGGCCTACGCGCTGCCACCGGCGGTCGAGCGCCAGCTGGGCCAGGGCGTGCTCGACATGCTCGACAGCCATGTATTCGACCCCAGCAAGCTCGGGCAAGCGCGCCAGGACGCCCTGCGCGCGCAGTTCGACCGCCTGGCCACGCCGGACGGCAGCCGGCTGGAACACCACATCGTTTTCCGCAAAAGCAAGATCGGCCCGAACGCCTTCGCCCTGCCCTCGGGCGACATCGTGCTGACCGACGAGATGGTGGAACTGATGCCCGACGACCTGGCCATCATGGGCGTGCTGGCGCATGAACTGGGCCACCTGCAGCGGCGCCACCTGACGCGGCGCATTATCCAGACCTCGGCCGTCGGCGCCGGCGCGGCGCTGCTGTTCGGCGACGTCTCGACGGTGGTGGCGACCCTGCCGCCGCTGCTGCTGGACCTGAAGTATTCGCGCGACGTCGAGCGCGAGGCCGACGATTATGCGATCGCCATGCTGCGCCATAACGGCATCGCGCTGGAGCACCTGGCGCAGGTGTTCGTGGCGCTCGGCAAGCTTGACCATGGCACGTCGTATCTGTCGAGCCATCCTGCCAGCGCCGAGCGCGTGGCACGTATCCGCGCCGCGCAATAAGCGTGGCCCCCGCCGTGGCGGCAGCCACCGCCACGGCCTTTTCAATTCACCGGTACACTCTGCGGCTAGAACGATCTTACCGGAGTGTCCATGCCCCTTGTTTCCATCCGCTACCTGACCCTGATTGCGTCGGCAGCCATCCTTGTTCTGTCCCTGTTCTTCTACGATCATTACTGGCTGCCGCTGCTGGCCGGCGCGCTGACCTTGCTGGGCATCAGCGACCTGCTGCAAACGAAGCACGCGCTGCGCCGCAACTACCCCATTCTTGCGCATTTCCGCTATACCTTTGAAAGCGTGCGACCCGAGATCCGCCAGTATTTTCTCGAAAGCGACAGCGAGGCCACGCCGTTCTCGCGCAACCAGCGCAGCATCGTCTACCAGCGGGCAAAGCAGGAAACCGACAAGCGCCCGTTCGGCACCCAGCTTGACGTCTATCAAGCAGGCTATGAATGGATCAACCATTCGATCGCGCCGGCCGTCGTCACCGGCCATGACTTCCGCATCGAGATCGGCAACCATCCCGATTGCCCGCGCGCGCGGCCGTATTCGGCCAGCGTGTTCAATATCTCGGCGATGAGCTTTGGCGCGCTGTCGGCCAACGCCATCCTGGCGCTGAACGGCGGCGCGCGCCGCGGCGGCTTCATGCACGATACGGGCGAAGGCAGCATCAGCCCCCACCACCGCGCCAATGGCGGCGACCTGGTGTGGGAAATCGGCTCCGGCTACTTCGGCTGCCGCAATCCCGACGGCACGTTTTCGGAAGAACGCTTTATCGCCAACGCCAGCTCGGAACAGGTAAAAATGATCGAGCTGAAGATGTCGCAGGGCGCCAAGCCCGGTCACGGCGGCGTGCTGCCCGGGCCGAAAGTGACGATTGAAATTGCCGTCACGCGCGGCGTGGCGGTGGGCGAGGACTGCATCTCGCCGGCTGCCCACAGCGCCTTTTCCACGCCGATCGAGATGCTGCACTTTATCGAGCGCCTGCGCAATCTGTCCGGCGGCAAGCCGACCGGCTTCAAGCTGGCCATCGGCCACCCGTGGGAATTTTTCGGCATCGTCAAAGCCATGCTGGCGACCGGCATCACGCCCGACTTCATCGTCGTCGACGGCAGCGAAGGCGGCACCGGTGCGGCGCCGCTGGAATTTACCGACCATGTCGGTACGCCCTTGCAGGAAGCGCTGGTGCTGGTGCATAACACGCTGGTTGGCGCCAACCTGCGCGAGAAAATCAAGATCGGCTGCTCGGGCAAGATCATTACGGCGTTTGACATCGCGCGCCTGCTGGCGCTGGGCGCCGACTGGTGCAATTCGGCGCGCGGCTTCATGTTCGCGCTGGGCTGCATCCAGTCGCAAAGCTGCCATACCGACCGCTGCCCGACCGGCGTCGCCACCCAGGACCCGCAGCGCCAGCGCGCGCTGGTGGTGCCCGACAAGATCGAACGGGTGGCCCACTTCCACCAGAACACCCTGAAGGCGCTGGCCGAGCTGATCGCCGCCGCCGGCCTGGCCCATCCGCAGGAACTGCGCCCGCATCATCTGGTGCGGCGCATTTCTCCCAACCAGGTGCGCCTGGCCTCGGCCCTGCTGCCCTTCCTGGAGCCGGGCCAGTTGCTCGACCCGGACCAGTTGCCGAAGCTGCCGCCCGTCTTCGGGCTGTACTGGCCGAAGGCGCAGGCGGAATCGTTCAAGTCGCTGGACTAATACCAATTAGAAACCACTTGCCCTTTTCTTTGGATCCAATACAATACCAGGCAGACGACGTACCATCATAACGACCGGAGAGTGGCAATGGAGCAGGGCTTGCGCGAGAAAATAGGACAGCTGTTCATGGTGGGCTTCGACGCCCTGGAAGCGAATGACCATATCAAGACCCTGATCCGGCAGCAGAAGGTCGGCGGCGTGATCCTGTTTCGCCGCAATGTGCACACGCCACAGCAGGTGTCAAAGCTGTGCCGCGAACTGCAGCAGATCAATGCGGAGGTCTCGGATATTCCCCTGTTGATCTCGATCGACCAGGAAGGCGGCATGGTAATGCGCATCGAGCAGGGCGTGACACCGATTCCCGCCGCGATGGCCTTCCAGGCGGCCGGCTCGGTGATTGATTGCGAACGCCTGAACCAGGTCAGCGGCGACGAGATGCGCCAGGTCGGCATCAACATGCTGCTCGCGCCCGTGCTCGACGTGAACAACAACCGCAGCAACCCGGTGATCGGCGTGCGCGCGTATGGCGAAGACGCCGCCACCGTCATCGACTACGGCATGGCGGCCATGCGCGGCCAGCAATCGACCGGCATGGCGGTGACCGCCAAGCATTTCCCCGGCCATGGCGACACGGCCACCGACACGCATTACGCGATGGCGCTGGTGCCCCACGACAAGGCTCGACTGCACGCGGTGGAGCTGGCGCCGTTTCGCGCCGCGATCGCAGCGGGCGTTGACGCCATCATGACGGCGCACGTGGTGTTTCCCGCCTTCGAGGCCGATACCAATGTGCCAGCCACCTTGTCAAAAGGCGTGCTGACCGATTTGCTGCGCGGCGAGATGGGGTATGACGGCGTGGTAATTTCCGACTGCCTGGAAATGGCGGCGATTGCCGATGGCATCGGCATTACGCAGGGCGCGATTGCCACCTTGCAGGCCGGCGCCGACATCGTGCTGATCTCGCACCGCGAAGCGCAGCAGCAGGCGGCCATCGAGGCGGTGCTGGCGGCGGTGGAAAGCGGCGCGATTCCCATCGCGCGCATCGATGAAGCGCACGCGCGCGTGCAGCAGCTCAAGCGGGTGCACGCCGTGCGCGACTGGCAAGAGCGCGCCGTCACGCCACCGGCGCTGATGCAGCCCGAAGCGATGGCATTGGCACGGCAAGTGCAGCAGGCGGCGCTGCGCGTGCAAGGCGCATATCGCCCGCTAGCCGCCAGCCTGCCGGTGACCCTGATCACGGTCGAAGTGCGCTCGCGCAGCGAGATCGACGAAGTGGCGCTGGGCCGCAACCAGGAAGCGCGCAGCTCGATGCTGCCGGCCCTGCTGGACGCCGGCCTGGAAGTGCGCGAGTTTGCCTTGTCCGCCGAGGCGCTGCCCGGTGAAGTCGACGCCGCCATCGCCTTTGCGCAGGGCGCGCAGCAGATCGTGCTGCAAACCTATAACGCCCTGTTCGTCGACGGCCAGCGCCGCCTCGTTGGCGCCCTGCCGCACGACAAGCTATGGCTGGTGGCCGGGCGCCTGCCGTACGACCTGGACCTGGCGCCGCAAGCGCAAGGCCGCCTGGCGGCGTTTGGCTGCCGCCCGGCGGCGCTGGCGCCGGTGGTGGACAAACTGGCCAGCAAGGCCTGATTACGCCACAGCAGGATCGAAGGCCACGCCCGTCATCTGCTCGCTGAGCGCCCATAGCTGGCGCGCCAGTTGCGGATCGACGGCGCTGCGACGCACGCCCGCTCCAATACCGTCGTCGGCCATCAGGGCGGCGATATCGCAATCCTCGCAATACACGCCGCCATGTCCGTCGAGCTGGGCACTGGTGGCGCACCAGACGGCTGTTGCCGCGCCCTCTTCCACGCTCTTGAAGTTAGACTCCGGCGGCGGATTGACGCGGTTGTGCTCATCGAGCGCACCGACCCGGCGCAAGTCTTCCAGGTCCATATGGCGCGCCAGTGGCGTCAGGATGGAACCGGGATGCAGCGAGAACGCCCGCACGCCGTGCGCGGCGCCGAGACGATCGAGTTCCACCGCGAACAGCGCGTTGGCGTTTTTCGACTGCGCATACGCCTGCCATTTGTCGTAGGGGCGCTGCAAGAAATTCGGATCGAGCAAATCGATGGGCGCAATCACATGGCCGCGCGACGATACCGACACCACGCGCGCGCCATTCGCCCGCCGCAGCGCCGGCCACAAGCGCGCCGTCAATTGAAAATGGCCCAGGTGATTGGTGGCGAACTGCGCCTCGTAGCCGCGCGCGTCGCGCCGCAGGGGCGAGGCCATCACGCCGGCGCTGTTGACCAGCATGTGCAGCGGCGCACCGGTGGCCAGAAAAGCGCTGGCGAAGGCGTCGATCGATTGGGGATCGAGCAGGTCCAGTGCCGCGATGTCGACGCCGGCAATGCCCTGCAGCGCCAGCCGCGCCTGTGCCAGGTCGCGGCTTGGCACGGTGACGCGGGCGCCGGCGCCGGCCAGCACGCGCACCGTTTCCAGGCCCAGGCCGGAATAGCCGCCCGTGACAATCGCGTTCAGGCCGGACAAATCGCGTCCGGCCAGCGCTTCGGCGGCCGTGGTGCGCGCGCCGAAACCGGAGCGCAAGGGAGTTTGAAGGGTGATGGTGTATGTCATGGCTGTCTGGTCGTGATGGGTGAAAACCGATTGTGCGCGCTGCGGCCTGGACCAGGAATGCAGTAAAATCCGCGATTCTGTCGCCATCGTCCAAAACTGGGGTTATCATGGATTTGCTGTCCGAGGTACTGTCGCTGTTCGACACGCGCAGCTCGCACTTTGCCGGGCTGCGCGCCGGCGGCGAGTGGGCGATCACCTTCCCTCCGCCCGACGGCATCAAGTTCAACGCCGTGCGCGAGGGCAGTTGCTGGCTCAGTGTCGAAGGCGTCGATGACGCGCTGCAGTTGCACACCGGCGACTGCTTCCTGCTGGCGCCGGGACGTGCTTTTACCCTGGCCAGCACGCCGGGCTGGCCGCCGGCCGACGCGCTGCAGGTGTACCGCCATGCCGAGCGCGGCGTGGCCAGTCATGGCGCCGGCGAGAAGGATTTTTTCCTGATCGGCGGGCGCTTTGCGTTTGGCGAGGAAGCGTCCATCCTGCTCGACTGCCTGCCGCCGCTGATCCATGTACGCGCCAATACCGACCAGGCCGGCGTGCTGCACTGGACCTTGCAGCGCCTGGCGCAGGAACTGCAGGCCACCGCGCCCGGCGCCGCGCTGATGACGCGCCACCTGGGCCACATGATGCTGCTGCAGGTCTTGCGCCAGTACCTGGCGGCGCAGACCACGCAGCCGGCAGGCTGGCTGTTTGCGCTGGCCGACCCCAGGCTGCGCGCCGCCATCGAAGCGATGCATGCGCAGCCGGCGCGGCGCTGGACCCTGGCGCAACTGGCCGCCGTCGCCACGCAGTCACGCTCGGCATTCGCCCTGCATTTCAAGACACGGGTGGGTGTCGCGCCGCTGGAATATTTGCTGCGCTGGCGCATGCGCCTGGCCACGCGCCGCCTGAAGGACAGCGCTGCCAGCATCACGTCGATTGCGCAGGCGCTGGGCTACGAGTCGGACAGCGCCTTCAGCCACGCCTTCAAGCGCCTGATGGCGTGCTCGCCGCGCCAGTACCGGCAGCAACACGCAGGCGCGCAGGCGTAAAAAAACCCGCAACTGCGGGTTTTTGTCATTCAGCCAGCCGGTGGCACCGTCGGCAAGGTCGCCACCGCCAGCAAGGCAAACGGCCCCAGGAACAGGCCGATGCCGAACCACAGGCCGCCGTGGCGTCCACGCCGGCTGGCCAGGAACCAGGTGGCAAGCGCAAACAGGAACATGAACATCAACAGTATCGCCATTTGTCGTTCCCCTTACACTGCGTCGATAAAGCAATAGTAGCGCCAGCGCCACCATCGATCAAGGTTTAACGCCGCACCTGCATCATGATGACGCGCTGTTTGCCGTCGCCGCTGCCGCCAGGCGTGTCCGCTGGCGGCGCCGGTGTATCGCAGGAGCCGCAGGAACCGCAGCCGCTGCCGCAGCCAGGCGCAACCTTGAACACCTGCGCCATCTTTTCTTCATTCAGGCCGCAGCGCACCAGGCCACGCACGATGGCGCGGCGCGCGCCCGCCGGCAGGTATTTGGTCGAAAAGTGCAGCAGCGCGGCTGCGACGATCAGGGCGACGATAACGGTTTGCCACATGAGACTCTCCTCAGGCGCCCAGCAGCAGGGCGACGCGATAAGTGATGAACGAGGCGCCGTAGGCCAGCGCAAACATGTAGCCGGCCATCAGCAGCGGATAGCGCCAGCCACCCGTTTCGCGCTTGACCACACTCAGGGTCGACAGGCACTGTGGCGCGAATACATACCAGGCCAGCAGCGACAAGGCGGTGGCCATCGACCACGAATGGGCGATCAAAGGCTCCAGGGTCGAAGCGAGCGCGTCGCCGCTTTGCGACAGCGCGTAGACGGTGCCGAGGGCGCCGACGGCCACTTCACGCGCGGCCATGCCTGGCACCAGCGCGATGCAGATCTGCCAGTTGAAGCCGATCGGCGCGAAGATCACTTCCAGGCCGCGGCCCAGGATGCCGGCCAGGCTGTAGTAGATCGGCGGATGGATGGCGTTGTCCGGCGGGCCGGGAAAAGTACTGAGGAACCACAGGATAATCATCAGGGTCAGGATGATGGTGCCGACGCGCGTGAGAAAAATCTTCGCGCGTTCCCACAGGCTGACGCCCAGGTTGCGCAAATGCGGCCAGTGATAGCTGGGCAGTTCCAGCAGCAAGGCCTGCTTGGTCTTGCTGCCCATGCTGCGCTTCATGACCCAGGCCACGGCCATGGCCGAAATGATGCCGGCAAAGTACAGCGTAAACAATACCAGTCCCTGCAGGCTGAGCACGCCCCATACCTGCTGCTCGGGAATGAAGGCGGCGATGATCAGCGCATACACCGGCAGGCGCGCCGAGCATGTCATCAACGGCGCGATCATGATGGTGACCAGGCGGTCGCGCGGATTCTGGATGGTGCGCGCCGCCATCACGCCGGGAATCGCGCAGGCAAAGCTCGACAGGAGCGGAATGAAGGCGCGGCCCGACAGGCCCACGCCGCCCATCATGCGGTCGAGCAAAAAGGCCGCGCGCGGCAGGTAGCCGCAGTCTTCCAGGCTGAGGATGAAGAAGAACAGGATCAGAATCTGCGGCAGGAACACCAGCACGCTGCCGACGCCGCCGATCACGCCTTCGACCAGCAGGCTTTTCAGATGGCCATCGGGCATGCTGGCCGTCAAGAAGGCGCCCAGATGCTCGACGCCGCCAGTAATCATTTCCATCGGCGTGGCGGCCCAGGTAAAGACGGCCTGGAAGATCAAAAACATCAGCACGGCCAGGATGATCGGGCCGAACACCGGGTGCAGCACCACGTTGTCGATTTTTTCGGTCAGGTTGCCGCTGTCGGCGGCGTCATTGCTGACGGCGGCCAGGATGCGGCGCACTTCGCGCTGGGTCTCTTCGACCGACACGCTGTCGATACTTGATAACGGCTGCGGATCGGCCGGCGGCAGCGGCAGCATGGCGTCGATGGCAGCCAGCAGCGCTTTTTCGCCGTCGTGCTGCACCGCGATGGTCTCGACCACCGGCATGCCCAGCTCCTGCGACAGCCTGGCCACGTCGATCAGCATGCCGCGCTTCTTGGCCACGTCGGTCATGTTCAGCGACAGCAGCATCGGCAGGCCCAGGCGCTTGACTTCGAGCACCAGGCGCAGATTGAGGCGCAAATTGGTGGCGTCGACCACGCAGATGATGGCGTCCGGCCGCGGATCGCCCGGGCGCAGGCCGCCGACGACGTCGCGTGTGATGGCTTCATCGGGGGTGGTCGGCGACAGGCTGTAGGCACCCGGCAGGTCGAGCACGCGCACAGGTTGACCGGCCGGCGACGTGAAATGACCTTCCTTGCGCTCGATGGTCACGCCGGCGTAGTTCGCCACTTTCTGGCGCGAGCCCGTCAATCGGTTGAACAGGGCGGTCTTGCCGCAGTTCGGATTGCCCAGGAGGGCGATTTGTGGCTGGTGCGTCGGCTTGTGCAAGCCCGCACCGGTGATGTTTTCTACGGCACCCATGGTAGTTCCGGTCAGGTCAGCGGTTGAATCGTGATCAGCGCCGCTTCAAAGCGGCGCAGTGCGAACGTGGCATTGCCCACGCGGATGGCGAGCGGATCGCCACCGGGCAGGCCGCGCTTGAGCATGCGGATCTTTTCGCCGGGCACGAATCCCAGTTCCATCAATCGGCGCGCAAGGTCGACGCCGTCTTCCATCTGGTCCGCCGGCAAGGGCGTGATATGCAACACCGTGCCGCTCTGGCCGACTGCCAGCGCGTCAAGCGTCATCAGGGGTGGAACTAGAGTCATGAGCAAATTCCGTTCAAGTAGTAGGGCATCTCACGCATATGTTGTGAAATGCCGACAACCGGGCCTGAAAAAAAAGGGCAGGCGCCGACCGTCCGAGACAATACCAGCATTATAAGCACGAATGCGAATTGTTTTTATTTAGCCCCACGATGGCCACTGATCAAAGGCAGTGCCATGCCCTGCAAGCGGCCAGGGGCGCGAGTGGCGTGCCCCGCCGCGATCAAGTCCGCACATCAAATCGCTTGCAAAGTTAACGTCTTTGCGAGACAATTGAAACGTAATGATAATGATTCTCATTAAAACGATGGCAACAATATCGGATGAGACTACTTTCTTCCCTTGTGTTTTCCTGTGAATTTAGCCAGAAGGTGCATCAATGATTGTATGTGTCTGCAACAACATATCTGATCGTGAAATCCGTCAAGCCGTCGACCTCGGCCTGTCCTCCATGGCCGAGCTGCGCCGTGACCTGGGCGTGGCCACCTGTTGCGGCAAATGCCATAGCTGCGCGCGCGAAGTACTGAGCACCCATCTCGATGCAACCGCTGCCTTGCGTGAAACCGTGATCTCGCGCACCGAGGTCCCGGCCTTTACCAATTAAAACCAGAAAGCGATGAACGCCATGACGATGATGCCCCCGCCCATTACGGTGCAGGCTGTGGAACAATTTGCCGTCTTCGAGAAGAAGCGCAGCAAATTCGTGCCACTGGCGCTCATCCTCGTGCTGCACGTCGCCGCTTTCTACGCCATCCAGAGCGGCCTGCTGAGCCGCGTGGTGAGCGCAGCGATGCCGGCCATCATGACCGTCAGCATCATCGCGCCACCGGCACCGCCCAAGCCACCGGCACCATCCGTACCGAAGACGGTGGAACTGAGCGCGCCCATGCCGCGTGCCGTGATTCCACCGCTGCCGCTGATCGCCGTGGCGCCAAGCGAGCCGACCATCACGCCGCCGCAACCGAGCCGCGCCGAAGCGGCGCCGGTAGCGACCAGCGCGCCGGCCGCGCCTTCGACGCCAGCACCATCGCCACCGGCGCCGTCGGCGCCGCGCACCGTCAGCAGCGTCGAATACATCAAGGCGCCGCAACTGGTCTACCCGAATATGTCACGTCGCCTGGGCGAGAGCGGCACCGTGGTGCTGCGCATCCTGATCAATGAAAAAGGCCTGCCCGAGCAAATCCTGGTGCACAAGTCGACCGGCTACAGCAACCTCGATGAAGCGGGCCGCCAGGCCGCCATGCGCGCCCTGTTCAAGCCCATGATCGAAAACGGCAAACCGGTACCGGTGTATGTGCTGGTACCGCTGACCTTCCAGCTGAGCTAGCCTCCTGCGGCCCGCGCGCCGCCGCCAGCCACGCAAGCATCGCACCGTGTGCCCTGCTTGCTTTTTCACGCCCTTTTTTAATCAAGCGATTTGCTTGTTGAGTCTGCCAGCCTACATCCCCGGGCCCGGCAGACTTTTTTTTGGGCCAGAACACCGGAACACCAGTAAAGCGTATTGAAACTCCAGTCTCCGGCACAGGCTCACCGGGCCAAGCGAGCCTGAAAAATGCCGAGGGCAAGGCGCAGCGACGAAGACAGTACGCATGTACGGCGAGGAGCTGCAACGCCGCCATCGGCATTTTCTCAGGCGCGCGTCTCTGAACTGCCCCCCGAAAGTTGGACACAAACTTTCGGGGTTTTTTATGGCAAAGTACAGTATGCAATTCAAACTGGACGTTATCCAGC
>NZ_JBXAVX010000019.1:0-130713 GCF_057291295.1 Janthinobacterium sp. 1L-D-8-B-C4
CATCCCGAACAGGACCGTGAAACAACTTTGCGCCGATGATAGTGCTGCAACCAGTGTGAAAGTAGGTTATCGTCAGGCTTGTTATTCGTAGTAGAAGAAAACCCCATCAAGAAATTGATGGGGTTTTTTTTCGTCTGTAGAGTTGTTATAGATAACCCCAAGCGAAGGCTGGGGTCAGACCCCTGCCAGGCCAACGCCGGGTGTGAAGCTGACGGTGTGGGGTCTGACCCCGGCTGTTCAAGGGTTCGGGTGAAACAACACCGTAACCAGCGAATCGGCTGTCGCCAGCAGTGCGGCTGGCGCATGGTAGATGCGCTCCATCACCACAATGCCGCGCGTCAGGGTGGCAGCCAGGCGAGCTGCGTCGGCGGGCGGCAGGTTCAATCGCGCGCGCGCATCTGCCATAGCCAAGCGCACTAACAAAATCTCTTCCAGTTCATCGAGCATGCCGCGCAAGGCGGCACGTACCGGTTCATCCATGGCAGTTTCGTCGGTGGCGATTTTTGTCGTAAGGCAGCCACGCGTGGATGCTTCCTGCGAGGGCGCGACAGGCGCTACCGCTTCGGTCATGGTATTGATGGTATAGGCGAAAAAATCGTGCAGGGCGGTGGCGGGATCGTCGTCGGCAAGTTGCAACTGCGCTGCATCGAGAAAATTGCGGCGATAGCGCTCGAACACGCGCAGGAAGATCGCCTGCTTGTCGCCATAGGCGTTGTAGAGTGAGCCGCGCAGCACGCCCGTCGCATGCGCCAGGTCCTGCATCGAGGTGGCAGCATAGCCGCGTTCCCAGAAAACGCTGATTGCGCGATCGAGGGTCTGTTCTTCGTTGAATTGTTTTTTACCGGCCATACGACGATTATGGGTATTCTTGACACTGCTGTCAAGTTTGACTAAGCTGTCAAACATGATCACTGAAGAAAGACTTTCATGAGTGTAATATCACCCATCAATGAACAAGACAATACCGGCGCCAGCTTGCGCGCAATTGCCGCCGGCCTGTGCGCCAGCCTGGTCGGTATCGGCCTGGCCCGCTTTGCCTACACGCCCTTGATCCCTTCGCTGATTGAGGCGCGCTGGTTTTCCGTGGACGACGTGATCTATCTGGGCGCTGCCAATCTGCTCGGCTATCTGGCTGGCGCCTTGCTGGGCCGGCCGATGGCGCGGCGCTTCAGCGCGCATGTCATCCTGCGCGGCATGATGCTGCTCGCTTCGCTGGCATTCTTTGCCTGTGCGTTTCCTTTGTCGGTCAGTTGGTTCTTTATCTGGCGCTTCTTGTCGGGCCTGGCCGGCGGCAGCATCATGGTGCTGGTCGCGTCGACCGTGCTGCCGCAGGTACCGGTGCAACGCAGGGGGCTGGCAGGCGGGGCGATTTTTGTCGGCGTCGGCTTTGGTGTTGCCGCCTCGGGTACCCTGGTGCCGCTGCTGATGCAGCTGGGCCTGCGCGCCGCGTGGCTGGGATTGGGCAGCTTGTCGCTGTTGCTGGCAATCATCAGTTGGACCTTTTGGCCGGCCACGCCGCCGACGGGAGCGCCTGCTCCCGCCAAACATGGCGCCGGAGCCCAACCTGGCACGGCGCTGGCCCTCAATACCCTGTTCGTGCAATATGCGCTGATGGCCGTGGCGCTGGTGCCGATGATGGTATTCCTGGTCGATTACGTGGCCCGTGGCCTCGGCTGGGGAGCGCATGAGGCCGCTGTTTTCTGGATCATCTATGGTCTGGGAGCGATTGCCGGGCCCATGCTGTATGGCGCGCTGGCAGACCGTATCGGCCCGGCCATGACCAGCCGCATGGCATTGTTGCTGCAAGCGGTGGCGTTGTGCGTGATGATGATGTCGCACCAGCATGCCGTGCTGATGCTGGCGACCTTTGTGGTGGGAACCTTCCCGCCTGGCATCGTACCAATTACCCTGGGGCGCTTGCACCAACTGCTGCAACATGATGCAAGCGCGCAACATGCTGCCTGGAGCCGTGCCACTACCGTGTTTGCGCTGTTCCAGGCGCTCGCCGGTTATGGTTATTCCTGGATGTTTTCGCATAGCGGCGGCAATTATCATCTGTTGCTGGCCACGGCCATCGGTGCGCTGTTGCTGGCCTTGCTGGCCGATATGGCACAAAAAATTCTGAGTGGAAAACGCTCGCCTGCTACACTTTGATTTTATCGATTTGAAAGCACGCCTTGTCCACTACTTTGGAACAGTTGCGCGCCGGCCAGTTGGCCGGCGCGCAGCGTTTGAGCTTGTCCTGCGGCCTGACGGCCTTTCCACCCGAAATTTATGACCTGGCCGATACGCTGGAAATCCTCGACTTGTCGGGCAATGACCTGACATCCTTGCCCGACGACCTGCCACGCCTGCACAAATTGCGGATAGTCTTCTGCTCCGATAACCGGTTCACGTCTTTGCCGGTGGGGCTCGGTTCATGTCCTGAGCTGAGCATGATCGGCTTCAAGGCCAATCAGATCCGCAGCGTGCCGGCGCAAGCCCTGCCACCCAAGCTGCGCTGGCTGACCTTGACCGATAACGCCATCGAAGTAATGCCCGACGAGATTGGGGACTGTGTGTTCCTGCAAAAGCTGATGCTCGCCGGTAACCGCTTGAGCACCTTGCCGGCCTCGCTGGCGCGTTGCACGCGGCTGGAATTGCTGCGTATTTCCGCCAACCGCCTGCCGTCGCTGCCCGCCTGGCTGCAGGACTTGCCGCGCCTGAGCTGGCTGGCTTGTGCCGGCAACCCGTTCAATGAAGCTCGTGAAGCGACCGCCCTGGACGCGGCCGGCATGGAGCATATCGATTGGAAGCGTTTGCAACTGGGACGACAGCTGGGCGAGGGCGCCTCGGGCGTGATTTCGCAGGCCACGCTTGACGGCCAGCCGGTCGCCGTCAAGGTCTTCAAGGGTGCCATGACCAGCGATGGCTTGCCGCGCAGCGAGATGGCCGCCTGCGTCAGCGCAGGTGATCATGCCAACATGATCCCGATCCTCGGAACGGTAAGCGCTCACCCGCAAGGATCACTCGGCCTGGTGATGCCGCTGATCGATCCGGACTATATCAACCTGGCAGGTCCACCCAGCCTGGCGTCCTGCACGCGCGACATCTATGACGGCGATGTGCGCTTCAGTGAGCGGCAGCTGCTGGCGATCGCGCATGGCATCGCGTCGGCGGCGCGCCAATTGCATGCGCGCGGCATCGTGCACGGCGACTTGTACGCGCACAATATTCTGCACCATCCGGATGGCCGCTGTCTGCTGGGCGACTTTGGCGCAGCCTCGCTGTTTGCGCCCGACGCGACCATCGCCGCTGTACTGCAAGGCATCGAGGTGCGTGCGTTTGGCGTGCTGCTGGCGGAATTGCTGGACCGCTGCGCGACGCCCTTGCCGGCGCTGCAGGCGTTGGCGAGTGCTTGCTTGCAGGAACGGCCTCTGCAGAGGCCCCGTTTCGGGCAGCTGGAGCAGGTGCTGGCAGCTTTGCTGGCGGCATAAAAAAATGGCGCAGCCTTCGCAGGCTGCGCCACTATTTTGAAGCCGAGCCTGGTCAGGCTACGGTTTCTTTTTCCGGCAGGGCGATCTGGTTGTCGACGCTGAACTGGTAGTCCTTGAAGACGTGTTCGGCCGACAGGATCTGGTATTCGCCATTGTCGAGTTTGTGCGTGGTGTCCTTCAGGCGGTAGGTGTAATGGCCGCAGGTCCAGCAGTTGAAGTTGCGCATGTGCGTGCACAAACAGGTCTTGTCCATCACCGACACGACTTTCAGCTCGGGGTGGGCCGCCACTTCGCGGTTGTACGAGTTGATATACGCGCAGTTGCCGGTCGCATCGAGCAGGTAGCCATACGATTCGCAGCCGGGACGGATGCCGGCGCCGATGGCCGGCGTGTTTTTCAGCATGCGCATCGGGTAGCCGGTCGGCGAGACGCCATTGACGATGATGTCTTCTTCCGACGCCTTGTAGTATTCCTGCTTGACCTTGTCCGGCAGGCCGCATTCGCTGGTGACGGTAAAGCGGGTGGCCACTTGCACGCCAGCCGCGCCCGCTTCCAGGAACGACACGGCGTCGCTGCCCGTGAAAATGCCGCCAGCGGCGATCAGCGGAATGTCGAGCTGCTCCGCTTTCAGGTAGGCCAGCAATTCGGCGGTGATCGTGTGCAGGTCGTAATTGGCCCAGTCCATGCCGAAACCCAGGTGCCCGCCAGCGAGCGGGCCTTCGACGATGACGAAGTCGGGCAGGCGGTTCAGCTTGGCGTTCTTGCGCAGGAAAATTTGCAAGGCGCGTACCGACGACACGATGATGCCCAGCTTGGCATCGCGGAAACGCGGATGGTCGGCCATCAGCGCGAACGAGCCGAAGTGCAGGCCGGCCGACAGGGTAATGCCGTCGATGCCGGCGTCCAGTGCCGCGTTCAGGCGCACGCGCAAGGTTTCGCGCGGGCCGTTCATGGTCAGCTTTTCCATGCAGTTGACGAAAATCAGGCCATCGCCTTTTTTCGCGTCCATGGTGGCGCCGATGTGGCGGCGCTGCGCGTCGGCCAGGCGGCCCAGGTCGAACTGCACCACGGCCTTGTCGCTGTTATTGATATTGAATTTGTAGAGTTTCGTCTTGTCCTTGACGAAGGTGGTGTCGAAACGGCGGTCCGACACATCTTCCACCATGGCATCGGAGATATGGCCGATACCACCGAGCCGGGCCGCTTCCAGCGCCAGCTCCGACGTGGAAATATCCACGCCCATGCCGCCGATCATGATGGGCACATACTCTTTTTTGCCAAATCGCAGGCGGAAATCATCAACACGTTTCATTGCTATCCTTAGACTACCGTCGTTATTACTGTGCGCAAGCCCAATTTTACCGCAAGCGGGCAAGGGTCTTGGTGCGACACCCCACTGTTACGAGACAAGGATCAGTCGCGGAAATTGTTAAATTCCAGCGGCATGTCCGGCACGTCCTTGCGCAGCATGGCCATCGCCGCTTGCAGATCATCGCGCTTGGCGCCCGTGACGCGCACGGCTTCGCCCTGGATGCTCGCCTGCACTTTCATCTTGCTGTCCTTGATGACGCGCACGATCTTTTTCGCATCATCCGTTTCGATGCCATTCTTGATCTTGATGATCTGCTTGACCTTGTCGCCGCCGATCTTCTTGATGTCGCCCTCGTCGAGGAAGCGGACATCAACCTTGCGCTTGGTCAGTTTGTTGGTCAGCACATCGCGTACCTGGCTGAGCTGGAAGTCGGAATCCGCAAACGCGGTCAGTTCATTTTCCTTGTGTTCGACGCGCGCGTCGCTGCCCTTGAAGTCGAAACGGGTCGAAATTTCCTTGTTGGCTTGTTCGACCGCGTTTTTCACTTCGATCATATCGGCTTCGGAAACTACATCAAATGACGGCATGGTCAGTCCTTTCGTGTTTGGAGCGGTGCGCGCCTGGCGCGCCGGCTGGCCACTGTTGCAAGCGGCGCGGCCCTGTTAAAGATGCGACATTTTAACGGACAACGGCCTGCCTGCCCTTGTCTTGCGCTGGTTTTTTGTCGCATTCACTCTATAATCGAGCAAAATAAACGGTATCCCATGTCTCCAGAGCTCACCATCGAACACAATTATCCGCTGCAAGCGCTCAATACCTTCGGCATTACGGCCCAGGCTTGCGCCTATGTGCGCATCACTTCCACCGTTCAACTGCAAGCGGCGCTGCAAGATCCGGCGCTGGCCGCCATGCCACGCCTGATGCTGGGCGGCGGCAGCAATATTGTCCTGACCGGCGACTTTCCCGGCGCCGTGCTGCACATGGCGACCACCGGCATGCGCCTGGCGCAAGCATCGTTCGACACCATTCTAGTCACCGCGGCGGCAGGCGAAAACTGGCACGCCTTCGTGCAGTGGACCCTGGCGCAGGGCGTCGGCGGGCTGGAAAACCTGTCGCTGATCCCGGGCACGGTGGGCGCGGCGCCGATCCAGAATATCGGCGCCTATGGTGTGGAAATCAAGGATTATCTGCATAGCGTGAGCGTGATGCACGCCAGCAGCGGCATCGTCTTCGACATGGACCGCGAGGCCTGCCGTTTCGGTTACCGCGACAGCATCTTCAAGCATGCCGACGGCGCCGAGCTGATCGTGCTGGAAGTGACGTTCGCCTTGCCGGCGCAGTGGCAGCCGAATTTGCGCTATGCCGAATTGGCGCAGGCGGTGGCTGAACAGCAACTGGCAAACCCAACTGCGCAGCAGGTGGCCGACACGGTGATCGCGATACGCCGGCGCAAGCTGCCGGACCCGGCCGTGATTGGCAATGCCGGCAGTTTTTTCAAGAATCCGGTGGTGTCACAAGCGCATTGCGCACAGTTGCTGGAGCGCTATCCTGCGCTGGTGCACCATGCGCAGCCGGACGGCACCGAAAAGCTGGCGGCGGGCTGGCTGATCGATCAGTGCGGCTGGAAGGGGAAAAACCTGGGGCCCGCGGGAGTGTATCCCAGGCAGGCGCTGGTCCTGGTCAATAATGGCGGCGCTCGTGGCGCGGACATTACCGGTTTGGCCGAGGCGATCCAGAAGGATGTCGAGGCGAAGTATGGGGTGCTGCTGTCACCGGAGCCGGTATTCGTTTGAATTAACCGAAATGGCAGACGTAATCGACGGTCTCTAAAGTTTCAATGTCGAAATGGCTGTTGCCCGGGATGCTGAACTGCTGGCCCGCGCCATGGCTGGTCCATTCGGTGGCATCGGCCAGGCGCACCTTGCACAGGCCGCCCACAATTTCCATGATTTCCGGTGCGCCCGTGTTGAAGCGCAGCGATGACGCGAAAATCACGCCCACGCTTTTTTTCGTGCCATCAGGAAAAATAACATTGTGCGAAATGCACTTGCCATCAAAATAGATATTTGATTTCTTGACGACGCTGACATTGTCCAGTTGTGCGCTGTTGCTCATACTTATGCTTTCCTTTCTTGCGGTTAAAAATCAGGTAGTCGTGTCCTCGGCCTTCAGCACGTTGTTGCGTCCGTTGCGCTTGACGGCGTACAAGGCCTGGTCGGCACGGTTGATCAGTTGCTCGACGGTCGACTGTGGCGACGGCACCACGCTGGCCACACCGATCGAGACCGTGACGATGCCCAGCGCGGCGACCGGGTGCTCGATCTGCAGGCTTTCCAGGTGGCGCCGGCACGCTTCGGCGATCAGCATGGCGCCGTCGATATCGGTGTCGGGCAAGACCAGTGCAAATTCCTCGCCACCGTAGCGGGCGGCCAGGTCGGCCGGGCGCTTCAGGTGCTCGGTCAGCACGGCGGCCACTTTCTTCAGGCACAGGTCGCCCGCCAGGTGGCCGAACTGGTCGTTATAGGACTTGAACAGGTCGATATCGCAGAAAAGCAGGCTCAGCGGCTCTTTGTCGCGCTGGCCGCGCTGCCATTCGATCTGCATGGTTTCATCGAAGCGGCGGCGGTTGGCAATGCCCGTCAAGCCGTCCAGGGCCGCCAGTTTTTGCAGTTCTATATTGGCTTCGGCCAGGTTTTTCTGGCTTTCGCGCAGGAAACGGAACGCCTGGTCGCGCTGCAGCCGGCTGATATGGGCGTTCGAGTGGTAGCGTATGCGCGCCAGCAATTCGAGCTTGTCGGGCAGTTTGACGACATAGTCGTTGGCGCCCACCGCAAAGCTGTAGGCCTTCAGTTTCGGGTCATCCCTGGCCGACAGCACGATCACCGGCACGTGCGCCAGCGCCTCGTGCTCGCGGTACTGCTTGATCAGCGCAAAGCCATCGGTGCCCGGCAGCACCAAATCTTGCAGAATCACCGTCGGCTGCATGCGCACGGCCGTTGCCACCGCCAGTGCGGCATCGGTAACGTAATGAAACTCGATATCCTGCTGGTCGCTCATCATGCGCCGGACCGCTTCCGCGATGATCAGTTGATCGTCCACCAGCAGGACGCTGACCTTGAATTCGGTCAGCGCGGTATCGGGAGGCAGGAAGCGGGTGGAAAATTCGGGCATTGCGGTCTTTTCAGAGGTTGGGGAAGGGTAGTCAGCCATTATTGAGCCGGCTACCCACTCGATTGCGCAAGCTTGCGCCTATCTTGTCGAGCGGCAGGATCTGCTGCGCCGCGTCGAGTTCTGCCGCCGCGCGCGGCATGCCGTAGACCGCACTGCTGGCCTGGTCCTGGGCGATCGTCGTCTTGCCGGCGCGGCGCATGGCCAGCAGGCCGTCGCCGCCATCGCGGCCCATGCCGGTCAGCAAGATGCCGACCGCCTCGCCACGCCAGTGCTGCGCCACGCAGTGAAAAAACACATCGACCGAAGGCCGGTACACATAGTCGCGAGGTGCTGCATCGTAACGCAAACGATAATTTTGATCCAGCAACAGGTGATCATTGGTCCTGGCCACCAGCACCGTGCCGGCCACCAGTTCGTCGCCGTCGCCGATCACGCGCACCGGCATGGCCAGCTGGTCGTCGAGCCATTTGGCAAAATGCGAGGCAAATGTTTCATCGATATGCTGCACCACCACGATGGCGCAGCCGGGCGGCGGGACCCAGTCCGACAATACCTTCGCCACCGCCGACGGGCCGCCGGTGGAGGCGCCGATCGCCACCAGGGTCTGCACCTGCCCATCGCCGCGCTCGCCGCCCTGTTGCTGGCGTGGCGGCGGCGCGGTGTCGCTGCTGTGGCGTATCAGCTTGCCGATGGTCTTGATCTTGGCCAGCAATTCGCTATCGCCGCCGGCCTTGCCCTGCAGCACAGGCGTGGCGGTGACGTCGAGCGCGCCGGCGCCCAGCGCGCGGAACACATGGTTGACATTGTCCTGCGGCCGGCCGGTCACTACCAGGATCGCGCACGGGCTTTGCTCCATGATCTGGCGCGTCGCTTCCACGCCATCCATTTCCGGCATGTTCAGGTCCATCAGGACCAGGTCGGGGCGCTGGTCCAGGCACATGCGCACGGCTTCGAGCCCGGTGCGGGCGATCCACAGCACCTGGTGCTCCTGCGTGCTGGCGACCACGCGCCGCAGCGCCTCGGCCGCCATCGCCACATCGTTGACGATGGCAATTTTCATGTAGTCGTTCTCATAAGCGGGCGTCTCCTATCAGGTCGGCCACGGCGTCGAGCAGGGTCTCGTCGTGGAAGCTGCCCTTGGTCAGGTAATAATCGGCGCCGGCGGACAGGCCGCGCGCGCGGTCCTCCGGGCGGTCCTTGTACGAGACGATCATCACCGGCAGTTTATGCAGGTGCAGGTCCTTCTTGACCAGCGAGACCAGTTCGATGCCGTCCATGCGCGGCATGTCGACGTCAGTGATCACCAGGTCGTATTCGCCGCTGCGCACCATGTTCCAGCCGTCGATGCCGTCGATCGCCACATCGACCGCAAAGCCGCGCCCGAGCAGCAGCTTGCGTTCCATTTCGCGCACCGTCAGCGAGTCGTCGACTACCAGAATGCGCTTGGCGCGGCGCTGCTGGGTGGCGCCGCCCTGCGCCAGCTGGTGCAGGCCGCCTTCGTGCAGCAGCTTGTCGATCGACAGCAGCAGGTCGGGCACGTCGAGGATCAGCACCGGCTCGCCATCATCCAACAGCGCGGCGGCGGAAATGTCGCGCATCTTGCCGAAGATCGGGTCGATTGCCTGCACCGCCAGGCTTTGCTCGCCGCGGATCGCGCCCACCACCAGCGCATAGCTCTGCTTGCCGCGCCCGACGACCACCACCGGCAGGTCGTCGCCGCTGGTATCGGCCTCGCCCAGTTCAAGTACCTGGGCCGCCGAGACCAGCCCCAGATGTTCGCCCTTGAGTTCGAAAAACTGCTTGTTTTCCAGCGTATGGATGGCCGTTTGCGGCACCCGCACCACGCTTTCGACCTTGACGATGGGAATCGCGTAGGCCTGGCCCTGGATTTCGATCACCAGTGCGCGCACGATCGACTGCGTCAACGGCAGGGTGATCAGGGCGCGAAAGCCGCGCCCCGGTTCCGATTCCAGGCGCACCGTGCCGTTTTGCTGGCGGATGGTTTCATGCACGATATCGAGACCCACGCCGCGCCCGGACAATTCACTGGCTTTTTCCTTCAGGCTGAAGGCGGGCAGGAACAAAAATTCCAGCAGTTCGCCAGCCGACAGCGCCGCCGCCATGGCCGGGCTGGCCATCTTGCGGGTGATCACCGACTGGCGGATTTTCTCCAGGTCGACGCCACGCCCGTCGTCGCTGATCTCGATGCTGAGCATGCCGGCGCGGTGGCGCGCTTCCATGCGGATGGTGCCCAGCGCCGGCTTGCCCGCATCGATGCGTTCGTACGGGCCTTCCATGCCATGGTCGATGGCGTTCCTCAGCATGTGGTTCAGCGGACTTTCGATCTTCGCCAGGATGTCGCGGTCGACCAGCGTGTCTTCGCCGTCGATCTCGAGCTGCACTTCCTTGCCCAAGCCGCGCGCCAGATCGCGCACCATGCGCGGAAAAGCCTGGATGCCGTCGCGGAATGGGCGCATGCGCAGCGCCAGCACTTCGTCGACCATGCCTTGCGAGACAGCCAGCAGGCGCCGCTCGTAGTTTTCGATGTCGGCGATATGCTCGAGCACGAATTGCTTGAGCGGCTGGGTTTTTTGCAGCGCCAGCAAGGACTTTTCCATCAGGCCGGCATCGCCCGAGCGCGCTATCGCCTCGTGCAACTGCTCGATGGCGGACACCAGGCTGCTCTGGTTGCGCTTGAAGCGCTGCAGCGCGCCGATAAACGGATGCATCTGGTGCGCGTTGATGCGCGATTCGCTGGCCAGCGACAGCAGGCGGTCGAAGTTCTGCGCCGGTGCCTTGGCCGGTGCCGGGCTGCCGGTACGTGGCGCGATCGCCGGCGCTGCCGCAGCTTCAGGCGGCGAAGGCGGCGGGGAACCGAGCAGCGCGGCCATCTCGCCGGCCAGCGCGGCCTGGATATCGTCGGGCAGCCCGGATAGGGCAGGCGCCGCTGGCGCCGGTATCCTCGATGGCGTGGATGGCAGCGGCGGCAGGGCCGGCAGTTCCGGCAGCTCGGCGATGCCGGCAATCGCCTTCAGGGTCTGCTCGATCTGCGCCGCGTTGGCGGCCAGCCAGGCTTCGGCGCCGGCGTCATCCAGCCGCGACAGCTGCACGATCAGGTCGACGCCCGACAGCAGCACGTCGACCCGTTCCGGCGTCAGCTTCAGGCTGCCATGCTGGGCGGCGATAAAGCTGTCTTCCATGCCGTGCGCCAGTTGCACCACCACTTGCAGGCCGACGATGGCGGCGGCGCCCTTGATCGAGTGCGCCGCGCGCATCATCGGCTCGATGGCGGCGGCGTCGCCCGCGTGGCGCTCCATGGTCAGCAAGCCGTCGGTGAGGATCTGGGTCTGGCTGTCGGCCTCCATGCGGAACAGGTCCAGCATGGAAAAGGCGCTCAGGTCGCCGTGCTGGTCCTGGCTCATCGTAATAGTCTCGCAAGTTGAAAGCCGATCAGCGCCGTATCGAGGCAGCCGATGCGCATGTCGTTTTCGGTGATCACGCCAGAAAGAAAGCGCGACAGTCCCTTGTTGAGGGTGGCGGCCGGCGTTTGCAGCGCGCTGCCCGCGTAGCGCACGATGCCGTGCAGGTCGGCCACCGGCAGCGCAAACGACTGCTCTTCCCAGCGCATCAGCAGCAGGCGCGCAAACGTGTGGCGCCCCTTGGCCGCCGGCGCGCCCTGTTCATCGATGCCCAGCAGGCTGGCCAGCGACATGCAGGGATACAGCTTGCCGCCGATATTGACGATGCCGAGCAAGCCGCGTCCGCTGCGGTGCGGCAGCACGTGCGGCGTGGCCTGCGGCGCGACGGAGTCGAAGACGCGGGTGGGCAGCGCCAGCCATTCGCGGCCGATGCGAAACACCAGCACCGAATTGTCCCGGGCGTCGCCCTCGGCCTGGCGCGCGCGGAAATGGCTGGCCCAGTCCTGGCGGTATTGCCCGTCGACGGCGCGCTGCAGGTTGCGCTGTGCGGCATCGGCATACACCTCGCAGTTGCGGCAATGGATATTGGCGGGCAGCTTGTCGCAGCTCTGGTCGCCGACCACGCCGATCTGGTTCCAGCAGTCGCTGATGGCGTCGCGCAGCCCGGTCAGGGGAAGACTGGTCAGGGCAGGGCGGTTCATGGTCGTGTACTCCGCATGTTAGTTGCCCGCGCTGGCCTGGCGGCGCTGGTAGATGCGCGCCGCGCGCGACTTGAGCGTGGTGGCGGCCGTCTGGTTGCCATTGCGCTCGGCCAGCAGCGCCAGGTGGCACAGCGCTTCGTAGTGGTCTGGCTGCAGATAGATGCAGCGGCGCCAGTAGTCGTCGGCCAGGTCCATCTTGCCGGCCAGCTCATTGATCAGCCCCAGCAGATAATACGCTTCGGCCGCCTCGGGCGCGCGCGCCAGGTGCGCATGGCACTTGTCACCGGCTTCGCGCAGCAGGCCGCGGTCGGCCAGGCTGCGCGCCTCGGCCAGCAGATCGGCGGCCGGCGCGGCGGCGGGCGCCGGGCGTGGACGTGCAGGCACGGCGGCTGGCGCGGGCGCCGCCGTCGGCACGCGGCGCGGCACGGCTTTTTTGAGCACCGGCGGCGGCGCCGGTGCCCGCGCGACGGCGGGCGGCTTGCCATCGTCTTTTTTCAGCGCAAACGCCTGGCGGTACTGCAGCGGCGCAAAGCCGTTCTGGCAGAACGAGGGCACCTCGGCATAGCCCGCCAGCAGCATGCCGTCGTCGGCCAGCAGCGCCGACAGTTTGGCAATCGCCGCGCGCGTGGTGGGCTTGTCGAAATAAATCAGCAGGTTGCGGCAAAAGATCACGTCGTAGTGCTTGCCCAGCGAATCGGTATCGAACTGCAGCAGGTTGCCCTGCCTGAACGTCACTTGCGTGCGCAGCGCGTCGATCAGACGGTAGGCGTCGTCGGCCACATGCGTGAAATAGCGCTCGTGAAAGGCCACGTCCTGGGCGCGAAAGGCGTTGCGGCCATATACGCCCGCTTGCGCGCGCTCGATGCAGGCCGGGCTCAGGTCATAGGCGTCGATGCTGAAGGCCTGTTTCGGCAGATTGGCGTCGCGCAGCGCCATCGCCATCGAATACGGCTCTTCGCCGCCGGCGCACGGAATCGAGGCGATGCGCGTGATCCTGCGGCGCGACCAGCGCTCCCGCACCAGGTCGACGGTGGCGTAAAACGCCTGCGGGTCGCGAAACAGCCATGATTCGGGCACCACCACCAGTTCCACCAGCTGGGTCATTTCCTCTGGCGTGATACTGTCCAGGTAAGCTTCGCTGTCGTCCTGGCCAGTGCGGTCCATGCGCTGGCGCACGGCCCGCTCCGCCATCGATTTCGAGACGGACAGGCCGGTGGCGCGGCGCAGCAGCGCTTGCGCCGGCGTCATGCCGCGCCGCCTTGCTGGAACAGCAGCGCACGCACTGCGGCCGGCAACAGGTGATCGAGTTCGATCAGCTGCAGCATGCCATCGGCATCGCTGGCCACCTGGCCCAGGAAGGGCGCGCTGGCCACGCCACTGTCGCCCAGCTGATCCTGATTGACATCGGCGATGCCGCGCACGCGCGAGGCCATCAGCCCCAGCGCATGCTTGCCACCATGGGGTGCGCGGTAGTCGACCACCACGATGCGGGTGTCGAATTGCAGCGCCGCAGGCGCGAACCCGGCCAGGCGCGACAGGTCGATCACCGGCACCGGCTCGCCATGCAGGTCCATCAGCCCGGCCACGTAGTCGGGCGTGAGCGGCAGCTGCTTGAGTTCGAGCAGCGGCAGCACGCGCACGATGGCCGCCAGGCGCAGGCCGTAGCGGTCATCGCCGATGTGAAAGACCAGCACTTTCATGGCTTAGACGGCGACCGCGAAGTTCGACACGCTCGACTGCAGGTCGCCGGCCGCATACTGCAGCTGGTGCACCGCTTCGCTGGTGGCTTTCAGCGATTCGACCGTCTGCTGGGTGGCGTCGTTCAACTGCATCATGGTGTCGGAAATCTGCGACGCGCCGATCGCCTGCGACTGCATGCCCTGCAGCACGGCGTCGAACTGCGGCGCCAGTTTCTGCACCTGGTCCATCACGCCAGAGAGCTGGTCGGTGACCTGGCGCACTTCGCCCACGCTGCGGCGTATTTCTTCGGAAAACTTGTCCATGCCCATTACGCTGGCCGACACGGCCGACTGCATTTCCTTGAGCATCTGCTCGATATCCCAGGTCGATACCGACGTCTGGTCGGCCAGGCGGCGGATCTCGGTGGCCACCACCGAGAAGCCGCGGCCCGCTTCGCCGGCTTTTTCGGCTTCGATGGCGGCGTTCAGCGACAGGATATTGGTCTGGTCGGCCACCTTGGTGATGGTGATCAGCACGCTGTTGATATTGCTGGCTTTTTCCGACAGGGCGGCCAGCTTGGCGTTGATGGAATCGGTGGCCGAGACCATGTGCTGCATGGTCGAATCCATGCGTTTCAGGTTGTTCTGTGCTTCGGCGGTGGCATTGGTGGTGTAGTCGGCCACGGCCGTGGCCTCTTCCATGGTTTTCAGCAGCTCGCTGGTATTGGCCGAGATTTCCTTGGTGGTGCTGAGGATTTCCACGCTGGTTTGCGCCTGCTCGATGCCGGTCGCTTCCTGCTGGCGCGCCGAGGCGGCGATCTCGGTGGCCGAGGTGGTCACCTGGATGCCGGCCTTTTGCACATTGTTGAGCAGGCTGCGCAGGTTTTCGAACATCTTCGCCAGGCCATTGCCGAGCTGGCCGATGGCGTCGCTGCCGGTGATGCTGACCTTGCCCGTCAGGTCGCCCGAGGCCGCTTTCGACACCACTTCCAGCAAGGAGTCGACCTTGGCGCGCAAACTATTGGTGGCCGCCAGTTCATTGGCCTGGTTGTCCTGGATGGTTTGCGCCATGCGGTTGAATTCTGCCGTTACCTGGCCCAGCTCGTCGCGCGACAGTATCACGGCGCGCGCGCTCTGCTCGCCGCCGGCGATGCGCCCGACCGCGTCGGTCAGGTTGTTCAGCGGCCCCAGGATGGCGCGGCCCAGCAGGTAGGAGATGCCCAGCGCCAGCCCGATGCACAGCAGGCCGCCCAGCGCCAGGGTCAGCATCATGGTTTCCTGCAGCCTGGCCGAGGTGGCCGTGCGTTCGGCCAGCAGGCGCGTTTCTTCGGCGGCGGCCTCGTCGAGCAGCTTGTTGGCCTGCACGATGGCCGGATAGCCGCCGGCCACCATGCTGCGCGCCACGGTTTCGGTGGCGCCCGGCGCATTGCCCAGCGCGCGGCGCTTTTCGATCTGCGGGTTGATCCAGTCCTTGACCCAAGTGGTGGTCAACTGGTCAATCTTGCGAAAACGCTCCGCCTGCGCCTTGTTGTCGATCGTCATGGCGAGCGTTTTTTGCGTATGCTGGGTCAGCACCGCCATCTCGTCGGTTTCCGGGTTCAGCGACGCTTCATTGCCGGTCAGAATGTAGCCGCGCGCTTCGACCTGGATCTGCAGGATGGAATTGTGGATCTTGCTGATCTCGCTGAGCACTTCCATCGTGTGGCGGTCCCACTGGTTCGCTTCGGACAGGCGTGAAAAACTGTTGTAAGCGACTGCCAGCAGGATCAAAATGATCGCCACGATGGAGCCGAAGCCCAGGTACAGTTTGTTCTTGATGCTCAGGTCTTTGAACATGGGGGCTCCGGTTCGATAAGGTCAGCTTGCTGGTACTTCATTGCAGTTCAGCATTTTGCCACGCGGGCGCAAATAATGGGGCGTTCTGGCAGGCCGGCGTGGCGGCAATCGGCCTGGAATTGACTGCCGAGTGCGTTCCAGATACAAAAAAACCGCCCGAAGGCGGTTTTTGCACCACAAGCTTGCGCTTATTTTTGGCCGCGTTTTTCGCGCGCAATCGCCGCGATGCGCATGCGCAGCGCGTTCAGCTTGATGAAGCCGCCGGCGTCGGCCTGGTTGTAGGCGCCGCCGTCTTCGTCGAAGGTGGCGATGTTCATGTCGAACAGCGAATCGGTTTTCGAATCGCGCGACACGACGATCACATTGCCCTTGTACAGCTTGATGCGTACCCAGCCGTTGACGGTCTGCTGCGTATGGTCGATCAGGGTCTGCAGCGCGACGCGCTCGGGCGCCCACCAGTAGCCGTTGTAGATCATCGACGCGTAGCGCGGCATCAGGTCGTCTTTCAGGTGGGCCACTTCGCGGTCCAGCGTGATCGATTCGATGGCGCGGTGGGCTTTGAGCATGATGGTGCCGCCCGGGGTTTCATAGCAGCCGCGCGACTTCATGCCGACGTAGCGGTTTTCCACCAGGTCCAGGCGTCCCACGCCATGCTTGCCGCCAACCTTGTTCAGTTCGGCCAGCACGGTGGCCGGCGACATGCGCACGCCGTTGATGGCGACGATATCGCCTTGTTCGTATTCGATGTCCAGGTATTCCGCTTCGTCCGGGGCGTTTTCCGGGCTGACGGTCCAGCGCCACATGGTTTCTTCGGCTTCGGCGCTCGGGTTTTCCAGGTGGCGGCCTTCAAAGCTGATATGCAGCAAGTTGGCGTCCATCGAGTACGGCGCGCCGCCGTTCTTGTGCTTCATGTCGATGTCGATGCCAGCGTCTTCCGCGTATTTCAGCAGTTTTTCGCGTGACAGCAGGTCCCATTCACGCCAAGGGGCGATGATTTTCACGCCTGGTTTGAGCGCGTAGGCGCCCAGTTCGAAACGCACCTGGTCGTTGCCCTTGCCGGTGGCGCCGTGCGAGATGGCGTCGGCGCCGGTGGCGTTGGCGATTTCGATCAGGCGCTTGGCGATCAAGGGGCGGGCGATGGACGTGCCCAGCAGGTATTCGCCTTCGTAGACGGTATTGGCGCGGAACATTGGGAAGACGAAATCGCGCACGAATTCTTCGCGCACGTCTTCGATATGGATGTTTTCCGGCTTGATGCCGAACTTGATGGCCTTGGCGCGTGCCGGTTCCAGCTCTTCGCCCTGGCCCAGGTCGGCCGTGAAGGTGACGATTTCGCACTGGTAGTTATCTTGCAGCCATTTCAGGATGACGGAGGTGTCGAGTCCGCCGGAATAGGCCAGGACCACTTTTTTAATGTCGCTCATAATGCTTCCAGTTGTCGTTGAGGTGTTTGTTTTGTTTGTTATTGCTGTTTTATGCAATTTTGCCCAGCAACAGATATTCGATCAGCGCCTTTTGCACGTGCAGGCGGTTTTCGGCCTCGTCCCATACCACCGATTGCGGGCCGTCGATCACTTCGGCGGCCACTTCCTCGCCGCGGTGCGCGGGCAGGCAGTGCATGAACAGCGCGTCGGGCGCGGCGCGGGCCATTTTTGCGCCGTCGACGATCCAGCCGTCGAAAGCGGCAATGCGGGCCGCGTTTTCCGCTTCGTAGCCCATGCTGGTCCAGACATCGGTGTTGACCAGGTGCGCGCCTTCGCAGGCGTCTGACGGGTTGTCAAAGAACGTGTAGCGTTCCGTCTTGACTTGCGCCAGGTCGATGTCATAGCCTTTTGGGGTCGACACATTGACGTGGAAGCCGAACACTTCGGCCGCCTGCAGCCACGAATACAGCATGTTGTTGGCGTCGCCGATCCAGGCGACGACCTTGCCGGCGATCGAGCCGCGGTGTTCGATATAGGTGAAGATATCGGCAAATACCTGGCAAGGGTGGTGTTCATTGGTCAGGCCATTGATCACCGGCACGCGCGAATTGGCGGCGAAACGCTCGATGATTTCCTGGCCGAAGGTGCGCACCATGATGATGTCGCACATGCGGCTCATCACCTGGCCGGCGTCTTCGACCGGTTCGCCGCGGCCCAGTTGCGAGTCGCGCGTGTTGAGGTAGATGGCGGCGCCGCCTAGCTGGTGCATGCCGGCCTCGAACGAGAGGCGGGTGCGGGTGGAGTTCTTTTCAAACACCATCACCAGGGTGCGGTCGATCAGGGGATGGTAAATCTCGTAGTTCTTGAACTTGCGTTTGATCAGGTGGGCGCGTTCGATCACATAGTCGTACTCTTCCAATGTGAAATCGGAGAACTGGAGGTAGTGCTTGATCGGTTTTTTTGTCGACATAAATGACCACTAGAAGATGCGCAGGCCGCCGGCGGCGTGCCTTTCCCGCCGGCCTGCCTCCGTGTCGATGACACTGTACGGATGGCGGTGCTGCCCGGCGCGCTGCTGTGTGCGGTTTGCCAAGTTGAAAAAAATGCAATGGCAGGTACGTCAGCCGTTCAATTATAAGGGTTTTGCTTTTAGATTGGAAAGACCGGCCGCGCCACGCTGGCCGGTCCGTGCAACACGGGCCTTCAATAGATGGCCGGCGGCATGGCGCCATCGAATTGCGGCGCCACCAGCGGCAGGTCGAGCGTAAAGCGGCTGCCGGCGCTGCTGCTGGCGACCTGGATCGTGCCGCCCAACAAGGCGGTGACGATGTTGTAACTGATCGACAAGCCCAGCCCGCTGCCGCCCTGACCCAGCCTGGTGGTAAAGAAAGGATCGAAAATGCGCGACAGATGCTGTTCGGCGATGCCGCCGCCGTTGTCCTCGAACACGATGATCACCCGCGTGTCGCTGGCGCTGGCCTGCAAGCGCATCAGGCCGCCGCCGGCCTGCCGTCCGGCGTCGCCGAACGCATGCACCAGGGCGTTGTTGATCAGGTTGGTGATCACCTGGCCCAGCGGCCCCGGGTAGCTATCCATGCCGATGCCGGGTGCGATCGCGGTCTCGATGCGGTGGCTTGATGCGCGGATGCGGTTCATCACGGTGGCGATGATTTCATGGCTGAGCTGCAGCAGGTCGAACGTGCGGCGCTGCTCGGTGGTGCGGTCGACGGCCACCTGCTTGAAGCTGTTGACCAGGTCGGCCGCGCTGTGCAGGCCGCGCATCACCAGCGCGGCCGCCTTGCCGGCATCGTCGATATACGCCGCCAGGTCCGAGCGGCGCAGGCCCGGGCCGTTCATCAGGCGCGCCACGTCATCGGTTTTTTGCTGCATGGTGCTGGCGATCAGCAGGCTGTTGCCGATCGGCGTGTTCAGTTCATGCGCCACGCCCGCCATCAGCGCGCCCAGGGCCGCCAGTTTTTCCTGCGACACCAGCTGCGCCTGCGCATCTTGCAACTGGTGGTAGGCATTGGCGTTGTCGAGCGCGATGGCGCCATACGCGCACAGGGTGCGAAAGATCAGCCGTTCGCGCTCGCCATAGGCGTCGGCATGGCAGGCTTGCACCGTCATCACGCCGAGGATGCGCTCGCCCACCGTCAAAGGCACGTACAGCACGCTCTGGTTATGCAAGGTGCCGGGCACGGTGTAGGCGTGGCGCCCTGAGGGTACTTGCGCGATATACACTTCGCTGCGGCTTTGCAGGCAGCGCACCGAATAGGCGCGCGGATTCGACAGAGCAATGGCGTTGTCGGGCAGCGGCAGGCCGGCCTCCATGCCGTGCGCGCGGCGCAGCGCCGTGCCGGCCGCGTCGAGCATGTAGACGGCGAAGGTATTGACGGGCAGCAGGGCGTGCACATGGCGGTCCAGTACCTGGAATACGGCGCCGGCGTCCAGGTGGGTGGTGATTTCCTGGCCGATCGCCGACAGGCGTTCGAGCGTGTCGCTGGTCTGCTGCAGCACTTCGGCGCGCCGCGCTTCGGAAGCGGCCAGCTCGCGGTGGTGGTCGCCCTCGGAGCGCGCATGCTCGCTCTGATGGCGTACCTGCATGGCGATCGCCCGGTTGGTGGCCTGCTGGGTATGGCTGCGCTCGCGCGCAGCGCCCGCTTCGAGGGCGATATCGTAGGCGCGCGCATAATCGCCCGCATGCGCATATTCGCGCGCCAGCGCGTCGAGCAGTTCGCCTGGCGGCGAATAGCCGCCGATGCTTGAGGCGACCTGCAGCGCGCGGTGCAGATAATGCAGTGCCGGATTACGTTCGAGCATGGCGGGCGGCGCCGGCAGCTCGTGGCGCGCATGCAGCATGGCCAGCACGCGCAGCGTCGCCACCTGGTTGACGGCGTCGCCGTGTGCGCCGGCCAGCTCCAGCGCGCGTTCGGCCGCCAGCAGCGCATCGTCGGGGCGGTCCAGGTAGGACAGGGCGTGTGCGCTGCCGCGCTGGGCCATGCAGCGAAAATCGGCCTGGTCCAGCGCTTCGGCGCGCTGCGCCAGGCGGCTGAAGGCGTCAAGCGCCATGTCGTAGTCGCCCGTATCCAGGCTCAGTTCACCCAGGTAGAACAGTGCGTTGGCATAGCTGCGCGCGCCCGACACGGGGGCCAGTACCTGCAGCGCTTCACGCAGCAGTGCGCCGGCTGCGTCGAGGCGGCCCAGCTTGCGCATGGTTTCGGCCGTATGCGTCTGGCAGGCGCCGATGCTGCGCGGCCACAAGGTCGGGCGTGCCAGGTCCAGCGCGCACTGCATCCATTCGAGCGCCGATTGATGATCGTTCAGGTTGCCGAAACAGTCGCCGATATTGATGGCGGCCGTGATCGCCGGGCGCAGCTGGCCACTGGCCAGTGCCGCTTCATAGGCCTGCATGTAATGGCCCACGGCCGTGCCCAGGTCGTGCGAAGCATAGGCCAGCACGCCGCGAAAATCGTGGACCCAGGCCGCCAGTGGCACCGGCAGTTGTTGGTCATCTGCGCCGAAGCGTGATCCCCACAGCGCTTGCGCGGCCGGCGCGTCGCGCAGCACGGCCCAGCGCGCGGTCGCTGCATCGGCCAGGCTGGCGCGGGTGGCGTCACCGGCGCTGCTCGCTTGCTGTCGCGCCAGGCGCAGTTGCGCGGTACAGCGCAGATGGTCGCCGCGGTCGACCGCAATCGACGCCAGCAGCCAGTGCGCGTCAGAGCAGGCGGCGCCGTCGCCATGCGCGCACAGCACCGCGTGTGCGGCCTGGGCCAGGGTTTCGGCTTCATCGAGCGCGCCGCGCAGCCATTGCACTTCGGCCCGCACCAATTGCAGCCGGGCCAGGGCCAGTTGCTGCGCAGCCGGACTCAATTCCGCCTGGGGCAGCCATCGTTGCGCTTCTTCCGCCAGGTGCAGCGCTCGCGCGCCGTCGCGCTGGCGCAAGTGCCAGCACAGCGGCAGCAATACCGGCAGGCGCGCCGCGCCGTGCAGGGCCGGCAAGGCGTTTTCCCACTGCGTGATGTCCTGGTCGAGCGCGAACATGTCCATACAGCTTGTCTCTCCGCAAAAAGCCGCACCAGCCTGTCGTCAGGCCGGCTGTGCGTCTTGCATTGTAAGCTGCATTGGCGGGGAAATGTTCGTCAGGGGCGCCGCGCCAGGCCTGCTGGGCGCGGCCTTGGTCAGCGCGAAACCAGGCGGATATGGGTGGCGCCGTCGGTGCTGCTGGCGGTGCGCATGTCGTCGATGACGCGCAGGCCCGGCAAGGCCTGCGCGTCATCGATCACCAGCTGTTCGCCGCTGTTGCTGAAGGCCAGACTGGCGCCCTTCCGGGTAACGAACTTGCCCGGTCCGCTGGGTTGCAGTTCGACTTCATGCCGCGCCGGACCGTTGGCGCGTTGCGCCAGCTGGCCGAAAAACTGATGGTCCTGCTGGCGCACGAAAAACACTTGGCCGTTCGACAGCCGGTACGGCCGGTCGAGCGTCGCCGCTTCCTCTGCAGTAACGTGGTATGGCGTGGCGGTTGTAACGCGCACGCTGTCGGTGACGGCGGGCGTGGCGGTGGTCTGGGCCATGGCGCCGGCGGCGGCAAAACTCAACAGGGCGGCGGCAAGCAGGGCGTAACGTGATTGATGCATGACATTCACCTTTGATCAGGATGGGTTGCTGGAAAACCTGGGAGGGGGGTAGTCACTGGCAGTGTTTGCAGCGACTGATGGCAAGATAGCAAAGGTGGTGCGGGCCGGTGAGGCGCCAGCGATGAAATGCAGCTTTTGCGGGATGAAATGCTGAAAATGAGGAATGGATGGTTTGGAAGTAAATCCGGAAAGCGACCTTGTCAGCGAAATTTAATTTCGCTTCACGGGTCGCTTTTTTGATTAAATTTGACTATGGGATGCTGTTCAATACAGCGTCTGCGCCGACTCGTGCAGCAGCTGGCCGTACAGGGTATGGCGCATCCTGGCGATCTTGCCCTCGGCCACGGCCTGCAGGATCGCGCATTGCGGCTCGATCAGGTGGCGGCAGTTGTAGAACTTGCAGCCGCCCAGGTAGGGCTGGAATTCACGGAAGGCGCGTTCCAGCATGCCTTCCGACAAATGATACAGGCCGAATTCCTGGAAGCCGGGCGAATCGATGATGGAACTGTTTTCACCCAGTTCGGGCAACTGATACAAGCGGGTAAAGGTGGTGGTGTGCTTGCCGGTGTCGAGTGCGGCCGAGATTTCGCGCACGGCGATATCGGCGTCCGGCACCAGCAGGTTGATCAGGGACGACTTGCCCATGCCCGACTGGCCGATCAAAATCGACGACTGGCCGGCCAGCAGCGGCGCCAAGGTAGCCACCGCATGTTCGGGGTTGGCCCGCGCCGACACTTCATCGACCGGGTAGCCCATCGACGAATACGGCAGCAGGCGTTCGCGGGCCCTGTCCAGTGAAGCGGTGACATCGGTTTTATTGAGGATGATGCGCGCCTCGATGCCGGCCGCGTCGGCCGCCACCAGCGAGCGCGAAATCAGGTCGTCGGCAAAGCCCGGTTCGGTGGCCACCACGATGAACAATTGCGTCAGGTTGGCGGCCAGCAATTTGGACTTGTACTGGTCCGAGCGGTACAGCAAGGTGTGCCGGTCTTCGATGCGGTCGATCACGGCCTGGTCGTTCGAGGTGCGCGTCAGGTGCACGATATCGCCGACCGCCACATTGGTCTTCTTGCCGCGCGTGACGCATTGCAGCTTGGCGCCATCGACATCGGCCAGGTAGTGGCGGCCATGGGCGGCAATGATGATGCCAGTTAGCTTGGCATCGCTCATTTTTCCACCTGTCGGCCGGCGTAAATGGAATCGGCCTTGGCGGCGCAGACGAAGTCGTTTTCCGACAGGCCGCCGGCGCCCTGGTTGACCGAGTGCGTGTCGTAGCGCACGGCGCAGGTTTTGTAAGTGATGATGAGCTCCGGATGATGGTCTTGCGTGTGTGTCATCCAGGCCAGGGCGTTGACGAACGCCATGGTCTGGTAATAGTTCTTGAAATCATAGCTGCGGCACAGCTTGCCGTGTTCCAGCGCCCATTCGGGCAGCAGCGGCAGCAGGGCGGCAATCCCGGCCTCGCTCAAGGCGTGCTGCAGCGGTGCGCAGGTTTTCAGGGTCAGTTCTTCGAAGGTAGTTGGCAGGTTCATGCGATTGCCCCTTTCAGGTGGCGGATGCGGACGCTCGCTGGCGGGTGCGAGTCGTAAAAGGCCGAGTGCAGCGGGTCCGGTGTCAGGGTCGAGGCATTGTCTTCATACATTTTCACCAGCGCCGAGACCAGGTCGTCGGCCTGCGTGTGTTGGGCGGCAAAGGCGTCGGCCTCGAATTCATGTTTGCGCGAGCTGAGCGAACTCAAAGGCCCCAGCAGGAAAGTAAATACCGGCAGCACCAGCATGAACAGCAGCAGCGCGATGGCGTCTGTCGGCTGGCCCGTCAGCGCCAGCGCCATCGGATCGATGCCCAGGCCGGCATAAAACCACGGCTGGGTTTTCAGGTAGCCCAGCAGTGCCAGGAAGCCCAGCGAAATGGCAAACATCATGCCGATGCGCTTGACGATATGCTTGAGCTTGAAGTGGCCCAGTTCATGCGCCAGCACTGCTTCAATTTCATGCGGCGCCAGGCGCGACAGCAGGGTGTCGAAAAACACGATGCGCTTGTTGGCCCCAAAGCCGGAAAAATAGGCATTGCCATGCGCGCTGCGCTTGGAGCCATCCATCACGAACAAGCCTTTCGAGGCGAAACCGACGCGCTGCATCAGGCCTTCGATGCGGCTTTTCAGCGATTCGTCGGCCAGCGGCGTGAATTTGTTGAACAGCGGCGCGATCACGGTGGGATACAGCACCATCATCAGCAGTTGAAAGCCGCTCCACACGCACCAGGCGTAGAACCACCACAGTGCGCCGGACTTGGCCATCAGTGCCAGCACCACCCACAGCAGCGGCAGGCCGATCACCGCGCCCAAGGCCATGCCCTTGAGCATGTCGATAAAAAACAGGCTGCGGCGCATGGTATTGAAGCCGAAGCGCTGTTCCAGCACGAACTGGCGGTAGTAGTCGAATGGCAGGTCGATCAGGCCCGAGATCGCGACGAAGGCGACGATCAGGCCGATCTGGTAGACCATGCCCGGCCCCGTCAGCTCCTGCAGGTGCAGCGCCAGCCATTGCAGGCCACCGAGCAGGGTAAAGCCGACCAGCACGGCCGATTCGACCAGCAGGGTCAACAGGCCGAACTTGGTCCTGGCCACCGTATAGTCGGCCGCCTTCTGATGCGCGGTGAGGGCGATTTTTTCGGCAAATTCGGGCGGCACCCGCGCGCGGTTGGCCAGCACGTGGCGGATCTGGCGCGAAGCGAGCCAGAAGCGCACGAGCAGGGTCAGAACAAGGATGGAAACAAACAAAATCGAAAACGCGAGTGAATACATTCTGTGCCTGTGAGAAAATGGCTGATTATTCAGTTGATTAGGCCAAGAGAGAATTATGTCACAAGCCACCGATTTAGCCGCACCCGCCGTCCTGCCCCGTCCCAACGAGATGAACCTGGTCTGGGTCGACATGGAAATGACCGGCCTGGAGCCCGACACCGACCGCATCATCGAAGTGGCCGTGGTCGTCACCGACATGCACCTGAACCTGCTGGCCGAAGGCCCCGTGTTCGTGATCCACCAGTCCGATGAAACGCTGAACAAGATGGATGCCTGGAACAAGGGCACCCACGGCCGCTCGGGCCTGATCGACAAGGTCAAGGCGTCGACCGTGACGGAAGCGCAGGCGGAAGCCGAACTGATCGCTTTTCTGAAAAAATACGTGCCAGCCGGTAAGTCGCCGATGTGCGGCAACACCATCGGCCAGGACCGCCGCTTCATGGTGCGCGGCATGCCGAAGCTCGAAGCGTTCTTCCACTATCGCAACGTCGACGTGTCGACCCTGAAAGAGCTGTGCAAGCGCTGGAAGCCCGAGATCGCCACCGGCTTCAAGAAGCACCAGAAGCACACGGCGCTGGCCGATATCCTCGAATCGATCGAAGAGTTGAAGTACTACCGCGAGCACTTCATCAAATTGTAAGTGGTGGTGTCGGATTACGCGGCTTCGCCGCTAATCCGACCTACGAAGCTGTGCGGCAGTATTACGTAGGTCGGCTTAGCGCGCAGCGCGTAAGCCGACGCTCAGGCGTATGCGATATTGATCAACCGTACCGTGCCATCTTCGCCGGTGGCCTCCAGCGCAAACGGCCCCGTTTGCCGCAAGCTGGTGATCCACACGGTAGCATCGGGCTGCCTGAAGTATTCCACGCAAGCGCCACCTTGCGCCAGGCTGCACACGATCAGCCCTTCGCCCGCCACCGCGCACCATTGTTCATCTGCATCGATCAGCGCGACCGCCGGATCGCCATAAAATTCGCCGATGGCCTTTTTCCTGCCATCGCCTGCCACCAGCGAGGCCGATTCATATTCATGCTCGATGCGGTAATGGCGGCTGCCTGCCAAGGTGCGCGCGCTCATGCTGTTACCTCGGGCCAGACGGTTTCCTGGTCGGCGCGCGCTTCGGCGATCAGCCATTCGCAGAAAGCATGCACCAGCGGGCGCGTCTCGGCCTGCGGCGAGCGCAGCAGGTAGTAGCAATGCGGCCCCAGCACCTGGTGTTCGAACAGGCGCACCAGGCGGCCCGAGCGCAGGTCGTCGCCAATCAAAGGGCTGGCGGCGATTGCCACGCCCTGGCCGCTGGCGGCCGCGTCGAGGCACAGATAGGTATGCGAAAAACGCGCGCCGCTGTTGCCGCTATAGGCGACGCCGCAGCTGTGCAGCCAGCGGCCCCAGTCGATTTCGCCGGCCAGGTGCACCTCCGGTTCGTCGTGCAGCAGCGGATAGCGCAGCAGGTCGGCAGGGTGCCGCAGCTTGGCGGCGCTGGCGCGAAAGCCGGGGCTGCAGACGGCCGAAAACCGCTCTTCCATCAGCAAGTCCACCTTCAGGCCCGGATAGCGGCCTGGCCCCAGCCGTATCGCCACATCCACCCCATCGCGCGCCAGGTCCACCGGATGCATCGAGGCCAGCACGCGCAGTTCGATCTGCGGGTGGCGGTCGCGCAGCCGGCCCAGGCGCGGCATCAGCCAGCGCGACACCAGCGAACTGGTGGCCGTTACCGTCACCACTTTGTCGTCGCCCTGGCGCCGCGCCGCTTCCGACACTTCGGCCAGCTGGTTCAGCACCGGCCCCAGCGCGGCCGCGTAGCGCTGGCCGGCATTGGTCAGCACCACGCCGCGCGGCAGGCGCTGGAACAGCGCCACGCCCAGCCAGGCTTCGACCTGCCGGACATGGTGGCCGATGGCGCCGGCCGACACATGCAGTTCTTCGCCGGCGCGCTGGAAGCCTTCATGGCGTGCGGCCGCTTCGAACGCGTGCAGGGCGGCAAGCGGGGGTAATTGACGGGACATGCGAGCCTTAATTAAATTGAGTCTATCCGTGAAGAATATTGGTTTGTTTCATTTTCCGCAAGCACTTATCATGTCGATGATGCGTCAAATGCACCCGCAAATTCATTGACGCATGTCCAATACTTTCAAAGCCACCCGCGAGCGGCTTTGCTCCCATTATTTGAAGAGGTAAGTCATGTCTGATCGCCGCGCCGTAGCGCTGGTGTTGTTGTCGGCCGCCGGTTTCGGCAGCTCCGCAGTCTTTGCCAAGGCGGCTTATGCGTCCGGGGTCAACCCGTCGACCATGCTGGCCCTGCGTTTCGTGATCGCCGCCATGCTGCTGTTGCCGCTGGTCTGGCTCGGTGGCTGGCGCTTGCCGCGCGGCCGCCTGCTGGCCGGCTATGTGTTGATGGGCATGATGTATACGGCCCAGTCGCAAGGCTATTTCAACGCCCTGCTGTATGCAAGCAGCAGCCTGTGCGGCATGCTGCTGTATGCCTATCCGGTATTGGTGACGATCCTGGCGCTGGCGCTGGGTTGGGAAAAACTCGACCGCCGCATGCTGGTGCTGATGGTGCTGGCGATAGCCGGCATGGCCGTCACCCTGGGCGGCAAGCTGCAGGGCCAGCCGATCGGCATCGCGCTGGCGCTGATGGCCGCCGGCGTGTACGCCGTGTATATCCTGTTCGGCAATAGCCTGTCGAAAAGCGCGGTCGTCATCCACCCACTGGCCGCCTGCGTGGTGATACTCGGCACGGCCGGCCTGGCCAATAGCGCGATTGCCGTGTGGCAGGGCGTCTCGCTGCCGGGCACGGCCACCGGCTGGCTGGCGGTGGCGGCAATCGCCCTGTTTTCCACCGCGATTGCGATCGCGGCGTTTTTTGCCGGCGTGGCGCAGATCGGCGCAGCCCGCGCATCCATTATTTCCACCTTCGAGCCAGTGATCACCATGGCCTTCGGCGTGGGCATGCTCGGTGAAAAAGTCAGCGGCACCCAATTGCTGGGTGGCGCGATGGTGCTGGCGGCAGTGGTGTTGCTGGCGCATAAGCCGGCGGCCAAGCCCGCCCTTATGCCGGGCACGCAGGCCAGCGCCTGACTTTGAAAATGGCGGAATGCCTGAGCGGGAGACTCAGGCTTTAATCCGTTTTGCCGGTGTTCTGGTGGCCTGGGGCGATAACCTGACGTCACTATTCTGACGCGGCCATTTTCCGTGCGGACACAATACAAATAAATCTTCAATCGAGAATGATTCGCATTTATAATTGATGCACCATTCCCCACCAGCCAGCTTGCCGCCAGCCAGTGTTCGCCTTGAAAGGAGACCACCGTGCCCGCCATGTTCCCATCACGCAGTATCGAGATCGCCGAAGCGTTCGCCCGTTTGCGCAGCGAAAAAAATGCGCGCCACCGTGATATCGCGCAGCAGCTGCATATTTCCGAAGGCGAACTGATCGCCGCGCATGCGGGCCTGTCGCTGGCCGACGGCGCCTTGTTGGGCGCCGAACGGCTGCAGCAGCAATGGCCGGCCATCATTGCCGCGCTCGAACCGGTGGGCGAGGTGATGGCCCTGACGCGCAATGCCTCCTGCGTACATGAAAAAACCGGGGTCTACCGCCAGGCCAGCCACAACCATCACGTGGGCCTGGTGCTCGGTGGCGAGATCGACCTGCGCGTGTTCTACCGCCAGTGGGCGCATGGCTTTGCCGTGCGCGAACTGAAGGAGAACACAGTGCAGCGCAGCCTGCAGTTTTTCGACGCCGCCGGCCACGCCGTGCACAAGATTTTCCTGAAACCGCAAAGCGACCTGGCCGCCTGGGAGGCGCTGGTGACGCGCTTTGCCGACGACGACCAGGAGCCGGGCATGGCGGTGACGGCGCCGCCGGCGCCGGCGACCGAGCTGCCCGACGCGCGGATCGACGTGGCCGGCTTTCGCGCCGGCTGGGCCGACCTGCGCGACACGCATGATTTTTTCGCCTTGCTGAAAAAATACTCGGTCTCGCGCCTGCAGGGTCTGCGCCTGGCCGAACCGCGCTTCGTGCAGCAGCTTGAGGCGTCGTGCGTGCTCGACCTGCTGAACGAGGCGGCGCGCGAAAAGGTCGCCATCATGGCGTTTGTCGGCAACCCGGGCATGCTCCAGATCCATTCGGGACCGGTGCACAAGGTCGCCGTGATGGGGCCATGGATCAATATCCTCGATCCCCGCTTCAACCTGCATTTGCGCGAGGACCATATCGCCAGCGCCTGGGTGGTGAAAAAGCCCACCGTCGATGGCCTGGTGACGTCGGTCGAACTGTTTGACGCGAAGGGCGACACCATCGTCATGTTCTTTGGCGAGCGCAAACCGGGCAACCATGAATTGTGCGAATGGCGCCATATCGTTGAAAACACGGTACGGGAGGGCGAATTATGCGCCGCATGATCGCTGCCAGCGTGGCGCGCCGCATCGCGCTGAAAAAAATGGGGGCGGGCGCTATCGCCCTGGCCGCGCCGATGCAGGTGCTGGCGGACGCCGACACCAGGGTGGCGGAGAAACCGCTCCATAAAAAACGCCGGGACGGTGCCCGGCGCTGAAGTGCCTTCGTGCTTTAGTGCGGCTTACTCGGCAGCAGGCTCGGCTGCCGGCTCGGCGCCGCAGCATTTCTTGTACTTCTTGCCGCTGCCGCAAGGGCAGTCGTCGTTGCGGCCCACTTTCGGCTCTTCGCGTTTCAGGGTCTGCACGGCCGGCTTGCGGCGCGGTACCCAGAAACGGTGGATCGCCGGCAGGTTCGCTTCCAGTTCCTGCGCCAGCTTGTGCGCCTTGACCGGGTCTTCCACCAGTTTCAGTTCTTCTTCCTCGATCTCGTCGGCGCCCAGCAGGTAGATCGGCTGCATCAGGTCGCCTACTTCCGAGTCCCAGATCTCGTTCCACGAGCCTTCGCGCAGTTCCATGCCGTCCCAGAAACCCCAGCACCAGGCTTCGGCGTCGATCAGGGTCTGGCCTTCATGGTCGTGCTCGACGAACAGTGGCTCGAATTCCTTCGGCGCCACTTCGAACGTCACCAGCACTTCGTTCATGAAGCGCATGATCAGGTTGACGATGCGTTCTTCTTCCTTGCTGTTCTTGAACTTGGGCGCGTCCTTGATGTCTTCGCCCCACACGCGCGGCAACCACTCGGCCGGCATGATCGGTTCCGGACCGATGGCCACGGCCGTCAGATAGCCGTGCAGCATATCCATGGTCATGGCGTCTTCGGAGCACCGGTCCGACAACAGGAATTGGTCTAGTTCGTCAAATTCTTTTTCTGATAATGGCTGTTCGAGTTGCATGGCTTGCTCTTTGTTTTGGATGTAAGCCGTCAGTATACGCTTAGCTGCCTGCGCCCGCCGAAGTGTTTATGCAGCACGCCGTGGCGCGCCGTACAATGGCGCTTATGCACAACGAAAACCAGCCGCACGAGGACGCCCGGCCCGTCCACCCTTATTCCGAACTGAGCCCCGACTGCGTGCTCGATGCGCTCGACAGCGTCGGCCTGTACGGTGACGGCCGGCTGCTGGCCCTGAACAGTTATGAAAACCGGGTCTACCAGGTCGGCATCGAAGACAGCGCGCCGCTGGTGGTCAAGTTCTACCGCCCCGGGCGCTGGAGCGACGCCGCCATCCTGGAAGAGCACGCCTTCGTGTCGGAACTGGTCGAGCGCGAAATCCAGGTGGTGCCGGCGCTGGAGATCAACGGCAGCACGCTGCACCAGTACCAGGGCTTCCGCTTTGCCGTGTTTCCGCGCCATGGCGGCCGCGCGCCGGAACTCGACGACCCGGCCACGCTGGAATGGACCGGGCGCTTTATCGGCCGCATCCACGCCGTCGGCGCCTTGTCGAGCTACCAGGAGCGTCCGGCGCTCGATCCGCAGACCTTTGGCGTCGAGCCGCGCGAATTTTTATTGTCCGGTAACTTTCTGCCGCCCGAGCTGGTGGCCGCCTATTCCAGCGTGGCGCAACAGGCGCTTGACGGCGTCAAGCGCTGCTATGACCGCGCCGGCGACGTCGCGCTGCTGCGCACGCATGGCGATTGCCATGGCGGCAATGTGCTGTGGACCGACGCCGGCCCGCATTTCGTCGATTTTGACGACAGCCGCATGGGCCCGGCCATCCAGGACCTGTGGATGATGCTGTCGGGCGAGCGCAGCGACCAGGTGCGCCAGATGAGCGACATTTTGGCCGGCTACGAGGACTTTTGCGATTTCGAGCCGCGCCAGCTGTACCTGGTCGAGGCGCTGCGTACCTTGCGATTGATCCATTATTCGGCCTGGCTGGCGCGCCGCTGGGACGATCCGGCCTTTCCGGTCGCCTTTCCATGGTTTAACACGCAACGTTACTGGCAGGATCGCATACTGGAATTGCGCGAACAGGTCGCTCTCATGGACGAAGCGCCGCTCTGGCCAATCTGATCTAAATAGGGAAAAGCACGGTAAACAGGCCTCTGCTTGCCGCGCTGATGCCTGCCTGCGGACGCGATAATGGCGGTAATAATTCCAGCAGGAATTTTGTACTTCACCCGATTCAGCGAGAAATTATGTCAGCACAGCACAATCAGCAAGCCGCCGCCGCCCTCGACGACGACGAGTTCGACCAGGACAGCATCGTCTCGCTGCATGATTTCCAGGACCTCGACCCGGCCGCCGGCACACCGGTGGCCCAGGCCAAGGCCGTGCCGGTATCGCCGGCGCCAGACACCGATGTCGACGGCGGCGCATCGGAGCCCGTTGCCGGGCGCCAGCAGATGGAGCTGAAAGCCATCCACGAAGCCATCGCCCGCGTCGAAGCGGAAGCGAAAGCCACCTGCGCCGCCGAAAGCCGTGCGCTGGCCGAAGCGCGCGTGCGCTCGCTGGCCGAAGACCGCGCCGCCATCGATGTGGCCGCAGCGGCCGCCGCCCAGCAGAACGCGCAAGCGGCCGAGGAAGCCATCGCCGCCAACCGCGACCGCCTGGAAACCATGCGCGCCGCCGCACAGGCCAGCGTGGCGCGGCTCGAAGCGGTGAAGCTGGAAACGGCCGAACTGCGCGCGCGCGTCGACTCGGACAATGAAATCCGCCTGGCCGCCGAACAGCGCACGCGCGCCGAGCAGGAAAACCGCCTGCGCGCCAGCGAGCAGGTGGCGGTGCAGTCGGAACTGGCCGAACAGGCCGCGCGCGCGGCCGAAGAATTGCAGGTACAAACAGAACAGGCCCGCTTGCAGGCGGTCGAACGGGTAGCCGCCGTGCAGGCGGCCAAGGACGAAATGGTCGGCATCGCTTCGGCCGACGCGCGCGTGGCGGTCATGGCGCGCGAACGCGAACGCCATGCCCACGGCGCGCGCAAGACGGCGCAAATGCTGGCCGAAGCGGAAAGCGAAGCGCTGGAGCTGACGGTGCAGCGCGAACGCGCCGACCAGATCGCGCTGGAATCGGCCTTCAACCGCGCCGCCGCCGAAGTGCGGGCACTGGAAGAAGCGCGCGCGCTGGCCCACCTTGAACAGGAACGCGAAGCGATCGCGCTGGCGCAGGCCGAATCGGAACGCCATGCGGCGCAGTCGCTGCATTTGCGCCTGCAGACGGAAAAAGAACTGCGCGACACGGCGATCCACCGCGAACGCGTGGAAATGGTGGCCGCCGCCAGCGCCCAGGCGAGGCGCGACGCCGACGTGCGCATCCTGGCCGCGACAGAAGCGCGCATCGAAGTGGACCGCCAACTGCGCGCCGTGGCGCTGGCGCGCATCGCGGCCGAGCAGGACGCCGAAATTGCCGGCCATGCGCGTCTGGAAGCGGAAAACGCGGCGCTGCAGGAAACGCGCGTGCGCGAAGCTGCCGAGCACGATGCCAGCCTGGCTGCGGCGCGCGAACTCGAAGCGCAGCAGCAGGCGGCACGCCTGGCCCTGGCGCGCGCAGAAGCGGCGCAGGCGGCCAGCGAGCAGGCCGAGCGCCAGAACGCCGCCGAACAGCAACTGCTCGCCAGCGCCGAAGCCCAGCTGGCGGTGCAGCGCCAGGCAGCCGAACTGGCTGAGGAAAAAGCGCTGCAGGCAGAACGCCTGGCGGCGCAGGAACAGGAAACCGTCAAGGCCGAACAGGCAGCCATCGCCGCCCTGAAGGCGAAGCTGGACGCAGAAGCGCTGGCCTTGCAGGCAAGCGAAGAACGCACCATCGCCGAACTGGCGCAGCTTGAGGTGCTGCGCGCGCAACAGGAGGCCGAATTGGCCTTGAAGGACGCGGCCGAGAGCGAAGCGGCCGCCACCCGCATTTTGCTGGAGCAGGCGCTGGTGGACGCAGAACAGAAACAGGCGGCCGCCCAGGCAGTGCAGGCGCAGGCGCGCCTGGCGGTGGAACTGGGCCTGGTGCATGGCGAGCGCGCCCGCGTGGAAGCCGACAAGGCGCAGGCCGCCGAAGCATTGCTGGCGTCCGAGCGTGCGTTTGTCGCCAGCGAGCGCGAATCGCTGGCGCTGATCGATGAAAAACTGGCGCAGCAGCGCCAGGCCAGCAGCGCCGAAGAGCGCGCATCGAAAGCCATCGCCGGCCGCCTCGACGCGGAAAAGCAGTCCGCCGTGGCGGCCGAAGCGCGCGCGCTGATGGAAGAGCAGGCGCAGGACGCCATGCGCTTGCGTGAACAGGCCGAAATGGCCGCCTGCCAGGCCGCGCGGGAAAAGCTCGAAGCCCAGCAAGCGCTGCTCGACAGCGCCCAGGCCCATGCGGCCGTGCAGCGCAAGGCGGCCGAGACCACGCGCGCAATGGCGGTGGCCAAGCAGCAGTTGCTGGAACTGGAAATGCGCCGCGCCCAGCAGCAGGAACGCGAACTGGCCGACCTGCGCGCCAGCCTGCGTGAAAAACAGGGCGAGTTTTCGGCAGCCCTGACGGCGGCGCGCAGCAAGGTCGAACAGCTGCACTCGGCCAACGTGACGCGCGAAGTGCTCGACCGCCTGACGCACACGAATACGGTGACGGGCACCGTATGGCGCGCGCGCCAGGAAGACCAGGGCTGAAACTAGCCGATCAAGGGTTCAGCACGACCTTGTCGGCATAGTACTCGGTCTCGCCGAAGCATTGCGTCGGCACGCCCTTGTGCTGGTTGTAGCTGATCAGGATATGCTTGCCGGCAGCGGCCGTCAGCTGTTTTGCCACGGCTTCGTCGCGCACGCTGAACTGAAATTTCTCCGGTATCGTGCCCGGCAGCGCCGTCAGCATCAATTCGCCCTCCCAGGTCTTGCAGACCCAGCCCCGCTTGGAAAACTTCAGCAAGTGGCCGGCCCGTTCGCCTTCCGAATACGAAAAGCTCAGGGCCAGCCAGGTATAGGCCGCCAGCAGCAGGCTGCCCGCCAGCAGGAAGATGACAAAGGCAATGCTGACTTTTTTGGTGGTGGGGGTCATGTGGTTTATCTATAAGGGTGGCGTTAGTCCTTGCGGCCCGCTTTCCAGTTCAAGCCGAAGTTATACCGTTCGTCCATCGCCTGGTGCGCCGTGATTTTACCTTGGCCGCCGAAGTATTCCACCAGTTTTGTCACCTGCAGGTTGCCACCCTGGTTTTCCAGCATGGCGATCGCGCACATGGCGTGCTGGCTGTCGCTGTCGAGGCGCACTTCGACGGTCGGCTGGCCAGGCACGTCGATGGTCACCACGCCGTCGGTGGCGGCCCAGTTGGGTACGCCTTCGTAGATAAAGGCGTACACCAATACACGCTTGATCTGGTCGAAGTGGGTGCCGTTGATAAAGATGTTTTCGCCGCTGCTGATGCTGCCCGTGCGGTCGTCGCCTTCCAGATGGATATACGGTGGACGGTCGAACGCGCCCCAGCTGTTGCCGAGCGCCTGCACCGCGCTCTTGCTGCCGTTGCTCATCTCGAACAGGCAGCCGATATCGAGGTCGATGCCGCCCGCGCGGCCGGCCGGCTTGGCGAACAGCTTGCCGAGGAAACCGGTATCGAGTTTCGACGCCGGCGCCTGGCCTTGCGCGGCGTTCTGGTTCCAGTTCAGGTTGACCTTGATGCGGCCATAGCCGCCGCTGTCGCGCTTGTCGAGCGAGATCTTGTCACCGCGCTTTTCCAAACGAATTTTCGACAGCGAAATTTTATTTGCCGGTGGCGCGGCTGGCGCTGGCACGGGCGTTGGCACCGGGACCGGGACCGGTGCCGGTGCGGGCGATCCTGATCCGGCTTCGCTGCCGCCGAAGTGCTTCAGCAGCGCGCCCAGGCCGCCGGCAAAACCCTGGCCGACGGCGCCGAAGCGCCAGCTGCCGTCGCGGCGATACAGCTCGCCGATGATCACGGCTTTCTCATCCTGGAAGTCGGCACCGGCAAACGCGAACGTGGCGGCGGACCCCAGCGCCAGGCTTGAGCTGCCGAGCGCGCGCATGCTGCCCTGTTCCGTCGCGGCGGTAAACACCAGCTTGTCGATCGACTGCGGCAGGCGCGCCAGGTCGATCTGGAACACCGAACGCGGGCCATTGAGCTCCACCGTGACGGCGTTGTCGGGTGCGCTTTTCTGGTTGTAGAACACCATGTAGCGGTCGTCCGACAGCTTGCCGGCAGCGTCGACGCCGAAGCAGCTGACATCGACTTCCATCGAACCGGAAGCGATATCGAGAGTGACGGCAAACGGGCCGTTCAGGCCCAGGTCGGCCAGCTTGCCTTTTTGGCCGCGTGTGAAATTGGTCATGGTCGTGCAGTCCCTTCGTCACTGGTGAGTGGATTCAAATGCAGTGGCTGGGCGGCGCCATCGACATGGCGGATGCCGAACAGGCGCGCCTGCTCGATGATGCGCTGGGCCCAGCTGCTATGGGTGGCCACCTCGCACATCGATTCCTGCATGCGGAACACGGCCGGGCTGTCCGGGTCGATGATGCGCAGCGCCAGTTCGATGTCGCTCTGCGCCACCTGGTAGTGGCGCTCGATCTGCGGCACCTGGTCGGGATGGATGGCGGTCTTGGCGATCATGCCGTGCGCCATGTCCTGCGCCACTTCGGCGGCCAGCCAGTCATCCTGCGTCAGGTGTTCGAACACGGGCGCCGTCAGCTCGAAGCCGTGCGGCTTGAAGATGGTGACGAGGCGGCCGATCACCTGGCCCAGCGGGGTCTGGTAAATCGTGCCGGTGGTCGGGCGGCGCAGGCCCAGGAGCGCCAGCAGGTCGTTGCCGCCGATGCGCAGCGCCAGGATGCGTGCGCGCACCTCGGGCGCGGCCAGGGTGCGCCGGAACAGCTTCATCTCTTCGTCGTCGAACACTTCGGCCGTTTCCAGCGTTGGCATCAAGAGGTGATGCGTGTGGCGCACCTGGTCGAAGTAGGCAGCAAAATTGTGGCGCGTCGATTTGGGCAGCACGAAGCCGGCCAGTTTTTCCACGCCCGGCATGGCCAGCACGCGCGCCATGACCTCGACATTGCGCACGCGGACAAAGCGCAAGGTATCGGACGCTTCGCTCATGTTCTGCAGCGCCAGCGACAGGTTGAACAGCGCGTAACTGAGATCGCGTTCGGCGATCGCGTCTTCGGTGCAAAAAATCACGGAGCGTAAATGGCTGAATTTGTCGCCATTGGCAATGGCCAGCAAATCCTTGTGCGTGGTCGGCACATACATCGATGCGCCGAGTGCTGCCTTGTGTTCACTTTGTGGGTGTATGGAGTTATCCATCGACTGCGCTCCTGATAAGGGCAACTGCCTGGTAAGGCAGCGCCGGTTGTACGGTAACGGGGACGGCTTTTTCGTGTGCCAGAAGCAGCAAATGTGCCACGTCCGGCGCATTCGTGTCGCGCACAATCAGTCGCTCGGGTACGCGGCGCAGCAGCACCCGCGTCGCTTCGCCGATACCGGGCTTGATCAGGTTGATGTCGGTGATGCCGTAGTCGCGCTGTGCCTGTGCCATATAGGCTCGCGAGCGCGCCGCCATGGCCGGCGCGTCGGTCGCCTCGGCCAGCGGAATGCCGCTGCTGCCGGCGATCGCGATGGCGTCGGCCACCAGGCCATCGGCGAACTGGCGCGACTGGTCGTGCGCTTCGAACTGCGCGTAGTACACGCAGCCATGGAAGTCGTCCGCGCCAATCGCTTCGTTCAAAACCGAGCGGCTGACCAGGCCGGATACCGTGGCGTTCAATATGCTCGACGGGATCAGGTAGTCGCTTGACGAGGCGGCGCAGGCGGCCGTGCCGGCCAGGTCCGACAGCACGAACAGGCCGCCGTCGATGCTGGTGCCATGCTGTGCGTTGTAGTCGCCGACGCTCTGGCGCAGCTCGCGCGAGATCACGCCTTTTCCGGTCCAGCCGTCGACAAACACGATCGATTCCGCAGCGTGGCCGTGCGCCAGCATATGCGCGATGGCGTTGGTGTCGATGCCGCGGTCGCGGATGATGGAGACCGAATAATGGCTGCACTCGCGCTGGAATACCTGGGTCAGCAAATGCTTGAGGATCACGCCTACCGGCGTGCCGGCACGCGCCAAGGACACCAGCGTAATGGCGCCTTCACGGCGCGCCGCAATCAGCGCGGCCAGGCGCAGGCAGTCGCGCGCCATCTGCAGGCGGTTGGCCGCAAACGCGCTCTGGAACAGCGCCAGGTAGGCCGGCGAGGGCAAGGACTCGGGCGACAGCATTTCGCTGTAGTGGCGCTGGCCGGACTGGATCAGCCGTTCTTTCTCGGCCAGGTCGCGTATCGGTTCGAGCGCCATCGGCGTCAGCAAAAATTCCACGTCTTGCTGGCGGTAGCTGCCGCTGAAATGCTGCGTCGTTGTGATCATAGTGCGCCCACCGTCAGCGCCGCCAGCTGGGTGCCGTTCGGGATGATGGCGTAGTCGCACGCGGCCATGAAGCGCGCGTCCGAGCGGCTGTCGCCCATGCCGAAGCTCAAAATGGGGCCATGTTCGGCTTCCAGTTCCGCGCGCAGATAGGCCACGGCGCGCGCCTTGTTCAGGCTTTTCGGCAGCACGGCCAGGTTGTTGCCGTTGCGGTGGATGAAGTAGTCCGCGCCTTCATTGGCGATCCAGTCCAGCAGCACCTGCTGCTCGATATCGGCCAGCCGTTCGCCGCGCGCTTCATGATCCTTCACCACGATATAGAACGGCGTGTTGTAGTCTTCGATCAGGCGCGCGCGCGACGGCATGCCCGCCTTTGCTTGAAAGTCGTCGATGATGCGCATGGCGTCCCGCAAGCCCGGCAGGGCGGTCTGCATGTCGTCCTGCATCAGCGCCAGCCAGCCCGTGTCGAGCGCACCGCCTGGTTGCAGCACGATGCCGCCGTAATCGAGCACGCTGTAGCTGGAAAACGGCAGGTCGACGCGGCGAAACGCGTCGCCATTCCTGGCCGTGGCCGGGATCAGGGTCATGCCGCTTTGCGCGAATTCAAAAAACGCACGCTGGCGCGCCGTGGTAAACGAGCAGGCTTCGCCGTTTTTCAGGTAGGCGGCCGGCTGAAGATCGGTTTGGCCAGGTACTTTTTTCGGGGTCTGGAACAGTGTGTCGTCCAAATCAACAAACAGGAATTTCTTCAATGGTGGTCTCTGACTGAAAGTGGAACAGGCGGCCATGGAGCTGGCCGGCGAGTTGCATGAGGGCCGGACTGGCCGGGGTTTCATGGCAGATGAAAACGTGCTGGTACTGCGCTGGTGCCACGTTGTACAGATAGTTGGCGATGCCTTCGCCGTAATTGTCGTCGCAGCAGACGATATGGCCGACCGCACCCCACGACAGGATGGGCGAGCGGGTGGTTGACTGCACCACCACCTGCTTGCCCAAGGCTTCCAGTTCGCGCCCCAGCAGGAAGGAAGGATGCATGAATTCGCCGGTGCCCAGCACCAGCACCGATTCGTCGTCCCTGACCTGCTGCGCCAGCTGCGCGGCCAGCGCTTGCGGCGGTGCCAGGGCGCGGTCGACACCGATGCGCCCGAAGGCGTCGCTGGCGCCGCGTTCCGCGTTGGCTTCAAAGCGCTGCGCACTGGGGGCGCTTGGTGCCGGCGTGTCGCCCATCTTGAAGGCGTATTGGCCGGACAAGGCCGCGCCGACCGTGGTGGGCAGGCCGAAGCGCTGGCTCAAGCCGGCGTTGGCCTCGCGGCCCATGAAATTGGTGATCACGCCCAGGTGCAGGTTTTCCAGCTGCGGATAGCGCGCGCGGCAGACCTCGATCAGGTTGGCGAAGGTATTGCCGGTCGATGCTTCATCGTCGATCAGCACCAGGCTGCGCGCGCGCGCAAAGACGGCGCTGGCGTTGTCGGAGAGATGTAAAAACTGGCGCGGCGCATGGCTGTGCGACTCTTCGAATTCAAAGAAGGGCACCGTGCCAACGCGGTAGCGCGAGCTGTGAAGGAACAATCCTTCGCTGCCTGCATTCGCCTTGAGCCACGCTTCGAACACGCCCTGGCCCAGGCCCACGGCGGTTTCCGCCATGGCGACAAACACCACCGGGCCTGGCAGGTCTGCAGGTATCTGCGCGGCCAGGTCGGCGTGGACCGCTTCCATTGCGCTGGGCGTGACGGGCCAGTGCTTGCCCAGCACTTTCGACAGGAACAGGAAACCGCGCTTGGCGTTGGCGCGCGCCGCGTAGCCGATCAGGTCGCCCAGCGCAAAGCGCGCCTCGTCGACCTGCAAGGTCAGCTCGCCGGTCGGCATGGTCTGGCGCACGAGCGTCATGGCAGTTCCACCGGATACGCCGCTTCGGCCACGCGCATGCCTTCGCGAATCGCGGGAATCGTGACGTTTTCATAGCCCTGGTCGAAGCCGGCCAGCGCGATGTAGGGCAAGTTTGGACCGGCCGCGCAGGCCATGCCGATGCCGCCCGACATGCGCGGATTGATCTCCAGCAGCGCCAGACCGTTCGCGCCTTCGCGGAACTGGATATTGAACACGCCGTTCAACTGGTAGTCGCGCGCCAGTTTTTCGCAGGCAGCCAGCAGTTCCTTGCGCAGTTCGATCAGCTGGCCGCTGCCCGGGGCATGCAATTTTTTTCGCGGTATGGCGCACACCAGCTTGCCATTGTCGGCCACGCAGTCGGCGCTGTATTCATGGCCGTCCAGGTATTCCATCAGCAGCAAGGTCTTGAAGGTCTCCATTCGCGCCAGGCCGTCGCGCAGCTCCTGCGTGTTGATCTTGTAGTCGGCGCCGGCCAGCAGCAGCTCGGCGCTGGAACGTTCGTCGAGCACGGCAAAGCCCAGGCCATACACGGATTCGGACGGCTTGATGCACAGGCGCGCATGCAGCGGGCGCAGTTCGGCAAACGCCGCATCGTATTCGGCGATATCGTTGACGGCGCGCGTGTCGGCCACCGGCGCCATCGGCAGGTCCAGCCCCGCGCAAAAGCGCGCCTTGTCGTGCATCAGGGTCAGCACTTCCTGGGTGGCCACGCTCAGCACGCGCGTGCCGATGGCCTCGAAGCGTGCGTGCGCGCTGGCGATCCGGCCGGCGGCGCGGCCAGGCCAGAAGATCGTGATTTTTCGTTCGCGGCAGAATTCCAGACACCATTCCAGATAGTCTTCGCCTTTCAGGTCGGTCGGTTCGACCGCGTATTCATCGGCCGCCAGAAAGGCCGCGGCATGTTCGTTCGGGTTGGTATAGATCAGGTGATAGCGGCGCTGGCCGCCGGCGCTGGCCATGTCGGCCTCGCGTATCAAACGCATGGCGGTGGCGACCGAGGAAAATGTTTTGTTGAACCAGACTCTTTGCATGTACGGGGACCGGTGAAGAAAGAAGCGTAAGAAAAACCGCGCGCAGTGCGGGAGCACATGCGCGCGGAGATGCTAGCCAGTCACACTTGACCTGGCCTTGGAAACTATGGCAAAACAACAAAATATTAACCTGCTTTGCCCGATGCGGTCCATTTCAGGAAGGCGTCGCGGTTGCGCGAGCAGATGAAGACTTTGCCCGAACCGGAAAAGCGCAGCACGATGCCTTCGCCACTGGTCACGCTGTTGACGATATTGCCGAGGAAACCGCCGATGCCGCCGCCGCTGGCGCCGCCGCCGGTGGTCACCGAAATTTCATATTTCAGGCTGTTGTCCCAGCAGACCACGTGCGAATTGTCGATCACCACATCCTTGCCCGGCTCGACGTCGAGCTGGAACATGGAGCCGAAGCCCGACACCACTACCTGGCCGCTGCCGGCCGTTTCCATCACGAAAAAGCCGCCCGACTGCGCGAACAGCGCATTGCCGATGCTTTGCGTGCGCACCTTCATTTCGGTGCCCGAGGTGGCGGCGACAAACGCGCCGTCGTTCAACAGGTACTGGCGCGCGCCGACGTCGACCACTTCGATGGCGCCGGGCAGGGTCGGCGAGAGCAGGCAGTCGCCGCTGCCGCGCACCGCTTCGATATGCTGCTGGAAGAATGACTCGCCATTGGCGAAGCGGCGCATAATGGCGCTGCCCAGGCCGCCCGTCATCTTGCCCTTCAGGTCGAGCGCCGTTTCCATCATCACCATCGCATCGGACTCGCAATAGATGGTTTCGCCCTGTTTCATGCTGACATGCAGGAAGGGATCGACATCACCGGTGACACTAAATACTGGCATGATAAATCTCCAAAAAAAAGCCGCCTGACATGTCCCAGGCGGCCGTGACTAGATGCTGCGGTGCTTGATCAGGCGTTCACGCCGAACGAACGTGCGAGGGGCCCCAGGCCGCCGTTGAAACCCTGGCCGATGGCCTTGAATTTCCATTCGCCGTTGTAGCGGTAGATTTCGCCAAAGATCATCGCCGTTTCGGTCGAGCTGTCTTCGGACAGGTCGTAGCGGGCGATCTCGCGTTCGCCTTCCGCGTTCAGGCAGCGGATAAAGGCTTTCGACACCATGCCGAAGTTCTGGCGGCGCGCGTCGGCGTCGTGAATCGTCACGGTGATGCTGATGCGTTCGATATCGGCCGGCACGCGGGTCAGGTCGATCTCGATGCGCTCGTCGTCGCCTTCGCCTTCGCCGGTCTGGTTGTCGCCCGTATGGACCACGGAACCGTCGGTCGACTTCAGGTTGTTATAGAAGATGAAGTCGGAATCGCCACGCACTTTACCGTCGTTTTTCAGGAGAAAGGCACTGCCGTCAAGGTCGAAGGTGGCGCCGTCGGTTGAACGAGGATCCCAGCCGAGGCCGATGATGATCTTCTTCAGGTTCGGTGCTTCCTTGCTCAGGTTGACGTTACCGCCTTTTTGCAAACTGATTGCCATGTGGTGCTCCTTTTATAGAGGTGGATTACTTTTCATGCCCGTATGGATCAAGTACGAGGACTTGTTCCATTGAATGCATATGGTGACGAAAACGCCAAAATCAAGCGTCCGCCGCGTGCCGTTTCCGGTAGCGCAAGGACGACCACAGCGACACCAGGATAAACGCCACGCCCGACAGGCCCGTGAACCATTCCGGGATATGGTACTTGACCGAGCCCAGCATGATCAATGCCAGGATGCCGATCGCGTAATGCGCACCGTGTTCCAAGTAGACGAATTCGTCCAGGGTGCCCTTGTGCACCAGGAATACCGTCATCGAACGCACGAACATGGCGCCGATCGCCAGGCCCAGCATGATGATGACGACGTCGTTGGTAATGGCAAACGCGCCGATCACGCCGTCAAAGCTGAACGAAGCATCCAATACTTCCAGGTACAAAAAGCCGCCGATGCTGCCGCGCGCCACGTTTTTCACCAGCTGGCCATTGCCGTTCTTGACTGCCACGGCATCATCGCCATCCTCGTCCTGCAGGTCCGGTTCGCCTTCTTCCAGCAAGCCGCTGATCCAGTTCACGCCCAGGTAGACGGCGATGCCGACGATGCCGGCCGCCAGCACGCTGTATTTTTCATCGGCCGGGCCCATCGCCACGCAAGCGGCCACGGCGCCCATGGTGATCAGCACGGCCAGGCTTTCGGTGCCCAGTGCGTTGACCTTTTCCTCGGCCCAGCCCAGCCAATGCAATTCCTTTTCGTCGTCGAACAAGAAGTTCAGGAACACCAGCAGCAAGAAGGCGCCGCCAAAGGCCGCCACTTGCGCATGGTTGTCGGTCAGGTGCTTGGCGTAAATTTCAGGCGTGGTGGTGGCCATGGTCCACACATCCATCAGGCCCAGGCCGGTGGCGACCGAGACGATTACCAGCGGAAACAGCAGCCGCATGCCGAACACGGCGACCAGAATGCCGACCGTCAGGAACAGCTTTTGCCAGAATTCATTCCAGTGGCGCAGCACGGAGGCGTTGACCACCGCATTGTCGAACGACAGCGACACTTCCATCACGCCCAGCACGCCCGTGATCCACAGCGCCTGCAACATGCCGCTGGTGCCGCCGTGGGTATAGCCCCACCAGCCCGAGACCGCCATCAGGATGAAGGTCACTAAAAAGGAAATTCTGAAATGCTTCATTGGGACCCCGTTACGTGTTATTCGAGACGTGTTGTTTTACGTCAATTGTTGTATACGCCATGATTTTATATTACTTGCCGCCGCACGCCGCGTTTTATACGCATGAAAATTGGCGCTGCTGCCATGGCGGGCGATCTGCGATAATTGCGGCGCGCCTTGAATGGCATCTGACCAACATATAGATAGAAGAAAAGGAACACCCGTGGATATCGCCTACCTCGTCACGCCCCTGATTACCTGGATACTGGTCGGCCCGATCAAATTCCTGATCAACAGCGCCCGCACGCGCCAGTGGGCGTTCGGCCTGGTGGGCAATGGCGGGTTTCCCAGCAACCATAGCGCCGTCGTCTCCAGCATGGCGACCCTGATCGCGCTGCGCGAAGGCATCGGCCATCCGGCCTTCGGCGTGGCCGTGACCTTGGCGTTCATCGTCATCATCGACGCCAACAGCCTGCGCCAGCACGTGGGCAAGCAGGCCGCCGCCATCAATCGTCTGGCCAGGGAAGCGGGCAGTGCGGCGCATACCCATCTGCGCGAGCGCATGGGCCACACGCTGGTGGAAATCGCCGGCGGCCTGTGCACCGGCGTGGCGATCGGCTTCCTGGTCAACGCCGTGTTCAGTTGATCAGCTTTATTGCATCTGTCAATACCCAACCCCGCCGACCGGCGGGGTTTTGCGTTTCAGGGCGTAAAAACTACGTTTCAACCCCCGATTCCGGCATTACAGGAATCGGCTGATTGACATCGCCAGAGACGCTCATGGATACTCTGGCGCTTGCGGTTTTAATAAAAAAATAATCGTGCGTGTCAGCAGCGCCTTACCCGGTTGCCTGTTTGACATGCACTGCCTTCTATCCGGAGAGTTACCCATGTTGCGCAAAACCCTGTTCGTCCTGGCCATCGCGTCTGCCTTGGCCGCTTGCGGAAAAGAGTCCAAAGACCCTGGCAAGGGGGGCGGCAAGGATGGCAAGGATGGCAAGACGGCTGCCAGCGCAGCGGCCAAACTGATCATTTCACCGGAAGACGTGCTCACCATCGAAAGCAATGCGCTGGCCTCGGGCCCGGTCATTACCGGCTCGGTCCAGCCCGAGCGCAATGCAGACCTGCGCGCCGAAGTGTCGGCCGTGGTGATCCAGGTGCTGAAGGAAAACGGCGAAGCCGTGAAGCGCGGCGATATCCTCGTCAAGCTCGACGAAACCTCGATCCGCGACAGCTTGAATTCGGCCGAAGAAGCAAGCCGCGCCGCCAGCCAGGTGCTGGAACAGTCCGAACGCATGTTCCAGCGCATGAAGACGCTGCGCGCCTCGGGCATGACCTCGACCCAGGCCCTGGAAGACACGGAAATTCGCCGCAACAATGCGCAGAGCGACCTGTCGGCCGCGAAAAGCCGCGCCGCCCAGGCGCGCCAGCAATTGCAGCGCACTCTCGTGCGGGCGCCGTTCGACGGCATCGTCAGCGAGCGCAAGGTGTCCAATGGCGACACGGCGCAGATCGGCAAGGAACTGATACGCGTGATCGATCCGACCAGCATGCGCCTCGAAGGCCTGGTGTCGGCCGACAAGATCGGCGTGGTCAAGGTGGGCCAGGCCGTGCGTTTCCGCATCAATGGCTACCCGGGCCAGGATTTCCTGGGCAAGGTGCGCCGTGTCGATCCGGCCGCCAACGCCGTCACGCGCCAGGTGGCGGTGCTGGTCGATTTCAATGACAAGACCCAGCCGCGCGTGGCCGGCCTGTATGCGGAAGGGCGCATCGAAGCCGACAGCGTCAGCGCCGTGATGATTCCCGATTCCGCGCTGGTCAAGGCCGGCGACCAGACCTATACCTGGAGCGTGAAAGACAAGGCGCTGCACAAGACCGTGCTGCGCATCGGCGCGCGCGATATCCGCACTGGCCAGTGGGAAGTGCAAAGTGGCCTGGCCAGCGGCGACACCGTGCTGCGTACGCCCGGCTCGACCTTCAAGGATGGCCAGCAGGTGGAACTGGCGGTACCCAAAAAACTGCCGGCGGCCGCCGTCGCCAGCACGCCAGCCGTCGTCAAAGGAAACTAAGCCATGTTCCTTTCCGATTTCAGTATCAAGCGGCCCACCGCCACCATCGTGTTGATCCTGGCGATGATGTGCGTCGGCCTGCTGGCGCTGACCAAGCTGCGCGTCAACCAGAACCCGGACGTCGAAGTGCCGTTTATCGTCGTCAGCATTCCTTACCCAGGCGCCTCGCCCGACACGGTCGAGCGCGAAGTGGTCAACCGCCTGGAAAAATCCTTGCAGAGCATTTCCGGCGTGACGGAAATTAACAGCTCGTCCAACGAAGGCGCGGCCAGCATCTTCCTGCAGTTTTCGTTCAAGACCAACCTGATCGAAGCGTCCGACGATATCCGCAACGCCATTGCCGCCGTGCGCTACAAGCTGCCGCTGGAAATGCGCGAACCGATCCTGCAGCGCATCGATCCGGGCGCCGAACCGATCATGCAGCTGGCGCTGTCATCGAGCTCGCAAAGCCATGCGGAAATTTCGCGCCTGGCCGAAGACGTGCTGTCGGACCGCTTCCGCGCCGTCGATGGCGTGGCGCTGGTCAATGTGGGCGGCTCGCTGAAACGCGAACTGTCGGTGCTGCTGCGCGCCGAAAAGCTGCGTGAATATAATGTTTCCGTCAGCGACGTGGTGACGGCTCTGCGCAACCAGAATACCAATGCGCCGGTGGGCAAGGTACGTGGCAGCCTGGACGAGAAAAGCATCCGCCTGGTCGGGCGCATCGAGTCGCCGTCCGACTTTGAACAGGTGGTGATCAAGCGCAGCGGTGACGAAATCGTGCGCCTGGCGCAAGTGGCCACCATCCAGGATGGCTTTGCTGAAATCAACAGCATGAGCGTGCGCAGCGGCAAGCCGAACGTGGGCATTTCCATCACCCGCGTGCGTGACGCGTCCACCGTCAGCGTGGCCAATAAAATCCGCGACATGATGGTCGAGATCAACAAGACCCTGCCGGAAGGCACCAAGCTGGAAGTGACGCGCGACGGCGGCGAAAATGCCCAGCACAGCCTGAACAATGTGATCGAGTCGCTGGTACTGGGCGCCGTGCTGACGATTTTCGTCGTGTATGCCTTTTTGAACTCCTGGCGCTCGACCCTGATCACGGCCTTGAGCCTGCCCACTTCCGTTATCGCGGCGTTCATTGCCGTCTGGCTGTGTGGCTTTACCCTGAACTTCATGACCCTGCTGGGCCTGTCGCTGGCAATCGGCGTGCTGATCGATGACGCCATCGTGGTGCGTGAAAATATCGTGCGTCACATGCAGATGGGCAAGGACCGCCGCACGGCGGCGCTGGAAGGCACGGCCGAGATCGGCCTGGCGGTGGCCGCCACCACCTTCTCGATTATTGCCGTGTTCATCCCGGTTGCCTTCATGCCCGGCATTTCCGGTGAATGGTTCCGTCCGTTCGCGCTGACGGTGACCTGCTCGGTGCTGGTCAGCCTCGGTATTTCATTTACGCTCGATCCGATGCTGTCGGCTTACTGGGGCGACCCGGCCGACCACCATACGGCGCCGAAAAAAGGCATCAGCGCCGTACTGGACCGCTTCAATCACTGGTTCGACCACCAGGCTGACCGCTATGGCAACGTGATTGCCTGGGCGCTGCATCACCGCCGCTCGATGGCCGTGATCGCCTTCGGCACGCTGGTGGGCGCGATCGTGCTGCACGCCACGCATGGCGGCACCAGCTTCCTGCCGGCTTCCGATTCGGGCAACCTGATGATCAATGTACGCACGCCTTCGTCGAGCAGCATCGAGTATTCGCGCCTGAAACTGGAAGCGGCGGCCGTGCTGGCGCGCACCTTGCCTGAAACCAAAGACACCAACAGCTCGGTCACCGCCGCTGGCGGCCGCATCTATGTCGATATCGGCAAGCGCAACACGCGCAAGCGTTCGGCCAAGGAAGTGGCGGTCGAGCTGCGCGAGAAAATGTCGCGCCTGGTGGGCGCCGAATACGTGGTGCAGGATGACCTCAGCAATGGCTCGCAAAAACCGATACAGGTGGAATTTACCGGTCCCGATTCGCGCAAGTTGATGGAAATCACCAACGCCTATATGGACAAGTTGCGCCTGGTCGCCGGCGCCGTTGATGTCGGCCTGTCGGAGCAGGATCCGAAGAACGAACTGAAGATCGAGCTGAACCGTGGTTTGGCCAACTCCATGGGTATTTCCGTCAATGACGCGGCGCAATCATTGCGCGTGGCGTTTGCCGGCGTGGAAGTGGGCGACTGGGTCGACCCGACCGGCGAGACGCGCGACGTGGCCGTGCGCCTGCACCCCGATGACCGCGTGGCGTCCGAAAATATCGAACGCCTGCCGATCAGCGTGACAGGTACCAGCCAGATGGTGCCGCTGGACCAGATCGCCAGCATTACCATGGGCAAGGGCCCGTCCGGCATCGAGCACAAGAACGGCAAGCGCACGATTACCGTCTCGGCCAATGCCCAAGGGCGCTCGAACGGCGAAGTGACGACCGATGCGATGAACCTGGCCAAGTCGATCGACTTCCCGCCCGGCTACGGCCTGGCCCTGGGCGGCGCCGGCCAGGACCAGCAGGAGTTGTTTACGCAGATGGTCATCGCGCTGGTGATGGGGATCGGCCTGATGTATCTGATCCTGGTGATGCAGTTCAATTCCTTCACGGCGCCGATCGCGGTGATGATGTCCTTGCCGCTGAGCCTGATCGGCGTGGTGGTAGCGCTGGTGATCACGAATAACACCCTGAACCTGATGAGCTTTATCGGCATCATCATGCTGATGGGACTGGTTGCCAAGAACGCCATCCTGCTGCTGGACGCGGCGCGCAAACGCGAAGAGGAAGGCTATGGCCGCGAGGACGCGCTGATGGACGCAGGTCGCATGCGTCTGCGCCCGATTCTGATGACCACGTTTGCCCTGATCGCCGGCATGTTCCCGGTCGCCCTGGGCCTCGGTGAAGGCGGCGAGTTTTATCGTCCGCTGGCCATTGCAATTATCGGCGGCACGATTACCTCGACCATCCTGACCCTGCTGGTGGTGCCGACCTTCTACGACAGCATCGAGATCGCCCGCGACGGCGCCGTGGCCAAGTTCCACTGGCGCGCCGGCCGCATGAACGTGGCTTTTGCCCTGGTGCTGACCCTGATCGAATGCGTGCTGACCTTGCTGATGATCCGCTTCATTTACCGCATGCTGAAACTGGCCGTGCTGTTCCTGATGGGGCGGCGTGCGCCGGCGGTAGCCGCACCGGTCAGCTTGCATAAATAAATACGACTTGCTCCAGGCAAGACAAGGAGCCTTCTTCGGAAGGCTCTTTTTTCGCCTGTCGCCAGGATTATCGGCCGCCCGGTGGCGTGGTCCCGGTCCCGGTCCCGGTTCCACCGGTACCCGACCCGCCGGTGCCCGATCCGCCCGTTCCTGAACCGCTGGTGCCACCCGTGCCGCCCGTGCCACCTGTCCCGCCTGTTCCAGGCGTGGTGGTGCCACCCGGTGTCGTCGTTGTTCCGTCAGGCGTGGTGCCGCCCGGAGTGGTCGGCGTGGTGGTGTCCGCCGGTGGCATGGTTGGAGTGGTGGTGTCGGCCGGTGGAATGGCCGGCGCCGGATTGGTGGCGGCTGGCGAGTTGGCCGTGCCGGTATCCTCGCGCTTGTTGCAGCCGGCCAGCAGCGCGCACAGAATGGCGCTGCCGAAGACAAGTTTGCTGGTGGTGGTCAATGTTGCCGTCATGATTTTCCCTTTCGGTTGAGAGCCTGTCAGTGGAAGCCGTTGCGGAGCTGTAACAAGGCTGGCATCGCTTGCAAAAATTAGAGTCAATCGCGGGCCACAGGTTCACGACTTTTCAGCAACTACAGCGATGGCGCAGAAGAACACGTGATAGTGTTTGCGCTGGCGCAAACAACGGTGAGAAATATAACGAAGGGCCAGGACGAGCGTCCTGGCCGCAGGGGTGCTTGTTACTTAATTGCTGTTGACTTTGCTCACTTCCACCTGCCAGTCCACGCCGGACTCGATATGGTGCTTGGCGGCAAAGTCGCCCTGGCTGATGGCCACCGCCACGTCCAGCAGGCTGTTCAGGTAGACCAGGGGCTTGCCCTTGGCCACGCCGCCAAACGTGTGTTCGAACGGCGCCGTAACTTTCGCTACCTGCTTGCCCTTGTGCAGGATGCGCACCTGCAGCGTGTCGTGCGGCTTGACGTCCAATTCATCGAGCAGCGATTTCGGGATATTCGTCCACACATTGCCATATTTCACGTCCAGCACCGGCACGATGCCGCGGATGGTATTGCCGTCGCGCACGGCGTGCTGGTAGGCGATCTTTACCACCGATTCGCTCGACAGCTGTGGCCCCACCTGTTCGTAGGTAATGGCGCCGGAGGCCAGGCGCGCGCCGACATAGGCGTACACGTCGCGGCCATGGAAGGTGTACGACTCGGCGGAGCCGGCCAGGCGGTTGACCTTTTCATCGATCTCGCGCAGCTCGGCCACGCCGTCGCGCTCGGCGATCAGGGTAAACAAACCGTTGTCGGGGCCGACGAAATAGCGGCCGTTCTTCGTTTTCAGCACCACCGACTTGCGCGTGGTGCCCACGCCCGGGTCGATCACCGAAACAAATACCGTGCCTTCGGGCCAGTAGTTGGCCGTCTGGTACAGGCGGTAGGCACCGAGCCAGATATCGTAGTCGGGAATCTGGTGCGTCAGGTCCGAGATGGTGAGCTTGGGATCGACGCCATAGGCCACGCCATGCATGGCCGACACGGCGCCGTCGGCGGTGCCGAAATCGGTCATCAGCACCAGCGGCGTGGCGGCCTGGGCGGTGGACAGCAGCAGGGCGCCAAGGCAGGCGCCGGCGACCAGGCGGGAGAGTCTTTTGAGGATCATGGGGTCTTTCATTGCAGGTTAAAAGGTATAGCTGAGCTTGGCGTAGAAATACGCGCCGTTCACGCCGATCGGGTTGATGAAGTTGTAGGGCAGGGCGCCGCCATAGGTGGCGTTATTGGTCTCGCGCACGCGCTGCGGATAGCGGTCCAGGATATTGTTGCCGCCCACGCTCAGGGTCAGCTGTCTGGACAGTTTCAGCTGGCCTTCGATGTCCAGAGACCAGACGGCGCCGAAACGCTGCGCCGGAATGCCGTCGATCAGGGGCGCATCGCTGTCATAGGAAAAGTCTTTCAGTTCGCCAAAGCGCGTCGCGCGCGCCTGCAGGCCCCAGCTTGCCGCCTGCCAGTCGGCGCCCAGGATCAGCTTGCTTTTCGGCGAGGCATGCCGGATACGGAACAGGCTGGTGTCCGTCAGCAGGGTCAGGCCGGGATCGATGGCGGAGAGCGCACCGGAACTCTGGCGCATCTGGTCCAGGCTGGTCTTGTTCAGGTTCAGCGCCGCGTTCAGGTTCAGCTTGCCGTTTGATACCGCCAGGTCGTGGTTCAGCACCACGTCCAGGCCCTTTGTACGCGTGTCGAGCAGGTTGGCCAGGTAGGCCACCGACTGGATATCATTGCGGCCCTGTTGCGCCAGGTAGGCCGTCACCGCATCGCTTTGCAAATCGCTGGTGCGCGTGATGCGGTCGCGGATGCGGATCACATAGGCGTCCACCGTCAGGCTGGTGGCTTTGGCCGGTTTCCAGGCCAGGCCCAGTGACAGATTGGTCGACTTTTCCGGCTTTAAATCCTGTGCGCCAAAGCTGCGCGCCAGGGCATCGCTGGCCGGCAGCAGGGCCGCCGTTTGCAGCGCCGTGCCGTCCGCATTGAAGTTCAGGGTGGCGAAACGGAAACCGGTTTGCACCAAGGCCGGCGCGCGGAAACTGTTCGACAGCGAGCCGCGCAGCAGGAAGTCTTCCGTGACCTTGTAGCGCGCCGACAACTTGCCCGTGCTGGCGCTGCCGAAGTCGCTGTAGTTGGAATAGCGGGCGGCAGCGCCCACCAGCAGGCGCGGCGTGAGGTCGGTTTCCGCGTCGAGGTAGATGGAACGGATCTGGCGGCTGCCATCGTATTCGTCAGACGGACGCAGCCCTGGACCGGCCTGCGCGCCCGGTGGCGCATCGGTGATGGTGCCTGCCGCATACGAGGCCGGGTCGCCGGCGGAACTCTGGTAGGTTTCACGCATCCATTCGGCGCCCACGGCCAGGTTCAAGGCAGCCGGCAGGCCAATGTCGATGCTGCGCGTGGCGTCCAGGTTCAGCGCGTTCTGGCGGAAATCAAAGCTGGCCAGATGAAAACTGGTGGGGCTGGCCGCGCCCAGCGAGGCGTTGACCGAGTGGCTGACGCCGTAGTCGAAGCGGTCGCCGCCGTGGCGCGCGCTCAGGTCCCAGCTCCAGTTGGCGGTCGTACCGCGCAGGCCGGCCACCAGGCTGACGTCGCGCTTGTCGCCATTGGTGACGGGACGGTAGCCGTTCGGATACAGCGCCAGCACGTTCGACGGATCGCCCGGATAGCGGAAGTAGGCGCTGCCGTCGGACTTGCGGTCATTAATGGTGGCAAACGAATACGCATCAAAACCATTTTCCAGCGGCAACAGCGCGTTATAGAAGGCATAGTTGTTGTGCTGGCGCGAGTCGCCCGACTTGAACACCACCTTGCCGTCGAGTGCCTGGTCGGCCGGCGTAAAATTGTACGAGGTCCAGCCCGCGTCGCTGGGGCCGGCCCGCTCGGTCGGCGAACGGCGCCGCGTTTCCGCGCCAAAACGGAAATAGCCGGCGTCGCCCAGCGGCACGCCGTAGTCGGCGTTGACGATGGTGGTCTGGCCGTCCGTCAGGGTCTGGTCGGTCGGGTCGAATTTGGTATGGTTGGCGCCGTAGCTGACCGAGGCCGAGCCGCCGGTGCGGGCTTTTTTCAGCACGATATTGATCACGCCAGCCACCGCGTCGCTGCCGTACTGGGCGCCGGCGCCGTCGCGCAGGATCTCGATATGGTCGATCGCGCCGGGCGGGATCGAATTGATGTCGACCGGCACGGTGCCCGAAAAGCTGCTTTCCGTGTCGAGCACGGCGCTGGTATGGCGGCGCTTGCCGTTGATCAGCACCAGCACCTGGTCGGGCGCCAGCCCGCGCAGCTGGATGCCGCGCACCGAGTCCGAGGCGCCGCTCGATTCGATGCGCGGGAAGTTGATCGATGGCGACAGGTTTTGCAGCGCCGCGCCGACGTCGCCGCTCGACAGCGCGTTGGACACTTCGCGCGCGCCGAAGCGGTCGATCGGCACCGTGCTGTCGAACACCGTGCGGTTGCGCACGTGCGAGCCGACCACGGTGACCTGGTCGATGCTGGCCGTTTCGGTGGAGTCGGGTGCTTCCTGCGCCGAGACGGACGACGACAGCATGGCGCAGGCGATAGCGATGGCGCGCAGCGGCGTGGAAGGAGCGGAAAAATGGCGAGATGGCACGGCGGTCCTTTAAGCTTGATCATGTGGAAACAGTTGATCGAAGCTTAAGGGAGCGTGGCGCCGCCGCTAACGATTCTTTCCGGATATGCTTATGCCTGTTGTTTTCATGTGGCCAGATGCCTGAGCAAGGCCGGTATTTCAGCTGGTATTTCGCGCGCCAGGTAGCCCAGTATGCCAAAGCGCAAGGCCAGCTGTTCACCGGCCAAGGCATGCAGGGCGATGCCCCAGGCGCAAGCCTGTTCCAGTGGCGCGCCGCGCGCCGCCAGGCCCGTGATGATGCCGGCCAGAGTGTCGCCCGAACCCGAAATCGCCAGGCCCACGTTGCCGCCTTCGTGCGACCAGCACTGGCCATCGGGCGTGGCGATGATGGTCAGCGCGCCTTTCAGCGCCACCACCGCGTTCCAGCGCTGCGCCGCTTCGATGGCCGCGCCGCGCGGATCGGCCAAAATGGCATCCTTGCTCTGGCGCGTCAGGTGCGCCATTTCGCCCGCATGCGGCGTGATCAATACCGGCTGGGCAAAGCGGAAGTTGCCAGGGTTGCACACAACGTTCATGGCGCAGGCGTCGATGATGATGCGGCTGTTGGCAAACACCGGCAACAGATTGCGCATCAGTTCGCAGCTGGCCGCGTCGTCGCTCATGCCGGGGCCGACCAGCACCGCGCTGACCTTGCCGGCCAGCGGCGCCAGCCGATCTTTCGCTTCGCGCCGGAAGCCGCCGTGGGCCGTTTCTTCCAGCGCGATCACCCTCGCTTCCGGCATGGCGATCGCCACTTGCGGCGCCACGCTGGCGGCGGTGGCCAGGGTCAGCTTGCCGGCGCCCGCGCGCAGGGCGGCGGTGGCTGCCAGCAGGATGGCGCCCGGCATTTCGCGCGAGCCGCCGATGATCAGGAGGTGGCCGCGCACTTCCTTGTCGCCGTCGGGCGTCGGCATCGGCAGTGGCCAGTCACGCAGCCGGGCAGGGGTGATGTCGGTGGCGTCCATGGATGCTCCTTGTCAGGCCTTCGGCGCGGCCGGCATGTCGGGCTGGTCGGTAACGGGCGTGCCAGATTCTTCCAGTGGCGCCACAAAATTGCACAGGTCCAGCTGCAGCTTGCCGTGCTTGCCCAAAGCTGGGTTAAAAGCGTAGGAGGTGACGCCGCAGTTGGGCACGTCGGCCGCCTTGTCGATCGCCAGGATGGCTTGCTCGTCGCAGCGTTCGAGCAGGTAGCGGAAGCAATTGACGATCACCTGGTGGCCGACGATCAGCACGCGCTCGCCGCGGTATTCGCGCGTCACGGTATCGAGCACGCTGCGCAGGCGCAAGATTACATCGCACCAGCTTTCGCCACCCGGTGGGCGGAAATAGAACTTGCCCACGTGCTGGCGCTGCTCGTGCAGTTCCGGGTATTTGCTGGCGATGCCGTGCACGGTCAGCCGGTCGAGGATGCCGAATTCCTTTTCGCGCAGGCGCTCGTCGGCCACCACCGACACCAGGCTCGATTTGTCCAGCCGTGACAGCACCGCCTGCGCCGTTTCGCGCGCGCGCACATACGGCGAATACAGCACCACAGTCGGTTGTTGTTCTGCGGGAAGGGTGAGGAACCAGTCGCCCAGCGCCTGGGCCTGCTGTTCGCCCAGGGTGGACAGGGGTACGTCGACATCGCGCTCGGCGATATTGATCAACAGGTGTTTTTCTGCTTCGGCGGTATCGCGCGCCACGTTGCCGGCGCTCTGGCCATGACGCACGATCCACAGTTGTTGCGGCCATTTCTGTTCCATCGCCTGCCTCTCTCGTCCATATCAATTGATTATCAATATAGACGAAAGCGGCAGACGGTGGCGCACTCGGTGGCCGGCCCTCAGATTGCGTGTTCGGTCTCGTCCAGGTCGGCCGCCGCATCGCTGTTGTAGACGGCCAGGTCGGTCTGCCCCATCACGCGGCTGGTGACGGTACCGGCCGTGATCGAGCCGCTGACGTTCAGGGCCGTGCGGCCCATGTCGATCAATGGCTCGACCGAGATCAGCAGGCCGGCCAGCGCCACCGGCAAGTCCATCGCCGACAGCACGATCAGCGCGGCAAAGGTGGCGCCGCCGCCGACGCCGGCCACGCCGATCGAGCCGATGGTAACAATCGCCAGCAAGGGCAGCAGGAAACTGACGGTAAACGGATCGACGCCGACGGTGGGCGCGATCATCACCGCCAGCATGGCCGGGTAGATGCCGGCGCAGCCGTTCTGGCCGATGGTCGAGCCGAACGAGGCGGCGAAGTTGGCGATGCCTTCAGGCGTGCCCAGGCGTTTGGTCTGCGTCTGCACGCTCATCGGAATCGAGCCGGCGCTGGTGCGCGAGGTGAAGGCAAACGCCAGCACGGGAAACACTTTTTTCACGAAGCGCAGCGGGTTCAGTCCGGTGCCGGCGATGATCGCCAGGTGTACCAGGAACATCAATATCAGGGCGCTGTACGAAGCCACCACGAAGTTGATCAGTTTCAGGATGTCGGTGTAGCTCGAACTCGACACGACTTCAAACATCAGTGCGAACACCCCGTACGGCGTCAGGCGCAGCACCAGCGTGACCATGCGCATGACGATGGCGTGCGCCACTTTCATGAACTGTTCGAAAGACGCGAAGATCTCGGGCTTTTTCGCGGCGATGCCGGTGGCCGAAATGCCGATGAAGATGGCGAACACCACCACCGCGATGGTCGAGGTCTTGCGCGCGCCGGTCATGTCGAGGAAGGGGTTCGATGGCACAAAGCTGATCAGCAGTTTTGGCAGCGACAGCGCTTTGGCCGTTTCCAGCGAGCCTTGCAGCTGCACCCCGCGCGCCACTTCGGCCGCGCTCGAGGTCAGGCCGACGGCGGTCAGGCCGAACAGCTTGGCCATCAGGATGCCGATGGTGGCCGCCACCGTGGTGGTGACCAGCAGGATGCCGATGGTCAGCAGGCTGATCTTGCCCAGCGAACTGGCATCCTTGAGTTTCAAGATCGCCGAGATGATGGAGACCATGATCAACGGCATGATGATCATCTGCAGCAGTTTTACATAGCCGCTGCCGACGATGTCCAGGTATTCATTGGTGCCGGCGATGGCCGCCGCATCGGCGCCATAGATGGCTTGCGCGGCCGCGCCCAGCAGCACGCCCAGGCCCAGGCCGGTAAACACGCGCACGGTAAACGTGGCATGCCGGCTTTGCTGGCGGAACATGAAGGCGAACACGATCAGCGCGACGATCAGATTGAGAATGATGGGAATTGCCATAGGAAGGCCTTATCTTGGTTTTATTGGTTTGCTGCACACGGCATTTTATAGAACTTTGCCTCAATGAACATTGCCCGTGCTGCCGCCGAGGAGGGCAGGCACTCTACCGTACTATGGGGGCGTGAAGGCCAGACTGGCTGCGAATATTACGCTATAAGAATATACAAGCCTGTTATAAGCCATCCGGTGGATAGTAGAATGCATGGTTTCATGCCAGCATGGCACGCTTGCCTGATACATAACAGGCGCACAATTGAACCAGGAAAACATGAACCAACTGAACGAAGCACAGGTACTGAACGCGGAAGAGCGGCTGCGCCTGGCCATGATGGATTCCGACGTGGCGCAGCTCACGCTCTTGCTGGCCGACGATATGCTGTTCACCAATCACCTGGGCCACCAGCTCAGCAAGGCAGCCGACCTGGCCGCGCACGAACAGCGCCTGCTGGCCATTACCGAGCTGCAAGCATCCGAGCAGCAGGTGCGCATTGTCGGCAACGTGGCCGTGGTGACGGTACGCATGCAACTGAGCGGCACTTATCACGACAAGGAAACGCATGGCGACTTCCGCTTTACGCGCGTATGGGCGCAATCGCCTGACGGTACCCTGCAGGTGATCGCCGCCCATTCGGGCGTGGTGGCTTAGGGCGGCCCATGGATCATCGTTCGAAAGGGCAACTGGTCGAGGCGGTCATCGCCGCCGGCCCCGCCACCGTGGCCGTTGCCGGGGGCTTTCCTGTGTTGCTGTACAACCTGGTGCGCACTTACTCCGACGCACCCGAAGCCAATACCGTGACGGCGCTGCTGCTGGCGGCCAGCCTGTGGGCCCTGGTGGAATTCTGGCGCATCGCGCTGGCCACTGTGGCGCGCAAGGCGTATGCCTTCGACTGGCGCTTCTGGGTGGCCGTCGCCGGTTTCCTGGCCGCCGGCGTGCATTTCCTGCCGGCCATGCCGGCCGGACTGGCGCTGGTGCTGGTGGTGCTGCCGGCGCTGGCCTGGCTGCATTTCATTTTGCTGCAGGCAAAACGGCCGCGCGGCTGACGCTATAATTTGTCACTGAGTCCACCTTGGCGCAAGCCCTTCATTTTGAAAGAGTATCGATGAAAGCTCTGTTTGTATTGCTGTTCGTATCCGGTAGCGCCCTGGCCGACGACGCCGCCATGTTGCAGTGCCGCTCGATCGCCGACGTACCCGCCCGCGTGGCCTGCTATGACGCGATTCCTGTCGGCGCGGTTGCGCCGCTTGCCGCCGCTGTCGCGCCCACGCCGCAGCAGCGCGAACAGGCGTTCGGCATGGCAAGCGTCCAGGCGCCCAAATCGGCCGTGCCGGAACAGGACAATTCGATCAGCTCGACCATCGCCGGCCGTTTTGATGGCTGGAGCGGCAATGAACTGATCAAGCTGTCGAATGGCCAGGTATGGCGCGTCGTCGACGGCAGCTCCGCCGTGCTGTCGCCGGTGAGCAATGCCAAGGTCACGGTCGAACGCAACTTCATCGGCACCTTCTTCCTGAAGATCGAAGGCACGAACAATTCGCCGAAAGTGCGGCGGGTACAGTAAGACTGAAAGCGGCCATGCAGACGCAGATCGCCGGTACGCTGGCCTCGCTTGGCGAGCTGGTCCATGCACTGGACTGGCTCGAACCCACCCATTTCAGACAGCATTTCGACCGGGCCACCACCGCGCGCGACATGCATGAAGTCATCCTGGCGCTCGGCTACGCCGCCAACTCCAAGGAATTGCGCGATACGGGCGACGAGCGCGTGCACAAGCTGTTGAACGACATCCTGCCTTTGATAGCGACGCTCAGGGCCTTCTTCACCATCAACTTGTGGCCAGCGTCGACCGGGCAACTGCAGAGCTGGACGCATGCACTGTCATCAGCGCCTGGCGGCAAATATGCGTTTCGCGATGACGGCTCGATCAGGATCGGCCTGCTGGACGCGAGCCTGCAGGGATCAATACTGTCGGTGCGGCGCATCTGGAGCCATGTCAGCGATTTTTCCGGTTCCGTGACCGAGGTCGAGCTCAAGCTGGACGCGGGGCAGGCCGCCGAATTCAAGGCCCGGCTGGCCAGCTTGCGCAGCTTTCCCTTGCCGCTTTAATCTTGCCCGTCGAGCCAGGCGATGCGACCGTTGCCAGCTTCGTCCAGATGCGCCAGCAGGGCGCTGGCGGCGCCTTCGGCCAGGCTGAAATCGAACAGCACGCTGTCGCTGTGCGCCACCGCCAGCAAGGTGGCGCCATGCGCATCGAGTTCGCGCCGCAGCATGCCTTCCATCGCGTAAGGCACCGTGCAGCGTAACAGCCGCTGGCGCACGATGGCCGTCTTTTCCGCCTGCAGCAACGCTTGCGCCACGCTGTCGGTGTAGGCCCGCACCAGCCCGCCCGCGCCCAGTTTCACGCCGCCCCAATAGCGCACCACGGTGGCCAGCACGCCTTCGAGGTCCTGGTGGCGCAGCACGTCGAGCATCGGCCGCCCGGCCGTACCGCCCGGTTCGCCATCATCGACCGCCGCCGACTGCCCGCCCGCCAGCAGCGCCCAGCACACGTGCACCGCGCCCGGATGCTGCGCCTTCAGGCCATTGACGAGCTGTTGCGCACTGGCGCGGTCCGTCATCGGCTGCACGCAGCCGATAAAACGGCTTTTCTTGATGATCAGTTCGCTGTGAACGGGGGCGGCGATGGTGAAGGGCATGGTGGCAAGATTTGATAGAGTGCCGGCATGATAGAACATGCGCGCTGAAATGCAAAAAGCCAACCGGTAAAGGTTGGCTTTTTACGCACTGCTTATGCTGCAAATTCTTGGTAGGCCGTGCGGGATTCGAACCTGCGACCAACGGATTAAAAGTCCGCTGCTCTACCAGCTGAGCTAACGACCCAAGGGCGGCTATTATGACCGGCGCCGGGCAATTTGGCAAGGCGTGGCCGGCGATTTTCTGTTACAGCGTCGAGCGCAGCGCATGCGGGCCATGCGCCAGGTGTTCCTTCAGGAACGCCACGCAGGCGTTCACCTTGGCCGAACTGGCTGCGCGCGTGCTGGTCATGGCCCACAGGTCGGCCGGCTCGTGGTATTCGGGCAGCAGGCGCACCAGCTTGCCTTCGGCGATCTGGCTTGCCACGTCCCATTCCGACAGCAGCACGATGCCGTGGCCGCTGATGGCCCAGTCGAGTACTACTTCGCCCTGGTTCGAGCCGAAGCGGCCATGGACCCTGACGGACTCCGGTCCGCGCGGCCCGACCAGGCGCCAGATGCCCAGGCCCTGTTCGCGGTAGCGCGCCACCAGGCACTGGTGCTGCAGCAATTCTTCGGCGCGGCGCGGTGTGCCGTGCTCGCGCAGGTAGGCGGGCGCAGCGCAGACGATGCGCCCGCCACGCGCCAGCAGGTGGCCGATCAATTGCTGCTGGGGCGGCTCGCCAACGCGGATATCGATATCAAAACCTTCGCCGATCAGATCGACAGCGCGGTCGGCCAGTTCCAGCCAGATATCGAGTTGCGGGTAGCGCCTGGCCAGCAGCGACAGCACGCCGGAGACCTGGTTGCGGCCGATATGCGGGCTGGTACTGACGCGTAGCGAACCGGACGGTTCCTTGCGATGGCTGGCGATGCTTTCAGCCAGCGCCGCCATGTCGTCGAGCATCTTGCGCGCGCTCTGGTGGACCAGTTCGCCATCGACGCTCATCACCATGCGCCTGGTAGTGCGGTGAAACAGTTTCACGCCCAACTGCGTTTCCAGCACGGCGATGCGCTTGCTGACAAAGGCGGGCGAGGCGCCCAACTCGGCTGAGGTGGCGATGAAGGTGCCGCAGCGCACGACGGTACAAAACACTTTCAGGTCGGACAGCAGCGGTTCGTTGGTGGCAGGGATCATTGGGGTTCTCGGTTCTGCTGGCATTATAAACAGTCTTCAGGCTTGGCCCGCCTGGCGTATTGACAGTGCTGTTCGCTAGCACAAGCAGCATCACCCCATGCACGTTTTGTCACGGTTCCTGACAACACGCTGCGTGAATAATCGGCACCTGTTCGCCTGTTACAGTCCCGTCCGTGACAAGAAATGACACATGATTCGGCGATCCTGCCCGTAGATCAGTGTCATTTCCTTGCGTCTGTCTGTCATTCGTCACAAATCGTGATGCTGCGGCTGAACGCATCCCTTTGTTTTTAATATCGAAAGCCTGCCCGGCACGTCAGTGCGCGGGCGGGCATGATCGTGAGCAATGACCATGCAAAGAAGAGACGTTTTAACCTCGATGGTAGCGCTGGCCGCCGCCACCGTCAGCACCAGCTCGGTCACCCAGGCCGAAGTCATCAGCAAGGAACTGCTATGGGAACCGGGCGCGGCCAACGCGCCGCAGCCGGCCCGCAAAAGCGGCTTGCTGTACCTGACGCCGGCCGAAGCTTCGGTGCTGGGCGCAATCGCCGATCGCCTGATCCCTGCCGATGAGCTCAGTATCGGCGGCAAGGAAGCGGGCTGCGTAGAGTTCATCGACCGCCAGCTCGACGGCAGCTACGGCAAGGCGATTGCGCTGTACCGCCTGGGTCCGTTCTACCAGGGCACCGACGCACAAGGCCCGCAGTTGCAACATACGCCGGCCGAGCGCTACCGTCTGGGCCTGGCTGCGCTGGCCGACTACACGCACAAGCAGCATGGCAAATCGTTCGAGGCGCTGGACGCCGCTACCCAGGACAAGCTGCTGGCGGCGATGGAAACCAATACGCTGGCGCTGGGCCCGGTCGACGGCAAGGCGCTGTTCGAACTGGTGCTGCAAAACGTGCGAGAAGGCTTTCTGTCCGATCCGCTGTATGGCGGCAACAAAGGCATGGCCAGCTGGAAGATGCTGGGCTTTCCCGGCGCGCGCTACGACTTCCGCGACCAGATGGACAAGAAGGGCCAGAAGCTGGTCTTCATGCCGACCAGCATGGTCGACAACAGCCTGTAGTCGAGTCATACCATAACAAGGATTAATCATGGCCAATACACCTGTCAAGGTACGTGCCAGGGCCGACGCCGTCATCGTCGGTCTGGGCTGGTGCGGCTCGCTGATGGCTGAAGAGCTGTCGCGCGCCGGTTTGAATGTGGTGGCGATCGAACGCGGCGCCTGGCGCGAAGCGGCGACCGATTTCCCACCGTCGGTCGATACCGATGAATTGCGCTGGGACACGCGGCGCAGCATGCTGATGCCGCCGGCGGTCGAGGCGCTGACGTTTCGCAATACATCAAGCGAGAGGGCGCTGCCGATCCGCGACTGGAGCTGCTTCGAATTCGGCTACAACGTCGGCGGCGCCGGCACCCACTGGGCCGGCATGGCCTGGCGCTTTACGCCATTCGATTTCCAGCCGGCGACGATGACAAAAGCGCGCTACGGCCAGCAGCAGCTGGTTGACGGCCTGATCGTGCAGGACTGGGGCGTCACCTACGCCGACCTGGAGCCGTATTACGATCGCTTCGAGAAGATCGCCGGGATCTCCGGCATGGCCGGCAACCTCGATGGCAAGCTGGTCGAGGGCGGCAATCCGTACGAAGGGCCGCGCAAGAACGACTATCCGCTGCCGCCCTTGAAAACCACGCGCCTGACCGATATTTTCGAAAAGGGCGCCAAGTCGCTGGGCCTCAAACCGTTCATGGTGCCGGCCGCGCAAACCTCGGGCGCCTATACCAATCCGCTGGGCGTCAAAATGGGGCCTTGCACGTATTGCGGCTACTGCCTGTACTACGGCTGCGGCAACTGGTCCAAGGGCAGTCCGAACGCCTGCGTGATCCCGGCCCTGATGACGCGCGACAATTTTTCCGTGATCACCAACGCCACCGTCATCAAGGCCAACCTGGCCGAGGGCGGCAAGACGGCCACCGGCGTCACCTATGTCGACAAGGACGGCCAGTACTGGGAGCAGCCAGCCGGCATCGTGGTGTTTTCCGCCTTCCAGGCGCAGAACGTGCGCCTGCTGCTGCTGTCGAAAATCGGCCAGCCTTACGACCATGCGACTAAGCAGGGCGTGGTGGGCCGTGCCTACTGTTTCCAGACCGTCTCGGGCGCCAGCATCTTCTTCGAAGACGAGCAGCTGAACCAGTACATGGGCGCCGGCGCGCTGTCGCAGCAGGTCGATGACTACAATGGCGACAACTTCGACCACAAAGGACTGGGCTTTATCGGCGGCGCTGGCATCCTGGTGGTATCGCGCGGTTCGCGTCCGATAGGCAATACCGACTTTTTGCCACCGGGCACGCCGCGCTGGGGCAGCGACTGGAAAAAAGCCTATACCCACGCCTTCCAGAACGGTACCGTGGTGTTCGGTCAGGGCACCAGTTATTCGCACCAGGATGCCTACCTGGACCTCGACCCGACCTACAAGGATCAATACGGTCTGCCGTTGATGCGCATGACCTTCGACTTCAACGAGAACGACCGCCGCTCGGCCAACTTCATCGAACAGCGCAGCGTCGAGATCGCCAAAGCCATGGGCGCGAAAACCGTGGTGCCGACCAACTCGGCGCGCGGTAAATTCACGCCCTACGACTTCGCCAGCGACCACACCATCGGTGGCGCCGTGATGGGCGAGGATCCGAAAACCAGTGTGCTGAACCGCTACCAGCAAAGCTGGGACGTGCACAACGTATTTGTCTCGGGAGCATCCTCGTTCCCGAACAACGCCGGCTACAACCCGACCGCCACCATCGGCGCGCTGACCCTGTGGACGGCGCGCGCGATCATCGAGCGCTACCTGAAGCAACCGGGCCCTTTGGTAAAGAGCTGACATGAAAAAACATCGAACATTGAAAGTGCTGGCCACGACCGCTGCCGCCACCACGTTGCTGGCAGGCGCCTATGCACTGGCCGCGGGGGGCGTTGTCCCTGGCACCGCCACCGCGCCCGCCGAGGCCGGTGACGGCCTGGTCGGCGCGCCAGCCGGCAAGCAGGCCGAGGCGCCAGCCGCTCCCGGTCGCGACACGGCGATCGCGCGCGGACGCTATATCGCTGAAGCGGGCGACTGCGTGGCCTGCCACACGGTGCCGCACAGCGGCCAGCCGTTTGCCGGCGGCCTGGCCCTGGCCACGCCGTTCGGCAAGCTGGTGGCCAGCAATATCACGCAGGATGCCAGGACCGGCATCGGCGGCTGGACCGAAGAGGAATTCACGCGCGCCGTGCGCCAAGGCAAGGGCAAGCACGGCCAGAACCTGTATCCGGCGATGCCTTACACGGCCTACAACAAGGTCAGCGATGCCGACATGCACGACCTGTGGCTATACATGCAAACCATCAAGCCGGTGGACAAGCCGGTCGAATCGAATCAGTTGCCGTTCCCGTTCAATATCCGCACCCTGATGTGGGGCTGGAATTTGCTGTTTTTCGATACCAGGCCGTTCCAGCCGGACCACACGCAGTCGGCCGAATGGAACCGCGGCGCCTATCTGGTCGAAGGCCTGGCCCACTGCGCCGCCTGCCATACGGACAAGAATTTCCTCGGTGGCGACAGCAGCAAAAAGCTGCAGGGTGGGACCTTGCAGGGCTGGTTCGCGCCCGAAATCACGGGTGACAAGCAGCACGGCCTGGGTGCCTGGTCGCTCGACGACACAGTGGCCTACCTGAAGACGGGCGCGAACAATTTCACGGTGGCGTCCGGCCCGATGGCCGAAGCGGTGGAAAATTCAACCCAGCACATGCGTGATGCCGACCTGCGCGCGATGGCGGTCTACCTGAAAAGCCTGCCCGGCTCGCAAGCCATCAGGCCCGCGCCGGTGGCCGCCAGCGACAAGCAAATGCTGCTGGGCGCCAAGGTCTACGACATCAACTGCGCCGCCTGCCACGCCAGCAACGGCAAGGGCATCGACAGCATGGTGACTGCGCTGGCCGGCAATGGTTCGATCCAGTCGCCGGTCGACAACAACCTGGTCAACGCGATTTTGCGCGGTACGCGCGGCGCCATCACGCACGCCAACCCGACCGGCGCGGCGATGCCCAGCTTTGCCTGGAAACTGACGGACGGCCAGGTCGCCGCCGTCAGCACGTATATCCGCAACAGCTGGGGCAATGCGGCAAGCGCCACCGCCGACAGCAGCGTGGCCAAGGCGCGCAAGCAGCTGGCGCTGCCCGGGCAAACGGTGTTTGCGACCGGCAAATGACGCTGCTGGCCCGGATTCTTCGCTTGCGGTGCTGCGTCCCGCAAGCCGAGGCAGCCTTGAGCGGTTAGTCGAGCAGGAATTTGCCGTTGGCAATGCTCAGCAGATGGTTTTTATGGCCGGTATCGCCAAGCCAGCGAAACCGGATGGACGATTGCACCGAATCGACGGTGAGGGCGTGCAGGATGTCGTCCGAGTTGCCGGTGTCGAGCGTCCGGTTCTGCAGGCAGCTCTGGAGCAGAAAGTCATCCCGCAGGATCGTCCTTGTGCCGTCGTAGGCAAGCAGCAGCAGATGGTCTTCGTAACCTGCGCCACAATATCCCATGGCCTGCGGCTTTTTCGACGGTATCCTGGCGACCAGTACAAAATAATGGCGCGCTGCGCCAGGCGTTGAAAATACCGGCAAGGTTTCATCACTGGCCCGCAACGATCGCCGCGTGCCCTGGTCGAACGCGGCAGCGTCGGAAAACGCAGTCGCTCGACGGCTGTTTTTGCCCGCCGTCTTGCCTGTGTAAATGGTTTCCTGTTTTTCGATCTGCAATGGCGTCAGCGGCGCCGCCACTGACGCCGGCGCGATCGCCAATGCCAGTGCAGGCACGAGCGCCAGGACAACACGCGGCGCGCGCCAATTGACGATTGATCTGCTGTGCATGTGGTTTTCCGATCCGGGCCTGGTACTTCCGTTTTCAGGGCAATGACGCGTTGCGCTTGATGTTCAGCGGCCCATAGCCCTGGCAGGTCGGCATCATCTCGATGCGGTTGACGTTGACGTGTGGCGGCAGGGTGGCGATCCAGTAAGCGGTCTCGGCGATGTCTTCGGCCGTCAAAGGCTGCGTGCCTTCGTAGACCTTGGCCGCTGCTGCGTCGTCGCCTTTCAGGCGCACATTGGAAAACTCGGTGCCGCCGCACAGGCCCGGCGCCAGGTTGGTGGCGCGCACGCCGGTACCGGCCAGGTCGGCGCGCAGGTTCAGCGTGAACTGCTCCACAAACGCCTTGGTGGCGCCGTACACATTGCCGCCAGGGTAGGGCGTGTCGCCGGCCACCGAACCGAGGTTGATGATGGTGCCGCTGCCGCGCGCCACCATCGCCGGCAGCAGCGCGCGCGTCATGGCGACCAGGCCGCTGATATTGGTGGCGATCATGGTGTCCCAGTCTTCCAGCGACGCCTCGTGCGCCGGCGCCACGTTCAGCGCCAGGCCGGCATTGTTGATCAGCACGTCGATGGTTTGCCAGGCGGCGGGGATGCTGTCGAGCGCGGTGCTGATCGAGACCTTGTCGGTCACGTCCAGCAACAGCGGCAGGGCGGCCTGGCCCAGTTCGGCGGCCAGCGCCTGCAGGCGGTCGGCGCGGCGGCCGCTGATGATCACCTGGTGGCCATTGCGAACGAAGGTGCGGGCCATGGCGGCGCCAAAGCCGGCGGTGGCGCCGGTAATAAAGACGATCATTGTGTGTCCTTTTGAGGAGATAAAAGAGATGGCATAAATTGTAGTCGATGCCGGCGACGGCCGTGCTGGCGCCACGCCGGCCGGCTGCGTGCGCGGTTTTGCGCTAGTATGGACGCCCAATAACTGTCGCCCTGACCACAATGAACGACGCACCGCCAGCCACGCCCGCCGCCCCGATCACCGAGCGCGAAGTGCGCGCTGTCTATATCGGCCTGATGGCCGTGCTGGGCCTGGGCGCGCTGGACCAGAGCATTGTTGCCACCGCCTTGCCGCGTATCGTCGATGATCTGGGTGGCATGGCGCATCTGTCGTGGGTGGTGACGGCCTATGTGCTGGCCTCGACCGCCACCATGCCGCTGTACGGCAAGCTGGCCGATCAATATGGCCGCCGGCCAATGATTTTTACCGCCTTGTTGACCTTTTTGCTGGGATCGGTCTTGTGCGGGCTGGCGCAGAACATGACGCAACTGATCATCTTCCGCGCCATCCAGGGACTGGGCGCGGGCGGCTTCATGCCGCTGGCGCAGATCATTATCGGCGACATCGTGCCGCCGGCCGAACGCGGCAAGCGCCAGGGCATGGTGCCGATCGTGTTTGCCGTCACCAGCGTGCTGGGGCCGGTGCTGGGCGGCGTGATTACCGATGCGCTGTCGTGGCACTGGATTTTCTATGTCAACCTGCCGGTCGGCGCGGTGGCCTTTTACATTATTGCAAAGGCGATGCGCAAGCCGGTCAAGGCGCACGCGCACAAGATCGATTACCTGGGTTCGGTGCTGCTGACCGGCGCCATCACGGCGGCGCTGCTGGTGCTGGCGCTGGGCGGCACCGAGTGGCCGTGGGACGGCGTGGCGGTCAAGCTCAGCGGTGCTCTTGCCGTGCTGATGGCGGTCTGGCTGCTGCTGCATGTGCGCCGCATCGATGAGCCGGTGCTGCCGCCCGACCTGTTCCTGAACCGCACCTTCAATATCGCCAGCCTGGTGATGGCGATGACCTTCATGGGCCTGATGGGCGCGAGCGTGTTCTTTCCGCTGTTTTTCCAGCTGGTGATGGGCGTAAGTCCGGCCGAATCGGGCGTGATGACGGTCGCGATGATGGTGGGGCTGGTGCTGTCGTCGCTGCTGAACGGGCGCGTGCTGTCGCGCTCGGGCAAGTACAAGATGGTGCAGGTGGTGGGGCTGGCGGTGGCGGCGCTGGCGTTTGGCGTGCTGGCCTGGGCGATGGAAACGGCGCAGGGTTACCTGGTGATCGAGCCGGCCATCTTTTTCCTCGGTGCCGGCCTGGGCCTGGTGATGCCGAACATGACGATCGCGGTGCAGAATGCCTTGCCCCTGTCGCGGCGTGGCGTGGGTACGGCCATGCTGGCGTTCTTCCGCTCGCTGGGCGGCTTGCTGGGCGTGACGGCGTCCGGCGCCATCCTCGCGCGCCAGTTGCATGCGCATGGCGTGGAGGCGGTGTCGGCGCTGGGCGCGCACGCAGCGGCGCAGACCGTCGAGGTCTACCGCCACGCGATCGCCAGCGTGTTTGGCGCTGGCGCGGTGCTGCTGCTACTGGGCTTGTTCGCCTTGCTGTTCCTGCCGGAATTGCCGCTGGAGGGATTCGAGGCCAAGGGCAAGGCGAACCAGGATCAGTAGCGTTCCAGCCAGTGCGCGTACGGCGCCGGCATGGTCCACGAGGCGCGCGGCAGGCCCAGTTCCTTGGCGGCGAAATACGCCCAGTGCGGATTGGCCAGGTGGGCCTTGCCGACCATGACCACGTCGAGCTGTTCATCCTTGACGACTTGCTCGGCGATGGCCGGCGTGCCGAAGCCCCAGGCCGACGATACCGGTACGCCCGCTTCGCGGCGCACGCGCTCGGCGATCGGACCCATGAAGGCCGGGCCCCAGGGAATTGTCGTGTCGGGGATGGTAAAGCCCATGCTGACGCTGATCATGTCCATGCCGGCGTCCTTGAACTGGCGCACCAGGCCGATCGATTCGAGCAGTGTTTCTTCATCGCGGCCGTCGAATTCGATCACGCCGAAACGGATCGTCAGCGGCAGGTGCTCGGGCCACACTTCACGCACGGCTGCCAAGGTTTCAAGCAGGAAGCGGCTGCGGTTTTCCAGGCTGCCGCCATAGATGTCGTCGCGTTGGTTCGAGTGCGCCGAGAAGAAGCTCTGGCCCAGGTAGCCGTGGGCGAAATGCAGCTCCAGCCATTCGAAGCCCACTTCGCGTGCGCGCAGGGCGGCGTCGACGAAGTCCTGGCGCACGCGGGCGATATCGCCCAGGGTCATGGCGCGCGGCACCTTGCCCAGGCCGCCGCCAAAGGCGATTGCCGACGGCGCGATGGTTTGCCAGCCGCGTGGGTCGCCTTCGGCGATATGGTCGTCGCCTTCCCATGGACGGTTGGCGCTGGCCTTGCGGCCCGCGTGGCCGATCTGGATGCCGGGCACGGCGCCGGCCTTCTTGATTTCCTTGACGATAGGCGCGAAGCCTTGCGCCAGCGCGTCACTCCAGATACCGGTGCAGCCAGGCGTGATGCGCCCTTCGGGCGAGACGGCCGTCGCTTCGACGATCACCAGGCCGGCGCCGCCACGGGCCATGCCGGCGTAGTGCGACAGGTGCCAGTCATTGGCCAGGCCGTCGATGGCCATGTACTGGCACATCGGCGGCACGGCGATGCGGTTGCGCAGGGTGATGTCTTTGAGATGATAGGGCTGGAACAGGGCGGACATGGTGGCCTTTGAATAGTTGATTGAGTTGCACAGTGCTTTAATTCTTTACTTCGAAAGTTTTCGAAGAATGGAAGGAGTATAGCGCATCGTGTATGATTCTGCCCATGCGACCACACAAACACCCTGCCGCCAGCGAATTCGTGCTTGAACGAGTGCTGTACGCCTTGAGCGATACCATACGCCTGGGCATCGTGCTGCACCTGGCCCGCGTTGACGCGGCCGCCTGTGGCGATCTCGATGGCGGACGGCCCAAATCCACTGTCTCGCACCACTTCAAGGTGTTGCGCGAAGCAGGGCTGGTGTGGACGGAAAACACCGGCACCACCCATATGAACCGGCTGCGCCGGGCCGACATGGACGGCCGCTTCCCGGGTTTGCTCACGGCGATCCTGCAGCAATCACCTGAAGGCTGACAACGCATGAAAATCACCGCACGGTGTTGCTGCTGGGGCGCCGCGCTGCTGGTGCTGGCCGGCTGTAATCCTTTTACGGAGCCGCCCACGGGCCAGTACGCCGATGTGCTGGAACGCGGTGAAAAAGTCACCAGGGCCTTGCCGTACGGACAGTTCACCGCCTTGTCGGTCGAGTATCGCCAGGGCGGTGGCTCGCTGATGTCCACCGAAAACCAGTCGATGCGCCTGCTTCATGGTGATCACATTGTGGTCAAGCATACCGACTTCATCGAGCGCTGGACCGACTTCGCCGAACCGGTCTATTTTGCGCGGTTACAAGACCAGCATGGCGTGCTGGCGCTGGTGCATGAACAGGCGGGCAAGCCCGTGGTCGACAAGATCGCCGCCTCCGTTAATGGCTACGAGGGCACCTGGAAGTATCTGCACGGCTTTCCCCTGTCGCCCGGCAGCCGCTACTTTCCGGGACAGCAGTTGCCCGGTTTCCTGGTCAGCGCATTTCCGGTCAGGACCACCGCCTTGCCGCGTGCGCTCAATGGTGGTGACAGCCTGCAACTGCATGTGCTGGCGTCCGTGTCTCCCGACGGCAAGTCGTTTGCCTATGTCGACAGCACAACGGCGCCGTCGGTGGTGATGGTGGTCGATGGCGACGGCCAGCGGCGCGAGCCGATACCGCTGCCGCGCACCTATCTGCCGGAGCTGACCGACGAGCACGCCAACCCCTACCAACCGTTATGGGACTGGTCGCGCACGGCGCTGGCCTGGCGCAGGACTGTCGCGGGCAGCTGGGATGTGCTGCCCAGGCCTGCTGCGCCTGGCGCGGCTGGCGCGCGCCAGGTGATCGAGCAATTGTTCATCGATGAGCAGTCCGGCTATCGCACATGCTTCGCTGCCGCCAACGCCGCCTGCCTGCCGGGCTGGCGCGCCGCCAGCGCCGCCGAGCTGCGCCAGACGTTTGACAAGGACGCTACCGACGCGCCGCCGTTTGCCTATGTACCGTCAGCCCCCGTCAGCGCCTTTGGCGCCCCGGTCAGCCTGTTGCTGCTGTCGAAGACTTGCTGCGCCGTAGCATCCTATCATTTGTATCTGGCTGCGCCACCGGCAGCCATCGTCGCGCAATTGTCCGCGCGCCTGCAGGGCAGCAAGATCCCCTTTGTACGCGTCGATCAATGCGGCCCCCGCACTGGCAACGAGGACAAGTGCGCGGCGCAGCTGGCGGAAAAATTGAAGCGGCCCGAATCGCAGGGGCGCCAGCTCGAGCAGTTGCTCAACACCCTGGAACCGCAGCAGGGCGTGGTGTTCGTGATGCCGACCCTGGCGGTGATGGTGCGCGCCAACGAGCAGGGCGGCAGCATGATCCAGACGCTCATGCGGGCCGATTTTTCACGTGTCGATTAATTTCTAACAGGCAACCGCGCGTCACCTCATTCTCCAGCTCGGCTATCATGTCGGCCTCTCGGGAAAATCTCCGTCCCCGCGCCAGTTCGCGCGAGGGGTGGCGAGAAGTACCTGGCAAGGCAAGGATAGGGCATGACGGCAGCAACAGCAGTTCAGGCGGACCCAAACAATCGTCCGCAGTTTGGTTGGATCAATGTACTGAAGGCGGGCGCGGCGCAACTGATCGTGCTGCACCACCTGGCGTTTTACGGCCCGATGTCCGATTATGTGCAGCCCATGTGGCCAGCCCTGCTGGACTGGCTGGGCGACAGTGCGCGCATCGCCGTACAGGTATTTCTGGTGATCGGGGGCTTCCTGGCCGCCAAGTCGCTGGCACCCGATGGCTTGCCTGGCCTGGCGTCGTCGCCATCGCCCCTGTCGGCGCTCTGGCGCCGCTATGCCAAGCTGGCGCCGCCATTCATCGCCGCCACCTTGATCGCGGCGCTGGCCAATGCGCTGGCGTCCAGCGTGATGCTGCACGATTCGATTTCGGCCCCGGCCACCTTCGGCCAGCTGGGCGCCCATGCCTTGCTGCTGCATGGCGTGCTCGGCTATGAATCGCTGTCGGCCGGCGCCTGGTATGTGGCGATCGACTTCCAGCTGTATGCGCTGGCCGCGCTGGTGTTCTGGGGCTCGGGCCGCATCGTTGGCGAGCGGCGCCTGCCGTGGCTGGTGCCGGCCATCGTTGCCTGCGCCGTGGCCGCGTCGCTGCTGTACTTCAATCTGGATGCCGGCTGGGACAACTGGGCGCCGTACTTCTTCGGCAGCTATGGCCTGGGGCTGCTGGCCTGGTGGGCCAGCGATCCGCGCCGCAAGTCGGGCGCCGTGTTCGTGCTGATGCTGCTGCTGGTGGTGCCGGCCTGGCTGGCGCTGGCGGTGGAATTTCGCAGCCGCATCGAGCTGGCCCTGGCGGTGGCTTGCGTGCTGTTCCTGTGCGGACGCATGAAAGTCGCGTCCGGCGAGCATGCCTGGCCACTGGTCAACTGCCTGGGTCGTATCTCGTATGCCGTTTTCCTGATACATTTTCCCGTCAGCCTGCTGGTCAACACGGCCTTCGTCACCTATGCGCCGCTGGAAGCCGAATGGCAGGCGCTGGGCATGCTGACAGCCTGGGCCGCCAGCCTGTGCGCCGGCGCCGCATTCCACCGCTGGGTCGAAGCGCCACTGGGACGGATGGTGCAGCCGCTGGTGGCCAGGGCGCTGGTGCGACCGGTATCGGCCTGAGTACGCATCCAAGTAGCCCTTACAAGTCGGAAATGCAGGTCCAGCCCAGCTGCTGCTCGAACTGCCGGCGGTAGGCCGTCATGATGGAATGCGGTATGCGCCGCACATAGTCTTGCGCGTGCTGGCGCGCGTCGCCCTGTTTGGCGGCCAGCAGGGCCAGCGCCTCGGTCGCGCTGGGCATGCGCCCGTTTTCGTTGTCGAACTTGGGTGGCAGCGCCGTCCACACCGCTGCATCAAACGGCTGCGACGCCAGCCATGCCGCGATGCGCGACTCTTCCCTGCCGCCGTCGGGCGCGGGAATCGAACCTATCCATTCCGGATGCGCACTTGATGCCTTCTCGCGTACACGCAATTGCGCGCGCGCCGTATCGAGATCGGTGGTTGCCATTGCCGCCCAGAATGTCGGCATCAGGGCCGCGCCGTCGGTGATGACCAGCGCCAGCTCGTCGCTGTCATCGCTGTCGCGCGCAAATTCCAGGGGCAGGGCAGGGCCGCCCGGCTGCCAGTTTGAAGACAGCTGCAAGGCTCCCGGCTTCCACAGCAAGGAACCCCAGCCGATGCAGACAATATTCATGATCTTGGTCGCTGTTCGGAAAGTGTCCAGTTTCCCATAGCTGCGGCGCCGCCATCGCACGATTGCCTGTTAGAAAGGTGCTCGCCGGCGATGGCTTTACCTTGTACATTATCTTCCGGGGGCGATAGTGATGGCTGCCCGAGCCGCTGCCCCACAAGGAGAATCATGATGGCAAAGAACACGATCTGCCTCTGGTACGACCATGACGCGCAAGAGGCCGCGAACTTTTACGCCCGCACCTTTCCAGATAGCAGCGTTGGTGCGATCCACCGTGCGCCGTCCGACTACCCGGGCGGCAAGGCCGGCGCGGCGCTGGTGGTCGAATTCACCGTCTGCGGCGTCGCCTGCATCGGCCTCAATGGCGGCGCTGCCTTCAAGCATAACGAATCTTTCTCGTTCCAGATCGCCACCGAGGACCAGGCAGAAACCGACCGCTACTGGAACGCCATCGTCGGGCATGGCGGCGCAGAAAGCGCATGCGGCTGGTGCAAGGACCGCTGGGGCATATCCTGGCAGATCACGCCGCGCGTCTTGACGGATGCCATGGCGCAGGGCGGCGAGGCCGCCGGCCGCGCCTTCGCGGCGATGATGGGCATGCGCAAGATCGACGTGGCCGCGATCGAAGCGGCGGTGCGGGGAGATGCGGCGCCGTCGTAGTCGGGCAAGGCCTGGACTTGATGCTGACTGTGAGCAAGATGCTATGCTGTAGAACTTGCTAACAGTCAACTCCGGTTCAACATGTCCGTCTTCTACAAAAATATTGCCATGAGAGGTGGCGTAGCCCATCGCGGCCCGGCCCGCATCGTTGGCTTGGTGCTGTCACTCTTGCTGCTGCTAGCGCTGGGCTATTACCAGTTCCCCACGCTGGCGCTCGACTTCAGCGGCATCTATGTGGTTGTATTGATCGCGGCCTTGCCTGCGGTCGCCTTGTCAGGCCGCAAAAGCATCGCCGCGCTGTGGCTGTTCCTGGCCCTGCTGTTTGGCGCCATCGTGTTCCTGACCAGCGCGCCGATTTTGCATGCGAACGCCTACTACAAGATGCTGGGCACGGAGACGCCAGCGAACTTCCATGAGGCCTTGCCGCCGATCGATATCGAGCAGGCGCCGCTGGTGTCGCAGGACATGGCCTTGCAGGCGATGCAAAAGCGCCTGTCCGAAATCGCATCGCTGGGCTCGCAAGTGGCGGTCGGCACGCCAGTGAAACAACTGGTGAAGGACAAGCTGGTCTGGGTCGCCTTCCTGGAACACAGCGGCTTTTTCAAATGGTTTGCGGACGGCGCCACGCCGGGCTACCTGGTGGTGTCGGCGCATGACCCGGCCGATGTGAAGCTGGTGATGGAGCTCGACGGCAAACCGTTGAAGCTGCGCTATCTGCAGTCGGCCTATTTTGGCGATTACGTCGAGCGCCACGCCTATCTGTCGGGCCACACCATGGTCGGCCTGACCGACTTCGAACCGGAAATCGATGACGACGGCGTGCCGTATTACGTCGGCACCGTGTACCAGCACAAGGTAGGTTTTTCGGGCAGCGAGTCGAGCGGCATCATCACCGTCAATGCCGTCACTGGCGACGTCAAGCGCTACAAGATGGGCGCCGAGCCGGCCTGGGTCGACCGCATCCAGGCCGAGGAATTCATCCTCGAGCAGATGCAGGACCGCGGCGAATACGTGCACGGCTATATCAACCTGAATAACGAAGGCCGCTTGCGCGTGGACGGCGTGCTGGACCTGGTCTACGGCTCCGACCAGCGCCCGTACTGGGTCGGCGGCATGACCTCGAAAGGCAAGAACAACGGCCTGTCCGGCTTTTACTTTGTCGACTCGCGCACCAAGGTGGTACGCTGGTTCAAGGTACCCTCCGTATCGCAGGACACCGCCGCCCACGCGGTGGAAAACGTCAACCCCGAAAAGCACTACAAGGCCACCAACCCGCTGCCGTTCCTGGTCAATGGCGCACCGACCTACGTGATGGCGCTGCGCGACGTGCAGGGCGTCTCGCGCGCCTTCGGCATGGTCGACATGCGCAACAACCAGGTCATCGGCGTGGCCGACACCCTGAACGCCACGCTGCGCAGCTACCAGTCGAAACGCTCAAGCAACCGCCTGGCCGCCGACATCGGCACCGAAGCGCACGAAGTGGCGGTGACCGGCGTTGTGGTGCGCATCGCCGCCGAATTCCGCAACAACCAGACCATGTACTACATCACCCTCAACACCGGCGACAAGCTGCTGGGCACCATCTTTACCGGCAGCTCGGACTTGTCGGAAGAACTGGTACTGACCAAACCCGGCGACAAGGTCGAGCTGAGCTACTCGGACAGCAATACGCGGGTGGTGGGGATGAGCAAGTTCCACAATGCGGATATACCGGGGGTGGAATAAGTCTGGATGACCTTGGCTATCGGACGATGGCCAAGGTCCTGAGGCGAGCGGAAAACAAAAAAGCCCACGAACGTGAATTCGTGGGCTTTCTTAAGTATTTGGTAGGCCGTGCGGGATTCGAACCTGCGACCAACGGATTAAAAGTCCGCTGCTCTACCAGCTGAGCTAACGACCCAAAAACTTTTTACAACAACTTCGGTAACACTGTGCAGTGAAAAAATGCTTGCGATGACTACTGCAAGCAGATCATGACTGCGTATTCGTGGTAGGCCGTGCGGGATTCGAACCTGCGACCAACGGATTAAAAGTCCGCTGCTCTACCAGCTGAGCTAACGACCCGAAGAAGAAAGATTATAGGGGGTGCCCGGGGTTCTGTCAAACGCCACGGGCAAATTTTTGCTCCGGATTACTTCTTGCCGCCGCGTTCCTTGGCTGTCTGGGCGGCGCTGGAGTCGGGGTAGCGCGCGATCAGGGCGTTCAGGGTCTTGGTGGCGTTGGCCTTGTCTTTCAGCTCGGTATAGCAGCTGGCGATGTTGAGCATGGCGTCGGGCGCTTTCGGGCTGTCCGGGTAGTTCTTCAGCACCACCTGCTGGGCGCTGATGGCGCTCTTGCAGTCGCGCTGGGCGTAATAGGCGTTGCCCAGCCAGTATTGCGCATTGGCCGCGTAGGCCGATTCAGGATAGCGTTTCACAAAGGCGTCGAGCGCGGTGGCGGCGGCCTTGTAGTCGCCCGACTTGAACACGCCGAAGGCGGTGTCGTAGGACGTTTGTTCGGACACGCCGACGGCCGCTTCCTGGCCGTCGATGGTGACCTGGCGCGGTTCGAGCTTGCGCAACCGGGCGTCGAGGTCGGTATAGAAATCTTTCTGGCGTTTTTGCGTGGTGGCCAGGTCATTGGCCACGACTTCGATCTGGCCGCGCAGGCGGGCGATCTCTTGCATGGTCTGGTCGTGCTGGTTGATCAGCGACAGCGTGCTGGTCTTGTCGGCCTTGGCGTCGAGACGCTCGGTCAGGTCACGCGCCAGTGCATCGACCTTGCTGCGCAGTTCCAGGATGGCCTTGCGGGCTTCGTCGTCGTCGAACAGGGCTGCGTTGGCGTGCAGGGGCAGATAGGCGAATGCGGCCATCAAGGCGGCGGCGAGGCCGGCTTTCGAGAATGTCATCATGGGTCGGGCTTTCAAAAGTTACGCATACATGCAAACAGGGCGCCGGGCGGTATTTCCGCGCAGCGCCCCATTATCATGCCTGTGACTGGCCGCGGGCAAGCATCAAGCTTGCCGCGTCTGGCCAGTCAGCCGGCAAACAATCAATAAACGATGTCAGCGCGGCGGTTTTCAGCCCATGCTGCTTCGTTGCTGCCTTGTGCTTTAGGCTTTTCCTTGCCCAGCGACACGGCTTCCATCTGGCCTTCCGACACGCCCAGGGCCGACAGCGACTTGCGCACGGCTTCAGCACGTTTCTGGCCCAGGGCCAGGTTGTACTCTGCGCCGCCGCGGTCATCGGTGTTGCCTTGGATCAGGATCTTGCGCGCTGGGGTTTTGACCAGGTAGCCAGCGTGGTTTTGTACCACGGCGGTGTCGGCTTCGCGCACGACGTATTTGTCGAAGTCGAAGTAGACGCTACGGTTGGCCAGCACGCCTTTTGGATCGTCCAGCGGATCGACCGAACCGGTCGTCACTGGCTGAACCTGGCGTGGGTCGGCAGCTGCTGGAGCAGCGGCTTGCGGCGCGCGCTCGACGACCGGTGTTTCTGCCAGTTTCACTGGGGTGCTGCAAGCGGACAGCAGGGTAGCTGCGGCGGCGATGAACGCCAGGCTTTTGAAGTTACTCATTTTTATATTCTCCGGGTCAATGGTTAAAGGTGCAACTGTACAGCATTTACTTCATGAAAGGACCCCAGGTGGGTTCCTTGATATTGCCAGCTTGCGTAGTCAAACGCTGTTTGACGCGGCCATCCACCGATACCACTGCCAGCGACTTGCGTCGTCCGGATTCGGTCGCGTACATGATATATTTCCCGTTGGGCGAAAAGCTCGGTGATTCGTCGTTGGCGGTGTCCGACAGGCGCAGTTCCTGGCCACTAGCCAGGTCGAGCGCGTAGAGCTGGAAATTGCCGTCGCGACGGGAAATATAAGCAAGTGTCTTCCCGTCGGACGAGATCCGCGGGCTGATGTTGTAGGAGCCGCCAAACGTCACGCGCTTGGCTTCGCCGCCGCTGACCGACATGCGGTAGATCTGTGGTCCGCCGCTGCGATCGCTGGTGAAGTAAATGCTTTGACCATCGGCCGAAAATTGTGGTTCCGTGTCGATGCCGCTGCTGGTGCTGACGCGGCGCAGTCCGCTGCCGTCGGCATTGACGACATACACCTGGGTGTGCCCGTCGCGCGACAGGGCCACGGCCAGGCGTGCGCCGTCCGGACTCCAGCTCGGCGCCGAGTTGCTGCCTTTTTCATTCGAGACGATGGTGCGCTGGCGCGTCACCAGGTTCTGCACGTAGACGATCGGTTTTTTCTTTTCAAACGATACATACGCCACCTTGGTGCCGTCGGGCGACCATGATGGCGAAATGATTGGCTCGTTCGAGCGCAGCGCGACCTGGATGCCTTCGCCGTCGGCGTCGGCCACTTCCAGGCGGTATTCACGGCCGGTTTGCGTCACGTAGGCGATGCGGGTGGCGAAAGCGCCCTTGGTGCCGGTCAGCTTTTCATAGATATCGTCGGCGATCTTGTGCGCCAGCAAGCGGTTGAACTGCGGCGCGGCCGCATTGTTCATGCTCGACAGCTGGGCGCTCTTGACGGTGTCATACAGTTTGTAGCGCACGTCCAGGCGGCCATCGGCCAGCGCCTGCACGCTGCCGGCGGCCAGCGCGTCGGCGCCGCGCGACTTCCACTGCTCGTAGCTGACGGGCGCCGTTTCCGACATTTCCGCGCCATCGATAATCTTGAACACGCCACTGCGCGCCAGGTCGGCCTTGATGATGCCGGACAGCGATTGCGGCGCTGCCGATTCATTGGCGAAGTTGGCGATGGCGACCGGGATCTGGTTGCTGCCGATACCGGTAATTTCCACGCGCAGCTGCGCCTGGGCGCCGGAGGCCCCCAGCAGCAGGCCGGCGCACAGCACCACGTAACTCATTTTTTTCATGATCATCATTGGCTATTCCTTCATCTCGAATATGAGTTCAATTTCGCGTTCCACGCTGCCGTCTTTTTTCTTCGGCAGTGGTGACGATTTATTAATGGCGTTTTCCACCGAGCTGTCATACGCCGGCAGTCCGCTGCTCTTGATCTTTCGGACAGAAATAATTTCCCCAGTTGGCAGTTGCTCGATCCTGAACACGGCGCGCGGGTTGCCCGGCACGTCGGTGCTACCGCTGTACGCGATATTGCCCTTGATCTTGGCCGTCAGGGCAGCGACATAGCCGCTGTCCTTGCGTGGCGCGGTCGCTTTCGCGGCCGTGCCGGTGGTGCCGTTGCCTGCTGCGCCCGTGATGCGGCTCATCTCATCGGCACGCGCCTTGTCGGCGGCTTTCTTGTCTTCCGCCGCTTTTTTCGCCTTGGCGGCTTTTTCAGCTGCCACCGCTTTTTTCTCGGCCGCTTCCTTCTCGGCCTTTTCCGCCGCGGCTTTCTCGGCTTTTTCAGCCTTTTCCTTCTCTTTTTCCTTTTCTTTCTCTTTCTCTTTGGCCAGCTTGGCTTTTTCCGCCTTGTCGGCCTTTTCTTTCTCCAGCTTCTCGGCCTTGTCTTTCTCTTTCTGTTTCTGCTTTTCCAGTTCGCGCTTTTCTTCCTCGCGTTCCTTGGCTTCCTCTTTGCGGCGCTCTTCGGCGGCGGCTTTGGCTTTCTCTTCCTTCAGCTTGACCTTCTTGCGTTCGAGCGCGATTTCCGCTTCGCGCAGGTCGACCTTCGGCTCGGGCGCGGCCACCGGTGGCGGCGGTGGTGGCGCGGGCTGCTCCACTTCCGGCTCGGGCGGCGGCGGGGTTGGCTCCGGTGTCGGCTCGGGGGCCGTCGTCACTTCGGGCGGCGGCGCGGCATTTTGCACCTTCAGGTCCCACACTTCCGCTTCGACCGCCACCGGTTCCGTATTTTGCCAGTGTACGCCGACCCACAGAAAAAAGAGCAGGCCAAGATGCATCGCCAGCGCCAGGCCCAGCGAGGGCCAGCGGCTGCTTTCGCGCGGCACCCGGTAAGGCGTGCCCATTACATGGTCGGTAGGTTTCGTCTGCAAAGTTCGGTCTTTAAAACGTCAGGTTCGTGGTTGCGCTGCGGTTATTTGGTGGCCAGGCCGACGCGGTTGATGCCCATCTTTTTCGCTTCCGAAATGAGCTGGATCACATCGTCATACTTGCTTTCCTTGTCGCCGGCGATCAGCACCGGATAGTCCGGATTGCTTTCATGCAAGCCGCGCAGATTGCGCAGCAGGGCGTCGCGGTTCGGTTCGGTTTCCGGCGCCAGCTGTTCCTTGCCGATCACGCCGATCGACAGCGAACCATTTGGCTTGAGCACGATCTGGATATAGTCATCAGGCGGTTTGGTGGTTTTTTCCGCGTTCGGCAAGTCCACCACGCTGGGGTTGTTCGACGATGGCATCACCATGAAGATGATCAGCAGCACCAGCATCACGTCGATATACGGCACGACGTTGATTTCCGACTTGAACTTGCGGCCGCGGCCGCCACGCATGCCGCCGCTATTGAATGAGGAACCCATCAGCAGTCCTTCCGGTTAGCGCGACTGGCGCTGCAAGATGTTGGAGAATTCTTCGACGAAGCTTTCGAAGCGGATCGCCAGGCGGTCGATATCGTGCGAAAAACGGTTGTAGGCAACCACCGCCGGAATCGCTGCGAACAGGCCGATGGCGGTGGCGATCAGCGCTTCGGCAATCCCGGGCGCGACGGCCGCCAGGGTTGCTTGCTGCACGTTGGCCAGGCCGCGGAAGGCATTCATGATGCCCCACACGGTGCCGAGCAAGCCAATGTAGGGCGAGACCGAACCGACCGACGCCAGGAATGCCAGGTGCGATTCAAGCACGTCCATTTCACGCTGGAAAGCGGCGCGCATGGCGCGGCGGGCGCCGTCGAGCACGGCGCCGACGTCCAGCGCTTCGCGCGAACCGTACGAGGCCTTGCCCTTGATAAATTCGCCCATGCCGGCGTCAAAGATGCGCGACAGCGCGCCGCTCTGGTCGCGGTTGCCGCTGGCGCTCTGGTGCAGCGCATGCAGGTTGCCGCCGGCCCAGAAGCTGCGTTCGAATTCGATGGTCTGCTTGCGCGCGGCGCGCACGGCAAACATCTTGCGGAAGATATAGGTCCAGCTGGTCAGGGAGATCAGCAGCAGCAGGGCCATGATCAGCTGCACGATCAGGTGGGCGTTGGTGATGAGCGCGAGGAAAGAAAGATCTTGTGTAACGTTCATTGGCAGGCAGTCTGTGGTGAATTATCCGGGAGTGGCGGGGCGGTTCAGGCGGCGCGCATGCGTTCGGCTACCGGCTCGGGCACGGCACGCGGGCGCATGCTCGAATCGACGCAACCGATCTTGACCTGGGCGGTATTGAGCAGCGTCTCGCCGCGCCAGGCCTGTTGCAAGAACACGATGGAAGCGCGTCCCATTTTGGCTATGCTTAAAGTTAATCTTACCGTGTCATCGAGTCTGGCTGGCGCATGATAGTCGGCGCTGACGCTTTTCACGACAAACAGCGCATCGTGCCGTTCCAGCAATTCCTGCTGGCCCACGCCGATGGCGCGCAGCCATTCGGTGCGCGCGCGTTCAAAGAACTTCAGGTAGTTGGCGTAGTAGACGATGCCACCGGCGTCGGTGTCTTCATAGTAGACCCGGACGTCCCAGTTAAAGACTGAAGGCATGTTGATGGCGCCAGTAGTGAGATTGAGCAACATTTTACGCGATTTTTCTTATCATGACGGAAAGCGCTTGCCGAAAAGCCATGTGCATTGGACCAAACATTGCAACGCAGCATATTCTCAGCTGGGTGAATACAATGACAAGCCCCGTAACATACGCTTACAAGCCGGCGCCAGGTTTAAGTGCAGCTTAAGCAATAGCAACTTTTCCCGCAAATCGGCCTGTCATCGGCTCTCGCAGCCCGATGCGCGGGGATTATAGCCGCAGCGCGGCCGCTGCGCTGCTTTCCTTGCTCAATTTGGGTACTTAACTTACAATTTGGCTTCCATTACGTCTCACGTGACTGGCGAAAAGCTGCAACAATCCCCATTTTGGTGCGATCATTGCCGGCGAAAGGTGGGCATCCACCGGGAAACGTGAGATTTCATCAGCCGTTCGCCTGGGCAGCCCACCGATGGAATTGCGCGAAGAGGCTGCCTTTCCGTTTGTTATTCACTTAACGCCGGCTCCCCTCATTCGATCCAACCTGCCAGTACAAAGCACCCACATCTTTGGAGTTTTTACATGTTTGCAAAAGATCACAACCTCGCCAACGTCGATCCTGAACTGTTCGCCGTTATTCAAAAAGAAAACACGCGCCAGCACGACCATATCGAACTGATCGCGTCCGAGAACTACACTTCGCCAGCCGTAATGGAAGCGCAAGGCTCGCAGCTGACCAACAAGTATGCCGAAGGCTATCCGGGCAAGCGCTACTACGGCGGCTGCGAATACGTCGACGTGGCCGAGCAGCTGGCGATCGACCGTGTCAAGCAACTGTTCGGCGCCGAAGCGGCCAACGTGCAGCCCAATTCGGGCTCGCAGGCGAACCAGGGCGTGTTTTTCGCCATGCTGAAACCAGGCGACCTGATCATGGGCATGTCGCTGGCCGAAGGCGGCCACCTGACCCACGGCATGCCGCTGAACATGTCCGGCAAATGGTTTGACGTTGTGTCGTATGGCCTGACGGCCGAGGAAGATATCGACTACGAAGCCATGGAACGCCTGGCCCGTGAGCGCAAACCAAAGCTGATCATCGCCGGCGCCTCGGCGTTCTCGAAAAAGATCGACTTCGAACGCTTCTCGAAAGTGGCTAAAGAAGTCGGCGCCTACTTTATGGTTGACATGGCCCACTACGCCGGCCTGATCGCCGCCGGCCTGTACCCGAACCCGGTGCCGTTCGCCGACTTCGTTACCTCGACCACGCACAAGTCGCTGCGCGGCCCGCGCGGCGGCATTATCCTGATGAAGGCCGAACACGAAAAGGCCATCAACTCGGCCATTTTCCCCGGCATCCAGGGCGGCCCGCTGATGCATGTAATCGCCGGCAAGGCGGTTGCCTTCAAGGAAGCGCTGAGCCCTGAATTCGTCGAGTACCAGAAGCAGGTCGTGAAAAACGCCGACGCGCTGGCCAGGACCCTGATCTCGCGCGGCCTGCGCATTGTTTCCGGTGGCACCGAGTCGCACGTGATGCTGGTCGACCTGCGCGCCAAGAACCTGACGGGCAAGGAAGCCGAAGCCATCCTCGGTTCCGCGCACATTACCTGCAACAAGAACGGCATCCCGAACGACCCGCAAAAGCCATTCGTCACCTCGGGCATCCGCCTGGGCAGCCCGGCGATGACGACGCGCGGTTTCAAGGAAGCCGAAGCGGTGCAAGTGGGCAACCTGATCGCCGACGTGCTGGACAATCCGCATGACGCCGCCACCATTGAGCGCGTGAAAGCGGCAGTGAAGGTGCTGGCGGATGCGAACCCCGTCTACGCTGCATAATTATTTGTCCAGAATGTGTCTTCCAGAGTAAGATTCTGTCTGACACATTTCTTGTCGTGCCCGCGGGCGCCCTGAGTGTATCCGGGCGCCCGCGCTCCATTTGTTGAACCAGAAAATTGACCCGCTGCCCATGAAATGTCCATTCTGCCACCATGACGAAACCCAGGTCCTCGATACGCGCGTATCCGAGGAGGGCGACGCCATCCGCCGCCGGCGCCGTTGCGGCAAATGCGACAAGCGTTTTACAACCTACGAACGAATTGAACTGATCATGCCGGCCGTGGTCAAAAAGAATGGCAGCCGGACGGAATTCGCTGCGGATAAGTTGCGCGGCAGCCTTATGCTGGCCTTGCGCAAGCGTCCCGTCGCGGCCGCCTCGCTGGATATGGCAATTGCCACCATCGAAGAAAAACTGCTGACCAGCGGCAAGCGCGAAGTCGATTCCGGCTATATCGGCGAACTGGTGATGCAGGAATTGAAGCGCCTCGACAAGGTTGCGTATATCCGTTACGCATCGGTCTACAAGAATTTCGAAGACCTGGCCGAGTTCCAGGACGCAATTGCCGAAGTGGGCCAGCCGCGCAAGGGCTAGTCATCACAGTTGTTTTCTTTCAGCAAGCGGCCTGGTCAATCCAGCGGCCGCTTTTTTTACCTCTTCCCAGTTTATCTCCAGGCTGTTTGCGCTGTCTCATGCGTGACACCGTGGGCGCGCCTATCGTGTAGCAGGGCCGGCTGATCCTGGCCATTCACTCTTCTCTTTCCCTGAAAGCGGAGGTAAACATGCGCCATGTCCATCATGCCGGCGGCACCACCCTGGTTGAAGTTCTGGTCGCGCTGTTGCTGCTGGCCGTGGGCCTCCTGGGCGGCAGCGCGATGCAATTGTCCTCCTTGCGCGCGCGCCATGAATCGGCTTTGCTGTCGAGCGCCATGCAACTGGCGGCCAGCATGGCCGAGCGCATGCGCGCCAACAGCACGCAAATGCAGACACCTGACGCCGACAATCCCTACCTGGGCCTCGACTACCAGGCGGGGCCGCTTGATGAGGCGGGTGGCGCGCCGGACTGCCTGGGTGACGCCGCCTGCGGCGCCGCGCAACTGGCGCAATTCGATATCGCCGAATGGAAGCAGCAGTTGCGCAAGGACTTGCCCGGCGCGCGCCTGCGCATCTGCCGCGATGCGCTGGCCTGGGACGCGGCCGCGCACGGTTTGCAATGGAGCTGCAGCGGCGGCAGCGGCGCACCGGTCGTCATCAAGCTGGGCTGGCGCGGCAGGCAGGCCAGGGACGGCGCCGCGCAAGAAGCGGCCGCCATGCCGAAAGTCGCCATGCAACTGGCGGCCGGTGCGCCATGAGCTGCCACGCGCAGCACCAGGCTGGCATGACCCTGGTCGAGTTGTTGGTGGCGCTGGGCGTGGGCGCCATGCTGATGCTGGCGTCGAGCGCGGCGTTGCTGTCGAGCAGCCGCAGCTATATGGACCAGGTGGAAGCGGCGCGCCTGGCCGACAATGGCCGCTATGCTTCTGACGCCATCGCGCGGGCGTTGCGCCAGACGGCCTGGGTGAACTGGGACGCCAGCGCCGCACCCTTGACGCATGCGGCGCACGACAGCGCCAATATCGCCGGCCTCGATGCGCGCGGCCTGGGCAAGAACAGCGAGGGCATCAGCGCGCCCTTGGCGGGCAGCATCAACGGCAGCGATGTGCTGGCGCTGCGCTTTTACGGCACCGGCGAGGGCGCGGGCGGCGATGGCGCGGTGCTCAATTGCGCCGGCTTTGGTGTCGGCGCGGCAAGCAATGAAGCGCAGCGCGGCTGGAGCATTTTCTATGTGGCGCAGGACGATGGCGGCGATGGCGAGGCGGAATTGCGCTGCAAATACCGCGCCGGCGGCGGCTGGGGCGCCGATGCCTTGATCCGTGGCGTCGACAGTTTCCAGGTCTTGTATGGCCTCGATACCGATACGCCGCCCGATGGCGTGGCCAACCAGTATGTCAACGCCAGCAGCCTCGATGCGCGCGACGCGGCGCTGGTGCTGGTGGGCGCCGATGAGGCCGAGCGCGAGCGCGACTTTCATCGCCGCACGCACTGGAAGCGCGTGGCCAGCGTGCGCGTGGCCTTGCTGCTGCATGGCGCAGGTAATCTTGGCAACGCTGGCGACGACGCCGGGCCGGCGCAGTTCGACCTGTTCGGCCCGGCATATGCAGACGCGCACGGCGCGCAAGACCCTGGCGTGCGCATCGTGCCGGCCAGCTTGCCACCCACCCAGCGCGGCCGTTTGCGCCAGCTGGTGCAAGCGACCATCATGCTGCGCAATGGGCCGGCCTGAACCGCCAGGCGAGGGTGAGCGCGGCGCGGCCCTGGTGTTTGCGCTGTGCCTGCTGGTAGCCATTTTGCTGCTGGGCGTGTCGGCCGCGCAGATGGCCTTGCACGGAGAAAAGGCGGCTCGCGGCGAGCGCGACCGGCAAATCGCTTTCCAGGCCGCCGAGGAGGCATTGATGGATGCGCAGCACGATATCGAAGGCCTGCCCGGGGCGCCTGGCCGCAGCGCGCTGTTTGCACCAGGCAGCGCGGCCGGCTTTGCGCCTGCCTGCAAAGGAGAGCCGGGGCTGTGCCTGCCAGCCGCCAGCGGCGCGCCGGCCGTGTGGCTCAGCACCGACCTGGGCGTGGCGGACTCCGGCACGGTTGCCTACGGCCAGTTCACCGGCGCGGCGATGCAGACGGGAGAGGGTTTTCTGCCCTTTAAAAAGCCGCGCTACCTGATCGAATTGCTGCCGTTCCACCCGCCCGGCGAAGAGGCTGGTGTACCTGCTGGCGCGCCGCTCGGACTGCCGTCCGGCGCCGGTTATCTGTACCGCGTTACCGCCATCGGCTTCGGCGCGCAGGACGATACGCAGGTGGTGCTGCAAACTTATTACAGGAAGCCGGGGCCGGCGCCGGGAGAAGCGCCATGATGGCTCGCTCGCTTGTTGCCCTGCTGATCTGGCTGATAACCAGTGCCCAGGTACTGGCCGCATCGCCGCTGGTCGATCTGTCGCGGGCCGATACCGGTTTGCACGGCGCGCGCGTGCCACCCAATCTGCTGCTCAACCTGTCGTTTACCCACACGGCGGCCGCTGCCGCCCATGCCGGCGATTACCGGCCCGGCCACGCCTACGCCGGCTACTTCGATGCGCGCATGTGCTACAGCTATCCCTACCGCAGCGGCGATGGCGATGGTGTCACCGTGCCGGACTGGCGCATGGCCACCGCCTACTTTTCCGTCAGCAAGCCGGCCGATGCGCGCCATGGCTGCGGCGGCGACAGTTTCAGCGGCAATTTTTTGAACTGGGCCGGTACCAGCCTGCTCGATATCGTGCGCTATGCCTTGACCGGTGGCGACCGCGTGATCGATGAGGTGCGCAAGACGGTGTTGCAGCGAGCCTACCTGCCCGAGGCTCACAACGGCGTCGATTTTTACGCCCATCCGGACTATTTTCCGCGCAAGCTGTTGCGCGCAGGCGTGCGCGAGGCCACGCCGTTTGCGGTCGAGCAGCTGGCGATCGTGTCTTGCCGCAACCGCCTGCTGTTCGGCGATGGCGCCCAGCCGCTTGACGGCAGTTGCGATGCGCCCGGCAAGGCCGCTGCGCTTGGGGTTTTCCTGGTGCGGGTGCAGGTGTGCGATCCAGCGGAAGCAGCGTCGCGCGTCGACCTGTGCATGGCTTACGGCAAAAATGCCAAGCCGGTGGGGGCGCTGCAGCGCCATGGCGGCCGGCTGCGTGTCGGCGTTTTCGGCCATGCGAGCGGCGAAGCGGCATATGGCGGGGTGCTGCAGGCGCCGCTGTCGTATGCAGGCGCGCAACGCTGGAGTGCGCCCGACTTCCTGCCGCAGGAAAATCCCGATTCCGAATGGCATGCGGCAACTGGCGTCCATGGCGGCAGCGACGGCGTGGGTGCTTATATCAATCGCCTGGGACGCGTTGATGAGGCCAGCCCGGGTGCGTATGCGGCGGCCGCCCCGCAAGCCGAATTGCTGTACGAATCGCTGCGCTATCTGCAGGGACGCCAGGCCAGCACGGCGGCTGGCACAACACCGTGGACCGATCCGCAACAGGTCAGTTGCCAGCGGCAAGTCGTGATGACCTTGGGCGATGCAGGGAGCGCCCCGGACCGCTATGTACCCGGCAATATTCCAGCGAGCAACGCCAGTGAGCGTGCGCGTGGCGTGGATACCTACGCCACGCCGCCGCTGGACGTGATGGCCTGGACGCGGGCTGTCGGTGCGCTGGAAAGCGATGGCGCTGGCGGCAATCCGCAGCCGCTGCCGGCCCTGGCGGCGCTCGACCGCCTCGATCATGGCCAGATTGGCGCCAGCTTTTATGCGGCCGGCCTGGCCTACTGGTCGCATCGCCATGCGCTGCGTGCCGGCGGCGCACCGGTCGAGCATTTTGCCGGCGACTTGCAGGTCAAGGCCGCGACTTCGCCCACGCCGCTGTTGCTGGCCGCTAAATATGGCGGTTTTGTCGATGAAAATGGCGATGGCAATCCGTTTCGCGCCACGGTGGGCGATGCCTTTGCCGAATGGAGCGTGGATGGCCGCTGGCCCAGCCATTATCTGCCCGGCAGCGATCCGCAAGCCCTGGTCGCGCTATTGCGTGCCGCCGTCATCCAGGCGGGCCGCGCCACGGTCGCCGCTACCATGGCCGGGCCGTCGCTGATGGCGCTGGCCAATGACACGGAACAGGCGTACTGGTTCCAGTTGCAAATGAACCTGGCCGACGGCGCCATGCGCCTTTCGCGCGACGCTTTTACGCTGGCCGCGGATGGCGGCGTGGTGGTCGGCAAGGCTGTCTGGCGGATCGATGGCGGGCCAGTGTCCAGGCGTTCCGTGCATACGCTCGATGCGCAGGGCGCCATGGTGCCGCTGGTCTGGGATCGTCTCGGTGCGCAGCAGCGCCGCGCGTTTGATCCCGATGGCGACGGCCAGGGACCAGCGCGGCTCGATTATCTGCTGGGTGACCGCACGCACGAGGTGGGCCGTCCCGGCGGCTTTTTGCGCCGCCGTGCGGGCGGTCTGGCGGCGGCTCCGCACGGCAATCTGGTCTACGTCGGCACGCCGGCGCTGGGCTTGCCGGGCATTGACTATCTGCAACACCGCCAACGCGGCCAGCAGCGGCGCAAAATGCTGTACCTGGCCACGGGCGATGGCTTGCTGCATGGCGTGGACGCCGGCACCGGCAGCGAGCTGTTGGCTTATTTGCCGCAGGCGCTGCTGGCCAGGTCGGCGCAGGCCGGCAGCACCGACGGCGTAGCCGTCCCTTTGCTCGACGGTACCGCCGCCAGCGCGGAAGTGCTGGCGGCGGGGCGCTGGAAAACGGTGCTGGCCGTCGGCATGGGCGCGGGTGCGCAAGGCCTGTTTGCGCTCGATATTACCGACCCGGCGCGCTTTGCACAGGACGGTGCGCTATGGGAATTTACCGACCGCGACGACGCCATTATCGGCAATCTGCGCGCGGCGCCGGGTTTTGCGCGGCTGAACATGGGCGGCAAGCAGGGCAAGCCCGTCTATCGCGACATGGTGGTGGTGTCCAGCGGCTATAACAACACGCAGGACGATGGCAAGGACAGCGCCGCCGCCATTCCCACCGCTGCCATCTTCCTGCTGGCGCTGGAAAAGCCGCCCGGTGCGCCATGGCTGCTGGGCAACAATTACCATCGTCTGAAACTGCCGGTGCGCGATGAAGAAGGCGTCGGCTATGCCCATGCACTGGCGCCGCCGGCGCTGGTGACGGGCAATGATGGCGCGCTGGCTTACCTGTATGCGGGCGACTTGCAGGGCAATATCTGGCGCATCGACATGGCGACCGGGCCGCCGTGGAAGGACGAGGTAGGGCGCAAGCTGGTGTTTGTTGCGCGCGATGCGCAGGGCCGGCGCCAGGCGGTGACGCAGCAACTGAAGGTGGCGTATGCGCCGGGCGGCGGTTATCTGCTGCTGTTTGGCACCGGCAAGCTGGTGGAAGCTGCGGATACCTGGCCGGCAGCCTTGTTGCCGCAATCGTTTTATGCCGTGCATGACGACCTGAACGAGCAAACGCCGACGCGCAGCCGGGACGATCTTGCAGCGCGCAGTGTCGGCGTGGTGGCAGGCGCAGGCAGCCTGGCCATCGATGGCGCGCCATTGCACTATACGGGCGGCGGCGCCAGGCATGGCTGGTACCTCGATTTTATCGGGACGGAAAAAACCGGCGAGCGCAGCGTGCACAGCGCCGTGCTGGCCTCGGGCCGGGTTGCGTTCAATACCGTGCTGCCGGGCCGCGACCCTTGCAGCAGGCCCGCGAGCCGTTTGTATGTGCTCGATGTGCTGAGCGGCTTTGCGGCCGACGCCGTCGGCACGGTGCAGGCGGGCGAGGAAACGGGCAGGCTGCTTGACGGCCTGGCGCGTGCGCCGCCGCAATGGCTGGAATTGACCAGCCAGGTGGGGGTGGCCGGCGCCACGGGCCGCGCCGAAGCGCGCAAGCAGTTTGCGGTGGTCCAGCCCGGCATGCCAAGCGCGGCCGCAGTCAAAGCGTCCAGCGGGCCGTTGCCAGCCGGGCGGCTGGGCTGGCGCGAAGTGGCGAACTGGCGCGAACTGCACGAGGCGGCGAAAAAATAGCGGCGTCAAACAAAGGAAAGCTCATCCATGTCATTGGCCATGTCGACCTGCCGGCGCAATGGCGGCTTCAGCCTGATCGAACTGATGGCCGCGCTGGTGATTATCGCCTTGATGCTGGCGGCCGCCTTGCCAGCCTACCAAGGCCTGATCGTGCGCGCCAAGCGGGTGCAGGGGCAGGCGACCTTGTTGAAGCTGATGCAGCAGCAGGAGCGGTATTACTCGCAAAACAACCGCTACCTGGCGTTCTCGGCGGCGTCCGACGACGCGCAGGGCAAACAGTTTCAATGGTGGTCTGGCGACGAGGGCGAGCAGGGCGCCGTGCGCAGCGCCTATGAAATCGACGCCACGGCTTGCCCCGAGGCGACGATTGCCCAGTGCGTGCTGCTGCGCGCCAGGCCGGGCACGTCGCGGGTTGATCAGCACTTCACGGATGCCGACTGCGGCACCTTGAGCCTCAGCAGCACGGGCGAGCGCGGCAGCAGTGGCCGCGCCGCGCAGTGCTGGCCATGAGGGCGCGCGCCATGGCCACTCAAGTCCAGCGTGAGCAGCGTGGTCATACCCTGCTTGAACTGCTGGCCGTGCTGGCAATCACCATCGTGCTGGCAGCCGTCGCCTTGCCCAGCCTGCAAGAGATGCTGGCGCGCCAGCGCTTGCGGGCCGCCTCGAACGACTTGTTTTCGGCAATCGAATTGACGCGTGCACTGGCGATGGCGCGCGGCCGACGCGTGTTGTTGATGCCGGCCGGCAGCGGTGGCCTGGACTGGCGCCTGGGCTGGCTGGCCTTTGTCGACCGCAACGGCAACCTGGTCTACGACCTGGGCGATGAATTGCTGCTGCGCCAGGGGCCGCTGGCGGGCGGCATCGAGGTGCGCTTCGGTTTCAGCTCTGGCGCCGCGCCGCTGTATATCGCCTACAATGGCGCGGGACGCAGTTGCAGCGCCAGCAATAGCCTGGCGGCCCGCTGGGGCACGCTGTCCTTGATTTTGGGAAATCAGGCACGACATATTAAAATCAATATGCTGGGCCGCGTGCGTGTCTGCGATCCGCAGCGCGACACGGCCAATTGCAGTGGCGTTGGCGAAGGCTGACACTTGCCGCGCCCCGATGACTCGTCAACCATGATCGAATTGTAGAAGCCTGTGGAAATACTCAATGATGTAGAAGGCATGCGCCTGGCGCTGGCATGGGCAGAGAAGGGGTTGTATACCACCTCGCCCAATCCCCGCATCGGCTGCGTGATCGTTGCCGATGGCCAGGTGATCGGCGCGGGCGTGACCCAGGCCGCAGGCCAGGACCATGCGGAAGTGCAGGCGCTGTTTGACGCGGCCGCGCGCGGCAATGACGTGCGCGGCGCCACCGCGTATGTCACACTGGAGCCATGCAACCACCACGGCCGCACGCCGCCGTGTTCCGACGCTCTGGTGCGCGCCGGACTGGGCCGCGTGGTGGCGGCCATGACCGACCCGAACCCATTGGTGGCCGGCCAGGGATTGGCCAAGCTGGCGGCGGCCGGCATCGAGGTTGCCAACGGCCTGCTGGCCGACGAAGCGCGTGAAATGAATATCGGTTTTTTCTCGCGCATGGAGCGCGGCAAACCTTGGGTGCGCATGAAGTCGGCCGCCAGCCTCGATGGCATGACGGCCTTGCACAACGGCCGCAGCCAGTGGATCACCGGGCAGGCGGCGCGCGACGACGGCCACGCCTGGCGCGCGCGCGCCTGCGCCATCCTGACCGGCATCGGCACGGTGAAGACGGACGATCCGCAACTGAATGTGCGTGCGGTCGATACGCCGCGCCAGCCGCGCCGCATCGTGGTCGACAGCCGGCTCGACATCAGCCTGGACGCGCGCGTGCTGCAAGGCGGCGGTACCTGGATCGTGGCCGCCGTGGCCAATCCTGAAAAAGAAGCGCAGCTACGCGCGCTGGGTGCCGAGGTGATCATGCTGCCGAACGCCGAAGGCAAGGTCGACCTGCCGGCGCTGATGCTGGAGCTGGGCCGGCGCCAGATCAATGAACTGCATGTCGAGGCCGGCTCAAAACTGAACGGCTCGCTGATACGCGAAGGCTGCGTCGATGAGTTGCTGTTGTACCTGGCGCCGACCCTGATTGGCGACGCGCAAGGCATGTTCGGCTTGCCGGCGCTGGCTGACCTCGATCATCAATACCGTTTGCGTTTTCATGACATCACAAAGACAGGCGACGATCTGCGCATCCTCGCCCGTTTCAACAACCTTATTCAAACTCACTGACAGGTCCATCATGTTTACAGGAATTGTTGCCGCCATCGGCAAAATCGACACCGTGCAGCCACTCGAAGGCGGCCTCGACGCAGGCGTACGCCTGTCCATCAACGCTGGCGGCCTGCCGCTGGCCGACGTGGCGCTGGGCGACTCGATCGCCATCAACGGCGCCTGCATGACGGTGGTGGAAAAGTCGGACACCAGCTTTGTCGTCGACGTCTCGCGCGAAAGCCTCAATTGCACCGTGGGCCTGGATACCACCACCGAAGTCAACCTGGAAAAAGCGCTGACGATGGCCGAGCGCCTGGGCGGCCACCTGGTATCGGGCCACGTCGATGGCCTGGGCGTGGTGCGCAAGTTTGAAGCCGTTGGCGAATCGTGGGAGCTGGTGATCGAATCGCCTCAAGACCTGGCGAAATACTTGGCCTTCAAGGGTTCGGTGGTTGTCAACGGCGTGTCGCTGACGGTGAACCGGGTGGAAGACCTGGGCGCTGGCGCCGTCGACGGCTGCCGCTTTTCGATCAACCTGATACCGCACACCATCGCCATGACCACCTTGAAACACCTGACGGTGGGCGCGAAAGTGAACCTGGAGATCGACCTGATCGCGCGCTATGTCGAGCGCATGCTGTCGCTGGATAAAGCTGTCGCCAAGGTCGCCGCTTAATCAGCCTGCGGCAGGGAGGGCCATCAGCCGCCCTCAACCGTGTGATCCTTTTTCGCCAAGCGCGCATAATGGGGCTTTGCGCTGCGAAGGAATGCCATGGATCCCGTTTCGTCCGCGACGCTGGCCAATGTGGTGCCAGCCTCTACCCGCGTTGGCACCGCTGCTGCGGTCACGCCGGCCTCGGCCGCGATCCTGGCCAATGCGGCGCTTGCCAACCCTCTGGTTTCGTCGACCCAAGTCGATATTTCGCCGCTCGGGCAATATCTGTCCGGTGTGGCCTTGTCGCGCCGGCAGTTGCTAGCTTTGCAAGGTATTGGCGATGAGGCGGCTAGTCCCGCCAATCCTGCGGTGCTCGCCAACGACGCGCTGGTGGCGCTGGCGCAGCAACTGAGCGACTCGTTTGCCCAGCTGCGCGCCAGCGGTGTCGATGCGGGGCAGTTGGCCATGACGGCCGGCTCGCAGGATGACCTGGCGCAGCGCTTCGCCTTGCTGAGCGGGCAGGTCACCCCGGGCGCGTCCGAGGCGCTGGCGCAAAATACCGATGCCTTGACGCAGGCCGATCTGGCACGCATCGGCATCGACCTGCAAAACAATCGCCCCGTTGACGTGGCCGCCCTGCAGGCAGCCTTCGAGACCGACCGCGCTGGTACTTTGAGCGTCTTGCAACAGGGCAGCGATGTGCTGGCCGAAGTGGGCGCCGCCTTGACCTTGCAGCAGGGCGTGCCGTCCGCCGCACAGGCGTTGGAAGATCTCAACGCGCCGCCACCGCAAACCGTGGCCGGGCAAGTGCAGCAGGCTCAGCAAAGCGTGGCGCAAACACCGTTGCGCTTTCCCCTGCAAGATGAGGTGGCGGGCCAGGACCCGCTTGCCATTCAAGCAGCAGTCGTGCCTGCCGATATCGATACCACCGATGTTAACGCCGCCGCCGTGGCGCAGGCTTCGCAGCCGAACCCCGCTGTGCAGACCGGGCAAGCGCCGGCCTTGGTCCAGCAACAAGAGCTCACCCAGCAACAAGAGCTCACCCAGCAGCAAGAGCTCGCCCAGCAGCAAGCACTGGCCCAGCGCCAGCTGGAAGTACAGCAGCAGCTGGAAACGGAAGAGCTGACCCAGGGTTTGCAGGAATTGCGCCAGCAACAGCAGTTGCAGCAAAATTCTGCCTTGCAAGCGGCCCAGGCCAGCCAGGCCCAGCTGGACCAGGCCGGCACCTTGCAGGCTGCCCAGCAACTACAGCAGAATCAGCTGGCTCAACAAGCGCAGCGCAGCAACCCGGCAGTGCAGGCACAGCAACTGGACGCCGAACAGGATCGCCTGCAAACCGAACGCATCGCGCGCGAAGACCTGGAAACGCAGCGGCTGGCACAGGAAAATACCCTGCGCCAGCAAAATGCGGCGCGGCTGGAAGACGAGCGCGTGGACGAGGTGCAGACCGGGCAGACGCGCCAGGCGCAGTTGCAGCAGCAGGTGCAGCAGGCGGCCGACGAAGCGGCGCAGGCGCAGCTGGCCGCCAGCGAAGCACAGCGGGCGGCCCAGGCGGCTAGCGAACGGGCGCAAACCGTGGCGCGCGAGGCGCAACTGCAGCTCGATGCAGGCCTGGCGACAACTGCCCAAGCGCAGCAGGCGCAGCAAAATGCGCAAGCCCAGCAGCAGGCGGCGCAGAACGCCGCGCAGGCCGTGCAACAGCCTTCGTCGCAAGATCCGGCGGTGGCGGCGGCAATTGCTGCCTATAACATCAACAATGCCGCCCTCAATCCAGGGCTGATGGGGCGGCCAATGAGCGCCGCCGAATCGCAGCGGCCACTGGTGGCGCCGGTTGCCCAGGCCGCACCAGTGACGCCACTTAAAAACATCAAGGCAGGAGTGTAGCGTCCAGCGTGATTTGCGCGTTCAGCAGTTTCGACACGGGGCAGCCAGCCTTGGCCTTGGCTGTCAGCTCCTCGAATTTGGCCTGGTCGGCGCCTGGAATCTTTGCCTTGAGCACCAAGTGCACGGCGGTAATCGCAAAGCCGTCGTCCTGCTTGTCCAGGGTCACTTCGGCGCTGGTGTCCATTTGCTCGGCCGTCAGGCCCGCTTCGCCAAGGATCAGCGACAGCGCCATGGTGAAGCAGCCCGCATGGGCGGCGCCGATCAGTTCTTCCGGATTGGTGCCGGGCTTGCCTTCGAAGCGGCTGGCAAAGCCGTAGGGATAGGCTTGCAGCGCGCCGCTCTTGGTGCTGATTGCGCCCTTGCCATCCTTGATGCCGCCTGACCAGACTGCTGAACCGCTTGTTTTCATGGTAACGCTCCTGTGGTTGTGCATAAAACGAGGGAATGCGCGGCTGCTGCCTGCGCGGCTTGCTGGCCCTGTTGCGGGCCGCCACCGATCTTATGTGATTTGCCCGCCCGGCGTCGCCTGCCATGTGGCGCGGTGTTGTGCGGGCGCAGATGGCCGCCGCTTGTTCTTATTTCAGGTCTGAAGCACGTAAATCCTTTAAAATAGCAGGTTATAAGAAAATTCCCGGAAACTCGCGGAATGTTTGCTCTCGATATTTCAGTTACCAAGAGGATCAAGATGTCTATTTCCAGCACCGAAGAGATCGTCGCCGAACTGCGCGCCGGCCGCATGGTGATACTGGTCGATGAAGAAGACCGGGAAAATGAAGGCGATCTGGTGCTTGCCGCCGATTTCGTGACGCCTGAAGCAATCAATTTCATGATCACCCATGCGCGTGGCCTGGTGTGCCTGACCCTGACCGAAGAGCGTTGCGACGAGCTGAACTTGTCGATGATGACCTCGCGTAACGGCACCGCCTATGGCACCAATTTCACGGTGTCGATCGAAGCGGCCGAAGGCGTGACGACCGGTATTTCCGCCGCCGACCGGGCCAAGACCATCGAGGTGGCCGTGGCCAAGGGCACCCAGCCGACCGACATCGTCCAGCCTGGCCATATTTTCCCGCTGAAAGCGCAAAAGGGCGGCGTGCTGATGCGTGCAGGCCATACCGAAGCCGGTTGCGACCTGACGGCCATGGCTGGCCTGACGCCCGCTTCGGTGATCTGCGAAATCATGAAAGACGACGGCACCATGGCGCGCCTGCCTGACCTGCTGGTGTTTGCCGAGCAGCATGGCCTGAAGATCGGCACGATTGCCGACCTGATCCATTACCGCAGCCAGACCGAGTCGCTGGTCGAGCGTGTTGCCGAACGCACCTTGCGTACCGCCCACGGCGAGTTCCGCATGATCGCGTTCCGCGACAAACCGAGTTCTTCGGCCCACCTGGCGCTGGTGCATGGCGATGTGGCTGGTGGCCTGGAAGCGTTGGTGCGCGTGCACCAGCCGGTCTCGCTGCTGGACGTGCTGGAAAGCGAAGCGACCACCCACTCTTGGACCGTGGCCGCCTCGATGGCCGCCATCAAGCAGGCAGAGCGGGGCGTGATGGTCTTGCTGAACTGTGGCGAAACGTCAAGCGAGCTGTTTGCCCAGTTCGCCGCGCTTGACACGCCACAAGCCAAGCCGAAAGGCCGCGCCGCCAGCATGGACCTGCGCAGCTACGGCATCGGCGCGCAAATCCTGCGCGACCTCGGTGTGAGCAAGATGCAATTGCTGGCAAGCCCGCGCAAGATGCCGTCGATGGTCGGCTTCGACCTGGAAGTGACAGGTTTCCAGTGCCATCCAGGCCAGAGCAGCACCTGATTGACTGATTGAAGCATCCGGCGGCCCGGCGCAAGCGTGCCGCCGCCGGCCAACTGATAAAGAGGCACAAGATGACCGTAGGAACTTATGAAACCAATTTTGCCGGCGAAGGTTTGCGCGTCGGTATCGTCCAGGCACGATTCAATGAAATCGTCGGTGGTGGCTTGCTGTCGGCATGCCTGGAAGAGTTGAGCAAGCTGGGCGTGGCCGATGAAGATATCCTGCACGTGACCGTGCCGGGCGCCCTGGAAATCCCGCTGATTCTGCAGAAGATGGCGGAAACCGAGCAATTCGACGCCCTGATCGCATTGGGCGCCGTGATTCGCGGTGAGACCTACCATTTCGAGCTGGTATCGAACGAATCGGGCGCAGGCATCACGCGCGTCGGTCTCGATTACGGCATCCCGATCGCCAACGCCGTGTTGACGACCGAAAACGACGAGCAGGCGGAAGTGCGCATGCTGGTCAAGGGTGCGGAAGCAGCGCGTGTAGCGGTAGAAATGGCCAATCTGGCGCAAGCGCTGGAAGAGTTGCAAGACACTGACGAAGATTAATATCGTGCTTGCGCCGCAGGGCGCTGCTTCAGCACCCTGCGGTATTCGTCACTATTTGTAGTAAAGAAGTATTTAGAACAGGTAACAATCATGACTGAGAAAAATTTGCTCGCCAATCCCAGCAAAAACCGCACGCCGCGTCACCGCGCGCGCGAGTTTGCCCTGCAGGGGCTGTACCAGTGGCTGCTGAACAATGAAGATGCGACCACCGTCGTGAACAATATTCGCGCCGCGCACGGCTTCGACAAGGCAGACGGCGATCATTTCACGGTGCTGCTGTACGGCGCCATCAAGGATTCGCAAGCGCTGCGCGAGAGCATGGCGCCGCTGATCGACCGCAATATCGCCGAGCTGTCGCCGATCGAACACGGCATCCTGCTGATCGGTGCATTCGAGCTGAAGAATAACGTGGAAATTCCTTACCGCGTCGTCATCAACGAAGCGGTTGAGCTGGCCAAGTCGTTTGGCGGTATCGATGGCCACAAGTATGTCAATGGCGTGCTGGACAAACTGGCGGCAAAGTTCCGCGAGGAAGAAGTCGCCAGCAAGCGCAAGTAATCAACACACACTATATATAGTGCATGTCTCGTGGTTGATGCCGCAGGACATGAAAAAAGCCACCGTACGCAAGTACCGGTGGCTTTTTTACTGGAAGGCGCTGGCAGCGCCTTTAACGGGTCACAGGCCTGCGATCTCGTTGTGCGGCAATACTTTGATGGTCAGGCTGCCGGTCTCGGCGACCGGTGCAGCTGCGGACGGCTTGGCTGGCGAGGAGGTATTCGACGCCATCACGGCATTGCTGGTCGGCACGCGCTGGCCGGCCGAGACTTGCTTCAGGCGCCGGTATTCGGCCAGCACGCGCGAGCCGTAGCCCGAATCGGTGGCGAAGTTGGCTGCGCCCACATAGGTTTTCAGGCCGGCTTCGACCGAGCCGCCACGGGTGACATAGTCTTTCAGGATCAGCGAGCCGACGCGGATATTGGCAACCGGATTCAAGGCAGCTTGCACGCCGCCCATTTCCTGGAAGCGCTCGTGGTGCACTTTCGACATGACCTGCATCAGGCCTTGTGCGCCGACCGGGCTTTCCGCGAACGGGTTCAGGCCCGATTCGATGGCCATCACGGCCAGGATCAGGAGCGGGTCGAGCTTGATTTCACGCGCCGTCAGGTAGGCTGTCGAGACCAGCATATTGGTCGCATCGTTGGCCACGCGGTAGCGCTTGGACAGCCAGGTGGTAACCCATTGCTGCTGCTTTTGCGTGCCCAGCAAGGCTTTTTCTTCCTTGGTCAGCTGCGTGTCGGCACCTGCCACGGTTTGTACCGGGGCAGGCGCTGCCATCAAGGCCGACAGGGCCGGCGCTTCGACGGCTTGCGCTTCCGTCATCGGCAGCGGGAACAGGCTGTGCGTCAGTTGCTTGCCCAGGTCAGGGCGGAACATCAGCAAGGCGATCAGTGCAAGAGCGGAAATGCCGAACACGGTCAGTGTGTGCTGGGCGGTGGTCAGCACGCCACGTGCCGAAATTGCCGTTGCGCGCGCGCGCAAACGCGCCAACGCTGGCTGGCCAGCCACGGTTGAAACAGGCAATGCTGCTTCAGTGCTACGATGAGTCATAGAGTTTCCCCGAAATGTCGCGTCAACAGGCAGTCCCTCCGCTGTCTCGCGGTGATGGGTGCTGCCAATGCCGTGCATCAGAAATATCATCGTCTGTCGCCGCGTATGGATGCGCGCGAGAGACGCCGTCATTGCTTGCTTGAGCTGATCGGTCCCTGTGGTATTGGATCAGTTGCAATACAACTTTTACCGGGGGTAAGGCAGACGCCTTTTGAAAACACTCCTTAAAATGTCATGTGGAGCCCCGACTCCGTGAATGAATGAGAGACGCTAAAATCAAGCTCTGGGCCGGCGTCCTCGTTCAAGTTGGGCGAATTGTAAGAGCCGTTTTATATCAAGTCAATACTAACGAATTCATTCTTTATTACTTTTATGTCTTACTTTTTGTCTTGCATTGTGCCAAAAGCCAATAAAATCAATTACTTGGCATAGTTCCTTCAGCAACGGCGTCCGACGTCAAAAAAATTTAAAAACACATGAAATATTCAGATTTGCGAGATTTTATTTCCCAGTTGCAACAAATGGACGAACTTAAGGCCATTTCGACGCCTGTTTCCCCCTATTTGGAGATGACAGAGGTCTGCGACCGCACGTTACGCGCGGGCGGACCGGCCCTCTTGTTCACTCATCCGACCAATCATGACATGCCGGTGCTGGCCAATCTGTTCGGTACTCCACGCAGGGTGGCATTGGGCATGGGCGCCGAGGATGTCAGCGAATTGCGCAAGATCGGCCACGTACTGGCGCGCCTGAAGGAACCGGAGCCGCCGAAGGATTTCAAGGACCTGCTGGGCCTGGGTTCGCTGGTGAAATCGGTGTGGGACATGTCGCCGAAGGAACTGCGCGGCGCCAAGTGCCAGGAAATCGTCTGGGAAGGCAATGATGTCGACCTGGCGCGCCTGCCGATCCAGCATTGCTGGCCTGGCGACGTCGCGCCTTTGATTACCTGGGGCCTGGTGATTACCAAGGGCCCGAACAAGAAGCGCCAGAACCTGGGCATCTACCGCCAGCAGGTGCTGGGCCGCAACAAGGTCATCATGCGCTGGCTGGCGCACCGCGGCGGCGCGCTGGACTTCCGCGAACACGCGCTGCAAACCAAGGGCAAGCCGTATCCGATCGCCGTCGCGCTCGGCGCCGACCCGGCGACCATATTGGGAGCGGTCACGCCGGTGCCCGACAGTCTGTCCGAATACCAGTTCGCCGGCCTGCTGCGCGGCAGCCGCACCGAGCTGGTGAAAGCGATCGGCAGCGAGTTGCGCGTGCCGGCCTCGGCCGAGATCGTGCTCGAAGGCCATATCTATCCCGATGCAAACCATCCGAGCGGCTACGAGCATGCGCTCGAAGGGCCGTATGGCGACCATACGGGCTACTATAATGAGCAGGACAGTTTCCCGGTCTTCACGATCGACCGCATCACCATGCGGCGCGACCCGATCTACCACTCGACCTATACCGGCAAGCCACCGGACGAGCCGGCCGTGCTGGGCCTGGCGCTGAACGAAGTGTTCGTGCCGCTGCTGCAAAAGCAGTTCAGCGAAATCACCGACTTCTACCTGCCGCCCGAAGGCTGCAGCTACCGCATGGCCGTGGTGCAGATCAAGAAGCAGTACGCGGGCCACGCCAAGCGCGTGATGTTCGGCGTGTGGAGCTTCTTGCGCCAGTTCATGTATACCAAGTTCATCGTGGTGGTTGACGAAGATGTCAATATCCGCGACTGGAAAGAAGTCATCTGGGCCATTACCACCCGCGTCGACCCGATCCGCGACACCACCCTGGTCGACAACACGCCGATCGACTACCTCGACTTTGCCTCGCCGATCAGCGGCCTGGGCAGCAAGATGGGCATCGACGCCACCAATAAGTGGCCGGGCGAAACCACGCGCGAGTGGGGCACGGTGATCGCCATGACGCCGGAGGTCAAGGCGAAGGTGGACAGTATCTGGCAGGAACTGGGGTTGTAAGGAAAACCCAAGAGCAAACCCCGGGGTTTGCCTCAGGGTTTGGTTTGCTTGCACGGCAACTTCCCCAATTGGCGCCAGACCGGTTATAATTGTCCCCGGCGGGCCCCTGCGCATCGTGGCATGGCTAACCTGGTCAGGTCGGGAACGAAGCAGCCACGGCTATTAACCATGAGTGCCGCAGATCAGGCTCGCCTCCTTCGGGAAACAAATCGCAAAGCTGCCCCAGGGCAGCTTTTTTGTTTTGGCGATGCAATATGGTCATGCGCTACAATTGCCGCCTTGGCTGGCCCGGCCATGAAGCTTGCGCCCGCCGCGCAGGGTCACCGCAACATCGCATGGTAAAATCTCAGCATGTCCTATCAAGTACTCGCCCGTAAATACCGCCCCAAGAATTTCGAGACGCTCGTCGGCCAGGAGCACGTCGTGCGCGCGCTCACGCATGCGCTGCACAGTGGCCGATTGCATCACGCCTATCTGTTTACGGGCACGCGCGGGGTCGGCAAGACCACCTTGTCGCGCATCCTGGCCAAGTCGCTCAATTGCATTGGCCCGGATGGCACCGGCGGCATCACGGCCCAGCCTTGCGGCCAGTGCGAAGCATGCACGGCAATCGATGCGGGGCGCTTCGTTGACTATATAGAGATGGATGCGGCGTCGAACCGCGGCGTCGATGAAATGGCGCAGCTGCTGGAGCAGGCGGTGTATGCGCCGAGCAATGCGCGCTTCAAGGTCTACATGATCGATGAGGTGCACATGCTGACCAATCACGCGTTCAATTCCATGCTGAAAACGCTGGAAGAGCCGCCTGAGCACGTGAAATTCATCCTGGCCACCACCGATCCGCAAAAGATTCCCGTTACCGTGCTGTCGCGCTGCCTGCAGTTCAACCTCAAGCAGATGCCGCCTGGACATATCATCAGCCACCTGGACAATATCCTGGGGCAGGAGGGCATCGCCTTCGAACAGCCGGCCTTGCGCCTGCTGGCCCAGGGCGCCCACGGTTCGATGCGCGATGCGCTGTCGCTGACCGACCAGGCGATTGCGTACGCGGCCGGCGAAGTGACGCTCGACGCCGTGCAAGGCATGCTGGGCGCACTCGACCAGTCTTACCTGGTGCGCCTGCTCGATGCTTTGGCGCAGCAGGATGGTGCGGACCTCTTGGCCGTGGCCGACGAAATGGCCTCGCGCAGCCTGTCGTACAACAATGCCCTGCAAGACCTGGGCACCTTGTTGCACCGTATCGCGCTGGCGCAAAGCGTGCCGGCAGCGGTGCCGCAGGACTTGCCCGAATACGCTGATATCGTGCGCCTGGCATCCGCCTTCGACGCGCAGGAAGTGCAGCTGTTCTACCAGATCGCCGTGCATGGCCGCAATGAACTGGGCCTGGCGCCCGATGAATACGCGGGCTTTTCCATGACCTTGCTGCGCATGCTGGCGTTTCGTCCCGGCATGGGCGGCGCCGAGGGCTTGCCAGCTGCCGCGCCCGCTGCTGCCCCCGTCAGTCGTCCGGCCGCTGTTGCCGCCGCGCGCGCCGCCGCCCAACCAGCGCCACCGGCACGCGCCGCCGCCCATAGCGTGGCCAGCCATGCGGCCGTGACGCCGCCAGTGCCGCCGGCGGTAGTGGCCGCCGCAGCCGCGCGCGCCGACACATCGCCGCCGCCCGCGGCTGCACCAGGCCCAGCTTCAACGCCAGCTGCAGCGCCAGCGCCGGTCAGCTCGGCCCGCGCCGCCATCAATGCGGCGCTGGAAGCGGCCCGCGCCGCTTCGAAAGGCCGTCCGGGCAGCGCGCCATCGGCGCCAAGTTCGGCCCCCAAGGCACCCACGCCGGCGCCAGCGGCTGTCGCACCTGCCGCGCCGGTGCGCACCGCGCCGCTTGCCGCCGCCAAGTCGCCCGCACCGTGGGACGATGTACCGGTCCCGATACCGGCCCCGGTCCCGGCCCCAGTCCCAGCCGTTGCCGCGATGGGAGCCCCCGCGCCCGTCCGCCAGGCGCCGCCGCAAGCCGAGCCCGAAGACGACCTGCCGCCCTGGGTCACCGAATTTTCCGACGACAGCGCCTCGGCCGCCGTGCAAAGCGCGCCGGCCCAGCAGAGCAACGAACAGCCGGCCGTGGTGATGCCGCAGCGCGCGCCAAAGCAGGCTGCGCCCAGCGCGCCGTATGTGATCACGCCCGTGCCGGGCCTGGACTGGGATGGCAACTGGCCGGCCGTGGCCGCCGTGCTGCCGCTGCGCGGCGTGGCCCAGCAACTGGCGGTGCAAGCCGAACTGATCGAATGCCTGCACGATGGCCACAGCACCACCTTCCGCCTGCGCGTGCCGATCGATACCTGGCGCAGCCCGGCCAACGTGGAAAAACTGGCGGCGGCGCTGGCCGAGCGCTTTGGCCGCAAGGTCAATGTCGACACGGAACTGGGTGCGGTCTGGTACACGGCCAGCGCCGAAGCGCAGGCGCACCGCGAAGCGTGCCAGCGGCAAGCCGAAGAAACCATTGAAACCGACCCCTTTGTGCTCGATATGAAGCGTGCATTCGACGCCTTTGTGGTGCCGGGGACGATTACACCTGCACCGGCCGGCGCTGCGCCGACCTTGCATTGATTAACTTGACTAAATAATACGGAGCATTTTCCCATGATGAAAAATCAACTGGCTGGCCTGATGAAGCAGGCGCAAGCAATGCAAGACAACATGAAAAAAGCCCAGGAACAGCTGGCGCTGGTGGAAGTGGAAGGCCAGTCCGGCGCCGGCCTGGTGAAAATCGTCATGACTTGCAAGAACGACGTCAAGCGCGTGTCGATCGACCCGTCGCTGCTGGCCGACGACAAGGACATGCTGGAAGACCTGGTGGCCGCCGCCTTCAACGACGCCGTGCGCAAGGCTGAAGCGACCTCGGCTGAAAAAATGGCAGGCCTGACCGGCGGCATGAACTTGCCAGCCGGCTTCAAAATGCCATTCTGATGACCAGCCGCATGCGCCCGAGCGCCGTGGCTGGAGTGGACTGATCCATGTCCAAGTCGCTGGAATTTCTGACCGAGGCGCTGCGGCGCCTGCCCGGCGTCGGCCCCAAGTCGGCGCAGCGCATGGCGTTTCATTTGTTGCAGCACGATAGGGAAGGCGCGGCCATGCTGTCGCGCGCCCTGTTCCAGGCCGTCGATGCCGTGCATCACTGCGCCCTGTGCAACACCTTTACCGAACATGAAATCTGCGAGAACTGTCTCGACGACACGCGCGACAAGCGCTTGCTGTGCGTGGTGGAAACACCGGCCGACCAGCTGATGATCGAGCAGACGCTGACTTACAAGGGTTTGTATTTCGTGCTGATGGGACGATTGTCGCCGCTCGATGGCATCGGCCCGAAAGATATCCACCTTGAAAAATTGCTTGGCCGCGCCAACGATGGCGTGGTCACGGAAGTGGTGCTGGCCACCAACTTCACCAATGAAGGCGAAGCGACCGCCCACTACATCAGCGAAATGCTGAAAGCGCGCGGTCTGCGTGTGAGCCGGCTGGCGCGCGGCGTGCCGGTGGGTGGCGAACTGGAATACGTCGACGCGGGCACGATTGCGCGCGCGATGCTCGACCGCAGGGCAACCTGATTCATGGAAAAAACGACTTCTGCCGGACCATTGTCCGGCATCAAGGTGCTGGAACTCGGTACCCTGATCGCCGGGCCGTTCTGCGCCCGCATGCTGGCCGAATTCGGCGCCGACGTGATCAAGATCGAGTCGCCCGACGGCGGCGACCCGATCCGTTCCTGGCGCGTGCTGAAAGACGGCACCTCGCTGTGGTGGTCGGTGCAGGCGCGCAACAAGAAAAGCCTGACCCTGAACCTGAAGGCGCCGCAAGGGCGGGCCATCGCACGCCAGCTGGCGCTCGAAGCGGACATCATCATCGAGAACTACCGCCCCGGCGTGCTGGAAAAGTGGGATCTCGGCTATGAGCAGCTGAAGAAAGACAAGCCCTCCCTGATCATGGTGCGCCTGTCCGGCTTTGGCCAGACCGGGCCGATGAAAGACCTGCCCGGCTTTGGCGCGATTGGCGAATCGATGGGCGGCTTGCGTTATGTATCGGGCTTTGCCGACCGGCCGCCGGTGCGCGTAGGGGTTTCCATCGGCGACTCGGTGGCGGCCCTGCACGGCGTGATCGGCGCCATGATGGCGCTGCGCCACCGCGACGTCACCGGTGGCCGTGACGCCGGCGAAGGGCAGATGGTCGACGTGGCGCTATACGAAGCCGTGTTCAACATGATGGAGTCGCTGGTGCCCGAATACGACCAGGCCGGCGTGGTGCGCGAACGCACGGGCGGCTCCTTGCCCGGCATCGTGCCGTCGAATACCTATACCACCGGCGATGGCGAAAACATCGTGATTGCCGGCAATGGCGACGCCATCTTCAAGCGCCTGATGCTGGCCATGGGCCGCATCGACATGGCCGGCGACCCGCAACTGGCGCGCAATGACGGGCGCGTTGCGCGCACCCGGGAAATCGACGACGCCATCGGCGCCTGGTGCGCCACCCATACGATCGATAGCGCCATGGCCGTGCTGAAGGCGGCCGATGTGCCCGCCGGCAAAATCTATTCGGTGCGCGACATGATGAGCGATCCGCAATTTCTCGCGCGCGAGATGTTTGAACAGCACCAGTTTGCCGACGGCACGCCGGTCAAACTGCCGGCCATTACGCCGAAGCTGTCGGCCACGCCGGGCAAGACGCAGTGGCTGGGACCGACCCTGGGCCAGCATAACGACGAGGTGCTGGCGTCGCTGGGGTTTGATGCGGCGGCGATAGCCAGGCTCAAGGCCGATGGGGTGGTGTAATCATTCAGACCCAAATGCAACTGCCGGGGTCGGACCCTCAGGGACTCGGCGTCCCCGTCCGACCCCAGTCTCTGCCTTCGGGTTTCAACAAGAACCAGGATCATCGTGAATTTGTCCCCCTTGCGCGCCATTTGCGCCGTGGCATCGGCCACCGTACTGCTGTCCGCCTGCGCCACGGTCGCCGCCGAAGCACCGATCACTGGCCTGCGCCTGATCGGCGAACAGCGCATCGCCCTGAAGCAGCCGTTCAATGGCACCCTGGTCGGCGGCCTGTCCGGCATCGACTACGATGCGGCCAGCGGCGACTGGGTGCTGGAAAGCGATGACCGTTCGGAGTTCAATCCGGCGCGCTTCTACCGCGCCACGCTCAGCTACGACAGCAACGGCTTTTCCGGCGTCAAGCTCAACAGCGTTCATTTCTTCAAGCAGGCCGCTGGCGGCAATTACCCGAACCTGGCGCATGCCAGGCTGGAGCTTGGCGAGCAGGTGCCCGATATCGAAACCATGCGCGTCGATCCTTTTGACGGCAGCCTGTGGTATGGCAGCGAAGGCAACCGCAAGGTGGGTCTCGACCCGTTCGTGGCGCATGCCAGCCGCGACGGCCGCTTTATCGCGACCTTGCCGACGCCGGCCATGTTCAAGGTCAGCAAGGAAGAGCTTGGTTCGCGCAACAACATGAGCTTTGAAGGCCTGTCGTTTTCAGCCGACGGAAAAAGCCTGTGGCTGGGCATGGAAGGTGCGCTGTACCAGGATGGACCGCTGGCCACGCCCGAGCACGGTTCGGTGGTGCGCATCACGCAGCTCAATCGCGCCGGCCAGGTGCTGGCCCAATACGCCTACGGCATCGAAGCGATCGCGTCAAAGCCGGCGCCGGGGCGCAATGCGGACAATGGCGTGTCGGAAATCCTGGCAGTCGATGCGCAGCGCCTGCTGATCGTCGAGCGGGCCGGCGTGGAAAACGCCGAAGGCCAGTATGCGAATCATGTGCGCATCTATGAAATGGATGTGGACGGCGCCACCGATATCAAGGACCTGCCGGCACTGGCGGGAGCGAAATATGTGCCGGCGCGCAAGCGGCTGCTGCTGGACCTGGAAAAGATCGGCTTGCCGCGCGTGGACAACCTGGAGGGCATCGCCTGGGGGCCGCGCCTGGCCAATGGGCGGCGCAGCCTGGTGATGGTGTCGGACGATAATTTCAACGCCCAGCAAGTCACGCAACTCCTCGTCTTCGAAGTGTTGTAACGCTTGCCGTGCTGGCGGCCGCGTGCGCCTGCCGCGCCAGCATGGCCGTGATCGCATCGTGCGGCGACGGGTGGCCCAGAAAGTAGCCCTGGGCCATGTCGCAGCCGTATTCTTCCAGCATCAGCAACTGCTCGTCGGTTTCCACCCCTTCGGCCACCACCACCATTTTCAAGCCATGCGCCATGGCGATAATGGCGCGCGTGATGGCCGCGTTTTCTGCATCCTGCGGCAGGCCGGCGATAAAGCTGCGGTCGATTTTCAATGCCCGCACGTCGAAGCGTTTCAGGTAATTCATCGACGAGTAGCCGGTACCGAAGTCGTCGATCGACAGGTAGACGCCGATGCCGCGCAGCTGCTCCAGGGTCACCATGGTGGCGCGCGCGTCGTCCATCAGGGTGCCTTCCGTCAATTCCAGTTCCAGCAGGCGCGCGTCCAGGCCCGTATCGGCCAGGGCGGACAGCACGATCTGCATCAGGTTTTCATCCTTGAACTGCTTGGCCGACAGGTTGACCGCCATGCGTATCGCCGGTTGGCCGCTGCGCTGCCACGCCCTGGCCTGGTTGCAGGCCGTGCGCAGCACCCATTCGCCGATCGGCACGATCAGCCCGGTTTCTTCGGCCAGCGGAATGAATTCGGTGGGCGAGATGATGCCGCGCTCGGGATGGCGCCAGCGCACCAGCGCTTCCACGCCGACGATCCGCGTGCTGGGCACGTCGATCTGCGGCTGGTACAGCAGGTACAGCTCATTGTTTTGCAGCGCTTTCCTCAGGCCCACTTCCATCTTTACGTGGCTCATGATTTCCATCGTCAGCGAAGAGCTGTAGAGCTTGGCGTTGTTCTTGCCGCAGTTCTTTGCGTGGTACATCGCCGTGTCGGCATATTTCAGCAGCGAATTGCAGTCTTCGCCGTCCTCGGGATACAGTGAAATGCCGATGCTGGCGGTCACGAAAATTTCATGCGCGTCGATCGTGAAAGGCCGGCGCATGGCTTCCTTGACCCGGTGCGCCACGTTGAGCGCGTCTTCCACCCGCTCCAGGTCGGGGATCAATATCGTGAACTCATCGCCACCGAGGCGCGCCAGGTTGCTGCCGCCGGCCTGGCCGTCAAGCTCCAGTTCCGCGCGCAGCACCAGGTCGCTGGGGCGGATGGTTTCACGCAGCCGTTCCGAGACGATTTTCAGCAGATGGTCACCCACGTCGTGGCCCAGGGTGTCGTTGACGCGCTTGAAGGCGTCCAGGTCCATGAACAGCACGGCAAATTTCTTGTCGTGCTCTTTCGAGCGCCGCAGCTCGCGTTCCAGCGTTTCCAGGAATGCCTGGCGGTTCGGAATGCCGGTCAGGCTGTCGCAATACGCCAGGCGCCGTATCTGTTCTTCGGTGCGCTTGCGTTCGCTGATATCGCGTACCAGGCCCAGCACTTCGTCGGCGCCGGTCGCCACCAGCCGCGCTTCGAAGTGGCGCGTGCTGCCGCCATGCGTGAGCGTGTAGTCGACCGAGCCGATCTGCTGGGTGGCCAGCACCTTGTGCATCTGCTCGACCAGACGCGTGGCTATGTCAAAAGGCAAGACTTCGCCGATATGGCTGCCGACGCAATTGTCTATGGAAAAGCCGGCGCTGGCGTCGTGGCCCTGTTCATAATCGAGATAATAGCCGTCGCGGTTGAGGCGAAAGAAGGTGTCGGGAATCGCGGCCAGCACGGCGCGGTTGTGCGCGTCGGCAATGCGCAGGCGGGCGATGGCGTCGCTGGCACGCAGCACGTACAGCACGCGGTGGCCCAGGATCGGCCAGTTGATCGGCTTGGAAATGAAATCGGTGGCGCCCACCTCATAGGCGTGGGTGACGGCGTCGATTTCATCGCCGCCCGTCACCATGATGATGGGCACGCTCACATTGCCTTCCTGGCGGCGGATTTCGCGGCACACGCCAAAGCCGTCCAGGGCCGGCATGTCCACGTCGAGCATGACCAGGTCGGGGCCTTTGAGCTTGTAGCTGGCCAGCGCCTGCACGCCGTCTTCGGCTTCGATCACGTCCAGGCCCACTTGCGTGAGCATTTGCCGCATCAGCATGCGCATCACGGGGTCGTCGTCGGCCACCAGCACCAGGCCGCGTTTGGGAGAAAGAGGCGCTATCATGTCAATGTTCCTTCACGAGGAGTCGGCCCAGGGCGTCGCGCACTGCCAGAAATTGCTGATCCATGGTTTGCAGCAGCCTGGCCGCGCCATCGGTGCTGCCGGCGCGACCCAGTTTTTCCATCTCCTTGCACTGCAGCGCCAGCGCATCGGCGCCGACGTTGGCGCTGCCGGACTTGAGGCTGTGCGCCACTTTGCGCATGGCCTCGGTATCGTGCGCGGCGATGGCGGTGTGCAAGCTGGCCAGCTGGCGCGGCGTGTCGCCGGTAAACGCGTTGATGACTTTTTCCAGCAAAGTATCTTCACCGCTGCCGGCCAGGGCGCGGATATTGTCCAGCGCCTGCCGGTTCAGCTCCACGGCAGGTGCTGCCGAAGGCTGGCTCATCGGTTGCGATCTCGCCGGCGGCGCTTCCATCGCCTCGTCTGCATGGTGCACGGTGGCCGCGCGCGGCAGGGCGATCCAGCGCGCCAGGGTGTTGGCCAGTTCCTGCTGGGTAAACGGCTTGCTCAGGTAATCGTCCATGCCGGCCGCCAGGCACGATTCGCGGTCGCCCTGCAGCGCGTTGGCGGTGATCGCCACGATCGGCAGCATGCGCGCGTGGCTGTCGTGCTGTTCGTGGCGGCGAATTTCCGCCGTGGCCGCAAAGCCGTCCATCACCGGCATCTGGCAATCCATCAGCACCAGGTCGAACTCCCCGGCCCGCGCCGCCTGCAGCGCTTCCTCGCCATTGTGGACGCAGACCACGTCCAGGCCCAGGCTGTTGAGCATGGCCAGCGCCACTTCCACATTGACCGGATTGTCCTCGGCCAGCAGCACGCGGCGGCGCTGCCGGCGGCTGGCTTGCTTTGGCGCATGCGGCGGATGGATGCGCAGGCCTTCGCTGGCGCGCGGCGGGGTAACGATGCAGTCGAACAGGTCGCATTCGCGTGCCGGCTTGATCAGCTGGAAGGCGACACCCGCTTCGCGCCGCTGGACCGGGTCGGCAGCGCCGCGCTCGGTGCTCAGCAGCAGCAGTTTCAGTTCGTCCAGCTGGGCATCGCTCTTGATGGTGGCGGCCAACGCCAGGCCGCTGGTACGCGGCAATTCCATGTCGAGCAGGGCGACGGTATAGGGCTGGCCGGCGTCCACTGCGGCGCGCAGCCTGGCCAGGCAGTCGTCGGCCGAGCTGGCGCTGTCGCTGGCGATATGCCAGCTGGCCAGTTGGCGCTCGAGCACGGCGCGGGTGGCGGGTGTGTGGTCGACGATCAAGGCGCGTATCCCCCGCGTAGTGTTCAGATTGAAAGATGGGTCGTCGCTGTCGACGCGCCGCTTATCGAAATTTACGTCGAACCAGAAGATGGAGCCTTGCGTTAAAGCATTATCGACCCCGATTTTCCCGCCCATCAGCTCCACCAGCTGCTTTGAAATCGTCAGGCCCAGGCCGGTGCCGCCGTGCTTGCGCGTGGTGGAGCCGTCGGCTTGCGAAAACGAGTCGAAGATGCGCGAGCGCGCCTCGCTTGACACACCGATGCCGGTGTCGTGCACCTCGAAGCGCAAGCCCACGCTGGGGTTGTCCTCGCGGCATACCTCCACCTTTACCGTGACCTTGCCCGTTTCCGTGAACTTGATGGCGTTGCCCAGCAGGTTGACGATGATCTGGCGCAGCCGGTTCGGGTCGCCGCAGATGGCGATCGGAATATCGTTGGCGATATCGAATTCCAGGCGGATATTTTTTGCTTCCGCCTGGGGCGTGAACACATGTTCGATATCGTCGAGCAGTTCGCGGAAATTGAAGCGGATATATTCCACGCTGAGCTTGCCCGCCTCGATCTTTGAAAAGTCGAGGATGTCGTTGATGATGACCAGCAGATTCTGCCCCGAGCGCTGCACCATGCTGGTGTAGTGGCGCTGCTGCGGTGTGAGCGTACTGGCCAGCAGCAACTCCGTCATGCCCAGCACGCCATTCATGGGGGTGCGGATTTCATGGCTCATGGTGGCCAGGAAGGCGCTTTTCGCCTGGCTGGCGGCCTCGGCCGCATCCTTGGCCTTTTCCAGCTGCTCGGTGCGCACGCTGACCTGGCGTTCGAGCTGGTCGCGGTAGTTGGCCAGCGTGGCATCACGGCTGTCGATCTGCGCCAGCATGTCGTTGAAGCTGTCGATCAGCACGCCGAGTTCGTCGCTGCGCTGGTGGGCGATGCGGTGGCTGTAGGTCTGGCTGCTCGACACCTTCTTGGCCGTATCGATCAGCTTGGTAATCGGTTCGGCGATCAGGCTCTTGAAGCGCCCCGCCAGTATCAGCGCCACCAGGAACGACAGCAAGGTGGCGCCGCTGATGGCGCCCAGGTGGCGCACGATATCGCGCCACATCGGGTACAGGTCGGTTTCGATCATGACGGCGCCGACCACTTCGTCGTGCTGCAATACCGGGCGGTACAGCCGCATCGAGCGCGCCAGCGCGGCGCGCGCGCCGGGCATCACCGGGGCGTCCAGCAATTCGGCCAGGCGCTGCGGCTCGATGGCCTCGGCCGGCGGGCTGTCCGGCCGTGGCGGCGCGGCGCGGTATACGGCAAATACCTTGCCGTGGCGGTCATACAATGCGGCCTGCACGATCTCGTCGCGCGCCTGCAGCGCGGCCAGCAGCTGCTGCGCCTGGCCCGTCTTGCCGGCAAGCATGGGCGCCGCGCCGGCGGCGCCGATCACGCCGGCCAGCGAGAGCAACTGGCGGCTCTGGTCTTCCTTGTGGCTCATCACGGCCGTGGCGGCAAACGCCACGAACACCAGCAGCAGCGCACTGCCGGAGGACAACACCGAGATCATGGTCAGTTTCTGGCTGATGCTGGCGCGTTGAAAATTGAACATGGGACGGACATCCTCCGGGCAATTATTGCTATTATTTAATTAATTCCCATGGGAAAAATATAAGCGTGATGGCTGACCCGGATGTTGATGTGGGTCTAAAAACAGGGAAGGGGGCGAAAGGGAGGGGAACCAAATAAAAAAGCGTAGGTCGGGTTAGCGCGTAGCGCGTAACCCGACAACATCGTTGGCTTGAGCCGGTGGTGATGTCGGATTACGCGTTCGCTAATCCGACCTACGGTCCAGGGAAGACATCAACAACAACCGCCGCGCTTGCCGGCGCCGCCGTAGCGCGCTTCCTGGCGCTCGCGGAAGAATTCCTCGTACGTCATCATCGGTTCGCCGGGATGGGTCACTTCCCGGTGCGCCACGTAGGTATCGTACTCGGGCAGGCCGCACATCAGCCGCATGCTTTGCCCGAGGTAGCGGCCTGCCTTGAGGATTTCGTCGATCATCACTGCACCGTCGGCATGGCCTGGTACGGCGTTTCTTTGGTGCTAGGACGGCTGTCGGCGCGCGCTTTCATGATGGTGCGGATGCCGAACACCAGCACGCTGATCACCACGATCACGAAGAAGCCGGCCAGGCCTGCATCGAGGTAATCGTTGAAGATGATCTGCTGCATCTGCGCCACCGACTTGGCCGGCGCCAGTAATTGACCTGCGTCAAGCGCTGCCGAATACTTGTCGGCATGGGCCAGGAAGCCGACGCGCGGATTGGCGTCGAAAATCTTTTGCCAGCCGGCCGTCAGGGTGCACAGCAGCAGCCAGATGGTCGGCGTGATCGTCACCCACGCATACTGGCCGCGCTTCATCTTGAACAGCACGCAGGTGCCAAGGATCAGTGCAATGGCCGCCAGCATCTGGTTGGCGATGCCGAACAGCGGCCACAAGGTGTTGATGCCGCCCAGCGGATCGACCACGCCCTGGTACAGGAAGTAGCCCCAGGCCGCCACGCACAGGCCGGTGGCCAGCAGGTTGGCGATCACGTTGTCGGTCTGTTTCAGGCTTGGCACGAAGCTGCCCAGCAAATCTTGCAGCATGAAGCGGCCGGCACGGGTGCCCGCATCGACGGCGGTCAGGATGAACAGCGCTTCGAACAGGATCGCGAAGTGGTACCAGAAAGCCATCATGGCCTTGCCGCCCATGGCGCCCGACAAGATTTGCGCCATGCCGACCGCCAGGGTCGGCGCGCCGCCGGCGCGCGAGATGATGGTGTGCTCGCCGACATCCTTGGCCGTTTGCGTCAGCATTTCAGGCGTCACATAAAAGCCCCATTGCGAGATCGCCTGCGCGGCCGATTCGGCGGTGGAGCCGATCAGGGCGGCCGGGCTGTTCATGGCGAAATAAATGCCCGGCTCGATGGTCGAGGCAGCCACCAGCGCCATGATGGCAACGAAGGACTCCATCAGCATGGCGCCATAGCCGATAAAGCGGGCGTGGCTTTCGTTTTCTATCATCTTCGGCGTGGTGCCCGACGAGATCAGGGCATGGAAACCCGACACGGCGCCGCAGGCAATCGTGATGAACAGGAACGGGAACAGATTGCCCGACCAGACCGGGCCGGAGCCGTCGATGAACTTGGTCATGGCCGGCATTTTCAGGTAAGGCGCAACCACGATGATGCCGATCGCCAAGCCCAGGATGGTGCCGATTTTCAGGAAAGTGGACAGATAGTCGCGCGGCGCCAGCAGCAGCCACACGGGCAGCACCGAAGCGATAAAACCGTAGCCGATCAGCATCCAGGTCAGCTCAGTGCCGGTGAAGGTGAACATCGCGCCCAGCACGGCGTGTTCCTGCACGTATTGGCCGCCGATAATGGCCAGCATCAGCAAAATGAAACCGATCACCGACACTTCGCCGATACGGCCGACGCGGATAAAGCGCGAGTAGACGCCCATGAACAGGGCAATGGGAATCGTCGCCATCACGGTAAAGCTGCCCCATGGCGAGCCGGTCAGCGCTTTCACGACGATCAGGGCCAGCACCGCCAGGATGATCACCATGATCATGAAGCAGCCCAGAAGGGCGATCATGCCGGGTATCTCGCCCAGCTCGGCCTTGATCAAATCGCCCAGCGAACGGCCGTCGCGGCGCATGGAAATGAACAGCACGATGAAATCTTGCACCGCGCCGGCAAACACCACGCCGGCCAGTATCCACAGCATGCCGGGCAGGTAGCCCATCTGCGCGGCCAGCACCGGGCCGACCAATGGGCCGGCGCCGGCAATGGCCGCAAAGTGGTGGCCGAACAGCACATATTTATTGGTCGGCACGTGGTCCAGGCCATCGTTGTGCTTGAAGGCCGGCGTCATGCGGCGCGCGTCCAGGCCGAGGACTTTGTCGGCGATAAACAGGCTGTAGAAACGGTAGGCGATCAGGTAGACGCAGACGGCGGCGATAACGATCCAGATGGCGCTGATCGGTTCGCCGCGTTGCAGGGCGACCACGCCCAGTGACGCCGCGCCGGCCAGCGCAAGCGCTGCCCAGCCGAGCTGTTTGAAAATGCGGTTCATGCTTCCTCCAGAAATTTGACGGGCGCTGCGCCGTAATTTGTTACCCTGTATTGCCCTGGTCGTTGCCAGTTTGTTCAGTATGCGCAGCTTATGCCGAGTATTCACCAATCGTATAATGCTGGCAAGCGCAGCACTACGCAGTAATGCTCAGTATTACTACGCAGAGCCAGCGACAGGCAGCCGCGTAAAATCGCCGTTTTGACTATTCACTTCCACCACCATTGCGCCAGGTCATGAAACTACGACAAAAAGTCATCTTCCTGGCCATCACGCCGCTGATCCTGGCCCTGTGCGCGATCGCCTTTGCGGTGCGTCATCAAGCCTTGACCTTGGCCGAGCAGCAGCGCGCGACCATCGAGCAGGCTTACCTGGCCAGCAAGGAATCGGAACTCAAGCACTATGTGACGCTGGCCAGCCACTCGATTGCCAAGCTGGTCAAGTCGGGCCGCAGAGATGCCGCCACCCAGGAAGAAGCCAAGCGCATCCTGGCCGCGCTCAGCTATGGCGACGACGGCTATTTCTTTATCTACGATTTGCAGGGCAATTCGCTGATGCATCCGCGCCAGCCCGAGCTGGTGGGACAGAACCTGTGGCAGTTGCGCGACGCCGACGGCAACCTGACCATCCAGCGCCTGATGCAGCGTGCCAGGAGCGGCGGCGGCTTCGAGCGCTACAACTGGGTCAAGCCGTCCACCAACAAGGCCGCGCCCAAACTCGGCTATGTGATCCTGATGCCCGAATGGGGCTGGATGATGGGCACCGGCATCTATATGGACGACGTCGACCAGGCGCTGGCCAAGGTGGGCGCGCAGCAGTTCGCCAATATCCGCTCGACCATGCTGTGGATCGCGGCGATTGCGATTCTCGGTTCGCTGGTGGTGGCCGGCTGCGGCCTGGTGCTGAATATCCGCGAACTGCGCGTGGCCGACGCGAAACTGAAAGTGCTGGCGCAGCGGGTGGTCGAATCGCAGGAAGAAGAGCGGGCGCGGCTGTCGCGCGATCTGCATGACGGCATCAGCCAGTGGCTGGTGTCGATCAAGCTGCAGATCGAGGCAGGCATCGCACGCCTGGCTGGCAATACGGATCAGCAAGCCAGGGCGCCGGCCACCTTCGAGCGGGCCGCCGAACAGCTGAACAAGGTACTGGGTGAAGTGCGCCGCATTTCGCACAATCTGCGCCCGGCCATCCTCGACGACCTGGGCCTGGGCGCCGCGCTCGACCATCTGGTGCACGAATACAATGACAGCAGCAGCGCCCAGGCCAGCTTTGCGGCCAGCCCGGCGGGCGCCGGCGAAGGCTTGCCCGACATGGTCAACACGGTGCTGTTCCGCATCGCCCAGGAAGCGCTGACCAACAGCGAGCGCCATGCCAACGCCAGCGAGGTGCTGCTCGGCCTGCGCGAAGCACACGGCGTGGTCGAACTGCGCATCGAGGACAATGGCGGCGGTTTTGACGCCGACGGCATTGCGCTGCACCCGCAGCGCGGCATCGGCCTGCGCAACATGACGGAGCGCATGGAAGCCATCGGCGGCAGCCTGCATATTGCCTCCGGGCCTGGCGGCACGATGGTACTGGCGCGCCTGCCTTACACTCCCGGACAATGAGAAAAAATGACTGAACTGATACGAATACTGCTGGTCGACGATCACCCCTTGGTGCGCGACGGCCTGCGCGCGCGCCTGGAAGCGGTGCCGCATTTCGACGTGGTGGCCGAGGCCGGCGGCGCCGACGAAGCGTTGCTGCAGGCGCGCAATCACCAGGTCGATCTGGTGCTGATGGACATCAATATGCGCGGTACCAATGGCATTGAGGCCACCGGCCTGTTCAAGCAGGCGTTTCCGCAGATCGCCGTGCTGATCCTGTCGATGCACGACAAGCTCGAATACGTGTCGCAGGCGATTGCCGCCGGCGCGCGCGGCTATGTGCTGAAAGATGCGCCCGGCAAGGATATCGTCTTCGCCATCGAGACGGTCATGTCCGGCGGCATTTACTACAGCGCGGCGCTGGCCAGGCAACTGTCACGCCCGCAAGTGCAGGATACCTTCCTGACCCTGCGCGAACAGCAGGTGCTGCAGCATATTGCGGGCGGCCAGTCGAACAAGCAGATCGCGCGCGACCTGGACCTGAGCGTGCGCACGGTGGAAACCCACCGCCTGAACATCAAGCGCAAGCTGGGCATCGAAGGACAGGCCGAACTGATCAAATACGCGGTCGAGCACGCGCAATTCGATGGCGGCGCCACCTGATGGGCGCCAGCCACAGGCGATTGTAGTTTCTTAATGGAATGTTTTTTTTGAACACTTATTGCTAATATAAAACTGTTTCATCTGTGAGATTCAGATAGAATGATTCTTGCTGTCGAACTGTCATGTCTTATGGCAGTTGTTTGTCGGTCACCAGTTCATGAACACTTTTTGCCTTACCCCACACGAGATGATCGATGTCAACGTCTGAATCAAACCTGTTTCCTTTGGTGGGATTGCAGGCAGTTGCCAACGCGCACAATGAATGGGTTGCCGTCAGCTTCCACGTTCCGCAGCAAGCGGGCTTGCTGGCCGCCATGGCCGCTGCCGATGTGTACGCCCACCTGGCGCCGCTCGACTGCATCATTCCCGTCAGCGATCCGCATGGCGTTGACGAAGCGCTGCTGGCGCAGTTGTTGCCGCACCTGGTGCCACAGCGCACCATTTTCCGCCTGAGCGCCGCTGCCGCCGCCAGCAAGCAAGTACAAAAAACCTGTCTGCAATGGCGCGAGGCCGGCTACCGCATCGTGCTCGACGGCCCCGGCGCCGGCCCCGTCACGGCGGCATATGTCGACGCGCGCGCGCTGGGCATTGATGCGGCCGGTGAACTGCCGAGCCTGCATCAAATGATGAGCTTGCCCGGCCCGCACCTGGCCTACAATATTGCCGATACCGCCAGCCTGGCCGCCGTGGCGGCGCTGGGCGCAAGCTGGTTTGCCGGCGACTATGCACTGAACGAAGCGCGGCGCCACGGCGAAGCGGAAGAGGGCACCTCGCGGCGCCGCCTGCTGGTGCTGCTGGCCCTGCTGGCGCGCGACGCCGACGTGCAGGAACTGGAAGTGCCGTTGAAGCAGGATCCGGCGCTGGCCTATCATTTGCTGAAACTGGTCAACTCGGCTGCCTTTGGTTTCACCGCGACTATCACCAGTTTCAACCAGGCCATCACCTTGCTGGGACGGCGCCAGTTGCAGCGCTGGCTGCAATTGCTGCTGTATGCGCGCCAGCAGGACGACGGCAAGGTCAACGCGCTGCTGCCGCTGGCGGCCGTGCGCGCGGCGCAGATGGAGTCGCTATGCCAGTTGCGCGGCGGCGACCGCGCAGCGCAGGACCTGGCCTTCATGACCGGCGTGTTCTCCCTGCTCGACGCCTTGCTGGGCATGGACATGGCCGACATTATCGCCACCCTCAACCTGGACCCGGCCGTCAGTGGCGCCCTGCTTGATCGCAGCGGCGAACTGGGCGCCATGCTGGCGCTGGCCGAAAGCGCTACCCCGCCGGCGCCGGCCAGCCTGGCGCGCGCCGGCATCGACGGCGAAACCTACTGGCGCAGCCTGCTGCAAGCGTACCAGTGGGCCATCACGGTCAGTCGGAACCTCTAGCATGACCATGCTGCCGGTGTCCGATACCCTCAGCGACAGTGCCGCCCTGTGCGACGCCGTGGTGCGCCTGCGCGGCGCGGCCCTGGTGACCGAGCTGGGCCGCATCGCCGGCAGCGTGATGGCCAGCGCGCACGGCGAGTTCCTGCCGTCGGCCACTGGCGACGCGCCCGCCGCACTGCCTGCTCCAGCGCATGCGGGATTGCTGCAAGAAATCAGTTTCGACGGCCATTGCTTCGGCTACTACCGCGTGGCCGGCAAGCATCGTTATGACGAGACCGACCGCCGTCAACTGTCGAGCCTGGCGTCCCTGACGGCCGGCGTGCTGCAGGTGCACTCGCTGGCGCAGCGCTCCACGCATGCGTTTGCGCAGGTGGAAGCGTTGCTGGCGCAACAGACGCAGATCCTCGACCAGCTGCACGAATCGGTGCTGACGATGGACCTGACCGGCTACATCACCAGCTGGAACAAGGGCGCCGAACGCCTGTTCGGCTACTCGTCGGTGGAAGCGGTGGGCCGCAACATCCTGTTCCTGTATGACGACGAAGACACCGGTTTCCACGACGCCTTCCTGGAGCAGGGCGGGCGGTTGATGGAGGTGCGGCGCAAAAAGAAGTCCGGCGAAGTTTTCTGGGCCAGCCTGTCGCTGTCGCCGCTGCGCGACCTCGACGAGCGCCCGGTCGGCCTGATCGCCTACCTGACCGACATCACCGAACGCAAGATCGCCGAAGAGCGCCTGCATCACCTGGCCTACTATGACGCGCTGACCAGCCTGCCGAACCGCACCTTGCTGACCAAGCTGGTCGACCAGGCCCTCTCCGTGGCCCAGCGCAGCAAGATGCTTGGCTGCATGCTGTTCATCGACCTGAACCGCTTCAAGCTGATCAACGACACCCTGGGCCGCCGCGTCGGCGACGAACTGCTGCGCCAGGTCTCCGTGCGCTTTCGCCGGGTGCTGCGCGACCAGGACCTGGTGGCGCGCCTGAGCGGCGACGAATTCGCCGTTGGCCTGTTCGACATCATCCAGCATTTCGAAGCGAGCACGGTGGCGCAAAAGCTGCTGGCCTCCTTGGTGGAACCCTTCCTGATCGAAGGCCACGACCTGCGCGTGGGCGCCAGCATTGGCATCAGCGTCTACCCGCAAGACGGCCATGACGCCGAAACCCTGCTGCGCCTGGCCGACATCGCCATGTACCGGGCCAAGCAGGACGGCGGCGGCGAGGCCGAAAGCGTGGCCTTCTACAGCCAGGACATGAACCTGGGCATGCAAGCGCGCATGCGCCTGGAAACCGGCCTGCGCCACGCCCTGGCCGAACACCAGCTGCTGCTGCACTACCAGCCGAAATACGCGCTGGGCAGCGGGCGCATGATCGGCGCCGAAGCGCTGGTGCGCTGGCGCCACCCCGTGCAAGGCATGATCCCGCCAGCCGACTTCATCCCGCTGGCCGAATCGACCGGCCTGGTGGTGCAAGTGGGCGAATGGGTGCTCGAAGCGGCCTGCGCCCAGGCGCAAGCCTGGCAACAGGCGGGCCTGCCGCCAATCCGCATCGCGGTGAACGTCTCCGCCCGCGAATTCACCTCGGCCCTGCCGGGCAGGGTCGCCGCCATGCTGGAACGCTACGGCCTGGAAGCGGCCTGGCTGGAACTGGAAATCACCGAAAGCACCCTGATGCACAACATCGAGCGCGTGATCGGCATCATGGACCGCATCACGGCCCTGGGCGTGGCGCTGTCGCTGGACGACTTCGGCACCGGTTACTCCAGCCTGTCGTACCTGAAGCGCTTCCCGATCGACACCCTGAAAATCGACCGATCCTTCACCACCGGCATCCCCTCCGACGCCAGCGACTGCGCCATCGCCACCACCATCATCAGCATCGCCCAGCAGCTGCACCACAAGGTAATCGCCGAAGGCGTGGAAACGGCCGAGCAGATGGCCTTCCTGAACAGCGCCGGCTGCGACGAAGTCCAAGGCTACCTGTTCTCGCGCCCGCTGGCAGCCGAAGAGTTCGAGCGCGTGCTGCGCTTAAACTGGAACTTGTAAACATCCCGGCAACAATTGCCCCATCTTCACCGCAGCCATTGGTAAGCCCGCAAGCTTTATGTATAATGCAGGCTCTGGAAGCGTGGCCGAGTGGTTGAAGGCACTAGTCTTGAAAACTAGCGACGGGTCAAACTGTTCGTGAGTTCGAATCTCACCGCTTCCGCCAGGAAACAAAAAAACAGCCGCCCCTTTGGGCGGCTTTTTTGTTTCCTGGCGGAAGCGAGCAGGGCGCCTGCGCGCCCTGCGTGTGAGATTCGAAGGCCTTGCGCCTGCAGGCGCATGCCGCCCCGAATCCTCCATCTGCTGCCGCTGCGCGGCAGCTTCGCGCGCCACAGGCGCGCGTTCGTGGTTCTAATCAGGTTTTCGACTGAGCCTGCTTCTACGGCGCCCTTCGCATCAGCTCGTGTCTGAATGGCGGACCTGCCCCATCGCGTCCTCTTGTAGTCGATGAGGCCGCGCAGGATCAGGAAGCGAAGGAACTAGGCATGGGAACGTTCAATTTTCTTTGAGTAGAACTCGACATCGTCCGCCTCATCAGGCGTCAGACGGACGCCGAGTGGCCGAGAAGTGATGCTCTTCGCAGTACGTCCGACTTTTGACAAATTATTCATAATGTTATGATCTGTAATCGCTACGGCATGGCGTAAATAAATCACTCATTTGAGTTATTTTTAAAGGTATTTATACTCAAATGAAGTATTTTTTTGATCGTCTTAAGGAAGAACGGAAGCGCCTCCGCCTCAACCAAGACGAGTTTGCTGCCCTTGGTGGGGTAAAAAAGGGGGCCCAGTTCAACTATGAAAACGGCTCCCGTACGCCAGATTCTGACTATTTGGCGGCCGTTGCTACGGCCGGGGTAGATGTGTTGTATCTGCTGACAGGAGAACATGCGCTTTCTGCGTTGCCTGCGGACGAGCATGAACTGTTGACTGCCTATCGGAAGCTGGATATTCGTGCGAAAGCGAGGGTCCTTGGTGTAGTTGAGGGAAGTATTGAGCCTACAGCCACCCCTGCATCCAGATCAGTCGAACGCAATACGCAAATGGTTTTCCACGGCAAAGTTGGCCAGCAGATTCATAGCGATATTACGGCACCCCAAACGATTAAGGTTGGTCACAAAAAAAAATCACCTACGTAAAGCGCGGCGGAAAAATAGGCTATCGTTGCTATTGTCAGCTATTAGATGGAAAGTTGCAGCGGTAATCCCTTTGATCTTTGCGGGCTGTTGGCAGCACTATAAATGTGAAACGATAACTTCGATGGTCAAAGGGACTGTCAGAAATTCATGCTATTACGATGGGAAGGCTTACACTGTCGGTGTTGCCACCGAAAAAGCGCGAGGTATTAAGTGCGAGTGTGCTTCTGGTACTGCCGATGGCTTACCGACGTGGATAAGTGATACTTGTAGTTAGCTATATTCTCTCCGATGGCATGTCCAGCATCGGCCAAAAGTGATTGTTGATTAATTTAGTACGGAGAAGGTCGTATGTCAGACGAAAACAATATTGAAGCAACAATCAACGCCACAACGGGGTTGTTGAAAGAAGTGCCTATCTATCAGGATGCGCTTCAGCCAGCTGCAAAAGAGCTTGGCGTTGCTCTGCTGACTTTGGCTAAGACTGTGAACGTTGCATTAGCACCGATTTCCGCGTTGATCTGGGGCTACGATCAAATTAAAGACTTTGCAGCGACGCGCCTAGCTCAAAAACTCAAAGATGTGCCGGAGGAAAAGATAGTTACTCCTGATGCGACAGTTGCTGGGCCGGCGCTTGAGGCTCTGAAGTATACTGGTCACAAAGAGGAGCTGGCGGAGATGTATGCATCTCTGCTCGCAACGGCAATGAACGTAGATACCAAAGATAGCGCGCATCCCTCTTTTGTCGAGATAATCAAGCAGCTATCTCCGGATGAGGCCAAGCTTATTGCCTATCTAAGAAAACATGGTGCGACTCAGCCGATGATTAATGTTCGTTCGACAATAGGAAAGAATGCGGCTGGTTACTATTTTTTGATGTATTACACCCACGCTGTTGGTTATGCAGTTTGTGAGCAACCTGGTAGGCAGGCATCTTACTGGGTGAATTTGCAGCGACTTGGCTTAGTCGAATTGAAAGAGAACTATACGCTGAGTTCTGGCCACGATGGCGTTGATCCATACGAAAAAATCATTCAGGATGAATATGTTCGAAGTTTGGAAGAGAGAATCGTTGCAGATGGAAGATTTGTGGATATTAGAAAGGGTGCTGTACAGATTACACCTTTTGGTTTGCAGTTTTGCGATGCCTGTATAAATGAATAGTTTGTATTGGGTCACATTCGTATTTGCAGTAATAGGGTCACAGTAATAGGGTCAGGTCTGGCATTCGGACACGATCTCAGCCTTGGTGTCTAGACTCATAGCAACTGTGCGGTACTGACTGTTAATGCGAGGCTACTAATTATGCTGTGTATGCATATTGACTCTGAGCTTACGCAGAGACTTCAGTTTGGGGATTCGTATAGTTGGGCCTATGTTGTAATTTCAGGGATGAGTCTCACACGAAAATCTCCTGTCAATATGCCTTACGTATTTTTTTGATATTTGAATAATGGCGGATTGATGATGAAAAAAATATACTTGTTTCCAGATACGAATTTATTCATACAATGCAAGCCATTATCTGATCTTGATTGGTCGAATTGGAATGATTTTGATGAGGTGTGCCTTCTTGTTTCCAGGCCTGTACAATCAGAAATAGATAAGCAAAAATCAGGCGGCAATAGTAGATTGACAAAGCGAGCACGAGTGACAGCGACCATATTTAGGAATATTCTTCTTTCTGAGAATGGATATTTGGAGGTTCGTGATACTAATCCAATTGTGCGTATCTATCTATACTCTGAGTTTAAATTTGATGAGGATTTATCTGATCGTCTAAATTATGCAGAGCGAGACGATCAACTTGTTGGTGTGGTATCACTTTATGTTAAGAGGAACCCAAGTCATAAAGTAAAGTTATTGACGCACGATACTGGGCCTATGGCGACAGCGAAGATGGTGGGTTTGGAGTTTTCTGTTATTCAAGATGTATGGCTATTGCCACCGGAAACAGATGAAAATGAAAAGCGAATTAATTCACTCCAGAATGAAATTATTAGGTATAAAAAGAGCGAGCCATCATTTAAAGTTCGATTTATTAATTCTGCTTCTGATGATTCGAAACTTTCTATGGATGTGGTCCGGTATACGGAGCTTAGCCAGGAAGATGTAGCTAATTTTGTTACTCGTATCGAAAGTGCATTCCCGATGGCGAGAGATTTTGAGTATGTTAATCCTGAAATGGGGAATCGCAGTAAATTAATTTCATTTATTGAAACTAAAGTATTTATTCCTGTAAGTTTAGAGGAAATTTATTCGTACCAAAATGATGAATACCCAAAGTGGTTGCGTAAGTGTGATGATTTTTTAAGTAAAATTCATCTTTATATTAATTCGCAGTTTAAGTTTCCAGAAATTGTTGTGTTTTCTTCTAATGATGGATCTCGTCCAGCCTTAGATGCGCGCGTAACGTTATCAACAAAAGGAAAGCTAAAAATATTGCCACCGAAATTTTCAGGTGAGGATAGTGAAGCAGAAGAAAATGTTTCTATCGGACTTCCTCCTCCTCCTATCCCACCTAGAGGAAGGTGGACCACCAAAAAATTATACATGGGCCTCCACGATAGAACATATGCTAAATTAACTCAAGTTCATAATAGTTTTGACTTGAGTAGGTTGATGGCTCCAATAAAAAATCGTGACGCAAATGAATTTTATTATGAATCTCGGCCAGATCATCCTGTAAAAGAATTTTCACTCACTTGTGAACAATGGCGGCATCAAGATGGCGAGGAGGAATTTGAATTTATGGTAGTGCCTGATTCATTTTCAGAATCTTTATCTGGAGCGATTGAAGTAAAAGTTCAAGCATCTAATCTTTCTGACCATGTTGTTGAATCAAAACCAATTTTTATAAAATGCAATGAAGTTAGTGCTTTAGAACGCGCTAAGAATATTGTAGACGATTTTTTAGGTAAAATAAGACAATAGTCGTAGGTTAATATTATGATATATAGAGCTATATCGACACGTTTTTGTGGATTTCACCATTTCAATGGTGGCGGATCTGTTGGTTGGTGAAGCTATATATTTTTATTTAATTATTATAATAATTATTTATTTATGGTAATTTAACTAGGGTAAGTATCGACATTTTCTTTTATGATTTCTCTAAATTCTTTGATCTTTTCCCCCTCCAGCTTCGTTGCTCGTTTAGCTCCATATTTGTCAAGACCCGCCTGGTTATAAACACGTTTAATGAATAATTCTGGTTTTTTTTGCCTGCCATTTCTTCATTGCCTGAATCGGCGTTTCGTTGTTGAGAGCACGCTGTGGGATGTTGTGGTTATAGATTTTCAGGTAATTGCGCAATGTTGATTCGAGCTCGGACCTAGACGCGAAACGGGTCTGATTGACGACCTCGCTGATGCGGCCGTTGAAGCGTTCCACCATGCCGTTGGTCTGCGGATGATGTGGCGGGATCAGGCGATGTTCGATCGCCAGCTGTTTGCATAGCACGTCAAACGCATCCTAGCCGCTGGGAATCCGGTCGCCCGTTTCCGGGTCTTTTTTCTTGCTGCTAAAGCGGTCGGTGAACTGCTGCCATTGTCGGTGAGCAGCTTGACGATGGCGATTGGACAGGCTTTGTTGAGCTTGATCAGGAAGTCGGTGCTGCTGCTGTCGGACTGGTCGGCATATATCTCCATAAAGACCCAGCGCGTGGTGCGGTCGATGGCGACGAACAGGTAACGGCGTTCGGTTTCGTCAGGCATCTGCGGCAAGTACTTGATATCCATATGTAAAAAGCCGGGCTCGTAGTCCTTGAACGACTTTTTGGTGACGGGCTTGTCGGTTTTCCGGGCGGCCAGTTCAAGCAGGCTGGAGACACCATGGCGACGCAGGCAGCGCCCCAGGGCGGCGCGCGAAAGCGCCGGATTGACGAACTCGCGGGCCACCGCCAGCAGGTCGTCGGTGGGCAGCAGCAGCGTGGTGCGTAGCTCCACGACGATCAGTTCCTGCGCAGGCGTGAGCGTGGTGTGCATGGTACGCGGCCGGTGCGAAAGATCCTCGGCGCTGTCTCGGTTCTGCCACTTGCGGATCGTCAGACGACTGACATTGTAGCGCTCAGCCAGTTCCCGTTGGGAGAGCGTCGATTTGCGGATTTCGTCACGGATCAGATGAGTGGTGCGGGCTTGGCTGTGAAGGGCTTGGCTCATGGCGCTGGTAGTTGGGTGACAGGATTCAACAGTGTACTCAAAAGCAACCTGGCCTGAAAAATGGCAGGCTGCGAGTTGGAATATGATCACCCATATCTAAACAACTAGTGACTAAGGCTGATTAAATACCTGCCTAATGATCTGGGGTGATACTATAAATTGATCTGACAGTAAGTTGCAATTGAGTTATAGTGAGCATAAATCATGTATCCATCCGGTTGCAAACGGTTCAATACGATGCAAATCGATAGGTGTGTGAATTTTTTTGTAAATTGTATAAATCATCTGTGCTAAACCGCCTTGGGTGTTCTTTGATGTTCTCTATATTTATGGAAAATTGTGTCAACCAAATTAACTTTAAAGTCAATTTCTCTTGAGGCTTTGAATCGCATATTAAATCCTAACTTTGAGCTGAAATTTACGTGGACACTACTAATTTCTGGCCTAGGACTAATTGGGTATCAGCACCTGGTTCAACTTGCAGGGAGTATCGAGGTAATACGGCCCGAAGTTCGGCTTAGGCTTGAACTTTCATCGAGTATGGATACTGTGCTCAGTACTCTCGGCGTGGTAATGGTAATTTTATCGTGCCTTTTTTTTTATAAAATTAAGTTTGCAACAGTATCTGGGGCGCAGAAAGCCTATAAAAACTTAGTTGCAGCAGCGACGGATATTCGAAAAATAATGGAAGATAATCGTCGTGTCTTCCTGAGTTTTGGCCCAAATTCGTCAACAGGTGCAACCGGTGAATTAAGGCACGATCCAGGTACTTGGCATCAACTACGGAGCGAAATAGTCTGCCCCAATAATAAAAAGATTCGTAACATTCTGCAATCCGTTAAAAAAATCAGTCCAGCTGAACTGCCATTGGTTGAGAAGATGCTTTCGCACATCGATGCGTTCGCGCACCACTGTAAAAACCCAACTGCGGACTACCGTAATAATCAATTTCCGCATGATTTTTCTGGTTTGATTCAAGCATATTGCGCTAAATCCAACCGTGGAGCTATCAAGGTTTCGGTATATGGCCAGTGGTTGAAGGAGAAAAGTTCGCAGCTTTCCCTAAAAATAGACAATGCCGATATTTTTGGCAGTGCATTATTTGGGATGGAAACGTCGGATGTGGATTTGGTCGTTAAATCAAAGGCAAGAACTATTTCTGAGGTAAAAGATGAGGCAGCTTTATGGGGAACGCTCGCTGAAGATTTTCGCGAAAAATTCAATTTGCGCTTGCATCTGGTCGTCTTTTCACAGTTAGAGACAGAGCGCTACGTAGATTTCATGTCAAAAATTCAAAACCACGAAAAGGTGATATAGCGATGGGGCGCGATCTTTATTACACTATCCCGCAATATTTTGAAAATGCACTGAATAAGCATAAAAAGGTGCAATCATGGAGGAGGGTTGATCATGCCACTAATGACGATGATTATCTATATTTAATCAGGCGGAGCGATGGTTTGAGCGACATGTTAGTGCACGCATCGGATGCTTATAGTTATACCTTCACGGACTTCTTTCAGAAGCCGAGCCAGTTAGGGGGCGGGTCGTATATCTTCATAGCTAGACCTGAAGCTAATTACGACAGGGACGTGGTTGAGATTGCACAGCAAGATAGAATCAGCATCGGAAAGTTTAGCGGCATCATGGGTGCGCTATACGTGGATCAACATTGGAACTACGTGCCGAAAGAGCGCCAAGCCTAAAGACAATATGACATCGAACTGCCGTGCTCAGTTAACCACGGGCCGGTTTCGTAAGGTTGGGCGATGCGCTGCGTTTAGCTACACCCAGTTCGCACGAGTCGTCGAAGTTCAAACTGCCATCTATCTGCCAAGGCTAACAGGATATATTGCTCCAGTGTAGATTCAGGTGTATGTAGAATGCCCGTTGCATCTAAAACGTTTTAGAAATCAACTACTTAAATTCATTAATAGCGGAAGCGAGCAGGGCGCCTGCGCGCCCTGCGTGTGAGATTCGAAGGCCTTGCGCCTGCAGGCGCACGCCGCCCGAATCCTCCCCCTGCTGCCCCCGCGCGGCAGCCCCGCGCGCCGTGGGCGCGCGTTCGTGGTTCTAAACAGGTTTCGAATGAGCGCGCTTCTACGGCGCTGTACGCATCAGTCCGTGTCTAAATGGCGGACCTTACGCTTGTTCTACTGCCTTCAGTTTTGCTTGCCCTTCCCAGCCCGCTCTTCCCAAAACGTCGCATTCTTAATCCCCAGCTTGACCGGATCGAAGGTGATCGGGCCGCCGGCCTTGAGCTGGGCTTCGTAATCGCGCAAACAGGCGATGGTCGGGCGCGAGATGAAGAAGATGATCAGGATGCCGATGATGTTAATCCACGCCATCATGCCCACGCCGATATCGCCAAGGTTCCAGATATAGCCGGCGCTGTTGATGGTGCCGAACACCACCATCGCCATGATCAGCAGCTTGACCACCACCAGCGGCACGCTGCGCTTGAAGTACTGGTTCAGGTAAGCGACGTTGGTTTCGGCGATATAGTAATAGGCGACGATGGTGGTAAAGGCGAAGAAGAACAGCGCCAGCGCCACGAAGACCGGGCCGAAACCGCCGAAGGTGCTCTGCAGCGCCATTTGCGTGAACGCGGCCGAACCGATCTCGGTGGTGGCCGGCAGGTGCTGGACGATGAACTGGCCGTCCGGCAAGGTGCCCTGCACGTTGTACTGGTTGGTGATCAAAATCATCAGTGCGGTGGCCGTGCACACCAGCAAGGTATCGACATAGATCGAGAACGCCTGCACCAGACCCTGCTGCGACGGGTGCTCGGTTTCGGCAGCGGCCGCCGCGTGGGTGCCGGTGCCCTGGCCCGCTTCGTTCGAGTACACGCCGCGCTTGACGCCCCAGCCGATGGCAGCGCCCATGCCGGCCTGGGCCGAGAACGCATCCGAGAAGATCAGCGAGAACACGCCCGGCAGCTTGTCGATATTCATGCCGATGACGATCAGCGCCAGCACGATATAGCCGAAGGCCATGAACGGCACCACGTACTCGGCAAACTGGGCGATGCGCTTGATGCCGCCGAAAATGATGACGCCCAGCACCAGCAGGATCACCGCCAGGCCGGCCAGCTTGTGGGTGCCAACGCTGCCCATGAAGGTATCGACCATGGTGCCGTCGCCAAAGATCTGGGCGACCGCGTTGCCGACCGCGTTGGCTTGCACGCCAGGCAGGAAGATGCCGCAGGAAATCACCGCCGAGACGGCAAACAGCGCGCCCAGCCACGGCCAGCCGAGGCAGCGCGTGAAGAAGTAGGCGGAGCCGCCACGGTACTGGCCATTCTCTTCGACCTTGTAGAGCTGGCCCAGCGTCGATTCGGCATAGGCCGTGCTGGCGCCCAGGAAGGCGACCATCCACATCCAGAACACCGCGCCCGGGCCGCCGAAACCGATGGCGGCGGCCACGCCAGCGATATTGCCCACGCCAACCCGGCCGGACAAGGACACGGCCAGGGCCTGGAACGACGAGATGCCGGAATCGGTGTCACGCTTCTTGAACAGCAGGCGCAGCATTTCCTTGAACAGGCGCACCTGGACGAAACGGGTCTGGATCGAATAGAACAGGCCGGCGCCAAGGCACAGGTAAATCAGCGCGGAACTCCAGATCACGCCATTCAAACTGCTGATAAAAGCTTCCATCGATTTTTTCCTTGCATCGGTACGGGGTCTGGATAAGGGTTCGCTTCCTGGATCAGGATGCGGCACAAGCCGGGGCATTGTGCTGGAGCTTGTATCAGATTGCAACGTTGAAAGGACAATACATCGACCGCAAAGACCATCAAACAACAGCCCTCACCAGCAGGGTGCGGCCATGCGCGCAGGCGGTGCGAGCCGCGTGCGCCGCACCATTTTTGACAGCGCCGGCGGCGTCAGTGCGCCAGGTCCGGGTAGCGCTTGAGCAGCGCGCTGTTCATGCCCATGCCGTTGGTCCAGCCGAAGCCGTCCTGGGTCGGATATTCGCCCCCGCTCCCCCTGCGCGGCAACTCTGCGCACTGCGCGCGCGCACGTTCGGCGACTCCAATCAGGTTCTAAACTGGACATGCTTCTTCCATCACCTGCGGCAATGCAGCCGTTCACCGACTGAACCAGCGAGCTGTCCAGCAACCCCACATCAAGGCTTCCTCAGCAGTTCTCCCATCAAACCATCGAGTTCCTCGCGCTCTTTGTTGCCGATCTTGTAGGTAGACAGCAAATCCGACAGCCATAACCCGTCTGCCGCCAAACGAACCAGCAAGGCATTCGCAGCGGGAGCCTGGTCGAGAGCGCGCTCGATTTCTGCGCGCTCGCTCCAACGCGCCGCCAGAGCGCGATCAATGACGGTCGCCACGACCATGGCGCGCCAGCCTTCGGTGTCCTCGTACGACGTTGCATTGAGCGACATGCGTGCGTAGCGCAAGGCTGGCGGCGCCGAGGCATCTTCCAGCGCCAATGCTTCGTTGAATTGATCCATATAAAGGTCGAAAAGCGCTGAGAGCAGCTGTTCTTTCGTGCCGAAATGATGTTGTACAGCACCTTTGCTGACGCCGGCGGCACTGGCAATGGCACCGATGGAAACGGGCTGCCCCGTACTTAACAAGGTCGTGGCAGAGAGAAAAAGCCGCTTTCTGACTTGGTCAGGTTGTTTCGGCGGCCGCGAAGTGGGTGCTTTAGTAGTCATGGCTGGATTCTACAACGCAAAAATAAAGTACAATACGATCGTATTGTAAAAAAGAGTCATAAGAAATAATCAGGGCATAAACAATGCCATTCGATATTGCAAAACTAACCACATCAAAACAAGAGAAGAACATGCTCGCAACACACTATATCTGGCTAGGAGCCGCAATCGTATCGGAGGTCGCCGGCAGCGCCTTCCTGGCCAGGTCCGAACAGTTTTCACGATTGGTACCAACCGCGCTGGTGGTTGTTTTTTACGGATTCGCATTCTATGGACTCGGCCAGGCACTGAAAGGCTTGCCGCTGGCGATCGCCTACGCCATATGGGGCGGCTTGGGCATCGTCCTGACAGCGCTGCTTGGCGTGCTCGCTTTCAAGCAAAGGCTGGACTTTCCGGCAATCATCGGCATCGTTCTCATTGTCACCGGCGTGATCGTGATGAACCTGTTTTCAAAGACAGCCTCGCATTAAGCAGGCGACATTCACCGTACATTCAAGGAGTCATCATGAACCACACACCGCGCATCACCATCGCCCCATCTAACCGAGGCCGGCCATGAAGATCGGCGATATTGACCTCAAGCGCAGCTGGCCGGCCCTGGCCGGCATCGGCGCGATCGTCGCCGTGCTGGCCACAGCCTTCGCCTGGGCTGCCGGTTTGCTTGGCCAGCGCGTGACCAATACGACTTTCCTGGAGGACATCCCGCATGATTTTCCTGCTGGCTACCGGCGCGCGCACGGCAAAGGTGTATGTTTCGACGGCGTATTTCGCGCCAGCGGCGCGGCGGCAAAGTATTCCGACGCCAGAGTTTTCGCTCAGCCGGAGACCAGGGCCATCGGACGCTTCTCGATCGGCAACATGAGCCCCTATGCCGCAGACAACTCCACCAGCACCGTCAGCATGGCCATGATGCTCACCGCCGATAACGGGCAGCAGTGGCGCATGAAAATGAACAACGAGCCGTATTTCGCCACCCGCGATGCGCCCGGCTTCCTGGCGATGGTCAAGGCTACCGCGCCTGATCCGGCCACTGGCAAACCCGACCCCCAACATGTGGAGGCTTTCCTCAAGGACTATCCGGAGGCGCGCAAATACATGGAGGCCGATGCCGTGAAACCCTGGGCCAGCAGCTTTGCCGGCGCCACGTTCTACGCCATCCATGCCTACTTTCTGGTCGCCCAGGATGGGCAACGGCAAGCCATGCGCTGGTCGCTGCGGCCGCACGCGACATTCACCGCCTGGAGTGCTGATGAGCGTGCGCGGGCCAGTCATGACGCCTTGTTCAAGGATGTGGCGCAACGCCTGGCAAAGGCGCCGTTGCATTGGGATATGGTGATGCAACTGGCCGCGCCAGGCGATCCGGTCGATGATCCATCGCAACCCTGGCCGGAAACCCGCCCGCAACTGGTCGCCGGAACGCTGGAAGTGCAGCGGGTCTTCGATCAGACTGACGGCGTGTGTCGCGACATCAATTTCGACCCCACCCTGATACCGGCGGGCATGGCGCTGTCGAACGATCCGGTACTGGCCACGCGGGCAGGCATTTACGCCCACTCGTACAACGCACGGCTGCACGAAATCGGCTACGGCAAGGCCACCGATGCGGTTGGAAAGAAGGCAGCACCATGACGACCGAAACCGGCACCGTGACAGACACTGTACCAGGCAACCAAGCTGGCCTGCCGGAACGGTTCAATCTGCTGGCGCAGCTGCTGCATTGGACGATGGCGGCGGCAATTCTGGCGATGCTGTTCATCGGCGTGGCCATGATGACGTCGCTGACCTGGCGGCCCTGGCTGCTCGACCTTCACCAGCCGCTGGGCATTGCCATCTTGCTGCTGGCGATCGTGCGCCTGCTCAACCGGCTGCGCCATGGTGCGCCAGCGTTGCCCGCCGACATACCGCGCTGGCAGGCAATAGCAGCCAAGGCATCGCACTGGGTGTTGTATGCGCTGATGTTCTCGCTGCCGCTGCTGGGCTGGGCTGTGCGCTCGGCCGGAGGATGGCCAGTGACGATGTTCCCGGGTGTCGCGCTGCCGCCCATCGCGCCTGTCGATCCGGTCTGGTATGCGGTGCTGCGTGACGCCCACGGCCTGTTGGCCTGGCTGCTGTTCGCCGTCGTGCTGATGCATCTTTCCGCCGCACTCATGCATGCCTGGGTGCGCCGTGACGGGGTCTTTTCCAGCATGACGCCGAGAGGCTTTTATCGTCGTTACCGCAGCAACAGCAAATAGATCAGCATCGCATTCTGGCGTTTTCATAGCGCCTGAACCACGCGCTTTTCCTCCAGGGAAGCGCATCATTGAAATTGATGGAGCCCATGAAATGAAACTCTACTACAAGCAGGGTGCCTGCTCGCTTTCTCCCCACATCGTCGCAAACGAACTCGGTCTTGATGTTGAGTTCATCAAGGTTGATCTCAAAGACCATACAACCGCACAGGGGCAGAATTTTTACAAGGTCAACCAGCATGGCTACATTCCTGCGCTGGAGCTTGATAATGGCGACATGCTGATGGAAGGCATTGTCATCGTCCAGTATCTCGCCGACCTGAAGCCCGAAATGGACCTCGCTCCCGCCAACGGGACGTTTGAACGCTACAAGCTTCAGGAGATGCTCGCCTTCCTCTCGACGGAAATCCACAAGGGCTTCATTCCGCTCTTCTATGCACCTTCGGCAAGCGACTATATCGAGATCGCAAGGCCGAAGCTGGAGAAGCGCTACGCCTGGATTAATGAGCATCTCGCCGACAAGCAGTATCTGATGGGCGACAAATTCTCGGTCGCCGACACCTATCTGTATAGTGGATCCCGAATCTGAGACGATGGTTTAAGCTGTGGTCCGTGAAAGGATGACAGCAAATGAGTGAAGGTAAAAAACGTCGGGTACACACG
>NZ_JBXAVX010000020.1:0-122455 GCF_057291295.1 Janthinobacterium sp. 1L-D-8-B-C4
CCATTGAGATTGAGCATCCAGATCTTGGCCGTCTTGTCGTTGACGCTGCCGGTCGATTCGGTCTTGTCCTGGAAATCCTTGCTGTCATAGTTCACCTGCGCGTACAGGTTACCGGCGCGCGAACGGATCAAGGGGTAGCTGCCATACACGCTGGCAATCTTTGCCGTGCCCTTCGCTTCCAGCACGGCAAATTCCTTGCCCAGCTTGTAGTCCATATGCGTGTAGGCCGTGCCCAGGCGCAGCAGGCCGGCCTGGCCCTGGTAGGCCGCGCGCACATAGTTCAGGCCGTCGGTCGAGGTGAACGCGCGCACGGTGGCGACGTCGCCGATGCCAGCCAGCTCGTTGATATTGACGGTGGCGCCGATGCGGTTGCGGCCCGTGTAGCGGTTGCCCTGGTTGTCGACATCGACGCTGCCGTTGAAGCGCGCGCCCGGCTGCACGTCGACGATCAGGTCGGACGCACCCAAGGACGCACCCGGCGCCAGGGTCGAACTGATCTGCACGCCCGGCAAATCGGACAGCAGCAGCAGGCGCCGTTCCAGCGGCGTGGTGGCGACCACTTCGCCGTCGAGGCCGCTCAATATGCTGTGCGCCAGGCCGTCGGACAGATTGCTTTTATTGCGCAGCTGCACTTGCCCATACGTACCCGGCAGCACGGTGACTTGCACCACGCCATCCTTGATGTCCTGCGCCGGCAGATACGCCTGCGCCAGGAAATAGCCGCGCGTCTGGTAATAGCTGGCAATGCGGCTGGCCAGGGTGCGCAGCTCCGTCAAAGTCAGTTCGCTGCCCGGCACGAAGCCGCTGGCGGCGACCAGTTCGCTTTCCGCAAACACCGGCGGCGCGGCGATCTGCAAACGCTCCACCTTGATGCGGGTGCTGTCGCCGACGATGGCGGCCGGCACATCGCCGCGCTGCACGCGAATCGCGGGCGCCGCTTTCGGCAACTGGGGCGCGACAGGAATCTGCTGCAACTGGCTGCCGGCGGTCGGTTGCTGGGCGTAGGCGCCCTGGATCAACAGCAGCAAGGTCAGGGGTAGAAGTTTGGAGCGCAAAAGAATCCTCTCGATCACATGATCACAATAAGCGGCGGGGCAAAAAAGTTGCAACATATTAAATTAATAGTTTCTATATTTTAACATTGCCAATTTAAAACCTGATTATCTTTATTTACTTCAAGCTAAGATTTTTATAAATGAATTATTCTCTACTACGCGATATCTGGTGCAGTTAGCTTACACATTTTCCCTACAGAATTAATCTCAGATAATCACCACCTGGCTTCACGCAGCGCCACAGGGCGGCCGTCTGCCGGTTCCGGCATCAGAAAGACCGGTCTTGGAATTTCCATAAAGAAAATAATAAAACAATGTTTTATATTTTTCATTGCGTATTGATTCTGATTTCCAGCTTCTTCGACATATTAATCCGATCATTATTTAACAATTTACGGAGAAAAATCACAGAAAAAGATACACTTACAGCGCCTTGTCGGCGGGAGATGGGCAAACCGGTGATGGCTTGCAAGACTGTTATCGTCGCAGGCAGGAAGTCAATCGCCTTGCCGGCCTGGCTTCGCCAGCAAGAAAAAACGTCGTTAAATAGTTTCAGAAAAATCCGGAAAAACGTTGCTCCGTTACAACACCGGCGCGCTCGCCATGGCGTCAAGCCACTTCATGGCGCACCAGATGCGCCTCCTGCGGCAGCGGAATTTCCCAGTTCCACAACATCGCTTGCAGCTTCTTGTTGCTCAAGGAGGTATCGCGCTGGCCATTGCGGCGCAGCAGTTCCTTGCGCGATTGCTCCAGGTACACCAGTTCCACCTGCGCATGGTATTTGTAGAGCAGATTGAGCGTTTTTTCGCGCATCAGCGTCGACAGGTGCGTGGCATTCCACACGAAGGGCAGGCCCTTGCGCAGCAGTTCACGCGCGCGCTCTTCCGCATAATCGCCCACCTGCCCTTCGTTCTTGCCATGGCGCAGGCCCAGCGCCTGGCGCGCATCGTCGAACGACACCACCGGCAGTTGCGGGTGATGTTTCGCCACCCAGGTATTCTTGCCCGACGCAGGCAGGCCCGACATCACGATCACACGCGAGCCCGGCTGCTGGAACAGCGGATAGTCGGGGTGCGCCTCGGCGCCGCGAAAGTATTTCACGCGCGTATGGTCATCAACAAAGGCACGCGGCCGGTCGTAACAGCCCTCCTCGCGCGCCAATTCGCGAAACAGTTCGATCGCGTCCAGCACGCGCTGCGGGTCAGGGCAGATACGGCCGCGGATATCGGCCTCGGCCAGCATGGCCAGCACGCCGATATCGACCTGCCACGACAGTTCGCGCACGGTAAATTCGGGCGTCACGCCACGGCGCGAGGTCTCCAGGGAAAAAAAAGGCACCTGGTGCACCTGGATCAGGCGGCAGATGGCTTCGCGCGCGGCAAACGGCACCGCGTAATCCCATAGCGCGATGCGGGCGTCGAGCGCACCCTTGCGCGAGTGGCCGGGCTGGCCGATGGCGCCCGTGAGCGGGTCGATCACGGTGGTGCTGCACTTGGCCACGTCGTGCAGCAGTGCGGCCAGGAAGACGATTTCCTGCTGCGCGCGCGTGGCCTGCGCATAGGCCGGCATGGCCAGCAGGGCTTCGACCACCATCATGGTATGGGTCCAGACATCGCCTTCGGCGTGGTAGACGGGGTGTTGCGGCGTGGCTTTGGCCAGTTCCAGCTGCGGAAAGGCGTCCAGGCAGGCGGCAAAATCGGGCTGCCGTCCCGGCAGCGGCGCCAGCTGGCGCAATGTGTTCCAGTTCATCGGGTACTCCTTGTGAGTTGGGCCAGCTCGTCGGGCGAACGGCAGGTGCGCAGGCCCAGGTCCTGCCAAGTGACCAGTGGCTGTGGCGCATACAGATCCACGCCGGGCGCCAGCCGATTCGGGATCAAGGGCCGCGTGGCATGGTGCGAGCCGCTGTCGAGAATGGTTTGCGTGAAGTCCTGGCGCACCAGCTTGTAGCGCGCCAGCACTTGTTCGTCGTCTTCGACTTTCAGGTACAGGCCTTCGGCCAGGTCCGATTTGTCGGTCTGCTGCCAGCACAGGGCCAAAGGCAGGCGCTCGCGCGCCACCGCCGTCTCGAAACCCTCGCGCCAGGTATGGGACTTGGCCAGCGAGTGGCGCAGCAGCTGCCACAGCTGCCGCGTGCTGGTGGGCATGCTGCCCGCGTACAGCACCGGTACCGGCAGCACGGGCGAGCCAGCCAGCAGCGCATGGCGGCGCGCCGTCGACAGAAAGGTCCGGGTGCGGCGGCAGCACATGTCGAACTCGTTGAAGTAATGCGGCAGGCAGTCGTAGAACACGGAATGCTTGCTGTAGGCCCACTCGCCAAACAACACGTACTGGTCTTCCAGCAGCGCCAGCAAGGCGTGTTCATGTGCATGCGCCCACGGTTTCAACAGGTTGAACTGGCGTTCGCCGCCGCCACCCGCCAGATAGTGGCCGCGCGACTGCAGCAGCACCTGGCCCGCCTCGCTGAACGAGACGGCGGCGTTGGCGCCATCGATTTTTTCTTCGATGACGACGTACTTGCCGGCCAGCCGCTTCAACGGCATCTGGTCGGACGCATCGTCGCCGGGCTGCAGGCGCGAGCCTTCCAGGTGCGGCGTGCGCGGGTATTTGAATAACGGTAAAGATTGTAAAAACATGGCGTCACACGCCGCGTTCACCGGGGCGTGTCCTTTGCAGGGTCAGGGGTGCTGACGACGAGGCCGGGCGTGGACAGTCAAGGCGGGGCCTTGAAAACGTGTGCGGGTATTCCGGAAAAAGTGCCGCAGCAATCGTGGGCGTCAACGCGCCGGCGATGCTGCAGAGAGCAGTTCGTCAGCGTTAGCAGGTGATGGCGAATTGGCGAGGCACTTTTGGCTCCAGTATGAAAGAGGTTCTTGAAAGAAGAGCGAATATAAAGCGGGCGCGGCAATATTGCAAGCGGAATCACTTTGCAATCGAGATAAAATTTGCTAAGCTCGCCGCACTTCCTGTCGCTGCTGCGTGGAAAACAAACATTGCCCCTTGAAACGGGCCGTGCATTCGTTATTTCCGGAGCAGAATCGTGTTTCCCATCTCAAGATTACAAAAATCCCTGCGCCGCCAGGGCATCGCTGTTGCCTATGCAAACGGCATCTACACGCTCAGCAACCCGCACGCCCAGGCGTCCGTGCTGCTGCCTCATCATTTTCCGCTGGAAGAAAAAGCCGTGCGCCAGTTGCTCGAATTTGCCTCGGTTGCCGTGCCGGGCCAGGATGGCCATGTCTGCAAGGCCTGCGCCACGCCGGACTTTCATCCGGGCAGCATCGCCCCGGTCGGCAGCATCGTCGCCACCACGCCCGACATGGTGATCCCCGCCATTCCCGGCACTGACATCGCCTGCGGCATGCGCCTGATTACCACCGGCCTGACGCTGGCGCAGTTCGAGTCGCGCAAGGACGCCATCATGGCCAAGCTCCGGCATGTACTGCTGGAAGACGGGCGCAACGTGCCGCTGCGCTCGAAGGCGTTTGCCGCCCTGTTCGACGAGGGGCCGGAGGCGCTGATCGACAGCGTGCAAGAAGGCGGCTTGTGGTCGCGCGTCGACAAGGAGCGGCTGGTGCGCGAGCTCGACGCATGCATCGCGCTGCGCGAACTCGGTGGCGGCCTGCGCCATGCGCCCGAGGCGCTGGTCGGCACGCGTGAAGTCATTCGCGACCCCAGCCTGGGCACCACGGGGTCCGGCAACCATTTCGTCGAAATCCAGGTGGTCGACGCCGTACTGGACCGCCACGCCGCCTGGCATCATGGCCTGGTGGCCGGCGAAGTGGTGGTAATGATCCACAGCGGCAGCCGCGACGTGGGCTTTTTTGTCGGCAGCCGCTGGATGGACCGTGCGCGCGAAGCCTGGCCGAAAGGCATGCGCCATCCGCAGTCGGCCCTGTACGGGCTGACGGGTGAACTGGCTGCCGATTACATGGAGGCGATGGGAGTGGCCTCGCGCTATGCCTGGCTCAATCGCACCGTGCTGGCCGAACTGGTGCGCGACAGTTTTGCGCAGGTGTTTGCTCATGACGAGTCGCGCCTGGTGGTGGACGTGCCGCACAACGTCATCTTGCGCGAGCACGGCATGAATATCCACCGCAAGGGCGCCACGCCGGCGCGCGCAGGCGACCTGGCGCTGATCCCCGGTTCGATGGGCGACTACTCGTATGTGGCGACCGGCATGGGCAACCCGGACTGGCTGTGGTCGTGCTCGCACGGCGCCGGGCGCAGCATCCGCCGCCAGGCCATGCGTGCGGTGCGTCCGACTATTGGCGACAACGAGATGGCGTTCCAGTGCGTGACCTTGCGCGAGGAACGCCGGGTCGAGGAAGCACCGATGGCGTATAAAAAGATCGGCCCCGTCATCAGCGCGCAGGAAGAGGCGGGCCTGCTGCAATCGGTGGCCCGCCTGAAACCCCTGCTGACGTTCAAGGCATAGGTTTTACTTTTTGCCCAGGCGCGTGATCAGGCTGGAGGTATCGTAACGGTTGCCGCCGGCCTGCTGCACTTCGCCGTAGAACTGGTCGGTCAGCCTGGTCACGGGCAGGTCGCTGCCGTTGCGCCCGGCTTCGGCCAGGCAGATGCCCAGGTCCTTGCGCATCAGGTCGACCGCAAAACCGAAGTCGAACTTGCGCTCGATCATGGTCTTGCCGCGGTTTTCCATCTGCCACGATTGCGCCGCGCCCTTGGAAATCACATCGACCACCAGCGCTGCGTCAAGGCCAGCGTTCTCGGCAAAGGCGATGCCTTCGCTGAGCGCCTGCACCAGGCCGGCGATGCAGATCTGGTTGACCATCTTGGTCAGCTGGCCCGAACCCGACGGCCCCATATAAGTCACGGCGCGCGCGAACAGGGAGATCACCGCTTCGGCACGTGCATACGCTTCGGCATCGCCGCCGGCCATCACCGTCAGCTTGCCGTTTTCCGCACCCGCCTGCCCGCCCGAGACGGGGGCGTCGAGAAAGAACACGCCCTTCTCTTTTGCCGCCGCATGGATGGTGCGCGCTGCTTCGGCCGACGCCGTCGTATGGTCGATCAGGATGCTGCCCGGCGCCATGCCGGACAGCAAGCCGCCCTCCTCCAGGATCACCTGGTACAGATCGTTATCGTTGCCGATACAGGTGAACACGAACTCGGCGCCAGCCGCCGCTGCGGCCGGCGTGGCGGCGCTGCTGCCACGGTGCTGTTCCAGCCAGGCTTGCGCGCGTGCCCGATTGCGGTTGTAGACGGTGACGTCGTGCCCGCCCGCCGCCAGATGACCCGCCATGGGAAAACCCATCACGCCCAGGCCGATGAATGCCACTTTTGCCATATAGTCCGTCCCCTTGTTATTGTTGAATAATCCGCTGATTGTGGCACAACTTCATGCCATTGCAGCCATTACACCAGCGCGCGCAAGGCCTCCACCAGCGCCGCGCATTCCTGCGCATTGCCAATGCTGATGCGCAGGTACTGGCTGATGCGCGGCGCATTGAAATGGCGCACGATCACGGAGCGCGCGCGCAGGCCGGCCGCCAACTGCGCCGCATCGTGCTGCGGGTGGCGGGCAAACACGAAGTTGGCCACCGATGGCAGCACCTCGAAACCGAGCGCCGTCAATTCCGCCGTCAGCTGCGTGCGGCTGTCGATCACGGCTGTACGAGTCTGCTGGAAATACGCCTCGTCGCGGAACGAGGCGGCGGCGCCGGCCAGCGCCAGCCGGTCGAGCGGATACGAATTGAAGCTGTTCTTGACGCGCTCCAGCGCTTCGATCAGGTCCGGGTGGCCGATGGCGAAACCGACGCGCAGGCCGGCCAGCGAACGCGATTTCGACAGCGTCTGCACCACCAGCAGATTCGGATACTGCCGCACCAGCGCGATGGCGCTCTCGCCGCCGAAATCGACATACGCTTCATCGACCACCACCACCGCTTCCGGATGGGCTTGCAGCATGGCTTCCACGCCGGCCAGCGGCAAATCGACGCCGGTCGGCGCATTCGGGTTCGGGAAGATGATGGCGCCGCACGGCCCGGTGTAATCCTGCGGGCGGATGCGCATCGCATCGTCCAGCGGCACGGTGCGGTAGTCGATGCCGTACAGCTTGCAATACACGGGATAGAAACTGTAGCTGATGTCCGGGAACAGCAGCGGCGCGTCGTGCTTGAGCAGCGCCATGAAGGCCAGCGCCAGCACTTCGTCGGAGCCATTGCCGACAAACACCTCTGCGCTGCTCACGCCGTGGTAATCGGCCAATGTTTGCTTCAGTTCGCTGGCAGTGGGATCGGGATACAGGCGCAGGCTGTCGCTGGCGGCTTCCTTCAAGGCGGCGATCACCTGCGGCGACGGGCCATACGGATTTTCATTGGTATTGAGCTTGACCAGGCCGGGCAGTTTCGGCTGCTCGCCGGGGACATAGGGGGTCAGCTGGGTGACGATGGAACTCCAGAATTGGCTCATTGCGCGGTATCTATGGTGAGGAAATGGACGGAACAAAACCGCCGTAGATTACCATAGTGCCGCTTCCGGGCAGCAGTCAGCCCGGGCGAAAAACGTGATGGATGCGGCGCCAGCTTGATGCATTGAGGACAGCACTGCCGCCCCCAGTCAGGACGGCTGCGTCAGAAGGCGTGCGTCACGCCGAGGCCCATCCCCGCAGGATGGGCGCCGTTACGCACCCCGGTTACGCCATTGATGGCAAAGTCGCCATTCGCCTGCGCCTGGTTATCGATGCGCGCATACATCCAATACAGCTCGGTTCGCTTCGACGCCGCATAACCATAACCGACGGCCCAATAACGCATGCCTGTGTTGGCTGCGCTGGCGCCGTTGGCGCGCGAATTCAGCCTGACATCGCCGCTTTGGCCGTAGGCGGCGCGCCATGTCCGGGCGCCGTCACGGTGCGAAACGGCCAGCCAATAGTTGCGCAAGCTGGCCTCGCTGGCCGCGCCAGGCGCAAACGTCCTGGCAAGGCCGGTGGCGCCCAGGTTACCGCGGTAGGCCAGGCGTTCGGCAATCGCACTGAACGACGTGGCGCCAAGGCGGTACAAGGCGCCCAGTTTGAAAGCGCTGTCGCGGGTTTGCACGCTGGCCGTGTTGGCGTACTGGTCATGGCGCTCATAAGCGGCCATCAGCGACAGCGGCCCCTGCTCGTAACTGGCGGCGGCCGACCACATGCCCGGATCGCAGGCCACCGTGCAACTGTCCCGCTCTTCGCGCGCGCCATATGCCAGGCGCGCCTTGACGCCGTGGGCGGCGTCGGGCGTCCAATACTGCAGCAGGTTCTTCTGGCGCCGGTCGAACGACTGGCGGGTGGCCGCATTGGCCACCGTTACTGACTTGTTGCCGTACAGGACGGCGCCATAGCCGGCAAAGGTTTTATTGGTGAAAGGGTCGAGTTTCAGGGTGGCGTTCTTGTACGGCGTGTCCCACTGTCCCATCAGGACGGTGCCGGCGGCGCCGCGCAGGCCCACGCCGGAATTGCGCCCGGCCAGGGTGCCGCTGCCGGTATCGACGCCCACCGACGATTCGATCTGGAAGAAGGCCGACAAGCCGCCTCCCAGCGCTTCCTCGCCGCGAAAACCCAGCAGCGATGAATTATTGCTGATGCGGCCGGTACGGCCATTCGTGCCGGCGCCGGCGGACACGCTTTCCATATCGACGTTCAGTTTGCCGTAGAGCACGACGTTCGTTCCCTGGGCGCAGGCAAGTGGAGAGAAAAACGCCATGCCGACGGCCGCTGCGGTGATCCAATGTTGATTCATGTCTCGTCTCTTTTTTTCAGGTAAAGCCGGTCCCGCGCGCCTGTCGGGAGACGCGTCGGGATAACAGGAAGGAAGCGGCCTTGGCCCGCCAGGCGCGGGCCTTGGCCGTCAGGACTCAGGCAGGCGCTTTTTCGCGCGCTGCCGCGGCATGGGCGCGCGTTTCGCGGCTGGCCCTGGCGCTCAGGCCGAGCAAGGTGGCGATACTGGCCAGCGCCAGCAAGGCGATCGGCAGCAGGCCCAGCGCATGGCTGCCGGTCTCGGTCCTGATCCAGCCGTAGACGTTGACCATCAGGCCGCCGCCGATCAGGTTCGACACGGCGTTGATGCCGGCCAGGCCTGCGGCGGCGGAACCTGCCGCCAGCCAGCCCGAGCTGAGCGCCCAGAACGGCCCCTTGAACGAATAGGCGCCGATCAGCACGCAAGTGAGCATGATCACGGTCGGCAGCAAGGATGACAGCACCAGCGTGCTGAGCATGCCCACGCCGATCAGCGCCAGCGGAATCACGGTATGCCAGCGGCGCTCATTCTTGCGGTCCGAATGGCGGCCCCACAAGACCATCAACACCGAGGCGACCGCGTACGGCACCGCCGCCAGCCAGCCGGTCTGCATCACGCTCAGGCCAAACGACTTGAACATTTGCGGCATCCACACACTGAGCACGCTGCCGGCGGCCGAAGCGGTCGAACACACCAGGGCCATGCCCAGCACTTCCTTGCTGCGAAACAGCTTCCAGATCGAAACATGCGCCTTGGCCTTGCTGTTCCGGCGCTCGTCATCCATGCGCGTCGACAGCCAGTCGCGCTGCTCGGCGCTCAGCCATTTGGCCTGTTCCGGACGGTCGGTCAGATACCACAGGCAAGCCACGCCCATCAGCACGGTCGGCAGGCCTTCCAGGATGAACAGCCATTGCCAGCCACGCAGGCCCAGCATGCCATCCGTCTGCAGCAGCGCCGCCGACAGCGGTGCGCCGATAAAGCTGGCCATCGGAATCGAGACCATGAAAATGGCGACGATGCGGCCACGGTAGGCGGCCGGTATCCAGTAGGTCATGTACAGCAGCACGCCGGGGAAGAAGCCGGCCTCGGCGGCGCCCAGCAAAAAACGCAGCGCGTACAGCGAGTTCGCCCCCTGTACCAGCGAGGTGGCGGCCGACACCAAACCCCAGGTAACCATGATGCGGGCAATCCACTGGCGCGCGCCGAACTTTTGCAGCGCCAGGTTGCTCGGCACTTCGAAGATAAAATAGGAAATGAAAAACAGGCTGCTGGCAAAGCCGAACATTTTCGGTGATATGCCGATATCGTGATTCATCTGCAGCGAGGCCATGCCAATATTGCCGCGGTCAATAAAGGCCAGCAGGTAGCACACCATCAGGAAAGGGATCAGGCGCAGGGTGACCTTGCGCATGGTGTCCTTTTCGAGTTGGGTGACATTTTTTGTTATGTGATCCATTGTCTTCCTCCAATACTCTTTGTTTATAGTCGAAAATCGCCGCGCCATGGCTGGCAGCGGCGAGAAATTCCCGGCCCATCACGCCACGGCCAGCACCTCGCCGTTCAATACCGCCAGCACATTGGCGGCGGCGGCCGTGCCCATGCCGACATAGGCGTCGCTGGTAACGCCACCGATATGCGGTGACAAGATGACGTTCGGCAATTGCGCGAGCGCGTGTTCGCCGCTGAAGGGCTCGATGCTAAAACTGTCCAGGCCGGCGGCGCGCAGCTTGCCGCTTTGCAGCGCCTGCACCAGCGCCGGCTCGTCGATCAGGCCGCCGCGCGCCGTATTGACGACGATGGCGCCATCGGCCATGCTGGCCAGCGCCGCGCCGTCAAGCATGCCGGCGTTGCCGGCATTTAAAGGACAATGCAGCGACAGCACATCGGCGCCGGCGATCACTTGCGCCAGGGGCAGGCGCACGATGCCTTCCGGCACGCTGGCCGCATACGGGTCATACGCCTGCACCTGCATGCCCATCGCCTGGCCGATGGCGGCCACGCGCAAGCCGATCGCACCCAGGCCGACCAAACCCAGGGTGCGGCCCTTCAATTCCAGGCTTTTATGCGTGGCCTTGTCCCAGTGGCCCGCATGCATGCGTGCATCGAGCCGCACCACATCCTTGGCGCAAGCGAGGATCAGGGCCCAGGTGTGTTCGGCCACCGCCGCCGCATTGGCGCCCAGCGCCGCCTTGACTGCGATGCCGCGCGCGCCGGCCGTGACCACATCGATGGTGTCGATGCCCGTGCCATGCTTGGATATCACGCGCAACCGCGTGCAGGCCTCGATCACGGCGGCCGTGATGCGGCCATAGCGCACGATGATGGCGTCGGGCTGGTGCTGGCGGCACAGAGCGACCAGTTGCTGCTCGTCCGGGGTCTTGCCGGCATACACGATGGTGTGTCCCGCCAGCATCGCTACCGCCTGCGGCGCCAGGTCGGCCCCGGTCACCAGCACTACCGGTTTCACGCCCGCGCCGCTCACAGCGTTTCCCCTTCGGCCAGCACGCCGGCCTTGCGCAGCGCACCGTCCAGCCACAGCGGACGCAGCTGTTCGCCATTGCGGATGCCCTTGATGCGCGCCGTTTCGTCCGCCACTTTCTGTTTCGCCAGCGCCATCAGGGAAGCGGCCTTGTCGCGCTCGATGACCACCACGCCATCGGCATCGGCAACGATCAGATCGCCCGGATTGACGACTGCGCCGGCCACCGAGATCGGCCAGTTCAGGCGCCCGGGCACCAGCTTGGTCGGACCATTCGGGTTGGCGCCGGCCGCATACATGGGAAAGCCCAGTTCGCGGATGGCTTCGGTATCGCGCACCGCGCCGTTGATGATCACGCCGGCGATACCGATCGCCATGCATTGCGAGACCATGATTTCGCCCATCAGCGCGCAGGTTTCGTCGCCCTTGCCGTCGATCACCAGCACGTCGCCCGGCTGCGCCAGCGCCATGGCGGCATGGATCATCAGGTTGTCGCCGGGACGCACTTCGATCGTCAGCGCCGGGCCGGCGATGCGCATGCTCGGCGACAGCGGCGCGATGCGGCTCGACAAGGTGCCGCGGCGCCCGGCCACGTCGGCCAGGATCGAGGAAGGGAACTGGCTCGCTTCGGCGACCAGGGAGGGATCGACCCGCGGAAAGTCGCGGATGACGTCGGGGCGGGATGGCAATGCGTGATTCATGAGTGGCCTTGTCTGGTGAGGAAATTCCGGATGTGCGGGAGGGCGCAGCGATGCTGCGTTGGGTGATGCGCGTCTCCTGCTGCGGTGCTGCGGCCGTGCCGCGAGGGCCAGCCGTTTTCTTGTTGTGGGCCAGTATAGGAGTGGCTATTTATGCTGTATATTCAATTATTTTTTAGAATATATAAAAACGAGGAATGTATTGATGGACTTCCGCGACTTGAAGTTTTTCGAAGTGATTGCCCAGGAGGGCAACCTGGCGCGGGCGGCCGACAAGCTGTTCCGCACCCAGCCGGCGCTGTCGAAATGCATCGACCGGCTCGAAGAAGCGCTGGGCGCCAGGCTGTTTGAAAAGGACGGTCGCGGCATGCGCCTGACGGTGGCTGGCAGCGTGCTGCTGTCGCGCACGCGCCAGATGGCCCTGATGGTTGACGACACGGCGCGCGAAATGCGTGAACACGCCTCGGGCCTGAAAGGCCATATCCGGCTCGGCTGCGTGCCGACCCTGGCCGAACATCTGCTGCCGCAAGTATTCCAGGAAATGCTGGAACAGGCGCCCGAGGTCACCATCCGCCTGTCGGTGGCAATGAACGACGCGCTGCTCAAGGCGCTGCGCAATGGCGAGATCGACCTGGCGGTCGGCCCGATGCTCGAAGGCGACGAGGAGTTCGTGTCGGAGCAGATTGTCGCCGATCAGATGGTGGTGCTGGCCAGCAAGCACCACCCGGTCTTTGCCCGCCCTTATGGCCTGCAGGACCTGCTTGACTATCAGTGGGTATTGCCCGCCACGACAGTGGCCAGCCGGCAGTGGCTGGACCAGACATTCGAGCGCCAGCACCTGCCGCGACCACGCGCGCAGATCGAGTCGACGGTGCTGAACATGATCTTGCCGATTATCGAAAAGACCCGCTTGCTGGGCTTTGCCAGCAATGCCAATTTGCATGCGCGCAACCTGGGCCTGCGCGAGGTGGTGCTGCCGGAGACCACCATGCCGAGGCGGCTGGGGATGATGTATCGGAAGAATGCGTATTTGTCGCCGGCGATTTTGCGGGTGGGGGAGTTGTTGAGGGTGAGGGGGCGGGAGTTGCTGGTGGGGTGAGGGGGGACTTAAAAACCGCCTTGCGCTTCGCGCTTTGGGCGGGTTTTGAATCTATATGGACGATTCGGGGAGGGCTGGGCGAAGTAACGCCTTGCGCTGGCGCGCTTTGGGCGTCTTAAAACCTGAATGGACGATTCGGGGAGCCTCGCGCGAAGTACGCGCTCGTCTTCGAACCTGCCGCCTTGGCGCACGCGCATGCCCCGCAGGGGGCATGCTCCTCTCCGCCTCACAAATAAAAAAAGCTCCCTTGCGGGAGCTTCTTTTATTTGTTCTGGCGGAGAGGGTGGGATTCGAACCCACGGTACGATTTAACGTACGCTTGATTTCGAGTCAAGTACATTCGACCACTCTGCCACCTCTCCAGGTACTGCTTTGCTTGCGGTCTGCTCGAACTGCCGGGGCTGTTTGAGCGAGGCGCTATTTTAGCATGGGGGGTTGCTGTTTGGGTAGGGGGTTATTGGCTGATCTTGCCATTAAAGACAAAAACCAAATGGACGATTCGGGGAGCCTTGCGCGAAGTACGCGCTCGTCTTCGAATCCCACGCGCATGCCCCGCAGGGGGCATGCTCCTCTCCGCCTCACAAATAAAAAAAGCTCCCTTGCGGGAGCTTCTTTTATTTGTTCTGGCGGAGAGGGTGGGATTCGAACCCACGGTACGATTTAACGTACGCTTGATTTCGAGTCAAGTACATTCGACCACTCTGCCACCTCTCCAGGTACTGCGCTTTGCTTGCGGTCTTTTCTTGCATTGCTGCGAGAAGGCAAGATTATAGCAGCCGGCAGAAAAAAGAAAAGGACTTTTTTATGCTTTCAGATGGCTCAGGCCGCCCATGTACGGACGCAGCACTTCCGGGATTTCCACGCTGCCGTCGGCTTGCTGGTAGTTTTCCAGTACCGCCACCAAAGTGCGGCCGACTGCCAGGCCGGAGCCGTTCAGGGTGTGGGCCAGTTCCGGCTTGCCGGCGGCGTTGCGGAAACGCGCTTGCATGCGGCGCGCCTGGAATGCTTCCGTGTTCGACAGGGACGAGATTTCGCGGTAGGTGTTTTGTGCTGGCAGCCACACTTCCAGGTCGAACGTCTTGGCGGCCGTGAAGCCCATGTCGCCGGTGCACAGCGACATCACGCGGTACGGCAGGCCCAGGCGCTGCAAAATCGTTTCGGCGTGGCCTACCATTTCGTCGAGCACGGCATACGACGTATCCGGGTGCACCACCTGCACCATTTCCACCTTGTCGAACTGGTGCTGGCGGATCATGCCGCGCGTGTCGCGGCCGTAGCTGCCTGCTTCCGAACGGAAGCATGGCGTGTGCGCCGTCATTTTCAATGGCAATTGGTCGAGCGGCAGGATTTCATCGCGGGCGATATTGGTCAGCGTCACTTCCGAGGTCGGGATCAGGTAGAAGGTCTCGCCCTCGCCTTCCACGCCGCCTTTTTTTACCGAGAACAGGTCGGCTTCGAATTTCGGCAGCTGGCCCGTGCCGCGCAGGGAATCGGCGTTGACCATGTACGGCGTATAGCATTCGGTGTAGCCGTGCTCGTCAACGTGGGTGTTGAGCATGAACTGCGCCAGCGCGCGGTGCAAACGGGCGATGCCGCCTTTCATGACCGAGAAGCGCGAACCGGTCAGCTTGGTCGCCACTTCGAAGTCGAGACCCAGCGCGGCGCCGACATCGACATGGTCTTTCACTTCGAAATCAAAACTGCGTGGCGTGCCGACCTTGCGCACTTCCACGTTGCCCGCTTCGTCTTCGCCGACCGGCGCCGATTCGTGCGGCAGGTTCGGCACGGCCATGATGAAGTCGCTCAGTTTGGCTTGCACCAGCGCCAGCGCCGTTTCATCGGCTTTCAGTTCGTCGCCCAGGCCGGCCACTTGCGCCATCACGGCCGAAGTGTCTTCGCCCTTGCCTTTCAACATGCCGATCTGCTTGGACAGCGCATTGCGCTTGCCCTGCAATTCTTCGGTGCGCGTCTGGATCGCCTTGCGCTCGGCTTCGAGGGCGGTAAAACCTGCCACGTCGAGCTGGAACTTGCGCGTCGCCAGGCGGGCGGCAACGGTGGCGATGTCTTTACGGAGTAATTGGATATCTATCATGGGGTGCGTGGCGGTGCTGAGGTATGGAAGCACACATTGTACCAAGACCCGTTCGTTTCATTCCGAGTTTTGCAGTGGCCGGCTTGCGGCCGCCGGCATCAGATGAAGGCGGCCTTCTCGGCGGCGGTGAGGCGGCGGGCGCTGACGGTTACCACCGGCATCGAGGTGTCGGCTACGCGGGCGACCAGGGTCGAGTCGGCGCTGACGGCAACGGCGCGGCTGTCGGCGGTGGCGAAGCTGGAACCGATGGCCAGGACGGCGGCGGCGAGAAAGGCGATTTCCATGTTTTTCAGTGCGTTCATGATGTGGCTCCTGGTAGTGTTTGATTCGTTGAGTGCTGCTGGTATGGTGGTACTTTAGCCAGCAGGCACGTCAAACACCACCGGATTGCGACCAGCGGCGAAAAACGCGGCGCGAACGGTAAAAAACAAGGATTAAAGCGGCGACAGACGCTACAGCGCGTCCTTGACCAGGCCGCCAAGGCGCGCAATCGCCTGCTCGATGCGCGGCGTCCAGGCATTGCCGCAATTGAGGCGCAAATAATTGCCGAACTTGCCCGAGGCCGAAAACAGCTGGCCCGGCATAGTCGCCACGCCCTGCGCGATGGCGGTGCCGTGCAGCGCCAGCGCATCGATCTGCGCCGGCATTTCCACCCACAGCACGAAACCGCCCTGCGGCTCGGACAGCCGGCATTCCAGCGGAAAGCTGGCCGCCACCGCATCGGACATGCGGGCGATGCGCTGCACCAGGGTGCGCCGCATCTTGCGCAATTGCTGGTCGTAGCCGCTGCCTTCCAAAAAGTCCGCCAGCACGGCCTGGAAGAAATGGCTGGTGGCGCCGCTGGAGACGGTTTTCAACAACGCCACTTCTTGCGCAAAGCGGCCGGCCAGCACATAGCCGACGCGCGAGGCGGGCGTGACAGCCTTGGAAAACGATGAGCACAGCAATACGTTGCCGCTGGTGTCCCAGGCTTTCACGGGCCAGGGACGCTGCTGGGCAAAGCACAGGTCGCCATATACGTCGTCTTCCACCAGCGGAATATTGAACTCCGACAGCAGCCCCGCCAGGCGCTGCTTGTTTGCGTCCGGCATCACGCAGCCCAGCGGGTTATTCGCGTTCGGCACGAACAGGCACGCTTGCACCAGGCCCGCGCGCAGGGCCAGTTCCAGCGCGTCGAGCGACGGCCCCGTCTTCGGATCGGTGGGAATTTCCAGCGCCTTCATGCCCAGGCTTTCGATCATCTGCAGCAGCACGAAATAGGTGGCCGACTCGATGGCGATGGTGTCGCCCGGTTTCGCCACCGCGCGCAGGCACAGGCTGATGGCCTCGGTGCAGGAATTGGTGACGACGATTTCGGCGGGGTCCAGCTTGCCCCAGTCCAGCGCGCGGCGCGTGACCTGGCGCAGGAAGTTACTTTCGCTGACGTCGTAGCAGCTGACCTTGCTGAGCAAGGCCGGTTCGCGCCGCGCCACCGCGCTGATGGTGCGCTGCATGCGCTTGATGGGCAGGATTTCATCGGGCGGCCAGGCCGTGCCCAGTTGCACGATATTGGCTGTTTCATTGTCCTTCAGCACGCGCATCAGCAGATTGTTGATACCGACAAAGGCTGGCTCCTTCAGGTGCTGCGCCTGCGCGCTGCACGGCCGGCGCGGCGCGCGGTGGCGCACGAAATAGCCGGACTGCGGCCGCGCATCGACCTGGCCGCGGTCTTCCATCAGGCGCAGCGCCTGCATCACGGTGCTGACGGACAGCCGCTTTTGCTGCGCCAGGTGGCGGATCGACGGCAGCCGCTCGCCGGGCGCAAACACGCGCGTGTCGATCAGCGCACCGAGTTCATTGGCCAGGTGCTCGTACAGATTGGTGTGCATGGGTCTCCTTGCATGTTTCCTCGCGCCAGTATGCTGCGGCAAAGCCAGGCTGGCACAGATACAGTTGCCGCATTTTTTGACAAGCACAGTGTAGCGGCAAGCGCACTGTATGCATGGCAATTTCGATTTACTGCATCTGTTCCGGTGGCTGCAACGCGCTTAAGCTGTTCCTGTCTGCATACCAGGAGCACGCCATGCCTACCGAACACGATTTACAGCGCGATGCACCGTTGCGGCTGGAACACGCCAGCGCCGGCGTCATCGAATGCATGGAAGGCCGGGCCTGGATCACGGCCTATGCCGAATTCCACGACACCGTGCTGCAGCCGGGCCAGCGCTACACCATACCGAACGATGGCCTGGTGCTGGTGGAAGCGGTGGGTAGCGGGCGCATCCGTGTCCATGCGGCGGCGCCACAACGTGCCTGGTGGACGTTACCCATATCACTATCATTGAACACAAGGACGACATGACTTTATCTTTACCCCGCGTGCTGGTCACGGGCGCGGCCGGCATGATCGGCACCGTTTTCTGCAACAGCCGGCACGGCGAATTCTCGCTGCGCCTGGCCGACCTGCACACAGCCAGGCTGGCGCAAGCGCCCTGCCCCGTGGTCCAGCTCGATGTCAGCGACTATGAAGCCTGCCTGGCCGCCTGCGCCGGCATTGACGTGGTGCTGCACCTGGCCGGCGTGCCGCATGCGAGCGCCGACTTCGACACGCAATTGCTGCGGCCCAATATCGTCGGCACGCACAACATCTTCCGCGCGGCGCAGGCGCAAGGCGTCCAGCGGGTGGTGCTGGCCAGCAGCGCGCAAGCGGTGGAAGGCTATCCGCTCGATGTGCAAATCCATGAAAACATGCCGGCGCGCCCCGCCAATATGTATGGCGCCAGCAAGGCGTTCGGCGAAGGCGTGGCGTCGGCGTTCGCGCATCAACATGGCATGACGGCGATCGCCGTGCGCATTGCCAACGTGGCCCGCTTTGAACCTGGCCAGCAGCACAGCGCGCGCGATATCGCCGCCTTTATCAGCGAGCGCGACGTGGTGCAATTGCTGGCCTGCTGCATCACCGCCAATGTGCCGCCCGGCTACCATATGGTGCATGGGGTATCGGACAACCGTTATAAACGGCTGGCGATCGACGCCACGCGCCAGCTGGTGGGCTACGCGCCGCAGGACGATGGTTTCAAGCTGCTGGGCTTGTAAGGTCAGCCTTTGCCGGCTTTGCGGTCCAGTTCGCGCAGCCAGGCCAGCTTGTCGGCAATCTTGCTTTCCATCCCGCGCGGCACGGGTTTGTACCAGCCCGGTTCGGCCATGCCATCCGGAAAATAGGTTTCGCCGGCAGCATACGCATCGGGCTCATCGTGTGCATAACGATAAGCATGGCCGTAGCCCAACTCCTTCATCAATTTCGTCGGCGCATTGCGCAGGTGCACCGGTACTTCCTTGGACTTGTCCTTTTTTACGAAGGCCATGGCCTGGTTGAAGGCGTTGTAACCGGCATTGCTTTTCGCGGCGATCGCCAGGTAAATCACGGCCTGGCCCAGCGCCAGCTCGCCTTCGGGCGAACCCAGGCGCTCATAGGTTTCGGCCGCGTCGTTGACCATGGTCAGCGCGCGCGGGTCGGCCAGGCCGATATCTTCCCAGGCCATGCGCACGATGCGGCGCGACAGGTAGCGCGGATCGGCGCCGCCGTCGATCATGCGGCAGAACCAGTACAGGGCAGCATCCGGGTTGGAGCCGCGCACGGACTTGTGCAGCGCCGATATCTGGTCATAGAAATTGTCGCCGCCCTTGTCGAAGCGGCGCGAGTTCAGTGTCAGCGCATTGTCGACAAACGCCGCATCGATTTTCGTGGTGCCGGTCGAACTGGCGGCCGTGTCGGCCTGTTCCAGCAAATTGAGAAAGCGGCGCGCATCACCGTCGGCATAGCCGATCAGGGTATCGACGGCGGCGTCCTCGAACGCCAGGTGAGACAGGACGGTGGCTTGCGCCTTGGCCAGCAATTGCTTCAGTTCCTCTTCCGTCAGCGACTTCAGCACATACACTTGCGCGCGCGACAGCAGCGCCGAATTTACTTCGAAGCTGGGGTTTTCCGTGGTGGCGCCAATAAACGTCACCAGGCCGGACTCGACAAACGGCAGCAAGGCGTCCTGCTGCGACTTGTTGAAGCGATGGATCTCGTCGACAAACAGCAAGGTGTGCTTGCCGAACTGGTCCAGGCTATTGCGCGCCTGCTCCATGGCCGCGCGGATATCTTTTACGCCGGCAAACACGGCCGACAGCGCGATGAACTCGCTGTCGAAAGCATTCGCCATCAGCCGCGCCAGGGTGGTCTTGCCCACGCCGGGCGGCCCCCACAAGATCATCGAATGGGCCTTGCCCGCCTCGAAGGCCAGGCGCAGCGGTTTGCCCACGCCCAGCAAATGGGTCTGGCCGATGACTTCGGTCAGGATTTTCGGGCGCAGCGCCTCGGCCAGCGGCTGGCGTGGTTCGGTAGAGAAAAGGTCCGCCATATTTATTTACCGGTAAGAATGCAAAAGCCCCGCATCGCTGCGAGGCCGGTCACGATCAACAAGGAAGCGCGAGTAACGTCAGTTATTGATAACGTCCGCACCCTTGGGCATCACAAATTTGAAGTGATTGGCGGCCAAGCTTGGGTTTTTCTGGAAATTCTTGAACGACAGGATCGAGGTCTGGCCAAATGAGTCGCGCAGTTCCATCGCTTCGGGCACGCCGTTGCGCAGGCCGATATTGATTTCGTCAAACGTCGTGTCCTTGGCTTTCGGCGTCGCCTTCAGCCATTCCAGGCCGTCGCGCGTGCCCGCTTCGGCCAGCGTGAAATTCTTTTCCAGGTCATTGCTGCCGAACAGGATGGCGGCCGGCGACGAGCCCAGCGCGTCGCCCAGTTTCTTGATGGTCACCTGGCTCAGGTCCTTGTCGTAGATATACAGCTGCTCGCCGTCGGCTTGCAGCAATTGCTCGTACGGTTTCAGATAGGTCCAGATGAACTTGCCGGGGCGGGCGAATTCAAAGGTGCCGCTGGCTGGCGTAGAGACTTTCGCCTTGCCGCCGGCCTCGGCTTTCTTGACTTGCCTCTGCACGAACTCGCCCTTGGCCGACTTGGTGCCGGCGGCAAAGCTCTTGAATTGCTCCAGCGCGCTGGCCGAGGCACTGGCCGCGAACAGCAGGCTGCAGGCGAGGCTGGTGGCGCCGATAATACATTTTGCTGCAAAAGTGTGTTTTGTCATTCTTCTTATCCTGGTTCGGCACTTGCCGCCGGCACCAGGATTTCCCGGTTGCCATTGGACTGCATGGTTGAGACGACACCGCTTTGCTCCATCTGTTCGAGCAGGCGGGCCGCGCGATTGTAGCCGATGCGCAAATGGCGCTGCACCAGCGAAATCGAGGCGCGGCGATTTTTCAATACGACTTGCACCGCCTGGTCGTACAGGGCATCGGCCTCGCCGCCGCCCTCGCCCGGCGCGCCGCCGGCCTCGCCACCTTCGCCTTCCAGCGTGCCGCCTTCGAGGATGCCCTCGATATAGTTCGGCTCGCCCTGCAGCTTCAGATGGCTGACCACGCGGTGCACCTCATCATCCGAGACAAACGCACCGTGCACGCGCATCGGCAAACCAGTGCCGGGTGGCATGTACAGCATGTCGCCCATGCCGAGCAAGGTTTCCGCACCCATCTGGTCGAGAATCGTGCGCGAGTCGATTTTTGACGACACCTGGAACGCGATACGGGTCGGGATATTCGCCTTGATCAGGCCCGTGATCACGTCTACAGATGGGCGCTGTGTGGCCAGAATCAAGTGCAGGCCGGCCGCGCGCGCCTTTTGCGCGATACGCGCAATCAGTTCCTCGACTTTTTTGCCCACCACCATCATCAGGTCGGCCAGCTCGTCGATGATGATGACGATCGTCGGCAGTTTTTCCAGTGGTTCCGGCGAATCCGGCGTCAGGCTGAACGGATTCGGGATATGTTCTTCGCGCTTGGCCGCGTCGGCAATCTTGGTGTTGTAGCCGGCCAGGTTACGTACGCCCATCTTGCTCATCAGCTTGTAGCGGCGCTCCATCTCGTTGACGGCCCAGTTGAGCGCATGGCCGGCCTGGCGCATGTCGGTGACGACTGGCGCCAGCAAGTGCGGTATGCCTTCGTAGACCGACATTTCCAGCATCTTCGGATCGATCAAAATCAATCGCACGTCCTGCGGATCGGATTTGTACAGCAAGGACAGAATGGTGGCGTTGATGCCCACCGATTTACCGGAACCGGTGGTACCGGCCACCAGCAAGTGCGGCATCTTGGCCAGATCGGCCACCACCGGTTTGCCGGCAATATCCTTGCCCAGCGCAATCGTCAGGCTCGATACGCCATCGTTATAGACCTTCGAGCCGAGGATTTCCGTCAGGCGCACGATCTGGCGCTTGCTGTTGGGCAGTTCCAGCGCCATGTAGTTTTTGCCGGGAATCGTTTCCACCACCCGGATCGAGGTCAGCGACAGCGAGCGGGCCAGGTCGCGCGCCAGGCCGACGATCTGGCTGCCCTTGACACCCGTGGCCGGCTCGATCTCGTAGCGAGTGACCACCGGACCGGGGTAAGCGGCCACTACCTTGGCATCGACGCCAAAGTCGGACAATTTCTTTTCGATCAGGCGGCTGGTAAATTCCAGGGTTTCCACCGACACGGTTTCCACCACGGCCGGCGCTTCGTCGAGCAAGGACAAGGGCGGCAGCTTGCCGTCGCCCAGGCCTTCGAACAGATACGCCTGGCGCTCTTTTTCCACCCGTTCCGATTTCACCACGGCCACCACCTGCGGCTCGATCTTCACCGGCGGCGCGGCGACGTGCTTTTCCACATGCTTGGCCCGTTCGATCACCACCACCTCATCGCGGCGCACGGCGGCCACTTCGCCCTGGCGGCGGTCTTCGCGGTCGCGGTAGCGCAGTACGAACCAGTTGAAACTGTCTTCGATGGCGGCGCCGAGTCGCTCAGCTACCTGCAGCCAGGAAACGTGGAAAAACAGCGAAAAACCGAGCGCGAACAGCAGCAGCAACAGCAGGGTCGCGCCGGTAAACCCAAAGGCGACATGGCTGGAATGGCCGACCAATTGGCCCAGCACGCCACCGGGTTCACGCGGCAATTGCACATGCAGGCTTTTCGCCATGCGCAGGTATTCCAGGCCCATGCTGCCGATCAGCATGATGGAAAAGCCGATGATGCGTATCAGCATCTCGATATGGTGTTCGCGTTCGGCCTCGTCTTCCTGTTCCAGCAGGAAGCGGCGGCTCAAGCGGCGATAGCCGTTCCATACGGTGCGCAGCAGCCACACGCAGCACCACCAGGCGGAAAAGCCGAAGATATATAACAGCAGGTCGGACAGGGTCGCACCCAGCTTGCCGCCCAAATTGGCAACCTTGTCGACCGAGGTGGCGTGCGACCAGCCCGGATCGAGCTTGTTGAAGCTGGCCAGTATCAGCACGAAATACAGGGCGAAGGCGGCGAACGCAAACCAGCGCGCCTCGGACAACAGCCGTACCAGACGGTTGGGCAGGGGCCTGCGTTCGACCGGCTTGCGGGTGTAACTACTCTGGTTGGCCTGGGCTGGTTTAGTCATTCTGGGATGCGCTGCACGGTGATAAATGTTTCTGTAAGGGAATATCCCATCATAAACCGTATTCTAAGCCATATGTGTCAGAGACCACCTCACGATTCGTCTGTGTGGACGGCTTGGTCTATAATCCGGGCATAGCTTGCGCGGGCACAACACTCCCTTGTGCTTGACGTGATTGCCCCCAATTCTGTTAGACCCATACAAAGAGAAGCCCCATCATGACCACTACCAAACACGCCCGCGTTCTGATCCTTGGCTCCGGCCCTGCCGGCTACAGCGCCGCCGTCTATGCCGCGCGCGCCAACCTCAAGCCGATGCTGGTGACCGGCGTGGAACAGGGCGGCCAGCTGATGACCACCACCGACGTGGAAAACTGGCCAGGCGATCCGATGGGCGTGCAAGGCCCGGACCTGATGCAGCGCCTGCTGCAGCACGCCGAGCGCTTCAATACGGAAATCGTGTTTGACCATATCCACACCACGTTCCTGAACGAAAAGCCGATCCGCCTGAAGGGCGACAGCCACGAGTACACCTGCGACACCCTGATCATCGCCACCGGCGCTTCCGCCCAATACCTGGGCCTGCCGTCGGAATCGGCCTTCATGGGCAAAGGCGTGTCGGCCTGCGCCACCTGCGACGGTTTCTTCTACCGCAACCAGGAAGTGGCAGTGGTTGGCGGCGGCAATACGGCCGTCGAAGAAGCGCTGTACCTGTCGAACATTGCCGACAAAGTCACGCTGATCCACCGCCGCGACAAGTTCCGCGCCGAAGCGATCCTGATCGACCGCCTGAACGCCAAGGTTGCCGAAGGCAAGATCGTGCTGAAATACAACCACACCCTGGACGAAGTGACCGGCAATGAAGGCGGCGTGACCGGCCTGAACATCAAATCGACCATCGACGGCAAGGTCGAAGCGCTGAGCGTGCACGGCGTGTTCATCGCGATCGGCCACAAGCCGAACACCGGCATTTTCGAAGGCCAGCTGGACATGCACAACGGCTATATCAAGACCAAGACCGGCCTGGAAGGCATGGCAACGGCTACCAGCGCGCCGGGGGTGTTTGCCGCCGGCGACGTGCAGGACCATATCTACCGCCAGGCGATTACCAGCGCCGGCACCGGTTGCATGGCAGCACTGGACGCCCAGCGCTACCTGGAAGGCCAGGAGTAATTGTCGTGGCGTCGATGAAAGACTTTGCCGACCTGAAAGCGGTCAGCAAGCAACTGCGCGAACAGGCAGAGGCGCGCGCGATCGAGCAGGCCGAGCGCGCCAAAAAGGCCCAGGTGCAGGCGGTGGAAGGCAATCTGTTCAAGGCCAGCATCGGCGGCGTCAAGCGCCTGCCCGAATCGGACCGCTACGTGCCGGCGCTGCCGAAGACGCCGGCCATGACCTCGGCCCAGCCGGCGCGCAAGCTGTCGCGCGAAGAGGACGACGCGGCCGTGCTGCGTGAGTCGCTGTCGGACCTGTTCGAAGTCGATCATTACCTGGAAAACGATCCGGCCCTCAATTATGCGGCGCCGGGCGTGGGTCCGGATGTGGTGAAAAAGATGCGCAAGGGCCATTGGCCGATCCAGGATGAGCTGGACTTGCACGGCCTGCGCCGCGACGAGGCGCGCGACGGCATCGGCGCCTTTCTTGCCCATGCGACAAGGCGCAAGCTGCGTTGCGTGCGCGTGATCCACGGCAAGGGTTTCGGTTCGAAAGGACAGGAACCTGTACTCAAATCGATGGTGCACAGCTGGCTGGTGCAAAAGCCGGAAGTGATCGCCTTTTGCCAGTCGCGCCGCTCCGAAGGCGGCGATGGCGCACTGACGGTGCTGCTGGCGTCGGCCCTGCAGGCGGTGCGCTAGCCCTTCCCGCTTTCACTCGCAAGTTGCTTTAAAACACGGCCCCGTTTGTCACCATGCGGGGCCGTGTCATGTTAACCTGTGGCTATTATTTTTTGCCGTGCACGCTCGGCCGCCACTACCCCATGATGCCACCCCAATTGCCGCCCGGCTCGCTGATCAAACTGATCGAAGTGATCGCCATCCTGGTGGGCGCCTTTTCCGGCTTTATCGAAGCGCGCAGGAAGCGCATGGACCTGGTCGGCGTCTTCGTGGTGGCCTTCATCACGGCTTTTGGCGGCGGCACCTTGCGCGATATCCTGCTCGACAAGCGGCCCTTGTTCTGGGTCTCGCACCAGGAATACGCGATTTTGATCTTCGTGCTGGCGCTGACAGCTGCGCCGCTGATCCAGCATCTGCGGCAAATCGTCTCCGAACGCCTGATCGTGGTGGCCGACGCGATTGGCCTGGGCATGTTTGCGATTGCCGGCGTGGCCGAAGCAATGCGCGCGGGCATGCCGCTATTCATCGCGTCGATGATGGGGGTCATTACGGGAATTTTCGGCGGCGTGATGCGCGATATCGTGTGCAACGAAGTGCCGATGGTGTTTCGTGATGGCAAACCCTACGCGATCTGCGCCTTTATCGGCTGCTGGGCCTATCTGCTGCAAAAGCACTTCGGCGTCGAGCACGACTTTGCGCTGTGGACCAGCGCCAGCGGCATTACCATCATGCGCCTGATCAGCTGGAAATTCGATATGCGCCTGGGGCGGTGAGTTGCCTTTGCTAACCTGGTCAACAATGGTGTCGGATTACGGCCCTGCGGGCCTAATCCGACCTACCGACCTACGATATTGATCAGACCGCTTCTGGGCCGGTTTCACCGGTGCGGATACGGATCACCTGCTCGATATTGCGCACGAAAATCTTGCCGTCCCCGATCTTGCCGGTGCGCGCAGCCTTGATGATGGCGTCCACCACCTGCTCGGTCACGCCGTCGTCGACCACCACTTCAACCTTGACCTTCGGCAGGAAGTCGACCACGTACTCGGCACCACGGTAGAGCTCGGTATGCCCCTTCTGGCGGCCGAAACCCTTTACTTCCGTGACGGTCAAACCCGTCACGTTCACATCGGCCAGGGCTTCGCGTACTTCGTCGAGCTTGAATGGTTTGATGATGGCGGTAATCTGTTTCATGGCTACTCCTTAAAAATTAATGGCTTGTTCAGATGGCGGCTTATTCGATGAATCTGGACGTGATCGGGTAGCGCCAGTCGCGGCCAAAGCCACGGTGCGTGACGCGGATGCCCACCGGTGACTGGCGCCGCTTGTATTCATTGATCTTGATCAGGCGCGTGATGCGGGCCACGTCGGCCGGTGGATAACCGGCTTCGATAATCTCGGCGATCGGCCGGTTTTCTTCCATATACAGCTGCATGATGCCGTCGAGAATGTCGTACGGCGGCAGCGAATCCTGGTCCAGCTGGTCGGCGCGCAATTCGGCCGACGGCCCGCGCGTCAGGATGCGCTCGGGTATCACGTCGGACACGCTATTGCGGTACGCACACAGGCGATAGACGAGGGTCTTGGCGATATCCTTGATCACCGCGAAGCCACCGGCCATGTCGCCGTACAGCGTGCAATAGCCAACCGCCATCTCGCTCTTGTTACCGGTCGTCAACACGATACTGCCATGCTTGTTCGACAGCGCCATCAGCAAGGTGCCGCGGATGCGCGCCTGGATGTTCTCTTCCGTTGCATCTTCGGCCAGGCCGGCAAATTCTTCAGCCAGGGTGGCGCGGAAGGCGTCGAAGGTTTGTTTGATCGGAATTTCATCGTAGCGCACATTGAGGCGTTTTACCATGTCGCGCGAGTCGATCCACGAAATATCGGCGGTAAACTGCGATGGCATCATGACCGCGCGCACCTTGTCGGCGCCCAATGCATCGACGGCAATTGCCAGCGTCAGCGCCGAATCGACGCCGCCCGACATGCCGATCAGCACGCCCGGAAAGCCATTTTTGCCGATATAGTCGCGCACGCCCAGCACCAGCGCTTGGTAGACCTGGGCTTCAACCGTCAGGGCCACCGGCAGCGGCTGCGGCACCGGCTTGGCGCCATCGAACTCGACGATCTGCAGGTCTTCCTCGAAATGGCGCAGTTGCGCGCAAATGGTGCCTTCCGCGTCCATCACGAACGAATCGCCGTCGAAGATCAGCTCATCCTGGCCGCCGACCAGGTTGGCGTACACCAGCGACAGGCCTTGCGCGCAGACGTTCTGGCGCATGGTGTCATAGCGCAGATGCAGCTTGTTCATATGATAGGGCGAGCCGTTCGGCACCAGCAGCACCTGGGCGCCAGCCGCACGGGCGCGCTGCGGGGCGTGGGCAAACCATGTGTCTTCGCAGATATTGATGCCGAAGCGTACGCCCTTGACGGCAAACACGAAGGCCTGGTCGTCTGATGAAAAATAGCGCTTTTCATCGAATACGGTGGTGTTCGGCAAATCATGCTTGCGGTAGGTGCCCAGCACCTGGCCGTTGACCAGCACAGAGGCGGCGTTATGGCGCACCAGGCCGGCATCGTCCTGCAGCGGCAAGCCCACCACCACGTGCAGATCAGGGAACTGCGCCAGGTCATTTGCCAGCGCCGCAAACGTTTGTTGGGTTTTTGCGTAGAATGCATTGCGCAGCAACAGGTCTTCCGGTGGATAGCCGACCAGCGACAGTTCGGGCGTCAACACGATATCGGCGCCCGATGCATGGGCGCGGCGGGCCAGGTCAACGATCTTGGCGCGGTTGCCGGCCAGATCGCCGACCGTACTATTCATTTGAGCAATTGCGACTTTGACTGTCATGATATTGGATATTTCGTTTTATTAACAAAGACGGGGCAAACCCCGAGGGTGGGCAGGTCGATGCCGGCAACCCGAGAGTGATGAATGCAAACCACAACAATGAATTATCGCACGGCTATCGTCTCTACCCTGGCTGAAATTGGCGAAGCTGCATGGTCCGATCTGCTGGCACTGCAAGCCGAAGCCAACCCTTTCCTGTCCTATGCCTTCCTGCATGCAATGCACGAATCGGGCTGTGCAAGCGCCGACTCTGGCTGGCAGCCGCAATTCCTGGTGCTGTGGCAAGGCGAGACGCTGGCCGCCGCCCTGCCCCTGTATGTCAAACTGCATTCCTACGGCGAGTATGTGTTCGACTGGGCCTGGGCAGACGCCTACCAGCAACATGGTCTCGAATACTACCCTAAACTGCTGTCGGCCATTCCGTTTACGCCCGTCAGTGGCAGCCGCTTGCTGGCCCGCGATGGCGAAGCACGTGCGGCCCTGCTGGCGTTTTTGCAGGCGCAGCAGGAGGCCAGCCAGGTCTCGTCCACGCATATTTTGTTTCCGCCAGAGGCGCAAGCCGTCCAGCTTGAAGAGGCCGGCTTTCTGCTGCGCAGCGGCGTGCAGTTTCACTGGATCAACCCAGGCTATGCCGATTTCGAGCAATTCCTGGACACCCTGGAACACAAGAAACGCAAGAATATCCGCGCCGAACGGCGCAAGGTGCGGGAAGCGGGCGTCACCATGCGCCAGGTGCGCGGTCCGGATATCACGCCGGCGCTGTGGCAATTCTTTCACCGCTGCTACAGCAATACCTATGCCGAACACAGGTCCTCTCCTTACCTGAGCCTGGAATTTTTCGAACGCATCGGCGCCAGCATGCCCGGCAATATCCTGCTGGTGGTGGCCGAGCGCGAAGGCCGTGCGATTGCCGCCTCACTGGTGATCCATACCGCCGACACCTTATACGGCCGCTACTGGGGCGCGCTGGAACACGTGCCTTGTTTGCATTTCGAGACTGCCTACTACCAGCCGCTGGAGTTCTGCATCTCGCAGGGCATCGCCACCTTCGAGGGCGGCGCACAAGGCGAACACAAGATGGCGCGTGGCTTCCTGCCACAGAAGACCTGGTCGGCGCACTGGCTGGCCCACCCTTCCTTTGCTGACGCGGTGCAGCGCTTCCTGGAACGCGAACGGGGCGGCATCGACGCGTATCTGGACGAACTGAACGAACATAGCCCGTTCCGGGGATAAAACTGCCTGTTTTATAAGTAATACGGCTGTGGTAAGCTGGAAAAAGTCACGCCTGCAACAGACGTGCACTGTCCGCCCTGCCGGTCCTTGTTGGCCGCTCCGCTCAACTTTCTTTTTGGTGAATGCAATTGCAAGTATTTAATTTGACCGGCCGCTGCAACGCGCGCCGTGGAGTTTCCGCATGAGCGGCGTGATCGGCTGGTGGGAAGCCGCGCTGCTGGGCCTGATCCAGGGCCTGACCGAATTCCTGCCCGTTTCCTCGAGCGCCCATCTGCGCATTATCGGACCGTTTTTACCGTCAGGCGCCGACCCCGGCGCTGCCTTTACCGCCATTACCCAGATCGGCACCGAACTGGCCGTGCTGATTTACTTCCGCAAGGATATCTTGCGCATCGCCCTGGCCTGGTTCGGCGCCCTGCCCGGCAGCGGCGCGACGGCTGAAGCAAAAGCCCATCCCGACGTGCGCCTGGGCTGGCTGGTGATTATCGGTTCGCTGCCGATCGCCATCCTGGGCCTGGCCTTCCAGCATGCCATCGAAACCTATCTGCGCAACCTCTACCTGACGGCCATCATGCTGATCGTGTTCGGCCTGATTCTGGGCGCGGCAGACCGTTATGGCCGTCACGAGTTGCCGCTGTCGCGCATGCGCTGGCGCGACGGCATCATCTTCGGCTTTGCGCAAGCGATGGCTTTGATACCGGGCGTGTCGCGCTCGGGCGGCACCATTACGGCCGGCCTGATGATGGGCTACACGCGCGAAGCGGCGGCCCGCTATTCCTTTTTGCTGGCGATTCCGGCCGTGCTGGCGTCGGGCTTTTACCAGCTGTACAAAAGCTGGCATTCAGCGCTGGCAGGCCCGGTCGCGTCCGGCCCCACCTTGCTGGCAACGATCATTGCTTTCTTTGTCGGCTATGGCGTGATCGTGGTGTTTTTGCGCATCGTCAGCAGCCGCGGCTACTGGCCGTTCGTGGCCTACCGCATCGTGCTGGGTATCTTTGTACTGGCACTGCTGCAGATGGGCGTGATCGCCGCGCATTGATCTTGCGGCACCAATAAAAAATGCCCCCGTGCCAGTGTTGGCACGGGGGCATTTTTCATTCAGCGCGGCTGATTACGAACCGGCTTTTTCCGCCTCTGCCTTGTAGGCGGCAACGCCGCTCAGGATTTCAGCGCGGGCTTCGTCGGCGCCATACCAGCCGTCGATCTTGACCCATTTGCCTTTTTCCAGGTCTTTGTAGTGCTCGAAGAAATGCTGGATCTGGCGCAGGCGCAGTTCGTTCAGGTCTTCCGGCTTCTGCCAGTGGCTGTAGATCGACAGGACCTTGTCGACCGGCACGGCCAGCACTTTCGCGTCTTCGCCCGACTCGTCGGTCATCTTCAGCACGCCGATAGGACGGCAGCGCACGACCACGCCCGGGAACAGCGGGAACGGGGTAATCACCAGCACGTCGACAGGGTCACCGTCCGGCGACAGGGTGTTCGGCACATAGCCGTAGTTGCACGGATAATGCATGGCGGTGCCCATGAAACGGTCGACGAAAATCGCGCCCGATTCCTTGTCCACTTCATATTTGATCGGATCGGCGTTCATCGGGATTTCGATGATCACATTGAAGTCGTTCGGCAAATCGCGGCCCGAAGGCACTTTATTCAAGCTCATGGGGGTTTCCTCGTGGATGCTGACAGTGTTTTAACCGCGCAATTATAGCGAAGTACACGCGCCTTGTGCGATGCGGCAGCCAGTATGTAGCCGTTTTGTCAAGCGGCCGCGCAACAGTGGCGCCGATGACACGGCAATGCTATTATTTGTAAATGAGAACCATTATTATCTAATGCGCCGTGTCTTCCGCTCCCACCTTTCCACCGCCCGACGTCACGGCCCTGTACAGCGACCATCACGGCTGGCTGCAAGGCTGGCTGCGCCGCAAGATGGGCAATGCCGTTGACGCCGCCGACCTGGCGCACGACACTTTCCTGCGCGTGCTGGCGCGCCGCGACACGCCGCGGCTGCTGGCGCCGCGCGCCTACCTGGGCGCGATCGCGCGCGGCCTGGTGGCCGACTTTTTCCGCCACAAGGATATCGAGCGCGCTTATCTCGACGTCCTGGCCACCCTGCCGGAAGTGCATGCGCCGTCGCTTGAGGCGCGCGCCATCGTGCTCGAAGCGCTGGTCGCCATCGACACCATGCTCGATGGCCTGAAGCCGGCCGTACGCCAGGCGTTTTTGCTGTCGCAGCTCGACGGCCTGACCTACGAGCAGATCGCGCAGCAATTGGGCGTGACCAAACGCACGGTCAGCAATTACATGTGCACCGCCATCGAACACTGCGTCGAACACTGCGACCTGCTGGCGCCATGAACCAGGCAACAGTAACACCGCGCGACGACGCGGCCGTGCGCAAGGAAGCAGTGGCCTGGTATGTGCGCCTGTGTTCGGGCAGTGCCGGCGAGGCCGAGCGCCAGGCCTGGCTGCGCTGGCATGCGGCGCACCCCGATCACCAGCGCGCCTGGCAGCGCATCGAGGCAATGCGCGCCACCTTGCAGCAGGCGCCGGCCGGCATCGCGTCGCCGGTGCTGCGCGCCCGGCTGGCCACGGCCGGACAGGGCCGCCGCCAGGTGCTGCGCAGCGTATTGCTGCTGGCAGGCAGCGGCACCCTCGGCTACCTGTCCTGGCAGAGCGCACAGCGGCATGGGCTGGTGCAACCCTTGCTGGCCGATTACAGCACCGCCATCGGTCGCCAACGGCGGGTAGCGCTGCCCGATGGCTCGCTGTTGATCCTCAATACCGGCAGCGCGGTCGATGTGCGCTTCGATGCGCAGCAGCGGCGCGTATGGCTGCTAAGCGGTGAAATTCTGGTCGAGACGGCGCGCCATCGGCAAGGGTCCGCCGCGCCGGCCGACCCGCGCCCGTTCATCGTCGAGACCAGGCACGGATCAGCGCGCGCGCTGGGCACGCGCTTTACCGTGCGCCAGTTCGACGCTCACGCGCAAGTGGCCGTACTGGACGACGCGGTCGAACTGCGCGCCGCGCAGTTGCCTGCCAGGGCCGTGATCGTGCGCGCCGGACAGCAGGCGCGTTTGACGTCCAGCGCCATCGAGGCGCCAGAACAGGCCGACGACAGTGCCGGCCTGTGGCATACCGGCAACCTGCTGGTGAATGACCGCAGCCTGGGCGAAGTGGTGGCCGAACTGGCCCGCTATCGGCGTGGCCGCCTGGTGTGCGATGCGGCAGTGGCGCAGCTGCGCATCTCCGGCGTGTTTCCGCTGGCCGACACCGACCGCGCGCTGCTGCTGCTGGTGCAATCGTTCCCGCTGCGCATGCGCAGCCTGACGCGCTATTGGGTAAGCCTGGAAGCGGCGTGAAAATAGTTGAAATAAATTTTCATCTTTTGGGTTTTCGCACGGCCTACCAGACAGGAGCACTACAAACAACCTGTCTGTCTTTTACCTGGGCCCATCATGCTTGATCATCGCTGCACGCTTCTTCCCCTCACCATCGCCACCCGTGGCGCCATGCTGGCCATGACCTTGGCCATGGCACTGCCGGCCATCGCCATGGCCGCGCCGGCCGCCGTCCCGGCGAAACCCTACAACATCGCCGCCGGCCCGCTGGTCTCGGCGCTGAACCTGTTCGCCGCCTCGGCCGGCGTGGCATTGACGTATGACCCGGCGCTGGCCAGCGGGCGCACCTCGCCCGGCCTGCAGGGCATGCACACGCCGAACTCCGGCTTTGCCGCGCTGCTGGCCGGCAGCGGCCTGGAAGTGCTCGACCAGGGCAATCGCGGCTATACCTTGCGCCGCGCCGCTGGCGGCGAACAGACGCTGGCGCCGGTCAGCGTCACGGCCCGCGCCGACGCGGCCAACATCACCGAAAACAGCGGCAGCTACACCACCCCGGTGATGGGCACGGCCACCCGCATGGGCCTGTCGATGCGCGAGACGCCGCAGTCGGTCAGCATCGTCACGCGCCAGCAGATGGACGACCAGGCCCTCAACAGCGTGCCCGATATCCTGGAAAAAGTCGTCGGCGTGACCGTCGGGCGCAACGACAGCGAACGCGCCACCTTTTATGCGCGCGGCTACACCATCGAAAACTTCCAGTTCGACGGCATGCCCAACACCCTCGACAGCTCGAACCAGTACACCACAGCGATTGGCGACAGCGCCGTCTACGACCGGGTCGAAGTGGTGAAAGGCGCGACCGGCCTGCTGACGGGCGCCGGCAACCCGTCGGCCACCATCAACCTGGTGCGCAAGCGCCCGACCAGTGAATTTGCCGCCTCGGTCAATGGCAGCATCGGCTCGTGGAACAAATATCGCGGCGTGGCCGATGTCTCGGGCCCCTTGAACGCGGCCGGCAGCCTGCGTGGCCGCGTGGTGGCCGCCGCGCAAAATGCCGGCTCGTATATCGATTACTACCAGCGCGACACGCGCAGCCTGTACGCCATCGTCGAAGCCGATCTGGCGCCGCGCACCACCCTGAGCGTCGGCGTCGATTACATGCAGAGCCGCGCCGACGGCGCCACCTTCGGCCATTTGCCGCTGTTCTACAGCGACGGCTCGCAAACCCATTTTCGCCGCTCGCTGAACCCGGCCGCGCGCTGGTCGTACTGGGACAACGACAGCACCAACACCTTTGCCACCGTCAAGCACGCGTTCGACAATGACTGGAAGCTCGACGCCGCCGCCAGCCATTTGAAGCAGTCGAAAGACGTGCTGTACGGCTCGGCCTACAACGGCTACATGAACCAGCAAACCGGCGCCGGCATCCGCCTGCTCGGTGGTCCGTTGCCGACGCAGGCGCGCACCGACAGCGCGAATCTGGCCGCCACCGGCCCGTTCACCCTGTTCGGCCGCCAGCATGAGCTGATGCTGGGCGCCGGCTATTCGCGCCAGAACAAGGACGCCCAACTCTATACCAGCAGCCTGGTGACGGTGCCCGACTACCGGCTATGGGATGGCGTGCTGACCCTGCCGACGCAGACCAAGCGCGCCGACCGCGACACCACCATCACGGAAAAAGGCGTGTCGGGGGCCGTGCGCCTTCGCCCGATCGATGACCTGTCGGTGATCCTCGGTGCGCGCGCCAGCTGGTACAAGCTGTACGACTACCAGGTCAGCGTGGCCGGCGTGCGCAGCGTCTCGGACAACCTGGAGGAAAGTGCAAAAGTGGTGCCGTATGCGGGCGTGGTCTACGACTTGAACAACACCTGGTCGGTCTACGCCAGCTACACCGACATTTTCAAGCCGCAAACCTATTACAAGGACGCCAGCGACAGCTCGCTGGATCCGTTGACGGGCAAGAGCATGGAAGCGGGCGTGAAGGGCGAATGGCTGGACGGACGCATCAACGCCAGCGCGGCCGTGTTCAAGATCGAACAGGATAATGCGCCGCAATACCAGGGCATCAACAGCGTCACCGGCGGCGAAATCTACCGGCCCATCGCCGGCGTCACCAGCAAGGGCGTGGAGCTGGAAATGTCGGGCCAGGTCACGCCGGCGTGGAACCTGGCCGGCGGCTACACCTTCCGCACCTCGCATATTCCGCCGCAGCCCAATCTGATCCTGAGCGCCGTCAATACCAACCAGCCCAAGCACCTGTTCAAGCTGAGCACCGCTTATACCCTGCCGGCTGGCTGGACCGTCGGCGGCTCGCTGACGTGGCAAAGCGAGACCTACTACCAGCTGTCGACGGCCGCCCGCTGGCGCGCCACCCAGCCCAGCTACGCGGTGGTAGGGTTGATGGCGCGCTACCAGGTCAGCCCGCGCCTGTCGGTGGCGCTGAACCTCAACAATGTGCTCGATAAAACCTATATGCCGGGCATGGGTTCGTACGGCACGGGCGTCTATGGCGACCCGCGCAATGCGCTGCTGACGGCCAATTTCAAGTTTTAAGATATCTTCAACGCAAAAAAAAACCCGTCTCGCGACGGGTTTTTTTTCTTACAGGATGGTCGCCAGCGCGCACTGCCGGTAATGCGCAGCGGCCTGATCCTGCTGCTGCAAGGCGTCGTGCATCTGCGCCAGCTTCAGGTGGGCGTCGCGCACCATGCGCGGGTCGTTCGCATCCGATAAGGCCTGCTCCAGGTGGCGCTGGGCCTTGCCCCACAGTTTCTGTTTCAGGCACAGCGAGCCGAGCGTCAAGGCCAGTTCGGCGTCGAGCGGGCGCTGTTTCAGCCACTGTTCGCAATGCTCGATCTGCAGCAGCAGGGCCGGCGTGCCGGAAGGCGCCGCCGCTTCGCGGTAGGCGCGTACCACGCGGTCGTCCCAGTCAGCGGCCAGGGATTCTTCGCATACCATGCGCGCTTCGTCGTGCAGGCCGCGCGCGTTCAGGGCGGCGGCGGCGCGGCAGGCAATGTAGGGCTTGACCCTGTCGCTGGTCGGCACCGTCGACCAGACCCGCATCAGCGACTCGGCGTCATGCGTGCGGTCCGACAGCAGGTGTTCGTAGGCCAGTTCGCGCAGGCGCGACGACAGCGCCGGATGCAGCGCGCGGTGCTTGTCGAGCGAGCGCACCAGGCGCAGCACTTCGGGCCAGTTCTTCGCCTGCTGCTCGGCTTTCAGGGACCATTGCAACGCGTGGATATGGCGCGTGCCGCTGGCGTTCAGTTCACGCACGGCGGCCAGCGCCGCTTCCGGCTGGTGATCGTCGACCAGCAGTTCGGTGACCGTCATCAGGCGCGCGGTCTTCAACGTGGCGTCACCTTCGACGCGGGCCAGCCAGCTGTCGCGGCGCTCGGACTGGCGCATGCGGTGCGCGGCGCGCGCGCCGATCAGTGCGGCCAGGCCGGCGTTTTCTTCCAGTTCGGCGGCGCGCAGGGCGGCTTTTTCGGCGTGGCCGAAGCGGCCTTCGAACAGCGCCTTCAAGGCTTCGCGCAAGCCCTTGTTGCCGTCGCGTTCACGCTTGCGGCGGCGGTAAGCGGCCACTTCGGCCGGCATGCGCACGGTGGCGCGCAAAGCCCGCAACAGGAAATACAGCACCGCAAACAGGGTCACCTGCAGCAGCACGAAGAAGTTCAGCGACAGGTCGATGCGGTAAGGCGGGTAGAACAGCACCACGTTGCCGGGGTTGAAACGGGCCGTCACGGCGATACCGATCGCCGCAGCCATCAGGGCGAGTAACCAGAGAAATAGACGCATGGGCTCAGGACTTCGCTTTGTAGTTGCGCACAGCCGTCAGGCTGTCGGACAAGGTCGGCATTTCGATGGTCAGGTTGCTCGCCTGTACCTGGCGCAGCAGGCCTTGCGCGGTCTGGGTTGCGCGCGCGCGCGTATCAAAATACTTGGCCAGGCCATCCTGTGCCGCGATCAAATCGTTCCTGAACGCCGTCTCGTTGCGCGACAGCAGCGCCATGCGCGCGTTCAGCAGGCGCAGCTTGATGTTTTCACGCAGGAAGTACGATTGCGTCGGCGACAGCATCAGCGCTTCGGGCGTATCGACGCGGCGGATGCGGATCAGCTGGCGCACATCGTTCCACATGTCGCCGCTCCAGGTATCCCAGCCATTGCGCACCTGCTGCAGCAGCGGTTCGGGCGCCGGTGGCCCCACCAGCTTGCCGGCCGCATCGCGTACCGGCTTGCGGGCGCGTTCAGGCGCGGCCGGCAGCGCCGGTTTTTCGTCGGACAGCATCGGCAGAGCGTCGATCTGGGCGATCACGGCGTCCAGGCGCAGCGCCACGCCGGTCGAATCGACGCTGGGCAAGGCTTTCAGCTTTTCCATGTCGCGGCCAATCGCGCGGCGGATGGTGATGAATTGCGGCTTGTCCGAACGCGACAGGCTGCGGTCGGCGTTTTGCAGCGCAATCAGGGCACCCGGCACGTTGCCGGCCAGTTGCAGCTGCTGGCTGGCCGTCGACAGCACTTGCTCGATTTCCGTCAAAGCCCACTCGTCGCGGTTCTTCGACAAATCGTTATAAAGCTGTTCAAGCGCCAGTTGCTGGCTTTGCGTTTCGCTCTGGCGGTTTTCCAGCGCGCCGACCTTGATTTCCAGTTCTTTGTTGCTTTCCTGCACATTACGCGCCACCACGCCCGTTTCAGCGTTGCTGATGTCGCCCTTTTGCAGGCGCTTGGCCACTTCCTCGCGCAGGTTACGGATCTGCTTGCTGCTCGACCAGCTTTGCGCCGCCAGCAGCACGGCCAGCACGATGACGGCAATGCTCATCGGCTTTTGCAGCTGCTCCAGCAGGGTCGGCGCGCGGCCATAGGGGACGGAGCCCGGTTGATCGGCCGCCTGCGGCGCCGTCAAGACGGCGCTGCCAGGCGTTGGAGTCGGTTCTGAGTGTGTAGGCATTTCGTTCATGGTCGTGATTGTAACGCGGCGAGCACGCCTGCGTCGCCAGATCCTGTCAAGGTCACACGGGCAAAGCCCAGCTCGGCCGCAGACTGAGCAATACGGGCATGCGGCACGATCAGATGCTGTTGTTTCATTTTTACAACAAATGCCAAATTCTCATCCATTTCCGCCAGCAACGACAGCAAGCCGCGCAGCGCTTCCGAACTGGTGATGATCCAGTCATTATTATGCTGCAACAGTTTTTCCAGGGTCGCCCGCAAGGCCGGTGTCAAGGGCGGCACGGCGCGCCGGTAGGCGGTGACGAAGCTGACCTCGGCGCCGGCCGCGCGCAAGCCGTCGGCCAGGAAATCGCGGCCGCCGTCGCCGCGCACGATCAGCACGCGCTTGCCGCGCAGTGCCGGCAAGTCCAGCGCCAGCAGCAGATGCTCCGAATCGCTGCGCGCCTGCACGCCGGGGCTGGTGATGCTGGCATTGGCGTCATTGACGCCATGCGCAGCCAGGGCCAGCCGGCTGCCCTCGCCCACCACCGCCAGCGCCACGCCGGCCGGCCAGGCGCTCAAGTGGGCGAACACGCAGTCGATGGCGTTCGGCGAGACGAACACCACCAGATCATGGTCAGCCAGGCGCGCCAATACGCTCTTGAGGTGCGCGCATTCTTCCTGCCCGTCGAGCGCATGGATTTCCAGCAGCGGCAGCAAGTGTACGGGCAGCCCGAGTGCGGCGATGCTGGCGGCCAGCGGCCCGGCCTGGGCTGCGGGCCGCGTGATCACCACCGTCGCCACATCAGGCATGCGGCGCCAGGCCTTCGTGCTGGTCGGGAGTCACCGCGCACGACGCCAGGATACCGGCGGCATCCTGCGCGCGCAGCAGTTCGGCCACCGCCTCGCCAAGTTGTTCGGGTGCGTCGGCCGCGCCGTTCACATCGGCGCTGGCCATGCGCGCGCCGTCCGGCGTGGCCACCATCGCGCGCAAGCGCATCTGGCCGCCATTGACAGTGGCAAAGGCGGCCAGCGGAATCTGGCAGCTGCCGCCGAAAATCTTCGACACCTTGCGCTCGGCCGTGACGGCTTGCTCGGTGGCTTCATGATTCAATGGCGCCAGCAAGGCGAACAGGTCAACGCCGTCGCTGCGTTCGCTTTTGATTTCGATCGCCATCGCACCCTGGCCGGCGGCTGGCAGGCTGTACTCGGGGTCGAGCACGGCGCGGATGCGCTCTTCCAGGCCCAGGCGCTTCAGGCCGGCGGCGGCCAAAATAATGGCCGCGTAGTCGCCGCGATCGAGCTTGCCCAGGCGCGTATCGAGATTGCCGCGCAGCGGCAAAATAGTCAGGTGCGGGTAGCGCGCGGCGATCAGCGACTGGCGGCGCAGGCTGCTGGTGCCGACCACGGCGCCGTGCGGCAGCGCGTCGAGATTATCGTAGTCGTTCGCTACGAAGGCGTCGCGCGGATCTTCGCGCTCGAGGATGGCGGCCAGGGAAAAACCCTGCGGCAGTTCCATCGGCACGTCTTTCAGTGAATGCACGGCCAGGTCGGCGCGGCCTTCGTCCATCGCCACTTCCAGTTCCTTGACGAACAGGCCCTTGCCGCCCACCTTGGACAGCGCGCGGTCGAGGATCTGGTCGCCGCGCGTGGTCATGCCGAGGATTTCAACGCTACACTGCGGATACAGCGCGGCCAGGCGCGCGCGCACATGCTCGGCTTGCCACATGGCCAGCCGGCTTTCGCGCGAGGCGATCACCAGCCTGGACGGGAGAATCAATTTGTGGGGCATTTCGGATGAGTTCAAAACAAGTTCTTTCGCTGTCGTTGTTGTTTCGCCGCTGGCATGGCCACGCATTTTCAGGGCGGGCGGCCTGGCGTCGCTATAATTGTTATTCCTTTGCCTATTCGGCAAAACCAGTCACACGCCATGTTCAAGATCATAAATTTTATCATGCGCCCCCCTCCCCGCTGCGGCTGAACGCCCGGCGCAGTTGCCGTTTCTTTTCTTTTACACCTACTTTGGTACTTAAACATGCTTAATGAAGCCAGTGCAGCAGAAACAGACACCGCCTCCAGCCCGGACAAGGACGCGCCACTGAAAGAAGATATCCGCTTGCTGGGCCGCCTGCTGGGCGACGTGCTGCGCGAACAGGAAGGCGACGCCGTCTTCAACGTGGTTGAAACCATCCGCCAGACCTCGGTGCGCTTTCGCCGCGAAGAAGACGCCGACGCCGCTTTGGCACTGGACACCATGCTCAAGCAGCTCACGCGCGAACAGACCAATTCCGTGGTGCGCGCGTTTTCCTACTTTTCGCACCTGGCCAATATCGCCGAAGACCAGCACCATATCCGCCGCCGCCGCGCCCACCTGCTGGCCGGCTCACCGGCGCAAAAGGGCAGTGTGTCCTTTGCGCTGAAAAAGCTGCGCGCCGCCGGCGTGCCGCGCGCCACCGTCGACAGGTTTTTCCAGGAGGCGCTGATCGCGCCCGTGCTGACGGCCCACCCGACCGAAGTGCAGCGCAAGAGCATCCTCGACGCCGAGCACGACATCGCGCGCCTGCTGGCCGAACGCGACACGCCGCAAACGCCAAAGGAAAGCCTGGCCAACATGCAGCTGCTGCGCTCGCGCGTGGCCACCCTGTGGCAGACGCGCATGCTGCGCTATTCCAAGCTGACGGTGGCCGACGAAATTGAAAACGCCCTGTCCTACTATCGCATTACCTTCTTGCGCGAGCTGCCGGCACTGTACGACGATATCGAGGACGATATCGCGGCCGAATACCCGAATGGTGACGGCACCGTCACGACTATCGATGCCGCCTACGTGCAGATGGGCAGCTGGATCGGCGGCGACCGCGACGGCAATCCGAACGTCAACGCCGGCACCATGCAGCATGCGCTGGCACGCCACGCCACCACCATCCTCGATTTTTACCTGGACGAAGTGCACGCGCTGGGCGCCGAATTGTCGGTGTCGACCCTGATGGTGGGCGTCAGCGGCGAACTGCAGGCATTGGCCGAGCAGTCGCCCGACGCTTCGCCGCACCGCAGCGACGAACCCTACCGGCGCGCCCTGATCGGCATCTATGCGCGCCTGGCCGCCACCGCGCGCGCGCTGGGCGCGACCAATATCCTGCGCAAGGAAGTGGGCGCCGCCGCGCCTTACCCTGACGCGGCGGCGTTTGCCGCCGATCTGAAAGTGATCAATGCCTCGCTGGCAGCCAATCACGGCGCCGCGCTGGCACGCCCGCGCCTGGCGACCCTGGCGCGCGCGGCCGACATCTTCGGCTTTCACCTCGCGTCGCTCGACATGCGCCAAACCTCGGACGTGCACGAAAAAGTGCTGGCCGACCTGTTCGCCAAAAGCGGCGTGGAGGCAGACTATTCGTCACTGAGCGAAGAGGAACGCGAAGCGCTGCTGCTGGGTGAGCTGTCGCAGCCGCGCCTGTTGTATTCGCCGTTCATTACCTACAGCGAGGTGACCGATTCCGAACTGGCGATCCTGCGCGCAGCGCGCGATATCCGTGCCCGCTACGGCGCGCGGGCGATCCGCAACTACATCATCTCGCACACCGAAACCGTATCCGACCTGCTGGAAGTGTTGCTGCTGCAGAAGGAAACCGGCTTGCTGCGCGTCGATGGCAGCGACGGCGCCAGTGGCGAACTGATGGTCATCCCGCTGTTCGAGACCATTCCCGACCTGCAGCGCGCGGCCGGCATCATGGGCCGTGCGATGGCCTTGCCACTGGTAAAACAGCTGATCGCCCGGCAAGGGCAGTTGCAGGAAGTCATGCTAGGCTATTCGGATTCGAACAAGGACGGCGGCTTCCTCACCTCGAACTGGGAGCTGTACAAGGCCGAACTGGCGCTGGTGGCCGACTTCCGGCAGGCTGGCGTCAAGCTGCGCCTGTTCCACGGCCGCGGCGGCACGGTGGGCCGTGGCGGCGGACCGAGCTATGAAGCCATCCTGGCCCAGCCGCCGGGCACCGTCAACGGCCAGATCCGCCTGACGGAACAGGGCGAGATCATCGCCTCGAAGTTTTCCAACGCCGAAATCGGCCGGCGCAACCTGGAATTGCTGGTGGCCGCCACGCTGGAAGCGAGCCTGGCGCCGCAGGCGGACAATCCGCAGCACGCAAAGCAACTGGCACGGTTTGAAACCGTGATGGCGGAACTGTCGAATCTGGCCTACAAGGCGTATCGCCACCTGGTCTATGAAACACCGGGCTTTACCGAGTACTTTTTTGCCGCCACGCCGATCGCGGAAATTGCAGAGCTGAACCTCGGTTCGCGCCCCGCGTCGCGCAAGGCCAACCAGCGCATCGAAGACTTGCGGGCGATTCCCTGGGGCTTTTCCTGGGGCCAGTGCCGTTTGCTGCTGCCGGGCTGGTTCGGCTTCGGCAGCGCGATTGGCGCCTGGATCAACGACGGCCAGGGCGGCTCGAAAGACGAGAAGATCGCGATTTTGCGCAGCATGTACGCCGAATGGCCCTTCTTTGCCACCCTGCTGTCGAACATGGACATGGTGCTGGCCAAGACGGACCTGGCGATCGCCTCGCGCTATGCGGAGCTGGTGGCCGACCATGAGTTGCGCGAACGCATCTACAAGCGCATCACGGAAGAGCATGGCAACACCCTTCAATGCCTGGAACTGATCACCGGCAACACGGAGCGCCTGGCCGGCAATCCGCTGCTGGCGCGCTCGATCCAGAACCGCTTCGCCTACCTCGATCCGCTGAACCACCTGCAGGTCGAACTGATCAAGCGCCACCGCGCCCTGTCGATCGAAAACAAGGTCGACGAACGGGTTCATCGCGGCATCCAGCTGTCGATCAATGGCGTGGCGGCGGGCTTGCGCAATACAGGCTAGTCGCTTCAGCGCCGGCGCTTTCTCCACAGCCGGCGCGCCAGCCAGCCCGCGCCCAGCAGCAGCGCAAGCAAGGTGCCACCGGCCAGCGCCACCGGCCACGGCATCAGGCTGCGCTGTACCGGGTCGCTGGCCAGGCCATCGCGCAAGCTGGCCGGAAATGGCCGCGGTTCGACCGGCACGATCTTCCAGTCGGCATGGTCTGCCGGCGTGCGCGCCATGTATTCGCTGTACGAAAACACGGGCGCCGAGCCAAACGCGCGGCTTGAGGGAAACTGCGGAATCCGCACCAGTATCAACGCTTCCACGTCGCTGCGCAGCTGCTGCTCGAACGGCGTCAGGGTACGCTGCGGCGTGCCGCTGACCAGCTGCAGCAGGTCCTGCCCGGCTGCATCGAACGCTACCGCCGGATAAAGCCGCGTCTGCTCCTCGCTCAGGTAATCGTAGGCCTTGCGGCCTTCCTTCAAGCTCAGTTTGCTGATCGCTTTATACGGATAGCCAGCCAGTGCCATCAGCGCATTGGTCGGGCCGCGCGCCGGGATCTTCCAGCCCACTGCATCGAACACATCCATGCTCAGGCCCGCGCAGTTATTGAATGCGCCGTCGTAGGCAATATCGTGGCGGTAATACTGGTTGTACAGGCGTTGCACGCCGCCCTGGTAGGCGACGGCCGTGCGCGCATTGTTCAGCACGGCGACCAGCATATAGGACGGCCGGTAATACGCTTGCCCGCTGTTCAGGTCGGCCAGATAGTTATCCATCGGCACGGGAGCGGCCAGGATGCCCTTTTCGCCGAAGGCGTCAAGCCCATAAAAATTGTTCACGATCCAGTCGGCAAACTCGCCGCGCGGCCCCATGGTGCCGGTGGCAATCGCAAAATGGCCGCCATAGGCTTCGTCGTCATCGCCTTGAGCGCCATTGAGCATCACGGCCAGCACCGGCTTGCCCTGCCACTGGCTGGCCGCACCCGGCTGGCGTTGCCACACCAGCTGGTTCGAATAGGCGCTTTTCGCGCCGCCATCGTGCGCCCGCACATAATCGACCAGGCCATCCTTGCCCTGCAGCGGCTCGACCTTCGTAGCGCCGATCACGAAATCGTTCGGCCAGATGGTGCGTGCGGTGTAAGTGGGCTGCTGGCCGCCGGCTTGCGCCAGGGTGCCGCGCACGCGCACGGATTTGCCGTCGAAAAAAGTACGCGAACTGGCGTCGAAATACGACCGGTTGGTGGGAATTTTCGGTGTCAGCCGCGATGGCAGCGCCTCGCCGCCAGGAAGGCGCAGGCTGGTGCCGTCGGACGAAAAAGTCGCTTGCGGCAGCAGTTGCGGCGCACCGAGCCAAACCACGCCGGGGTGGGCCAGCTGCCGCGCTTCGGCACTGGCGGCCCAGGCGCGCACATCGTCCTTGCCGCGCAATACAGTCGAATGGCCGGATATGCTCATGCCCGGGCGGGGCACGGCGATCACCTGGTCATGGAAATAGAAAAGCGCTTGCGCAATGGTCGGACAATCGGCGCACTGGCCGTCGGCGAGGCGAAAATGCTGGCCATCGAGCAGGCCCAGCGGTCGGTCCAGCGCATTTTGCACGCTGGCAGGCGCTGTAGCCTGAGCATGGCCAAGAGCGGCCAGGCCGGTAAATAGTGTCAGCATCGTGATTGCGCGAAGATGCGCCTTCCATATCGTCATAGCCAGATCGCTCCAGAGGATAGCAGGATTTATAAATCGCTATCGATTGTAAGCGAACACTGGCCTCGCACTCTTGCGCCATGGCAATCAACGGCGCGGGCCATGCACTGTAGAAATTATTTTTAAAGCAATGCAAGTAAAGCATTACAATGCACGGGAACAATCCCAGTTTGCCCGCTCGCAATGTTGAGCGGGCCTGGAGACCGACACCTGAAGGCGCCGATGGCATATCCGTCGTTTTACTTGTCGCATGCAGCGAGCATCGTCCTGTTCGCCATGGCCGGCGTGTTGCTGGCGGCAGGGCTGTATATCGTGCTGCTGCGCCGGCAACTGCGCGCGACCATCGCGCGCTACCTCGATTTCGGCGAGTCGATACAGGACGGCGTCTGGCGTACCGACGCCAGCGGCCACATCGTGGCGGCCAACCGGCGCATGGGCGAAATGCTGGGCCTGCCCGTGGCGCAGCTGGTGGGGCGCCAGGTCGGCGATTTTTTTGACGCGCCCACCTTGCTACGGCTGTGCCCGATGCAGCGCACCGACCTGCCCGGTCCGCCGCGCCTGCTGGAATACCAGCGCGCCGGCGGCAGCACGATCCATGGTCGGCGGCAAGCGCCTGCTCGACGCGCAAGGCCAGCTGTGCGGCTCGCTCACCGTCGCCACCGATGTCACCGAATACCATCTGGTGCAACTGGCCCTGGCGGCGGCGCATGCGGGCCTCGAGCAACGCATCGCGCTGCGCACGGCACAATTGCAGGATGCCAATACACGATTGTCCAGCGAAGTGGCCGTGCGTCGCCAGGCCCAGCATGCCCTGGCGCAAAGCGAAACACAGTTGCAGGAAATCATATCCATGCTGCCGCTGGCACTGTTCCTGAAAACAGCCGATTCGCAGATCGTGCTGATGAATGAAGCGTGCGAACAGCAATGGGGCATTGCCCGGCAGGAACTGAGGGAATGCACCGAAGAAGGCGTCAGCACACCCGAACAATTGCATGCTTTTCGCGAGGAAGACCGCCAGGCGTTTGCGCAGCGCCGCGTGATCGTGCGCGAAAACGTGCTGTGGAACGATCGTCTGCAGCAATACCGGCGCGTGCTGACACACAAGAAGCCGGTGTTTGACGAGCATGGCCAGCCGCAGATGATCATCGGCATGGGCATCGACATCACCGAGCGCCAGCGCGATGAAGAGGCGCTGCGCCAGTCGCTGCTGCAACTGCGTGAACTGTCGGATCACCAGGAAAGCAACAAGGACACCGAACGGCGGCGCATCGCACTCGATATCCACGACGACCTTGGGCAAAGCCTGATGGCGCTGAAGATCGACGTGAGCCTGCTGCATGCGCGCACCGGTGAAAAACACGCGCGAATGCGGCGCCACACGCAGCGCGCGCTGGCCACCATCGACGCCAGCATCGCGGCCGTGCGCGCCATCATCAATGATTTATATCCGAGCACCCTGGAACTGGGCCTGGTACCGGCCGTGGAATGGCTGGTACGACAGATGAACGCGCTGGGCGGCGACCGCTACTACCTGCGGCTGGCCGATCCCGATGCCGGCGAAGGGCTGGACCGGCGCCAGACGACCGCCCTCTTCCGCGTGATCCAGGAGTCGCTGTCGAACAGCCTGCGCCACGCCTGCGCCAGCACGGTGGAAGTGACGCTGGGTCAATGCGCCAGTCAGGTGCTGGTGCGCATCAGCGATGACGGCATCGGCATGCAGCCGGGCGACGACGGCAAGCGCGCCGCCTTCGGCCTGAAAGGCATCCGCGAAAGAATGCAGGCGCTGGGCGGCACGCTGCATATCGACAGCCTGCCGGGCCAGGGCACGACGCTGGAAATCCGTTTGCCGCTGAACCCGGCCAGCCAGCCCTGACATGAATACGGACGAAAAAAAAGAGGCTTGCGCCTCTTTTTTATTGCCTGACTCAGTTTTGTGTCAGGAAGGTTTTCAGCTTGTCCGAACGCGACGGCTGGCGCAGCTTGCTCATCGCCTTCGCTTCGATCTGGCGGATACGTTCGCGCGTGACGTCGAACTGCTTGCCCACTTCTTCCAGCGTGTGGTCGTTCGACATTTCCACGCCATAACGCATACGCAGCACTTTTGCTTCGCGCGGCGTCAACGAGTCCAGCACTTCCTTGATCACGTTGCGCATCGAGGCGTGCAGCGCGGCGTCCAGCGGGGCCAGGGTCGTGTTGTCTTCGATAAAGTCGCCCAGCTGCGAATCGCCATCTTCGCCCATCGGCGTTTCCATGGAAATTGGCTCCTTGGCGATCTTCATGATTTCGCGCACCTTGTTTTCCGGCATTTCCATCTTGACGGCCAGGGTCGCCAGGTCTGGCTCGCTACCGGTTTCCTGCATGATCTGGCGCGAGATGCGGTTCATCTTGTTGATCGTTTCAATCATGTGCACCGGCACGCGGATGGTGCGGGCCATGTCGGCGATCGAACGCGTGATGGCCTGGCGGATCCACCAGGTGGCATACGTCGAAAACTTGTAGCCGCGGCGGTATTCGAACTTGTCGACCGCTTTCAGCAGACCGATATTGCCCTCCTGGATCAAATCCAGGAACTGCAGGCCGCGGTTGATGTATTTCTTGGCGATCGAAATGACCAGGCGCAAGTTGGCGACCGTCATTTCACGTTTTGCGTGGCGCGCGCGTTTTTCGCCGGCGGCCATCTGCTTGTTGATCTTGCGCAGGTCGGCCAGCGGCAGGGCGACGCGCGCCTGCAGGTCAATCATTTTCTTCTGCAGCTCTTTTACGGCCGGCACGTTACGGCTCAGGATGGCGCTGTATGGATACTTGCAGTCGACTTCGCGGTCGACCCATTCCAGGTCCGTCTCGTTGCCCGGGAACACCTTGATGAAGTGGGCGCGCGGCATGCCGCATTTGTTCACGCACAGTTCCAGCACGGCGCGTTCGATATGGCGCACTTCTTCCATCTGGCCGCGCAGGGTGTCGCACAGCTTTTCCACCACCTTGGCGGTGAAGCGGATGCCCAGCAGTTCCTGCGAGATCGCTTCCTGCGCCTTGACGTAGACTTTCGAGTTGTAGCCCTCGGGCGCCTTGCGCATCTTTTCGTACTGGGTCGAGATGACGTTGAACTTTTCCAGCGCATTCTTTTTCAGCTGCGCCAGCTGTTCGCTCGAGAAACCGGCCGCGCCGCCATTGGCGTCGCCGTCTTCTTCTTCCGCTTCTTCTTCCTCTTCCTCTTCGTCGCCGGTGGCGGCGGCAGGCACCACCACGGCGGCCGGCGCCGGGGCATTGCTTTCGTTCAGGTCGACAAAGCCGTCGACCACTTCGTCGACCTTGATTTCATCGCGCGCAATTTTCTGCGACAGGGCGACGATTTCGCCGATCGTGGTCGGGCAGGCGGAAATCGCCTGGATCATGTCTTTCAGGCCGCCTTCGATGCGCTTGGCGATCTCGATCTCGCCTTCGCGCGTCAGCAGGGCCACGGCGCCCATTTCACGCATGTACATGCGCACCGGATCGGTGGTACGGCCAAAGTCGGAATCGACCGTCGACAGCGCGGTGGCGGCGGCAGCTTCGACTTCGTCGTCGCTGGTGACGGTGGCGACGTTGTCAGTCAACAACAGGCTTTCCGCGTCAGGGGCGCGCTCGTAGACGGCGATGCCCATGTCGTTGAAGGTGGCGATAATGCCTTCGATCGCTTCCGGATCGATGATGTTTTCCGGCAGTTGGTCATTGATCTCGGCATAGGTCAGGAAACCGCGTTCCTTGCCCATGTTAATCAGGCCCGTGATCTGCTTGCGGCGGCGTTCCAGGTCGGCAGCGGACGCTTCCGGATCGCCCAGCGCGTCGGCCACGCCACCCTTGGCCTTGCGGTCGCGCGCTTTCGAGACGGCCTTCAGTTCGGCCCGCTCGACGGCGTTCAGTGCCGCCACTTCGTCGTTTTCCGGCGTGAATTCGCTCGGTTTGCGGCCACGGCGGCCCGGCACCTTGACCGTTGGCAGGAAATAGTTCGAGGTATCGATGGCAGCCAGAGCGTCGGCGTCGGTGGTCTTGCTGACCGCCTGCGCGCCGCTGATGATGGTAACGGGCGCCGCTTCGACCTTGGCGCGCACGACTTTCGAGCGGGCAGCCGTGACCACCTTGTTGGTGGCGGCGCTTTCGCTGACCTTGCGTGGCGCGACGGCCACTTTCACGGCCGGCACCTTGGCTGGCGCAACTCCGGCAGCTTCGTCCGTAGCGGGCGTAGCGGCCACTTCGGCTGGCAGCTCGGCGGACACTGGCGTTTCCGCAGCAAAGTCAAGCGGCGGCACGGCGGCCAGGCGCGAACGGCTCTTCTTGACTACCGTCACCACGGTCGGCGTCACCACGGTGGCTTCCGGATTCGCTTGCGCATTATCGATGAAGTAAGATAGAGTCGTTTTTGGAACGGCTAATTGCGCGGAGGCCGGGCGAGGCGCCTTGGCGGACAACGTTAAAGTTTTTGGCGTATTCTTCATGAGATATCTCTTGATGCGAGACCAGATGGTGTCGGCGCGAAGTGAATGATTCCACCTAAGCCTGCGAAACCGGACTCGATGGAGCGTATTGTTGCGGCTGCCGTCTAGCGGCAGCGGCGCCTGCATATCGGAACGTTCAAAGCCCGCGCATCCTGCGGGAGCGGCGGGCCGGACGACGAGGCCGAAGCCAGATCAGATAAACAAGCGATGTACATTACGGAATGAAAAAAAGCCCGTACCAGAACGGGCTTGTTGTTGTTCAGTGAATACACAGCGGAGAGCAAGATGATGCATGAATACCCTTGATCTGAATGTAACGAGCACACTATCTGCTATCAACAATCCGAATATCAAGGCCGCCACGCACTGCTCTTATCCCCTGTACATCTGATTCGCCCCGCAAAAAACACGGTGCAGTCATCAGCGCAAGCCGACATTATACACATTTCACGGTTTTTGCGCCTGCCTTGATTACGGCGATGCAGCTCAAATGCGTGCCAAGTTGCCAAAAAAGACAATGCACTCGCCTGTGGCGCGTGCTATGCTCCCCTTTTATAGCCTAACCCCACGATGTCGATGACCAGCTCCACGCCAGACCAGCAAGCCACCACTCCTGACACGCAAGCGGACGCCGCAGCAGCATCTGCGCCTGTAGCCGAGGCCGTAACAGCAGCCCCTGCAGCCGCACCGGCAGCGGGCCTCACGGCGCGTGCGCTGCTCAAGCAGTTCCAGGAACAATTCCCACCGTTCCGCGATTGCCTGCCCTTGTCGATCGGTATCGACAAGCAGATCCTGGCGCGCCTGCCGGACCTGGACCGCAAGCTGATGCGCACCGCGCTGGGCATCCACACCGGTTCGCTGCGCTATCTGCGCGTGATGGAAAAAGCCAAGGTGCGCTACGACCTCGACGGCAAAGCCGGCGCGGAAGTCACGGCCACCCACCGCGAACACGCCACGCAAGTATTGCAGCAGCGCTTCAAGAAAGAAGCCGACCGCAAGAAGGCCGAGCGCGAAGCGGCAGCAGCCGAAGAAGCCAACCGCCTGCGCCTTGAAAAGCTCAATTTGCTGACCGCGAAGTTCTCGCGCAAAGGCTGATCCGGCCACATGGATATCGCTGCTGCGCCACTCCAGCCGCCTGCATTCGCCTTGCCGCCCTACCAGGGCATTCGCCTCGAAGACGTGCGGCTGGTGCGCACCGCTGACGAAGCGAAGGCGGCCATGGTTGCCTTGCTGGCGGTCGACGCGATCGGCTTCGACACCGAATCGAAGCCGACCTTCGTCAAGGGCGAGTCATCGACCGGCCCGCACCTGATCCAGCTGGCCACCGATGACACCGCTTATCTGTTCCAGGTCGGGTCGTCCAGCACGCCGGCCCTGGCCGAGCTGAAAGCCATCCTCGAGTCGAGCGTCACGCTGAAGGTGGGTTTCGGCCTGTCCGACGACGTCAAACGCCTGCGCAACAAGCTGGGCATCGCGCCGGCCGGTGTGCTTGACCTGTCGGTGGCCCTGCGCGGCGGCCAGCGCAACGACCTGGGCGCCAAGACGGCAGTGGCCAAGTTTTTTGGCCTGCATCTGCAGAAGTCGAAAAAAATCTCCACCACCAACTGGGCGTCGGCGCGCTTGTCCGACAAGCAGATCCTGTACGCGGCCGACGACGCACAGGTGGCCCTGCGCGTGTACCGCTGCTGGATCGCCGGTGGCGGCAAGGTTGCGCCGCAAAAAGCGCCGCGCATCGCGCCGCCGGCAGACCTGCCCGCCTAGGCGGGCAGGTGCGTTCAGTTGATCAGACGGATGGTCAGCGGATATCGGTAGACTGCGCCTTCACTGGCCTTGACGGCGGCAACAATCGACAGCACCAGGTTACCGAGCGCGACCAGCCAGAACATGAACAGGCCGATCAGCACGAAGGACAGGATAAAACACACGAAATACCACAGCAGCAAGGTGATCTGGAAGTTCAGCGCCTCGCGTGCATTGTCGGTAGAAAATTTATCCCCATTGCCCTTCTTGATCAGGAAAATGATCAGCGGACCTACCCAGCTCGTAAACAAGCCGGCGATATGGGACAGGATGCCCAGCGTTGTATCCTGTTTCTGAGTCACGTCACCTTGCGAGCTATCCATTGCCATTCCCATTCATAGTTGTAGATCCATCAATATAGCAGCAATATTGCTTATTGGAATGGTGCACGGGCGCTTTTGACATCTGTTTTTGCCATTATTTTTGCGCTACGCTTTTTGACTGCCACCGCCGCGCATCGCTCCCGCCATGGCATACAGGCACAATTGATACTATCGCAATTTCCTGCCCCGGTATATGCTAGGCAATTCATCGAGCATATAAGGGTGGAGAGCATGCGGCGATCTCTTTCAAGGCTGTTAATGGCGCTGGCGGGCACGGCTGGCGGCATGGCGCAGGCCGCCACCGTACCGGACACGCTCGCCCAGCGCATCAAGGCCTGCACCGCCTGCCATGCGCAGGAGGAACGGCACGACGCCTTCTTTCCCCGCATCGCCGGCAAACCTGCCGGCTACCTGTACAACCAGTTGGTCAATTTTCGCGACGGCCGGCGCCGCTACCCGATGATGACGTATATGGTCGAGCACCTGCCGGACGCCTACCTCAAGGAAATCGCCGACTATTTTTCGCAGCAACACCCTGTGCCGCCACCGGCCCAGGCCAGCACGGCGGGCAGCAGCGCCCTGGCGCGTGGCAAGCAACTGGTGCTAGCGGGCGACAGCGTGAAAAAAATCCCGGCCTGCATCAGCTGCCACGGCCAGCAACTGGCTGGCGTGGCGCCGGCCATTCCAGGTTTGCTGGGCTTGCCGCGCGACTATATCAACGCCCAGTTCGGCGCCTGGAAAAACGGCGTGCGCCGCGCCCATGCGCCCGACTGCATGGCGCTGGTCGCCGAACGCCTTTCCGACGCCGACGTCGGCGCGGTGTCCGCCTGGCTGGGCACGCAGGCAGCCGACCCGAGTGCACGCCCGGCGGACGCCATCGCCCTGCCCTTGCCGCTGCACTGCGGCAGCGTGCCGGGCTCCACGGCCAAGGTAGCGCCATGAAGAAATCGCTGATGGCACTGGCTGCCCTGTTGATTCTGGGCGTGGGCGCAAAAATGCTGCTGTGGCCAGCCGACGATATCGGGCCACCGGCAACACCAAACAGCCTGAGCCGGGAGCAACTGGTGGCGCGCGGCGCGTATCTTGCCAGGGCCGGCGACTGCATGGCTTGCCACACCACCCGCGGCGGCGTGCCGTATGCGGGCGGGCGCGCGCTGGCGACGCCGTTCGGCAATCTGATCTCGCCCAATATCACGCCGGACCAGGCAACCGGCATCGGCGCCTGGAGCGCCGATGATTTCTGGCGCGCCCTGCACAATGGCAAATCGAAAGATGGCCGCCTGCTGTATCCGGCCTTTCCCTACACCAATTACACCAGGGTCAGGCGCGAAGACAGCGATGCCCTGCATGCCTACTTGCAAAGCCTGCCGCCGCAGCGGCAGGCCAATCTTCCGCACGCGCTGCGCTTTCCCTACAACCAGCAGATCGCGCTGGCCGCCTGGCGCGCGCTGTATTTCAAGCCTTCCGTCTACCAGGACGACCGCGCGCAAAGCGTGGAATGGAACCGTGGCGCCTACCTGGTGCAGGGCCTGGGCCACTGCAGCGCCTGCCATAGCAGCCGCACTACCCTGGGTGGCAGCGAAGAAGGATTGTCGGGCGGCCTGATCCCCATGCTGGGCTGGTATGCGCCGTCCTTGACGTCGAATGCGGAAGCGGGCCTGGGCGACTGGGAGACAGAGCATATTGTGCAATTGCTGCATACCGGCGTATCGCCGCGCGCCACCGTCTTCGGCCCGATGGCCGAGGTGGTGCGGCAAAGCCTGCAATACCTGGAGGTGGCGGATGTACAGGCGATGGCGCTCTACCTGAAAAGCCTGCCCGATACAAAACCAGCGGCAACACCGGCGCCGCGCGACACGTCGGAAGCGTCCACGGCGCAGCTGGCGCAAGGTGCGAAACTGTATGAAACCCATTGCGCCAGCTGCCACCAGGCAAACGGCAAGGGCGTGCCGCCCGGCTATCCGCCGCTGGCAGGCAACCGGGCCTTGTTGACAGATTCGCCCGTGAACGCCATCCGCATCGTGCTCAATGGCGGCTTTGCACCGGGCACGGCCGGAAATCCACGCCCCTGGGGCATGCCGCCGTATGGCCCGGTATTGAACGATGCAGAGGTGGCGGCCGTGGTCAGCCACTTGCGCGCCAGCTGGGGCAATAATGCGCCGCCGGTGTCGGCGCTGGAAGTCAATCGTTACCGCAGCGTGCCGCTGGAATGATCAGCGAAACTTGCTTTTATGCCCGGTCTTCAGATCGAGCGCGTAGCGCACGCCGTTATCGGTCAGCATGACTTCATCGGGCGGCTCTTCGCCGGCAAGCGCGCCGTCGATCAAGGGCAGGCCTTCGCCCTTGCGCAGCAGCTCGTCGCAGCGTTCGTACACATTCGGGCAGCCGGTCGAGGCCATCAGTGATTGCACGATGGCCACTTTCCACGCATCGACGCCGCCGGCGTTAAATTCGCAGATCAGATAACCCTGGGCGCCGCCAAACAGCTGCACTATCAGTCCCGGCAAGCCTTCGTCTTCGCCCTTGATCAGGGTCAGCAGCTGGTGTTCGCCCGCCTTTTTGATGGCAGGCAAACGTTTTTCGATGGCGGCCTTGACGCGGCGCTTGATCAGCGCATGGTCGACCGGTTCGTCTTCCTTGAAGCTCCAGATGCGCGCGCGGATCTGCGACTTGGAGTTATAGGCTGCGCGGGCAATGAATTGCCTGGACGAGCTTTGCACGATGGCGGTCGAGCCCGGCTTCATTTTTTCCTGCGGCTTGCCTTCGACCTTGTCGATCGCCGAGGCGTAGATCCACGATTGGCCCAGCAAGCTTTTTTCCTTGCCTTGTTTGATGGTAATAATCAACATGTCATTCCAGTGCTCTTTCCATATGCAATACCGGCATGATACCTCATGCCCTCCTGTCGCCACAGCCTGCATTCTGTGCCCGCCACGGCGCAGTCTGTCGCAAGGCGCTGCGGACGGCGCCCGGCCCGGCTTACCATGCAGACCTGACATTTAACAGGGAGCAAGCATGATATCGAGCATTTTCCAGGCGCGCCGCGCCACTACCGCCGTGCTGCTGGCTGCCAGCGTGTTGACCCTGGCCACGCCTGCCGCGCCCAGCCTGGCCTCGCCGATGGACTGGATCGCCGGCAGTAGCGTCAAAGGCAGCGGCAAGCTGCAAAAGCAGGTGCGCGAGGTGGGCAATTTCAACGGCGTGGCGCTGAATGTACCGGGCACGGTGGAACTGCGCATCGGCAATACCGAAGGCGTCACCATCGAAACGGATGACAATATCCTGCCGCTGATCGAAACCGCAGTGGAAAACGGCACCCTGCGCATCCGTCCCGCCAGGCGCAACAGCAATTTGCGCCAGACCGCCTTGACCATCGTGGTGCATGCACGCCAGGTCGAGCGGGTCAGCGTGGGCGGCTCGGGCACCATCAACGCCAGCGGCCTGCGCGGTGACAAGCTGCGGTTCGACGTGGGCGGCTCCGGTTCGATCAATGCGGGCCAGCTCGACGCGCGCGCCGTCGCGATCGCCATCGGCGGCAGCGGCAATTTCAACGCCAGTGGCAAGACGGAGCAATTGACGGCTTCGATCGGCGGCTCGGGCAATATCGGCGCCGGCCGCCTGGCCGCCAATGACGTGCAGGTCAGCATTGGCGGCTCGGGCGAAGCGCAGGTGTGGGCCAAAGACAATCTGATCATCAGCATCGGCGGCTCGGGCGAGGTCAGCTACTACGGCGACCCGCAGGTCAGCCGCAGCATGCAGCGCTCGAGCAGCGTCAAGCGCCTGGGGGCAAGCCCGCAGTAAAAGCAAAAGCCCGCATCGCTGCGTAATGCCGTTCAGTTCACTCCGGCCCGCCATGTTTACGTTTGTACGCCTCACGCATTGACATGCGTCGGACAGCTTAACCGAACGGCATTACCACATCCCTGAGGGCTTTCACATTCGGCGAACCGGCAGGATCAGCGCGCCGGCTTGACCGGTTCACGGTCGATCAGCACCGTATTGACGCTGTCGGTCAGCCAGATCTGGCCATCCTGGATCGTGCATTGCAGCTGCATGTTGCGCTGCGCCAGCTTGCTCATGTCCTGCGCCGCATCCGACGGCAGATTAATGACGGTCAGGTTTTTCGCCCGTTCGAGCTTGTTGGCGATCTGCTTCCACCAGATATGGCTGGTCGCGCCATAGCTGTAGACAATCACCTGTTCGGACCGCCCGCAAGCCTTCAGGATGCGTTTTTCATCGGGCTGGCCCACTTCGATCCACAGCTGGATTGCGCCCGTCAGGTCTTTCTGCCACAGGTCAGGCTCTTCGGTATCGAACAGGCCCTTGGTAAACGTCAGCGCCTCGTCGGCGTGGATGGCGAACGCCAGCAGGCGCACCATCATGCGCTCGTCGGTTTCCGACGGATGGCGGGCCAGGGTCAGCGCGTGATCCTGGTAGTAATTGCGGTCCATGTCGGCGATCTGCAGATCGGCTTTGAATATCGTTGCTTTGAGTGCCATTGTGTCGGGGTCAGGGAAGTTGGAGATCAGCGGAAGACGACGGTCTTGTTGCCATTTTTCAAGATGCGGTGTTCGACGAACCATTTCACGGCGCGCGCCAGCACCACGCATTCGACGTCGCGGCCGATCGCCGTCAGCGTTTCCGCGTCCATCGCATGGTCGACCCGTTCGACGTCCTGTTCGATGATCGGGCCTTCGTCGAGGTCGCCGGTGACGAAATGGGCCGTCGCGCCGATCAGCTTGACGCCGCGGTGATGCGCCTGGGCATACGGTTTGGCGCCCTTGAAGCTGGGCAGGAAAGAGTGATGGATATTGATGGCGCGCCCGTCGAGCGCCTGGCACAGGCCAGGCGACAGTATCTGCATGTAGCGCGCCAGCACCACCAGGTCGATCTTGTGGGCGTCGAGCAGCTCGATGATTTTCGCTTCCTGCGCCAGCTTGGCCGACTCCGGCGCGCCGGCCGCCAGCGGCAGGTGATGGAACGGGATATTGTAGCTGGCCGCCAGCTGGTAAAACTCCATGTGGTTCGACACGATGGCGGGAATTTCCACGTTCAGCAAACCGCTTTTGTAGCGGAACAGCAGGTCGTTCAGGCAATGGCCGATCTTCGACACCATCAGCATTACGCGCGGCTTGGCATGCGCGTCGTGCAGTTGACCATTCAGTTGCATGGTTTCCGATAACGCCGCGAAATCGGCGCGCAGCGCGCTGTCGCTGATGGCCGCGTCTTCCAGCGCAAAGTGCACGCGCATGAAGAACAGCTGCGACTCCTGGTCGCCGAACTGGGCCGAATCGATGATGTTGCAGCCATGCTCGGCCAGGAAGCCCGATACGCGATGCACGATGCCGCGCTGGTCCAGGCAGGACAGGGTCAGGATGTATTCAGGATGCGTCATGGTCGCGAAAAGGCAGATAAACAAGCAGTCAATGAAACTCGCGCCTGTGCGCGAAAGGCACGGCAGACGGCGCTGGGCCGCACTGCCGCGAGGCCGGTATTGTCGCACGGCTGGGCCACTTTCTCAGCATTTTCCAAGCCGGCATGGCCCGCATCATGATCGCCCCATCCTTTGATCTACCGCAAATGCCGGGTTTTTTTGAAGCTGGCAGCCACCTGCGGCGCCAAAAACCTGATGCCGGCGCGGAACCTGGCGCCATCCGTGGCGTCTATCCTTTTACTGGTTTTAAAACGTGCATCCACCAGTACACTGAACCACCACCACGCATCCATCCCTCACACCGGCAACGACAACAAGGAGAACAGCATGGCGACCAAGCAAGGTAATGAACAGGGCAGCGAACCAGGCAACGAACAAGGCAAGAGCGCTGGCAGCAGCCAGAAAAGCGAAGGCCAGGCCAGCCAGAAAGGCAGCGGCAAGCGCGGCTTCGCCGCCATGAGCGAAGCACAGCAGCGCGAAATCGCCAGCAAGGGTGGCCAGGCTGCGCACCAGAAAGGCACGGCCCACGAATTCGACTCGGAAGAAGCACGCCGGGCCGGACAAAAAGGTGGCGAGGCGGTCAGCCGCAACCGCGAACATATGGCCGAAATCGGCCGCAAGGGGGGCGAAAGCCGCCAATCGGCCAATCGCGACAGCGATAGCCGCAGCGGCAAGACAGCGCAGAAATCGAACCGGCAAGGCAGCAAGGACGAAGGCGATAGCTGAGGCGGTGGCGGCATGGCCGGGCGGTCCATCGCTGTGACGACCAGCACAGTGTGGTACATTCTCGCCTCGACCGATCCGCCACCTCTTGCCGATGCCTGCCCTGAAATACCTGAGCGCCTATTCCGAACAAACGCTATCGAAAGTACAGCAGCTGATCGCCCAGGACAAGCTGGGCGAGGTGCTGCAAAAACGCTATCCGCGAGCGCACGATGTGCGTAACGACAAGGCGCTGTACCAGTATGTGCAAGACTTGAAGAATGAATTTCTGCGCAACGCCGAGCCCATCAACAAGGTGGCGTTCGACAGCAAGATCCATGTGATACAGCATGCGCTGGGCTTGCACACGTCCATTTCAAGGGTGCAGGGCGGCAAGCTGAAGGCCAAGCACGAAATCCGCGTCGCCACCATGTTCAAGGAAGTGCCGCTGGAATTCCTGCGCATGATCGCCGTGCATGAACTGGCGCACGTGAAAGAAAAACAGCACGACAAGGCTTTCTACAAGCTGTGTACATATATGGAACCGCAGTACCACCAGTACGAATTCGACGTACGCCTGTACCTGACGCAGCTCGACATTTCCGGCCAGCGGCTGTGGTCATGAAAAAGCCGCTGTCAGCGTAATGCCGTTCAGTCAAGCTGTCCGACGCATGTCAATGCGTATGGTGGTGTACAAACGTAAAAATGGCGGGCCGGTTTTTTTCATGGCGTTGCGGCGGCTCAGGCCGCGTTCTTGCGGCGGCGCATAAAGCCCAGCAAGCCCAGGCCGGCCAGCAGCATGGCGTAGGTGCCAGGCTCGGGTACGGCGCTGACGGAGGCGCCGATATTGTCGACCTGGTAGGTATGAAACAAGCCCTGCTGCCACGAGGCCGACACCAGCTTGCTGAAACCGGTAAAGGTGTAGTTGCTGAAGTCGTTGTTGAAATTGTTGCTGCTGCCCACCGTGAACGTCTGGCTGACGGTGCCGCCACCGGCCTTGGTGCCGACAAAGGTCACGTCGTACGCACCGGGCAGGCCGCTGATGTAATTGGCCAGGCTGATCTTGTCGAGCGAGAAGGCGGCGCCGTCCGTGCGCGTCATGGTGGTGGTCGACAGGGCAGCGGCCGTCAAACCCGCCGAACCGGCGTAGGCAATCGTGTTCTGGGCAGGAGAACTCATACCGTAAAACAGGTTGTTGTCGATTTTATAGCCCGCTTCCGTGTAGGAATCGAGCACGCTACCGCCAAAGCCGGAAAGCTCCAGCGTATTGAAAGTGATTACGGATAGCTGGGCCTGGGCTTGGGCCTGGGACGCGCCAGCGGCGAACACGGCGGCGACAGCCGTGCTGCGCAAGATGGTCAGAGTTTTCAAGATATTTACCTTTGGGGAAATGAAGCAGCGAGATCGTGGCCGATATTGAACAGATGGGCGCCATGGTTGGAGCGCCGGCAAGACATTAAAACGGCACGGCTCGCTTGATAACCGTCAGTAAAACACATTCGTGTCTAAAAATCATTTTTATTTTCAAAATAGCACGTATTTTGTCCCCATCTTACAACCCTGAACCTGCGGTTGCAGCGTCAAGCCTGCTTAATTTTCCACACGGAAATAAAAAAGCCATGCGCCTGACGGTGCATGGCTTGCTTGCCGGCACAACGACGACAGGGTCAGGGCGCGCAGTCTTTCAGGCGCTGTACCAGCGCGGCCGGATCGGCGTCGGCATTGAGGAAGGCGGCATGCTGCGGCCGCACGAAACCCTGCTCGCGGCCATTTTGCACGAAGCTGATCAAGCCATCATAAAAATGGTCGACGTTCAACAGGCCGATCGGCTTGGCATGGATGCCCAGCTGGGCCCAGGTAAGCATTTCAAACAGTTCTTCCAGGGTGCCGTAGCCGCCCGGCATGGCAATAAAGGCATCGGACAGGCTGGCCATCATGGCCTTGCGTTCATGCATGTCCTTCACCACGAACTGGCGCGTCAGGCCCGTATGGCCCACTTCGCGTTCCACCAGCGCGGTCGGGATCACGCCCGTCACCTCGCCGCCCAGGCGCAGCACTTCATCGGCAATCACGCCCATCAGGCCCACATTGCCACCGCCATACACCAGCGCGATATTTTCCGACACCAGCACGCGCGCCAGTTCGCGCGCCGCCACGGCATATTGGGGCGTGACGCCGGCATTGGCGCCACAGTACACACATAAAGCCTTGATCACGGGATCCTCATTTCTTCAGTTCATCAATAGCCGCCTCGACTTCGAGACGCTCTTTCGCATCGACCGCCACACACTCGGCGGCCTGTTCATGCAAGGCCATCACTTCGGCCAGCTTTTTATTTCCATCGAGCATGTACAAGGCACGCGCGTATTCGCTGCGCGCCGAGGCCGAGGCGGGGTTCAGGGCCAGCGCCGTCCTGAAGTGCTGGTAGCCATCGTCCTTGCTGGCGCCATAGCTGAGCGAACCTATCATGGCGCCCACCTTGTCGATGATTTCCGTGTGGTAGATGCCGAAGGCGATATGCGCATCGGCATGCAGCGGCGCCAGGGTCACGGTACGGTTCAGGCTGTTACGCACCTTGGCGCCCATGCCCTGGGCCAGCGCCTTGACGACCGAAATGCCCAGCGCATAGCGGCCCAGGCTGTAGGCGTGCCAGTAAAAGCCGGCCGGATTGTCCGGCTGCTCGGCCTGCTGGCGCTCGCAGCGTTCCGCCACTTCCTCGAACAGGGCCAGCCTGGCGCCCTCGTCCGGTTCCAAATGGGTGGCAACCATGCAAGTGGCCTTGTGCGCCACGCTGTAGCCGGGCACGCCCATGGCCAGGCCCAGTTTTGCGGCACGCTCGAAGTCGCCGGCATGGTAGGCGATCCAGGCCTGCACCAGCGCCTCCTGCACCGGAAACGGCTCGACATCGCCCGCATGCAGGCGCTGCCAGGCCGTTTCCAATGACAGGGGGGTATATACATAAGCATTGTCGGAATATGGAAATTGTTTCCAAGCCATCACGGTCTCCTTGATCAAATCGCGCCGTCGGTCAGCCGTCCACCATCTTGCAGTGTAGTCAGGTATTCTTCCGACAGCTTACGGAACAGCAGATGGGTGTCATTGCGCAGGTAGGGGCCGATCAGCGACAGCACCTGGTAGCAGCCGCGCGCCAGCGCATCGGACATCGACTGCTGTTCACTGTACTTGCGCGGATTGCGCACATATTCATACGACAGCCAGTACGTGGCAACCACCACCATATTGGTCGCCATGGCGCCGATTTCCATGTCCGAAGCGACCAGCGACTGCTCGCTGCGCAAGTCTTCGCACAGCTGCGTGGCCACCTTGATCTTGTGCGCGAGGATCAGCTTGAAATGCAGTTCCAGCTTGCGGTTGCGCGACAGCAAGTCGTTCAGGTCGCGGTAGAAGAAGCGGTAGCGCCAGATCAGCTCGAACATCAGGTGCAAGTACAGCCAGACATCCTCGATATTCGAGCGCCGGCCGCTGGGCACCGTCAGTATGCGTTCGATTTCCGCCTCGAACTGGACAAAGATCGAATTGACGATATCGTCCTTGTTGCGGAAGTGGTAATACAGGTTGCCGGGCGAGATGTTCATCTCTTCCGCAATCACGGTGGTGGTGATATTCGGTTCACCAAACTCGTTAAACAGGCGCAGCGACAATTCCAGGATGCGTTCGCGGGTACGGCGTGGTGCTTTTTGTAGCATGGCGGGCAATCTCTCTTTGTTCTGCCCCAAGCATACCACCGAAGATAGCCCCGGCGAAACACCCCGCGCCAGGCCACGACGCCCGCTAGCCCGGCTTGCCGGCCACCGCTTTTTTCTTGCCCAGCGCCTTTTTGGCGGGCTTGGCGGCGCCGCCCGACAAGCTTGCCACCTGGCGGCCCAGTTGCTCGACTTGTTCACGCAGCGCCGCCAGTTCGGCTTGCGTGGGTACGCCGATGGCGGCCAGCGCACGCGCCACGCGCTCTTCGAATACCTGTTCGAGGCGGTCGTGCGCGGCACCGCCCTCCAGCAGCGCCGCATCCTGGCCCGGCGGCAAGGGCGCGCCATCGCGGGCCAGGCTGGCCAGCATGCGCCCGCCCTCCTCTTGCGCCCGCGCAAACGCGCCCAGGCTGGCTTGCCAGATCTGCCGCGCCGACGCCGGCATGACGTCAGCGCTATCGTGCTTCAATTTTTTTGTCATTGCCCGCTCCCGTGTGATGTAAGGCCTTGCTCTCGATTCTAGAGGCCAGAAACAAACGCGGGTGACTGAATGCGCCGTTCGGTGCGCCAGCACACCGAGAAGCCCGGAAGCTCAGGCGGCCGCCTGTACCGGGCCGTGCAGCAAGCCATGCAAGCGGAAGCCTTCGCGGATATTTTCGCGCAGCACGGCGCCCTTCCAGGGCTTGGTATAGAAGCGGTCGACGGCGCCGCGGTTGATCGCCGCCATGATCGGCGTCAGGTCGGCATACGCCGACAGCATGATGCGGAAGGTGTCCGGGCACAGGTGCTTGACCCGCTCCATGAATTCGGTGCCGCTCATGGCCGGCATGCACTGGTCGCAAAGAATGACCTGTACCTGGTGGCGCGCCAGGATGTCGAAACCTTCGGCCGCCGTCTGGGCGGTGAAGATGCGGTAGCCATCCTGGGACAGGAAGTCGCTCAGCACGTCGAGCATGAACACATCGTCATCGACGATCAGCAGCGTTTGCTGCGCTTCGCTGCCGGCGTCGCGCGGCGCCTGCAGCTGCTTGCCCTTCATCAGCATCTGTTCGAATTCTTCCTGTGCCACCGGGCGGCTGAAATAATAGCCCTGCATTTCATCGCAGCCATGGCGGCGCAGGTAGGCCAGCTGGGCATCGTTTTCAACGCCTTCGGCAATCACCTGCAGCTTCATGCTGTGGGCCATGCTGATAATGGCCAGCACGATGGCCGCGTCGTCGGGGTTGCTGGTGACTTCGCGCACAAAGGCGATGTCGATCTTGAGTTTGTCGATCGGAAAGCGTTTCAGATAAGCCAGGCTGGAGTAGCCGGTGCCGAAATCGTCGATGGAAATCTGGATGCCCAGCGCTTTCAGGTTGCGCAGCACGGCAATGGTTTCCTCGGCATTCGACATCAATGAACTTTCCGTCAATTCCAGTTCCAGCAAATCGGGGGCGATATCGTGCTTGCGGATGGCGCGCAGGACTTCTTCTTCCAGCCCGCCGACGAAGAACTGGATGCCCGAGACATTTACCGACAGGTGCACCGGGCCGATGCTGCTGGAACACCAGTCGGCGATCTTGCGGCAGGCCTGGTCCAGCACCCAGTTGCCAACCCGCACGATCAACCCGGTTTCTTCGAGCAGCGGAATGAACACGGCCGGCGACACCATGCCGTGGCCGGGCCGGCGCCAGCGTATCAGCACCTCGGCGCCGCTGACCCGGCCCGAGCCGATATGCACCTTGGGCTGGAAAAACAGGACGAATTCTTCGTTGTCGATGGCGCGCCGCAAGGCGTTTTCCATGTCCAGCCGCGCCATCGACTGGGCGTTCATTTCGGCCGTGAAGAAGCGGAACGCGTCGCGCCCCGCTTCCTTGGCGCGGTACATGGCGGTATCGGCGTACTGGATCAGGGTGTCGGCGTGCGTCGCATCTTCGGGATAGACAGCGATGCCGATGCTGGCCGTGACCGTCACTTCATGGCCCTGCAAATCGAATGGTTTACGCATCGCTTCGCGGATCTTGTCGACCACCACCACCGAATGCTGGGCGCCGTCGGGCAGGATCAGGATGGCGGCAAATTCATCGCCGCCGAAGCGGCCGATGGTGTCGCGCACGCGCAGGCAATCGACCAGGCGGCTGGAAAACTGGCGCAGCAGCTCGTCGCCGATGGTGTGGCCCAGGGTGTCGTTGACGTTCTTGAAGCGGTCGACATCGAGAAACAGCACCGCCACCGACCATTGATGTTCCTGCGCCTGAGCCAGCGCATGGGTCAGCGAATCGTAGAACTGGCTGCGGTTCGGCAAACCCGTGAGGGTGTCGAAATGAGCCAGTTTCAGCAGGCGCTGCTCGGCGTCCTTGCGCTCGGTGATGTCGCGCGCCACCGCCACCAGGATCCAGCTCTGGCCCGAACGCAGGGTGCGCCTCTGCACTTCGACCGACAAGGGCGTACCGTCCTTGCGGTGCAGCTGCAGTTCGGCCATCGGCGCGCCCTGCTCGCCGGCCAGCAGTTTTTCATACAGCTCGTCGAGCTGCGACTGGCCGTCGTGCGCGCGGCCCGGGCCGACCTGCAGGAAGTCTTCGCGCTCGAAGCCGAGCATGCGGCAGGCCGTCTGGTTGACGTCGACAAAGCAGGCGCCGGCGCGGTCGACCAGGAAGATGGCGTCGGCGGTGGCGTCCATCGCCAGGCGAAAGCGGCGCAGGTCTTCGTCGAGGCGGATGCGGGCCGCCATGTCCAGCGTCAGCTGCTCGTGGTGGCGCTTGATTTCGTCGTACAGCAACAGGTTGTCGTAGGCCACCGCGATCTGCGCGGCAACGGTGGCGGCAACACGCTCGTCGACTTCCGAAAACTCGTTTGCACCCAGTTTGTCGACCAGGTACAGCCAGCCGTGCACGCGCTCGCGCGAGGCGATCGCCACGCCAAGAAAAGAATGCACGGGCGGATGCGTGCCGGGCAGGCCCAGCGCGGCGGGATCGCCCTTCAGGCCATTGACGCGGTGCGCTTGCTGCTGCTCCAGCAGGCGCGACAGCACGCCCACGCGCGGCGTGGCGGCGATCTGGTCGATGTTCTTTTCAGTGCCGCACGAGGAAAAATAACTGAGCTTGTCGGCGCCTTCTTCCAGCACGCCGATGCAGGCATAGCGTGCCACGCAAATGTTTTGCGCCACCTTGCAGCCTGCCGCGATCAGCGCGCGCGGATCGCGTTCTGCGCCGAGGTCCATGCCCAGTTCAATCAGGGCCGTCAGGCGCAGGCTGACTGCCTGCAGGCTCGACAGCGAGCGCGATAATCGCTCGGTCATGATCGCCAGGTCTTCCGGCACCGGCGTGCTGCCATCGCCCTGCCCGGCCAGCTGCGAGATCTGCTGGCGGCTCGATTCGAGTTCGTCAAGGTAGCCGCTGACATGCTGCTCGATGCCGGCCAGCTTGCCGCTTTCCAACGCGCCGGCCGCGCGCGGCATGGCGCTGGCCTGCGCCGCCGGCGCCACCAGACCCAGTGCTTCATTCACCGTGCGCACGATCACTTCGGGGTCCGACGGCTTGGGCAGCACCCAGCGCACGCCGCAGGCTTGCGCCAGCAGGATGGCTTCCTGCTCGCGGTAGGTGGCCGTGTAAAAAATGATCGGCACGTCGGCCAGCACGGGGTTTTCATGCACGCGCGTGACGAATTCGTAGCCATCCATATTGGGCATCAGGATGTCGGAGATGATCAGGTCCGGCCGCTCGGTGCGCATGATGTCAAGGCCCTCGACACCGTTGGCCGCTTCCAGCAGGCGGTGGCCGCTGTAGCCCAGCAGGGCCGTCAGGAATTCGCGGTTGAGCACATGATCGTCAACGATCAGGATAGTGGAGATGTCGTTTTTAACTGGCGTCGACGGCGCCCCGGGTAAAAAAGATTCTAGCTCCGCCACGAACAGGTCGGGTTCGATCGGTTTGCCGATATAGCCGTTGAAGCCCGCTTCGAGCAGGCGCTCGCGGTCGCCCACCATCGCCAGCGCGGTGACGGCCAGCGCGGGAATCTTGCGCAACAGCGGATCTTTCTTCAGTTCGGCCACCACGCCATAGCCATCGAGCTTGGGCAGGTGGACGTCGCAGATGATCAGGTCGGGCACTTCGCTGCGCGCCATGCGCACGCCCTCTTCGCCATCGTAGGCGGCCAGCGGCGTATAGCCGAAGGCGCGCAGCAGATACACCATCAATTCCATATTGGTGGCGTTATCTTCAATAATCAGGATACGTGCGGACAATTAGCACTCCCACCTAAGTAACATTTCACTATTAATACCCTTAACTTGCCCGGCGTTCTGTGCGTTCCAGCGCACATCCACAGCCTGGCCTGCATGACAATCCTACAATAGGGTGCCGACATTCTCAGTATAAATCGGCTGGCGTCGATTTCACTATACCCGTTCCGGTTCGACACACTCGCCGAGCGCGCGCGACAGCTGCCAGCTTAAACCAAGTAGCCGTTGGAAAACAGGTTTTTGTGAGGGGCAAGCTATTAAAAATGGGCAACAAATGCGTCAAAAACGACACCCTTGCCAACTTGATAAAAGGCTGGCGAGCTCAGCCTTTGTCAGGCGCAAAAGCCGCAGCACCGACTTCCGAAACGATAGTGATTTCAGACAGCACCTGGCGCAACACGCGCCGGTCCGAGGCCAGCGCCACATGACCGAGGCCGGCATGGGCAATATTGCGCGCGCCGGGCAGCCGCGCCGAATCCTGCGGCGCGACGATATTGTCGTGCTGCGAATAGATCGAGGTAAACAGGGCGCGTGTCTGCGCCGACTCGTGCGCGTCCAGTTGCGCCAGCCAGGCGTTCGGCTGGCCGCCGGGCCGGCTCATCTGGCGCGCATTGCTGCCGACCGCCAGGTTGGCCAGCGCCGTGCCATGGTGCGGCGTGCCCACGGTGATCACGCGCGCCACGCGCGCGCTGCCATGCCGGCGCAAATATGCACGCGCCACCAGTCCACCCATGCTGTGCGCGACGATAATCACCTGCTGCGCGCCAGCGTCCGCCAACAGTGTTTCGATCGCCTGATTGACGGCCGGTATGAAGTCGTCGATGCCGGCGTTGATCGGCTCCAGGTCGACCGCGCCGTGCACCACGCCGGCGTGCGCCAGCTGGCCGCTCAACGGCGCCCAGAAACCACGGTTGCACACATAACCATGGATCAGCAGCACCGGCAGCAGGCGCTGCGCCGGCGCGGCGGGTTTGCTCAGGCGCGGGCGCAGCATGCCCCAGGACGAGGTGCGCAGATTGGCGCCCAGTTCGCCCGCGAACAGGCGCGCCGCCGCCGGCGCTCCCAAGGGCTGCGGCACCGGATCGACGACGTAACGACGGCTATGCCAGAAATTGCGCGCCACGATCAGCGCGCGCACCAGCAGCACCCCCAGCACGCCCAGCAACAGCGCCGGCAAGGCTTGGCTTACACCAGCCTGCCACAGCAGCCACGCCAGGCCAACAGCGGCCAGCACTTGCAGCAGCATCAGCCAGCACAAGGCGCGCGCGATCATGCCAGTGCCGCCATGTCCGCGCCGAAGCCAGGCGAGACCTTGCCCGTCAGCTCCTGCGCCAGGCTGCTGGCCAGGCGTGCGGCCAGCGCATAGATCGACAATTGCGGATTGGCGCCGATCGAGGTGGGGAACAGCGAACCGTCGTGCACCGACAAATTCGCCAGGCCCCGGTAGCGTCCTTGCGCATCGCACACACCGAGGCGCGGGTCGTCCGACATGGCGCAGCCGCCCATCACATGGGCCGACACCACCCGCGCCAGCAAGGCCTGGTACGGCAAGGCGTCGATGGCCTGCCGCGCCTGCGTCCAGCTGGTGTAATGGCGCGCCATTTCATGCACCGGATAGACGCTGCGCGCGCCGGCGGCAAACTGTATCTCGGCCATGGACAGCAGCGCGCGGCGCACGCCGTCCCAGATGAACGGCGTCAATGGATAATCGAGCACCGGGTTGCCATGGCTGTCGAGGCTGACCGCGCCGCCGGCAGCGTCTTCGTGAAAGCCGTCGCGCAGCAGCGCCAGCAAGCCGTGCACGTGAGCAAACTGGCGCATGGTCTGCGCATGTTCATCGCCAAAGCCGCCCATGGTGGTGGCCATCAGCAGCGGATGCAGGGGCGGTGCTTCGAGCTTGTAGCCGATCGCGCCATCGATCGGGGCCGTGTGCAGGAAATGGTCGGAATAGATCGTTTGCGGCGCACCCGCATAGGCGTCGACTCGTTGCTGGAACAACGCAGCACTGATCACGGTCGGGTGCAAAAAGGTGCGCCGGCCCAGCAAGGCATGCGGGTCGGGCGCGTTTGAACGCAGCAGCAGGGCCGGTGTATTGATGGCGCCGCCGGCCAGCACGAAGTGTCTGGCGCGCACAGTCAGCTCGATTCCGGTAGCAGCCTGGCCGGTGGCATCGAGCGCCGTCACCTGCAGGCTGGAAATGCGCTCGCCCTGCAGCACAAAGCGTTCCGCGCGCGCATGCGTGAGCAGACGTGCACCCAATTGCAGCGCAGCAGGAATGGTGGTGACCAGCATCGACTGCTTGGCGTTGGTGGGGCAGCCCATGCCGCAGTAGCCGAGGTTCCAGCAGCCGTTGACATTGCGCCGTATGGCGGCCGTCGGTATGCCCAGGGCCTGCGCGCCGCGCCGCAGCAAATCGTTGTTTTCATTGGGCGGCACCGGCCAGTCGCCGACATGCAGGCGCCGCTCGACCAGCGCGAACCACGGCGCCATCGACGCCACCGTGTAGCCGGCCAGGCCGTGATGCGACTGCCAGTGCGCCAGCGTGCCGGGCGGGGTGCGAAAGCTTGAGGTCCAGTTGACGGTGGTCGAGCCGCCCACGGTGCGCCCCTGCAAGATATTGATGGCCTTGTCGCGCGTCTTGCGGGCGGCGGACTCCTGGTACAGCGCGGGGTAGGCGTCGGCTTCGCGCATCTTGAAGTCTTTCGACGACTTCAAGCCGCCCTCCTCGACGATCAGCACCGCCAGGCCGGCGCGCGCCAGCAGTTCGGCCGTGATGCCGCCGCCGGCGCCGCTGCCGATGATCACCACGTCGGCCTCCAGCGTGCGATTGGTTTGCAAGGAAGATGCGTCGGTGACTTGCCAGCCGGCGGCCAGGCCGGCAGTGATCGGATCAGGTATGGGTGAATTCATGCTTGCGCCTTCATGACAGCTCGGGCATCGGACCCGGATAGCCGATGGCGGCCCAGCTGGCGCTGTCGGCATACCAGGCACCCAGGATCAAATCGTGCAAGGCCAGGTAGGCCGTCTGCAGGGTGGCAAGGCGGTGCAGGCGCCAGCCTTGCAGGAAAGCCGCCATCTGGCGCGGATCGGCATTGCGCCAGCCGTCGTCGACGCCGGCGACAAAGCGGCGCGCCGGCGCCAGCGCCAGCAGGCCAAACAGGTCCTGTACTTCGCCCTGCTGTGCCAGCGGCAAGCCGTGTATCGCCGTGCGCACGCCGTCGACAGCGCGCGCCAGCGCCGGCGCGCCCGGCGGCAGGGCGCTGCCCAGCATGGCCGGCACGATGGCGGACAGCGCCGCGCGCGCCTCGCCATCGAGTTCAAAACGGCGCAGGGGCGCCGGTCCGCGCGCCAGCCGGTACACGGCGCCGCCGGCCGCCACGCTGCACGCGCCCAGCAGGCCAAACTTGAAAAACGATCTGCGTTGCATGGTGATGCATCTCCTGTTGACCGATATTTTTTCCGGCCAGTGTACGCCAGGAGCACGATCCGCAGTGAGCAAAAAACTGGAGCGCAGGGTCTAACTTGTACGCCACAGCAGCAGCATGGCCAGCAGCGCCGCCATCGTCCCGCCCAGGCTAATCACCGATAGCCCCCAACCGGCGATCAGTGCGCCACCGAGCAGCCCGCCGGCCGCCGTGCCCAGGTTGAACGACGCGATATTGAGGCCGGCGGCCACCGCCGCCACGCCTGGATTGAGCCGCTTGGCCAGGTTCAGCAGGCGCATGGTCGAGAGGGTGACGATGGCAAAGAACAGCAGGCCCAGGCTGCCGCACAGCGCCAGCATCGCCAGCGCCTGGGTACGCAGCACATAAAACCCCAGCAGATTGAAGGCCAGCGCGGCCAGCGCCAGCAAGCTCCAGCCGCGTGCGTGCAAGCCATCGGCAAGATGGCCACCGAGCAGGTTGCCGCCGATGGCGCATACGCCAAAGCTCAGCATGGCCGCACCCAGCCAGTGCGCGTCCAGGCCACTGACCTGCAACAGAAATGGCGAGATATAGGTAAAAAAGCTGAAGGTGGCGACGCTGACCAGCGCCGCGATACTGGCCGCCAGCAGCAGGGCCGGCTGCAGCAAGGCGCGCAGGCTGGCCAGCGCGGACATCGCTTGCGCAGGTTTGCGGGCCGCCGGCATGGCCCACGGCAATCCCATGGCGCCGGCCAGCGCCAGCGCGGCAATCGCCGCAAACACGGCGCGCCAGGACCATAACGCACCGAGCCAGGTTCCCAGCGGCACGCCGCAGGCCAGCGCCAGGGTCAGGCCCAGCCACACGATGGACAGGGCCCGTCCCGAACGCGCCGGTTCGACCAGGCTGGTGGCGGCGTTCGACGCCACGGCCATAAAGACGCCGTGCGCGAGACCGACCAAAAAACGCACCAGCAGCAAGGAAACCAGGCCCGGCGCAGCTGCCATGGCTACGCTGCCTGCAGCAAGCACCAGCATGGTGGCGGTCAAAACAATTTTGTCGGAAAAGCGCGCCAGCAGCGCCGTCAGGACCGGTGCGCCGATGGCCGCGCCCAGCGCATAGGCGGCAATCACTGCGCCTGTGGCCGCCACGCTGGCGTGCAGGTCGCGCGCCATGCCCGAGAGCAGCCCGGCGGCGACAAACTCGGACAAACCGAAAGCAAAGCTGCACAGCGACAGCAGGTAGATGGCGGTGGGCATGAGGGCTCCTCGATACAAGAAACCACCATGCTGGCGCCTGCCGGACCATCTGTAAAATAGTTTGTTTGTCTCGGATTGAGACTGTAAATGTCTTATTGTGCGCTGGCCGACTGGCGCAGCCGGGCCAGCAAGGGCTCGCGCACCGGCAAGGCCTGCTGCGCATTCCAGGCCATCCAAAGATCCAGCCGGACCAGCTGCTCGGGCGCGTCGGTCAGCAGGGGCAGCATCACGGCTGCCGCCGGCAGCGTGAAAGCCAGGCTGGCCGGCAGCAGCGCCACGCCAAAGCCGGCCGCCACCAGGCCGGCCACCGTTTGCAAGCGCCTTGCCTGCTGTACCACATTGGGCGCGAAACCGGCATGCAGGCACAGGCTGGCCAACTGATCGTGAAAGCCCTGCCCCAGCGCGCGCGGCGAGGCAACAAAGTCGTCGTTTTGCAACTCGGTCAAGGCTACTGTCTGCCGCCCCGCCAGCCGGTGGCCGGCCGGCAGCGCCGCCATGATCGCTTCGCTGGACAAGCGCTCGAACGCCAGCGCCGGCGTGCTGCGCCCCGCTGCGCGCAACAGCGCGACATCGAGTTGACCCGCTTCGAGCAGCTCCACCAGTTCCTGGGTCGGCGCCTCGCGCAATGTCAACTGCACGTCAGGAAAATCAAGGCGGAACTGGCGCAAGGCATCGAGCACGTGCGCATACGGCGTGATCTGGATAAACCCCAGGCGCACGTGGCCGGCGCTGCCCTGCGCCACGCGCCGGGTTTCGGCCACGCCCTCTTCCAGGGTCGCCAGCACCTGCCTGGCGGTGGCGAGAAAGGCCGTGCCAGCGGCCGTCAGGCTGACCTTGCGGTTGCTACGCTCGAATACGGAATAGCCCAGCTGCTCTTCGAGCCGCAATATCGCCTGCGACAGCGGCGGCTGGGCCATGTGCAGCCGTTCGGCGGCGCGCCGGAAGTTCAGCTCCTCGGCCACCGCGATAAACTGGCGCAACAGCCGCGTTTCGATCATCGCGGCTTTTTCGCCATCACCAGGATATGGCGGGCAATGCCGCGCAGGATATTGACTTCTTCCGTTTCGAGCCCGGTGCGAGAAAACAGGCGCTTGAGGCGCGGCATCAGCTTTTTCGGATTGTCGGCGTCGAGGAAATCGATGGCCACCAGCGCTTCCTGCAAATGCACATACATGCCGTCGACCTGGGCCAGGCTGGCGGCGTCGCCATGAAATCCGACCGCGCTGGCGACCTGCTCGTCACCGAGCGCCGCCACCCGGCATTCATAGGCGATCACCTGCGCCGCCTGCGACAGGTTCAGCGACGAATACTCGGCATTGGCGGGGATATTGATCAGCACATTGCACTGCTCGACGATCTCGTTGGGCAGGCCGAAGCGCTCGTTGCCGAAAATCACGGCGGCATGCAGCTCGGTGCCGGCGGCCAGTTGGGCGGCAATCGCGCGCGGCGCAGTGACGGGCGGCGAAAATTCGCGCAGGCGGGCCGACACGGCGGCCGCGTAGTTGCACCCTTCCAGCGCTTCGGCGATCGAGCCGACGATGCGCGCGCCGGACAAAATATCCTGCGCGCCGCTGGCAAAGGCCACCGCTTCCGGGTCGCTCAAAGCGTCGGCAAAGCGCGGGTTGACCAGCACCAGGTCGGAAAAGCCCATCGTTTTCATGGCCCGCGCGACGGCGCCGATATTGCCGGCACGGCTGGTCTCGACCAGAATAAATCGGAGGCGTTTGAAAAGAGACGTATTGATTTCGGGCAGATTCATTTAAAATAGCGCCATTGCGCGGTATCGATACAGGAAATGTCGGGGACGACGTCACAAAACGCTGACGCCAGGCCGGGATTTTAACCACTTCGCCACCGCTTTGCTCTTTAATTCATTCTTGCACTCCTGCGCTCCAGTACAAACCGGTACTGCCGGGCGCTCGCGTGCTTTTAACGGAAGCTCACATGCACCCAATGCTCAACACGGCCATCAAGGCCGCCCGCCGCGCCGCCACCGTCATCAACCGCGCGTCTTTCGACCTCGACCGCGTCGTCGTCACGGAAAAACAACATAACGATTTCGTCACCGACGTCGACCAGGCGGCCGAACAAGCCATCATCGAGGTGCTGTCCAAGGCCTACCCGGACCACGCGTTCCTGGGTGAGGAATCGGGCGCTTCCGCCAACTCGCACGACGAGAATGAATTCCAGTGGATCATCGACCCGATCGATGGCACCACCAACTTTATCCACGGCTTCCCGCAATACTGCATCTCGCTGGCGCTGGCCCAGCGCGGCATCGTCACGCAAGCCGTGATCTACGACCCGGTGCGCAACGATCTGTTTACGGCCAGCAAGGGCGCCGGCGCTTTCCTGAATGAAAAACGCATCCGCGTAACGAAACTCGACCGCGTTTCCAACGCCATGCTGGGCACCGGCCACGGCGCCGGCCCGCGCGCGCTCGACGAATACCTGAAAATGTACGCCATCATGGGTGAACGCAGCCAGGGCGTGCGCAGCGCCGGCTCGGCCGCGCTGGACCTGGCCTATGTCGCTTGCGGCCGCCTCGACGGCTTCTACCAGAAAGGCCTGAAGCCTTGGGACATCGCCGCCGGCGCGCTGATGATCACCGAATCGGGCGGCATCGTCGGTGAATTCTCCGGCGAGTCGGACTACCTGTACAAGGGCGACGTGATCGCCGCCAGCCCGAAAGTGTTTGGCCAGATGGTCAGCCTGCTGGCGCCGTTTGCCTGATCCTCATCGCATCTGATGTAAAAAAAGCTGCCAGGTTACCCCGGCAGCTTTTTTTTCGCCCGCAGTATCAGCGTCAGTCGGTGACGTTGTAGGAAGCGGCGGTAACGATGCCGGACGGCGTGCGCACCATCACTGTCAGCAAGCCATTGCGCGTGGTGTTAGGCTGGCACGCGGTGCCGACCTGGGTCACGTCGCTGATCATCTGCAGCGGATAGATCCAGTTGGCGGAGCTGGCGCTGTCGATGTTCGGCACGGTGAAGCTGTTGCCGCTGATAATGGTGCCATTGGTGGTCGAGAAGGTGATCGTCGTGCCGGCCGGCAGCGGATTGCCGGGCAAGTCGACCGGCCGGCCGGTCACTGCCGCACGGTTGATCGGGAACACTGTCTGATTGCTGTCACGGATGGCAATCGGAAAGAGGCGCGGCGCGTTTTGAAACGGCGTGCCATCGACGCACTGGTCAAGCGCAATCGGCGCGCTGGCCAGCGGCGTGATGCGCGCATCGCTGGTCGACAATACCTGCACCAGGGCCCGGCGCACATGCACGGTATTGGCAGCCGTGGTATTGACGCTGGAGGCGGCGCGCAGTACACCGTTGTATTGCGCGTCACCAGTGGCGTTCCAGGCGCCGCTGCCGTTCGAATCGATATACGGCTCGCCACTGGCGCGCGTGGCATTGCCGGTGCTGTAGGCGTCGTCGCGGAAGTCGGCATTCTCGCCCGTAATCGCGCGGTCATTGCGGAACGGCTCGCCCAGGTCTGTATAGGCCTCGCCCGTTTCGAACAGATTGTTGCCATTCGCGTCGACAAAGCTTTCTTCGCCCAGCGCATAGGCCAGGATGGTCGCACGACCGTCCGACGGGTAGGGATTGCCGGCACAAAAACGTACCGTGCAGGAACCCGGCGTACCTTTTTGGGTGATCACGGTACCGTTGGTCAGGGTGGTGCTTTCCAGTCCCGTCAGGCAGGAAGCGTCGATAGTGCCACCTTCGGCCGTAAAGCTGACCGCCGTGCCGTCCGGCACCGGATTGTGGAAATGATCACCGAGGCGCGCGGTAATGATCGCACCATTGGGCGCCGGGCAACCGGCAAAGCTGCCCCCTTCCGTATTGAACATCGAACTGCTGAGCGTGAAGCTGTTTTGCTCAGGGATACCGGTCGACACCACCAGTTGATCCGACACGGTTGACAGCGTTGTGCCCTGCAGCCTGGCCGTCACCCGCACCGGCGTATTGACCGTGCCGGAAGCCACCGTGGTGCTGACGCTGCCGTCGGCGCCGCTGGTCGATTGGGCAGGATTGAGCGTCAGGCCGCCAGCAGCGGTATTGAGCGCAAAGTCGACCAGTTGGCCGCTGACCGTGTTGCCGTTGCGGTCAAGCACCTTGAAGCTGACCACGGACGATTCCTGCCGGCCGGCGCCGCCGGTGCCTTTCAGGGCGATGTTTTGCGGCAGCGCCGAGACAAAGCTGATCTGGCCGGCGCTGGCCGTCTGCACCGTCAGGGTCCCGGCCTGGCTGATGGTGGTGTTGTTGAACATGATGCTGGCCGTGATCACGTCAGCCGCGCCGCAGCCCTTGTCAATATACGAGGTGCTGGCCACGCCATTGACGGTGTTGACGGGGCTGCTGATGGTGGCCTTGCCGGCAGTCGCACAGGGTGAGCTGAATGCCACCGACTGCACCGGTGCATACAAGGCCGTGCCATTCATCACTGCCACGCTCAGGCCGGCCGTGCCACCTGCCGACAGGGTTGCTGGCGCCACGTTCAGGGCGCCCAAGGTCAGGGTCGGGAACGCCGCGCTGTAATTGAGGGTCGAGGTGATCGCCGTGCCGTTGACGGTAGCGCTGGCAGTCAGCAGGAAGGCGCCGCTCTGGCTACCGGCTTTCAGCACGATGGTCGCCACACCATTGGCGTCGCTGAGCGCACTGGCAGAATCAGGCGTGAAGGTAGCGGTCTTGTCGCTGCTGGTCACCGTCAGCAGCACATTCGGCAGCACCGTGCCACTGGCATTCCTGATCACGGCGCGCAGCGTGGCATTGCGATCGGGCGCCACCGAAGTAGCGGCGGCGCCATCGGCGCCAAGCAGGCTCAGGGCCACGGTGGCCGCCGTTGTCGGCGCCGCCGGGCAGCCCGGCAGGTTGCTGTTGCGGTCGGGATCGATGCTGCTGCAACCCTTGCTGTCCGAGCCACCACCGCCGCAGGCGGCCAAAGTAATCGCCAGACCCAGCGCCATGGCCGATGCGCCGCAGACAACGCCGGCACCACGCCCTGGCCTGCCGAAATTCATGTAATTCATGCTTGTCCCCTGGTTTTATGATCAATGATTCATGCTGTCAGTTGCCATTCATGGCCGGCAGCAGCACGCGGTAAATCTGCAGGAACGCCGGGCCCATCAGTACCACCATGAGCGACGGAAAGATAAAAAAGATCAACGGAAACAGCAGCTTCAAGGCGATCTTGGCGGCCGTCTCTTCGGCCCGCTGGCGCCGCTTGGTGCGCAGCTGATCCGATTGCACGCGCAAGGACGCGCCGATGCTGGTGCCGAAGCGCTCGGCCTGTATCAACAGAGTCACCAGCGCATCGACATCCTCGACGCCGGTGCGCAGCGCCAGGTTGCGCAGGGCCTTGTCCTTGGCGCTGCCGGCGCGCAGTTCCAAGGTCACCAACTGCAATTCTTCGGCCAGGATGGTGCTTTTCAGGCCGATTTCCTGGGCCACGCGCGCCAGCGCCGCATCCATCGCCAGGCCCGCCTCGACGCACACCGTCATCAGGTCGAGCGCATCGGGAAAGGTTTCGAACACTTCGCGCTGGCGCACTTTCAGGCAGCGCGACAGCCACAGATTGGGCAGGTAATAGCCGAGCGCGGCGGACGACACCAGCCACAGCAGCATATTGTGCTTGCCATGATGCAAAGTGAAATACGCCAGCAGCGGCAAGCCCAGGAACAAACCCGTCTTGGCCGCATAGAACAGCGCCGGCGCCGAATGGCTGCGCCAGCCGGCGTTGATGAAACGCTTGCGAATGGGCGAACTTTCCCAGCCCTCTTCCGGCACCGACAGCTTGGCCAGCGGGCGCGTCAGGCTGACCACCCGTGCCACCCAGCGCCGCTTGGCGTGGCGACCGCGGTCGACATCGACCTTGACGCCGTCGAGCGCTTCCAGGCGCTCCTGCACCGGGTTGCCGGCAAACAGGCGCAGCAACAGCAGCACCAGGCCGAAAACAATCAGGAACAGCAAGCCCAGCAAAGCCAGCTGCGCCACATTCATGCCACTCATCGCGTGATGCCTTTCATGTCAGACCCGGATATTGATAATCTTGCGTATTACCAGCACGCCGATGGTGAGCAGTCCCAACGCCGCGCCGACCATCTTGCGGCCGCCCGAATCGGTGTACAGCACTTCGATGAACTGCGGATTCATCAGGTGCATCATCAGCGCCGCGCCGAACGGCAGCAGGCCCAGCACCCAGGCCGACATGCGCCCTTCGGCCGACAGCACGCGCACCTGGCCCAGCAGTTTCAAACGGTCGCGGATAATCGCGCTGATGCTACCCAGCAATTCGGTCAGGTTGCCGCCCGTCTCGCGCTGGATCAGCACGGCGATCACGAAATAGCGCAAGTCCGTGCTGGGCACGCGCGCGGCCAGGTTGTTCAGCGCGTCGGCCATCGCCACGCCGAAATTGACTTCGTCGAAGACGATGCGAAATTCGTCGGCCAGCGGCGCCGTCATCTCTTCGCCGACCATTTTCAGCGCGGTGGGAAACGCATGGCCGGCGCGCATGGCGCGGCTCATCAGGTCGAGCGCATCGGGCAGCTGTTGCTCGATGCGCACCAGGCGCTTCGCCTTGGCCCGCTGCACCATCAGATACGGCAGGCCGGTGGCGGCCAACATCAGGCCCAGGCGGATATACCAGGGCAGCGGCAATATGCTGGCCAGCAGCAGGCCGATCATCCAGCCCATCAGCGACAAGCCCAGAAAGGTGGCGACGTTCCAGGTTTTACCCGATTGCAGCAGCAACTGGTCGATGCGCAGGATGCCGGGTACGTCCTCGAGCAAACCCTGCAAAACCGGATTGTTGCTGAGCGGACGGTCCTTGGTGATGGAGACGGCTTTTTCGCTCTCGCCGCTGGCCGTCTGCATGGCGCGCAAGCGGCGCGCCACGCGCGCTGCGCCGGGGCCGCGCGCCGATTGCCAGGCCATCCACACGCCGCCGCACAGCAGCATCACGGCCAGGAACACCAGCAGATACACCAGGTAGGAAAGATCGTTCATGCGCGCATCACCGTCCGGTCGGCTCGAACAGGGCGCTCGATACGCCGATGCCAAAGCTGTTCAGGCGTTCGAGGAAACGCGGGCGAATGCCGCTGGCCGAAAAATGTCCGACCACCGCGCCGCCCTCGCCCACCCCGGTCTGCTTGAAACTGAAGATTTCCTGCATGGTGATCACCTCGCCTTCCATGCCGGTGATTTCCATGATGGAGGTGACCTTGCGCTTGCCGTCGATCAGGCGCGACACTTGCACCACTACCGACACGGCCGAGCTGATCTGCTGGCGCACGGCCTTGCTGGGCAGGTTGGCCGCCGCCATGCTGATCATGTTTTCAAGGCGCGTGATGGCGTCGCGCGGGGTATTGGCGTGGATGGTCGCCATCGAGCCTTCGTGGCCGGTGTTCATGGCGCCCAGCATGTCGAGCGCTTCGGCGCCGCGCACCTCGCCCAGGATGATGCGGTCGGGCCGCATTCGCAGCGCATTTCTCACCAGCGCGCGCTGGCTCACTTCGCCCTTGCCTTCGATATTCGGCGGCCGCGTTTCCAGGCGCACCACGTGCGGTTGCTGCAGCTGCAACTCGGCCGCGTCTTCCACCGTCACGACGCGCTCGGTGTGGCCGATAAAGCCGGAGATCACATTGAGCATGGTGGTCTTGCCGCTACCGGTGCCGCCCGAGATCAGGATATTCATCTTTGCGCGGCCCAGCCCCTGCAGCACTTCGGCCATTTCGGGCGTCATGCTGTTGTAGGCGACCAGGTCGGCCAGGCGCAGCGGGTCGACCGAAAAACGCCGGATCGACATCACCGGGCCGTCCAGCGCCAGCGGCGGAATGATGGCGTTCACGCGCGAACCGTCGGGCAGGCGCGCGTCGACCATCGGGCTCGATTCATCGATGCGCCGCCCTACCCGCGACACGATCTTGTCGATGATCTTCATCAGATGCGCGTCGTCGTTGAACACCACGTCGGTCAATTCGAGCTTGCCGCGCCGCTCCACATACACCTGCTTGTGGCCGTTGACCAGGATGTCCGACACGCTGGGGTCGGACAGCAAGGTTTCCAGCGGACCGAAGCCCAGCATCTCGTTCTGGATATCGCGCGTCAGGTTCTTGCGCTCGGTGTCGTTGATGACCACCGCTTCTTCTTCGAGCAGGCGCTCGACCAGGCCGCGCAGTTCGTCGCGGATCTGATCCTGCGACAAACGCTGCATGCTTTCCAGGTCGATGCGTTCGAGCAGCAGCGCGTGGATGCGCAGTTTCAGGTCGCGGTAGCCGCGGTTGTCGATCGCCGGCGCGCGCTGCGGCGTCAAAGTGGCGATCTTGCCGCTACCGAGACGGTCGCGGATGGAAAGAGGCGTGGTAGCCATGCTTGGGTTCCTGTACGGTTATCTTGATTGATCAGTCGCGCTGGCGCAGCCGGTCCAGCCAGCTTTTGCGCACCGGTTCCACATGGCCCGACAGGGCCGAAGCGAACTCGCGCAGCGAACGAGTGATCGGGCTGGCCTGGTCGAGCTTGAGGATGGGCACGCCCTGGTTGACCGAGGCGGCAGCCGACGCATAGTGGTTCGGCACGGTACGGTAGATCGCCGTGCCGTAGGCCGCCTCCAGGTCCTGCAGGCGGATTTCGCCGCCCTTGTCATGGCGGTTGACGATCAGGTGCACTTTATCCTTGTCGTATTCGAGCGAGCGGAACATGCCCAGCAGGCGCTTGCCGTCGCGGATATACGGCAAGGTGGTTTGCAGGATCGGGAAGATCATGTCGGCATGATCCAGCGTGCGCACGCTGACGGCGTCAAGGTTGCGGCCCACGTCGAGCACGATGAAGTCGTACTGGCGGCGCGCCAGCTTGATGATGGCGTCGATATGTTCGGGCAGCACTTCGCTGGCGTGGGCCGGATCTTCCGGCGCGGCCAGCACGCTGTAGTTGGGCAAGATCGACAGGGTACTCGAGGCCAGGAAGGACGGGTCGAGCCGGTGGATCTGGTGCGCCACGTCCGACAAGGTGGCGAGCGGTTTATGCTCGGAAACGAACAGCGAAGCGTCGCCGAAGTGCAGGTTCATGTCGATCAGCAGCACGCGCTTGTGGCCGCCCGCAGCCAGCGCATAGCCGAGGTTAGTGGCGATAAAGGTCGCGCCGCTGCCGCCCTTGCACGAAATGAATGCCAGCACCTTGCCGTTGCCGTTGTCGCGCCGCTCCAGCTTTTCTTCGATCCGTTCCAGCGCCGCCTGCAGGCTGGGGCTTGTCACCGGCGAGGGCAGCACTTCGCGCACGCCGGCGCGCATCGCCTGCAGCAAAAATTCAGGCGTGTGCTGCGGGCACAGGGCGATAAAGGCCATGCGCGGATACAGGCTCGACAGGCGCTCGATGGCGGCCAGGTCCGCGCCGTCATTCGACGGCCGGTCGAAGATCAGCACGTCCGGCAACTGGGCCGCCGCATACAACTGCTCGACCGGGCCGGCGCCGGCCTCGACCTCGTCCTCCGGATTGCGCGCGCGCACCAGCCGGGCCAGTTCGGCCAGGATCTTGTCGTCGCGGGAAATGATGGCTATTTTCACGATGAATTCCGTATGCTAGGGCCGCGTGCCCACGCCGATGGTAAAGGCGGCCGGCTGCGGTACCGGCGCGCTGAACGATTTCTGGTAGTTGTCATAGGCGGCGCTGGCCGCCTGGCCATCGATGCCGGACACCGGATCCGTATTGAGACCGGCCTGCGCGTGCAGGGTTTGCTGCGCGCGCAGCACGGCCACGCTGGCGCCAAACTGGCGGTCCAGTCGCGGCGTGGTGCCGCAGGCCGCCAGCGCCAGCGCCAGCATCAGCGGCAAGCAGGCGGCGAGGCGAAACGAAAAAGGTCGCTGCATGGGGTTCTCCTATTTGGCAGGCTGGGCCGGTTGAACTGGCTGGGCCGGCGGCTTGCCTTCCATCTTCCCTTGCAGGAAGAACTCGCCGCGGCTGGGCGCCACATAGGCGTCGGTCGGCAAGGGGAAGTTGCTTTCCAGAGGCTTGACCAGGTGCGGCGTGATCACGAACACCAGTTCGGTGCGGTCAGTCTGGAAGTCGCTGCTGCGAAACAGGGCGCCCAGCACCGGGAGCTCGCCGAGGAAGGGCAAGGCCTTGATATTGGTGGTCACGTTGTTCTTGATCAGGCCGCCGACGGCAAAGCTCTGGCCATCGAACAGCTGCACCGTGGTGGTGGCGCGGCGCGTGGTAAACGCAGGCAACACCGCGCTGCCGCTGGTGCCGCTGGCGGTGATGCCGATGCCTTCGCGGTTCAGTTCCGACACTTCCGGCGCCACTTTCAAATTGATGCGCCCGCCTTCGAGCACGGTCGGCGTGAATTTGACGGCGATGCCGAATTCTTTTTCTTCCAGCGTGATCTTGTTGGTGCCGCTGCTGCTGTCCTGCGCCACCGGAATAAAGATCTTGCCGCCAGCCAGAAAGCTCGCTTCCTGGCCGCTGATGGCCATGATGTTCGGTTCAGCCAGCACTTTCACCAGGCCGTCGCGCTTTTGTGCGTCAAGCGTGAGGAAATTGCCGTTCTTGCCATTGAAGCCGTCGACCACGCCGGGGTTGCCGCTGAGCAGGTTCGACAGCAGGGTATAGGTCCAGTTGCCGCTGGTGGCGCGCGCGCCGATGCTGGCGCCCAGCTGGTCGACCAGGGTTTTCGATACTTCGGCGATCTTTACTTCCAGCATCACCTGCTGCGGCGCCGCCACCGACAGCATATTGATGACCTTGACGCCCGCATTCGCTGCCGCTGGCGCTGCGGCAACCGGCGTCGCGCCAGCCGCCGCTGGCGTGGCGGCCGCAGGCGTGGAAGCTTCGCCAGCGCCACGCTGCGCATACGCCTGCGCCATCGACAAGATCTGGCTGGCCTTGACGGTATCGCTGACCATGCCCGACAGCACGATGGCGCCACCGGCGGCCACTGCCTTGACCTCGGTTTCACGCGGGAACGAAGCTGCCAGCTGGGCCTGCAAGCCGTCGGCGTCGACCTCGACTTCGATATCGACAATCACCGGGCGCTGCTGCTTGTCCCATAAAATCAGATTGGTGCTGCCCGGCGCCACGCCCCAGACATACAGTTCGCTGGCACTGCCCAGCATGCGCGCGCCCGCCACTTTCGGGTCGTTGACGGCGATCTGCGACACCGGCCGGCTCAGGCTGCGCAAGGTCGACTTGCCGACCGCGATGCGGATCGGTGCGCCCAGGCGGGGAATGTCGGCGCCCAGCGCCAGCGGCGCCTCGGCTGCGTGCGCGCCAGCGGCCACCAGCAAGCTGATGCAAACCGGCCCTGCAAAACGTAAAAATAAGCTCATCGATTGTCCCTGGAATATTTTTAAAATTGCTGAACGCTGGTGTCCATGCCCTTGATCACCTTGACGCTGTCGCCGGCCGGTGCGGCCTGCACCGGCGGGCGCGGCGCTCGTGGCGCACGCGGTGCGGCGGCCGCTGCCGGGGCCGGCAACTCGGCCACCGGCGCTGGTGGCGGCAAGCCGAGCAAGGTGGCCTTGGTGGCGCCGGTGGTATTCACGGGCGCCGGATCGACCTGGTTGCGCAGCACCAGCGACAGGGTGCCCACGCTGCGCGCCAGGTCCAGTTTTTCCACCTGGTCGGGCGTCAGTTCCAGGGTCACGGCGTTGACCACTTTGGGCTTGTTGTCGTCGCGGCTGGACTCTTGCGCCACGGCCAGCACCAGTATGCGTTCGAGCACGATCTTGGAAATCGCCTGGCCGCCGCCACCGCCCTTGGCGCTGTCGTCGGTATTGACCAGGATGTCGACGAAATTGCCGGGCAAGGCAAAACCGGCCACGCCGACCACGTCATTGACGCGCACCGTCATGGCGCGCTTGCCGTCGGCAACGATCGACGACAGGCCGCCGGTGGCGCCCGGCGGCGCCAGCTTGCTTTCCAGTACAGGCTCGCCCAGGCTGATATTGGTGCGCGTGATACGCCCTTCGAGCGGCTTGCCGTCGCTGGCCGCACCGGGCGGCAGTTCGCTGGCCGGCCAGTCGATCAGGCGCAGCATCTCGGGCGTGATCTTCACGCCGACGCCGATCTCGGCCGCCGCCACCACCAGCTTCTTGCCGGCGGTGGTGCTCTGGCCGCCCATCCAGCGGGCCGCCACCAGCACGGCTGCGCCGGCCAGCACCAGGGCCAGCAGCAACATGATCAGGGCACGCGTATTTCTCATCTGTTTTCCTCCGACTTCATCAACGTGGTGGCAGCGCGCCGCTGCTGCGGCTGCGCTTGCGGCTGATCCTCCAGCGGGCCTGCACGGCGCATCTCGCTGGCAAAATAATTATTCCAGGCCCACTCCAGCACGGCCTCGTCGAGCACCGGCGCGGCGCCTTCGTAGCGGGCCAGGTCGCGCACCTGGCGCAGCAGGTCGCGCGGATGGCAGGCCAGCAAGGGCACGCGCTGCTGCGCATGGCGCAGCAAGAGCGCGGCAAACCCGGCGGCGTCGAATGGAATCCCGTACACGCCACATGCCTGGCGAAATACCTGTTCGTAACGGGCCTCATTCAGGGCCGGTACTTCGATCTTGTAGCCGAGCCGGCGCAGGAAAGCTGCATCAGACAGGCGCTCGGGCAAGAAGTTCGAGGAAAACACCACCAGCACGTCGAAAGGCACCTGGAAGGTATGTCCATTATGCAATGACAGAAAGTCCGATGCACGGTCCATCGGAACGATCCACCGGTTCATCAGTTCCAGCGGCGAACAACGCTGCCGCCCCAGGTCGTCAATGATGAAAATGCCGTTGTTGGCCTTCAGGTGCTGGGGCGTGCGATACAGCCTGGTCACGCTATCGAAACGCAAGTCAAGCATCTCCAGGGTCAGCTCGCCACCGGTCAATACGGTCGGCCGGCGCAGGCCGCGCACCCAGCGCGCATCCTGCGGCAGGCCGCTGGCCGCTGGCGCCGCTTCCACCAGCGGACGGTGCAGCAAGGGGTCGTGAATCGGCAGTACTTCGCCGTCGACCATGATGGCGTAGGGCAGCGCGATGCCGCCGTCGAGCAAGCCGGCCAGGCGTTCGGCCAGGAAGCTCTTGCCGCTGCCGGCGGCGCCGTGCAGCAACATCGCGCGGCCGGAATTAACGGCGGCGCCCAGCTGGGCCAGTACGCGCGGATCGACCACCACGCCATCGAAATGGCGCAGCAGCGCCTCGCGCGTGACGGGCGTGCCGGCCAGGCTTTGCGCCGCCACCTGCGCATTGTAGGCGGCCAGGGTGACCGGGCAGGCGCCGGCGTAGGCGTTGCGCGCCAGGCAGGCCATGGCGTGCTGGCGGCCACTGTCGGTCAATTGATAATGCAGGTCGGCGTCCAGCCCGCTGCCACCACGCCGGCTCACTTCCAGCAGTTTTTCCTGGCGCAAAAAGGCGATCAGCGGCTCGATCACGCCGGGTCCCAGCTTGCTGTGGTTGGACAGTTCAGGCAGCGGCAACTGGCCGCGCTGGAACAGGATCTTGGCCAGCAGTTCGGACAAAAACAGAAAAGGCAGGCCGGTCTCGTCGACCGTGCGCGGCGCGCGCAGCGTGGCAGGGGCGCCCGTGCCGGCATCAGGCATGGCGTTCAAAACAGCTCCGGCAGCACGCCGATCGACGCCAGCGCCAGGTACAGCACGGTGCCGGCGGCAATCGCGATCGCATACGGCAGCTTGCCGCTGGGTGCGGCCGGCGCGTCGATATCGGGCCGCTGGCCCGTCACGCCGCGCATCAGGCTGCTCAACATCAGGTGATAGCTGTTGCTGGTCATCTGCACCAGGGTGCCGTGATACGCGCTGACCGCCAGCGCCAGCACGCCGCCGGCCAGCAGGCTGGCCAGCATCGCGCCAAGCACGGCTTGCGGACCGATGAAGGCGCCGATGGCGGCCATCAGCTTGACGTCGCCCGCACCCAGGGTTTTCACGGCATACATGGGCATCAGCAAGGCCAGGCCCAGCGTCCAGCCGCCTGCTGCCTGCCACGCGCCCAGCGCGCCCGGCAACGGCAAGGCGTTGCTGGCGACGCCCAGCAGCGCGGCGCCGAACACCAGCCAGTTCGGAATGCGGCGGCTGCGCACATCGTGCCAGATAGCAAGCGAGAGCAGGCAGCACAAGGCCGCCAGCGGCAGGCAGGAAGGGAGGGGAGCGGGCATGGCTTGTCCAGTAAAAGGGAAAGGCATACAAAAATGGCCCGGTGCCAAAGAGGCTGGCCGGACCACTGTTTGCGCGCCGTCAGGCGCGGTGCAGCTGGCGAACTTATTTCAGCAGGTTGCCGATGCGGGTGAAGACGGTGGTCAGGCCACCGGTGACGAAACCGACAGCGGTCACCAGCACGGCGGTTACCAGGGCGGCGATCAGTGCGTATTCGATTGCGGTGACACCATCTTCTTCGGCGATGAAATTTTTGATGAAGTTCATGATAGATCCATTCAGAGTAAGTTTAACAAGAGAGTTTTTTGCTAATACATGCAGGAATTGGATCAATTTTATGGACCCTTGCAGATGGCGGCTCATGCGAACTGGCATTTCACCATCTTCAGCGTTGCCGGCGGAGCATGTTTTACGCTCCTGTGACTTTCCAACAGTCTGGCTGACCCGGTGTGTTTGTTTCCGAGTGCTGATGTAGGTATCTTATAGATGGACCGCTTGATTTACATCAGACAAAAGTACTTTATGGGCAGTACAAAAGGACTTTTCATGCCAGTACATTTGTCCTTGATGTTCAGACAACCGGCTTGTCGAGGCCATGTTTGCCTGCGTACACATACAGTTCCAGCCGGTTGGCGACGTCGAGTTTCTGGTAGATCGTCGTCAGGTGGTTGCGCAAGGTCTGCTCTGAAATAAAGGCGCGCTGGGCGATGGTCTTGTTCAGTGCGCCATTGCCCTCGGCCATCATGGCAATGATCTTGCGTTCCTTCGCCGTCAGCGAGGCGATCTGCGCCGCAATCCTGGCCGCCTGCGGGTCTTGCACGGCAACCGGCGCCGGCCGCGTCATGGCGCCCAGCATGCGTTCGAACAGGGCCGGCTCCAGGCACATTTCACCGCAATGCACGCGCGCAATGGCCGCGATCAGCTGTTCGGCCGAGGCTTCCTTGCCCACCACGCCGCGCGCGCCGTTGCGCACCGCGCGGCACAATTCATCCTGGTCGCGCGTGCCGCTGAACATCAGGGCGCGCGCGGCGCCGCCGGCCAGCAGCGCCGGCAGGAAATCGACCGAGCTGACGCCGCCGAGGTCGATATCGAGCAAGGCCACGTCCGGGCGCAGCTGCGCCGCCATCGCCAGCGCGGCGTCGATATCGCCGGCGCAGCCGACCACGCGCATGGCCGGCTGGGCGCCGGCCAGCAGCTTTTCCAGTCCCCACAGCATGGTCTTGTGATCGTCGACCAGCATCACGCGGATGGCGCTGTCCTGCAAGAGCGTTTCCTGTTCCATGATTTTCTCCTTGTTGCCTGTTCCTTATACAGGAATTGCCACCGACACTTTCGTTATCCCGGCGCTGCCGTCCACCTGCACGCTGCCGCCCAGGGCCATTGCCCGCTCCGTGATCGACATCGGCGTAAAGTGAGCGGTAGCGTCCTGGCGCTCGTTTTCCATCACGATGGTCAGCATGCCGTCGCGGCTGGCCAAGGTGATGCGGCCGCTGCGCGTGGTGGTGTGCTTGCGCATATTGCTCATGCCCTCATTGACGATCTGGAACACTTCGGCCGCCAGGCGGTCGCTGAGCGCCAGCACGCCGTCGACCACGATGACGATGTCGACGCCGAAGAATTTCTGGATCTGCGCCGCCTGGCGCTTCAGGGCCAGCAGCAGCTCGGCCTCTTCGGGCGCCGCGCCGGTACGCAGCGACTGCGCCATCTGGCGCAAGTCGCCGATCACCTGGCCGCTCATGTCGATCAGCTTGTCGAGTTCACCCACCAGCGGATTGTCTGGCGTGGCGCTGTTGCGCAGCGCGCTCAGGCCGTGCCGCAAACCGATATACGGCTGGATGGTCGTGTCATGCAGGTCACGCGCGATTTTTTGCCGCTCGCGGTAGGCCGCGCCGGAGGCCAGGCGGTCGACCAGTTCGATATTTTCTATCATTGGAAACACCTGGGCCACGATCTGCAGCAGGAAGCGGGCGTCAGCGCGCGCATAGCGCTGGCGCGTCGCACAAAGGTAGATGCGCCCCTCGCCTTTGCGCAGCGGCAACGGCACGCTGATGAAGGAGCTGCCATCGAGCAGTTCGGCCAGGCCGGCGCCAAGCTGCTTGTCGAGCGCCTGCCAGTGCGCGCCATCGCGGTCGACGCCTTGCAGGCAGGCCGCCAGGCCCAGGCGCGCGCGCAGCGAGGGCGCGAACAACAAGCTCTGGCCCGCGTCAAACGCCATCAATGGCGCCACGCCGGCGGCGCCCATCACCGTGCTGCGCGGCGCGGCGCCAGGAGTCGCCGTGCGCAGCAGCCACTGTTCGCCGGCCTCATGCATGATCAGGATGCAGCTGTCGGCCTGGAAAAAGCGGCGCATCTTTTCCAGGATCGTGTCGAGCGTATGGTCGACCCCGAAGCGGGGATTCGATTGCTGGCTGACATCGTGCAACAACGCCAGGCGGCGCTTCTGCAGCAGGCCCAGGCCACCCCAGTAGGCGATCATGTAGCCCAGCGCCATGACGAAGGTCACGCGCAGCAGCAGGAACGGCAGGTTCACCGGGCCGCCCGTCAGTGCGCCGGCCGCCAGCAGCAGCGACGAGGCCAGGGTGATGCGCGCGCCCAGCGCCAGGCCGTGCTGGAACGACGAGGTCAGGATGGCAAAAAAGAAAAACGGAAAAAAATAACTGTCGCCGCCGCCAGTGCACAGCACGATCAGGAAGGACCAGACCACGTCGAGCCAGTAAATCAGCTGGCCATGCGAAAAAGGCTGCTCAAAATGGGCCAGCAGGAACAGCACCACGCTGTGCACCACGTACAGCGCCATCACCGACCAGGTCAGGTGGCCAGGCACGCCCATGTCACCCGGGTTGACGAACAGGGTCAGCAGGGCAGTCACGGCCAGCAGCAGCCGCATGCCCGAAATCATGGCGACATCGGCGCTGCTGGGCGCGGGAAACGCGCCGTTTTCGGCAGGCTGCAAGTGCGTGAGCATCATGGAAATCTTGTTATGTGGGTGCTACTGTTGAGGAGCGGGCCTGCCATGCGGCAGCAGTGCCACTGCCATCATAGTCGGGTTCGGCCGCGGGCCGGCAGCATACCCGAGAGCTGACCTGAAAGCAACACTATTATATTGAAAGCAACTATATTTCCGACTATTGCGGCATAAAGCAATATAGAATAAAAAGAGGCGTACCGCCAACACGCCCGGCTCCGGCGGCTTTCCCGGGCAAAAAATCACACCGGATACTGTCATGACTCCTCCCCTGCCAACGGCACGCCGGCGCCGCGGTCCGCGCGGCACGCTGGCCCAGCGCGGCGCCACCATCGTCGAATTCGCCATCATCGCACCTGCTTTCCTGATGCTGATGATAGGCGTGATCGAACTGAGCATGGTGTATTTCGCCAACCTGACGATGCAGCACGCGGTGCGCGAGGGCGCGCGCTATGCGGTCACCGGCCAGAGCAATCTCGACCCGAATACCTCGAGCCAGCAGCGCTACCAGGCGGTGATGCAAAAGATCAAGGACAGCTCGATGGGCATGTACGACAAGGTCGGGCCGCCAACGGTGTCGGTCACCAATGTCAGCGGCGGGGCCAACAGCGGCGCCGGCATGTTCGGCAACCCGGGCGATATCGTCGTCATATCGCTCGATTGCAACTGGCCATTGGTGACGCCGATGATGGCGGCGTTCTTCAACAACGGCAAGGCGCATTTCGTGGTGGCCGCGACCATGCGCAATGAAAGCTTCAGCGGCAGCATATGACCCGACACCCTCTTTCCCGCCAGCGGCGCAGGTACGCAAGCGGCATCGCCGCCGTCGAATTTGCCATCGTGCTGCCGCTGCTGGTGATCCTGCTGCTGATGGTGGTCGACCTGTCGCGCGCGATCCAGGCCAAGATCATCCTGCTCAATATCAGCCGCGAAGGCGCCAACCTGGCGTCGCGCTCGACGGCCGATCTGTCCGGTTCGAGCCAGACCATCATGGATGCATTGGCCGCCACCACGCCGCCGCTGGACATGAACAAGCGCGGCATGATCTACATTACCAAGATCATGGGCTACACGGCCAAGAGCGGACTGCGCAACATCGTGCTGGAACAATACCGCTGGAACGCCGGTGCGAAAACCAGCGGCTACCAGCCGGCCAGCCAGGTCTGGAGCTGTTCCAGCTGGGACAGCGCCGGCACCTGCAGCGGCATCGGCAAGGGCGAAAGCGCGCCAGTGGTGACGCTGATGAAGGGCCAGCTGGCCGATGGCGAACTGATTTATTCGGTCGAGACGTTCTACAATTTCGACCTGGTGTTCGGCGCCGCGCGGCTGACCGACGCCACCTTGCCGGCACTCGGCCCCAACCTGTACTCGATGACGGTATTCTGATGCGCGCCACTCCCTCTTTCATCCGGCAACGGCAAGGCGGCCATGTGCTGCTGCTGGTCGCCCTGTCGGCCATCATGCTGATCGCCGCCGTCGGCCTGGCGATCGATTCGGGCCTGGGCTACCTGGTCAAGGCGAAACTGAATGCGGCCGTCGATTCGGCCAGCCTGGCGGCCGCGCGCGGCGTGACCCTGGGCGACAACCAAACCATGCAGGCGGCCAATGCGCGCCAGGCCGCGCGCGAATTTTTCGACGTCAATTATCCCGACAAATACCTGCTCTCCACGCCGGTGCTCAACCCGGTCGGCGTGACGTTCGACAAGGGCACGGTGACGGTCGACGTGACAGCCACGGCGTCGCTGCCGGTGTCGCTGATGGGCATCCTGGGCTTCAAGACGCTGGACGTGGCGGCCAGCGCGCAAACCATCCGCAAGGATCTCGACATGGTGCTGGTGATGGATACCTCGGGTTCGCTGAGCCCGAATGCGGCAGCGGTGCGCGCGGCCGGCGTATCGTTCCTGAACAAATTCAATACCACGGTAGACCGGGTCGGCCTGCTGCATTTCGCCACCGGAGTGCAGGTCGATTTGCCGATCAAGCCGGTCAACCGGGGCTTCGACCGCACCGTGGCCACCAGCGCCGTCAATCTGTACAGTTTTACAGGCGGCACCAATTCCTCGGAAGGCATGTGGCAGGCGCGCAACCAGCTCAACAGCATCGACCAGGTCAACCGCTCCAGCCTGCGCGTGATCGTGTTTTTCTCGGACGGCTCGCCAGCCGCGTTTTCTTCCTACTTTTTCCCCGCGACCAGCGGCAACTGCAGGACGCCCGGTTCGATCGCCACCCTGACCGACAAACCGGGCTCGGCCTCGCCCCTGCGCGGCCTGTACCGCATGGACCAGACCGACACGGAACTGGCGCCGACCACCTACTGCGATGTCGACAATCTGACCACCCTGCCCGCCTGGTACAACCCGCACAACCCGGCGGCGCAGGCCAATGACACGGCGCTGCGCGAATTTCCCATCGTCACCACCACGCCGCGCGTGGTCACCAGTTCGCTGGCCACGCCGCTGCTGGAATGGACCAATGTGCACCGCGCTTCGCGCAACCTGGCCGAAGCGGTGGCAGCCAAGGCGCGCCAGGAAGGCATTTTCGTCTTCACCCTCGGCATGGGTGCCTCGCTGACGACGGCGGAAGGGCCGGACAATGAAAAAGGCGAAGACCTGCTGCGCTGCATGGCCAATACACTGGACGCCAAAAGCAGCTGCCGCAAGCCGGCCGAGACGTCCGGCCTGTACTGCTATGCGGCCACCGAGAGCGACCTCAGCCCGTGCTTTACGCGCCTGGCTTCGGCGATACTGCGCATCTCGAAATAACGGCTGCAGGTTCAATGACCTTCACTGGCGTTGAACATGGTTTTTGCATAAATGAGCCCCAGGCCGTAGCCGCCGCCATGCGCCACGGCGGTAGCCACGGTTTCATTGTAGGTCTCGCCACGGGCCCAGTCGCGCTGCAGTTCCAGCAGGTATTGCACTGACGTCATTGGCTGGGCGCCGGCCTGTATCATGCGCTGCATCGCCATCTGGTGCGCTTCGTCGGACACGTCGCCGCTGGCGTCGGCAATCACATACACTTCAAAACCCTGTTCCAGGGCCGACAGCGCCGGGCCGACGATGCATACCGACGTCCACAAGCCGGCCAGCACGATCTTGGCCTTGCCGTGGGCGTTGACGCGCTCGGCGATGCGCACATCTTCCCAGGTATTCATGCTGGTGCGGTCGATCGGCGCCAGGTCGGGAAACACCGACTGGATTTCACTGAAGACCGGGCCGGAGAACGATTTTTCGGCCACCGTCGTCAGGATTGTCAGCACCTTGAATTCGGCGGCCGCCTTCGACACCAGCGCCGCGTTATTGCGCAGCAAGGCCAGGTCGATCGAGCGGGTGGCAAACGCCATCTGCGACTGGTGGTCGATCATGATCAGGGTGTGGTCGTTCGGGGTCAGCAGTTTTTGAGCGGCTTGGGCGGTGGCGATAGGCATGATGGTTTCCTTTAAATGGTCGAAAAATTTGAATGTGTTAAAACTTGATCTGTCGTGCTTGATTTCCCTGCTGCGCTTCTGTGTGCCGGGCTAGTGCTGTGCAGTATGCGGGACGAAATGAAAAAGTTAAAACGCAAAGTTTGCCAAGTAATGTTCGATTTTTTCGATGATTGATTTCAAGCGCTACCAAGCCCCTTCCAGCATCACGCGCAGGGTGCGGTAGCTGCCCTTCGTCACGCTGCGCAGCATGCTGCCGGCGCCATCGTCGTAACGGCTGCGTGTGACCTCGCCTTGTCCCAGCAGGTTGGCACCGGACACGCGCAGGCGCAGCCGCTCGCTCCATTTCCATAGCGCATACAGATCGAGGTCACGCTTGACGCCGGCATACGCAAGCAAGGCGGCCGAGGTGCGCGAGTACCGCCCCGCCTGGTAACTGACACTGCCGCCGACCGACAGCGGCAGGCGTGCCAGCCGGTAATCAAAGCCTGCGCTGGCGCTCCACGGCAGCTGGCTGTCCAGGCGATTGTCGGGGCCGGGTACGCCGCTCACGCGCGACCAGTTGCGCGCCAGGCTGGCCCGCACATCGAGCGCACCGAACGGCAGTTTGGCTTCCAGTTCCAGCCCGCGCACCAGCGCATTGCCGCCATTGACGGGCGATGCCAACCAGCGCCCGTCAAGCAGGGCCAGCTGGTCGTGCATCACGCCCTTGACACGCCGCAGCGAACCGCTCACGCCCAGCAGCGCGCCCTTGGCCGGATAATATTCCCAGGCAGCTTCCAGCCCCCAGGCCAGCTCCGGGCGCAGCGCCGGATTGCCCTGGTTGTCCGGATTGGTGGCGCTGTTGCCGCTGTCGACCGTGTAGCGGCGCGGGATCAGCTCGAAGATTTCGGGCGCTTTATAAGTACGCGTGACGGCCAGGCGCAGCTGGTCTTCGCGGCCCAGCTGCCACCGGCTTTGCAGCAGCGGGCTCCACACTTGCGAGCGCACGTCCACCGGAACGCCATCGCCGGCGCGGCTGGCCGTGCGCAAGCCTTCCCAGCGCAGACCCAGGTACAGCGACCAGCGCGTTGAAACAGTCCATTCGTCCTGCGCATACAGGGCGAACCGCGTGGCGGTGGCAGCATAGTCTTCGTCCGACAGCTCGGGTGCCTCATCGAGCCCGAACTGGCGTTCGCGGCGAAAGTCCGCGCGCCGGCGCCGTCCCGTATCCCAGCCGGCGGCCAGCAGATGGTGCTGGCCCAGTGGCAGCCGGTAGCTGCCGCTGAAGGTAGCGCCCACATCGTCGACACCGGAGTCGACCAGGTGGGTCGCGCGCAGCACGCGATTCGTACCAGCGCCCTCGAACACAAAATCGTTGGCGCGGTGGTTGTATTGCAGGCCCAGCTTGAGGTCCAGACTGGCGCCAGCGTCCAGCTTGCGCAGCCAGTGCAGGTCGCTTTGCAACGTGCTGCTATCCTGGTCGAAGTCGCTGTGATTGTCGGGATAGTTGCTGTTGCCGCCAACATATGCCGTTTCCAGGCCCCGGTGACGCGTCGCCATGCGCTTGAAACTGACCAGGCTCTGCCAGGCCAGGCTGCCTTCGTTCGCCAGCGTCCAGGTCAGGCGCGGCGCCAGTTCCAGTGCGTTGACGCCCACCGTTTCGCGCTGCGGTGTGTGGCGCAGCACGGTGGTATTGCCGTCGATATCGAGGCTGCGGTTCCACTCGTCGATATCATGCTCGCGCGCCGTGCGGCTCAGCGTGCCGGCCAGCACATACGACAGCGTTTCCTGCTGGCCCGACCATTGCACTGTGGCGCTGCCGGCGTTGACGCCATGGCTGTTTGATGCGCCCAGCTTGAGCTCGCGCTGCGGCTTTGCAGCCGCCTTTTTCAGCACGATATTGATGGACCCGGCGATCGCCTGCGTGGAAAACTCGGCCGTGGCGGCGCGCCGGATCTCGACCCGCTCGACCAGTTCCGGGTCCATGCTGTCGAGCGCAAAGCCGGCGGGCACCTGCACGCCGTCGAGCATGACAAGGGTATAGCCCTGGCCCAAACCACGTAGCTGGATCTGGCTTTGCCCGGCGCCCGCTGCCGCGCCGACGGTGATGCCGGGCAGGCGCTTGAGCACGTCAAGCAGGGCGCGGTCACCCTGGCGTATCAGTTCGTCGTGGCCGACGATCATGCTTGAGACCGTGTCGTTGCGGCGCTGTTCGAGCTTGCCGGCGCTGATGGTGACCGAGGGAACAACATCGTCGGCGCGCACGGCGGCCGGCCATGGCAGCGCGAGGCTGCATAGCAGTATGGTGTAACGCATGGGGATTCCTGGAGGTGGTGGTACCGGCCCGTGACCCCGGGCCGGCATGTCGAAGACGCGAATTCAGTAGCCGAATTGCTCCTTGCGCATGCGCAGGGAGCGCGCGGTGGCGTTGGCGTCGAGGCCGGCCAGCCACTGCTGCGGGTCCTGCAGGCGCCCGTTGCGGCTCACCTGGAAATGCAGGTGCGGTCCCGTCGCCAGGCCGGTATCGCCCACCGTGCCGATGGCCTGCCCGGCCGTGACGGCCATGCCGGTGGTCAGCGTGACCCGGTCCAGATGGGCGTACAGCGACTCGATGCCGCCGCCATGGTCGATGCGCACGGCCTTGCCCAGGCGCGCATCTTCGCTGACGCTGGCGATGCCGTCGGCCGCAGCATGCACCGGCGTGCCGCGCCGGGCGCCCAGGTCGATGCCGCGATGGCCTTGTGGCGTCATCTGGCGCACCACGCCAAAGAAGCCGGTGACGCGCATGGTGTCGAGCGGATTGCGCCAGGCAGCTGGCGCCGTGGCTGGCGCAGTCGCAGTGAGCACGGCGGCAGGCGTGGCCGCTACCGACCAGGCCAGCGCCGGCTGCAGCGCCAGGCTGGCCGCGCCGATGGCGCACAAGGCCAGCGCCGTCAGCGCGCGCAGCAGCGGATGCAGGCGCGCCTGACCGTCACGCAGATGGCTCAAGCGTTCCGCCATGCGGCCACCGCCAAAAGCCAGTCCCGGCAGTGGCTGCGCCTGCAGGCCCAGTTGTTTGACCAGCGCCGCCGCATACTGCTGGCGCTCGCGCTGGGGACGACCGGCCAGCACCTGGCGGTCGCAACCGAGTTCCTGCGCCCAGGCCAGCTTGCCGGCCAGCCAGCGCGCGGCCGGATTGAACCACAGCAGCGCCTGCAGCAGGGTCGCCAACAAGAGCATCAGCGGGTCGCGGCGGCGGGCATGCGTCAGCTCATGGGCAATCACCAGTTGCTGCTGTTCCGGCGTGAACTGCGCCAGGTGCGCCGGCAACAGCAAGCGCGGCCGCCACACACCAACCAGCATCGGCGAAATCGGCGCGTCCACTTCCAGCACCTCGACGCCATGCAGCCGGCGCCGCTGCGCCAGCGCCAGCAAGGTGCGCAACATGGCGCGGCCACGCTGCCAGCGCCAGGCCGTGACGGCGACGCCCAGCAGATAGACCAGGCCCCAGGCGGGGGGCACCAGCGCCAGCCAGGAGGCAGCGGACGGCAGCCCGGCGGCTGGCGCGTCCATGACCAGCGGCACCTCGGGCGCGGCACCGGCCAACGCCACCGGCACGCTCAGTTCGGGCACCACGCTCAGCTGCCGGGTATCGGGCAGCAGCGGCAGCACGAATGCGGCGGCCAGCACCAGCAGCGCGAACAGCCAGACGCCGCGCTGGGCCGCCAGCGCAGGCCAGCGCCGTTGCGCCAGGCTCAGCAAGCACCACAGCAGCAGGCCGGTGACAAGGCAGGCGGCGCTGGCCTGCAGCAGGGTCAAGAACATCATCGGCATGGCTTATTCCTTCCCGTCACTGGGCCAGTCCTGCAGCAGTTGTTCCAGCTGCGCCAGTTCTTGCTGGTCGACCAGTTTGCTGCCGGTAAACATGGTCACCGGCATTGGGCTGTCGAGCTCCATCACGCGCCGCCCGAAATCATGGGCAAACGCGGCCAGGGTGGCCACCTTGTCGGCGCCGGTTTCATACACCAGCACGCCGTGCTCGCTGCGCTGCACCAGCAGGCCTTTTTCCAGCATGCGCTCGACCGTCTTGCGGGTCGACGAAAACGACCAGCCCAGTTCGGCTTCCACCTTGGCGTGCAGCGCGCGCGCCGACAACGGCTGGCCTTTCCACAGGGCTTTCAATAACGTCAGTTCGGTAACGGAGGGCGTGGCCATGGGACTCCTTGCAGTAGTGTGTGCAACGATTATGCGACAACTGTCACATGCTGTGCAAGCAGTTTCTGCGACAAGTGTCACACGATTTTTATTTGCCTTAGAATTCTTCCCATTCATCTTCGCCGGGACGCGGCTTGCCGGCCGGCGCATGCACCGGCGCACGGACAGCGGCACGCACACGGACAGTCGCCGGCGCGGCCGCTGCCGCCTGGTCCTGCATGGCTTCGGCGGCGGTCGCCGCCTGTTCCACCAGCGAGGTGTTCTGCTGGGTCACCTGGTCCATCTGGACGATCGCCTGGTTGACCTGCTCGATGCCGGCGCGCTGCTCGTCGCTGGCAGCCGCTATTTGCCCGACGATGCTGCTGACCTGGCGCACGCTGTCGACGATCTCGCGCATGGTGGTGCCGGCCTCGTCGACCAGGCGCGCGCCGCTTTCCATCTGCGCCACCGAATCGTTGATCAGTTCCTTGATTTCGCGCGCCGCCTGGCTTGATCGCTGCGCCAGGTTGCGCACTTCGGTGGCCACCACCGCGAAGCCACGGCCCTGTTCGCCCGCGCGCGCCGCTTCGACCGCCGCGTTCAGGGCCAGGATATTGGTTTGAAAGGCGATGCCGTCGATCACGCCGATGATGTCGACGATCTTGCGCGACGACGCATTGATCGAGCCCATGGTGTCGACCACCTGCGCCACCACGGCGCCGCCCTTGCCCGCCACCGTCGAGGCCGACGCGGCGAGGCCATTGGCTTGCTGCGCGCTATGGGCGTTTTGCTGCACCGTGCTGGTCAACTCTTCCATCGACGACGCCGTTTCTTCGAGCGAACTGGCCTGCTGCTCGGTACGCGACGACAGATCGAGGTTGCCGGCGGCGATCTGGCGCGAGGCGGTGGCGATGCTGTCGGTGCCGCCGCGCACTTCGGTGACGATGCGCAGCAGGCTGGCCGTCATGTCGCGCAGCGCCTGCAGCAATTCGCCAGTTTCATCTTTTGATTTCACCTCGGCGCGCACCGTCAGGTCGCCCTCGGCCACCTGGCGCGCCACCTCGATGGCCGAGTGCAGCGGCCGGCTGATATTGCGCGCCAGCCACATCGCGATCATCGCCGCCAGCAGCATCGTCAGGGCGCCACCACCGAGCAGCACCCAGCGCGTCTGCGCCTGCAGCGACGCCGCCGTGCTGCTGCGCGCGGCCAGCAAGGTTGCTTCGGCCTCGCCGATTTGCGCCAGCAGCGCGCGCATGGCGTCCATGCCCTGCTTGCCCTTGCCCTGACGTTCCAGCGCGAGTACCGGTTCGATCTCCGCCGTGCCCTGCGCCGCCGCCCGCCGCAGGGCGATCACCGGATCGAGCGCGCCACTCAGGCAATGCTTGATCTGAATCAGTTACAGCGCTTTTTCTGCATGCTGTTATACTTCGCGGGTGCGGCACATATGACCAGTCCCCTTGCCGCTGTCTTTCGACCCTAATCTGATTGCCTGCGACTGGCGCCTCACGATGGCGACAGGCCGATCTCACAATAAAGTTACCATGTCCTTTTCCTCCCTCGGATTGTCCGACGCTATCGTTCGTGCCGTTACCGAACACGGCTACACCGTACCGACCCCGATCCAGACCCAGGCGATTCCAGCCGTGCTGGCTGGCGGCGACCTGCTGGCCGGCGCACAAACCGGCACCGGCAAGACCGCCGGCTTTACCCTGCCCGTGCTGCACCGTTTGTCGACCGACGCCAATGGCGCGGCCATCACCAGCAACAGCTCGACTCGCCCGATCCGCGCGCTGATCCTGGCGCCGACGCGCGAACTGGCCGCCCAGGTCGAAGAAAGCGTGCGCGCCTACAGCAAGTACACCAAGCTGAACTCGACCGTGATTTTCGGCGGCGTCGGCATCAACCCGCAAATCAAGCAGCTGAAACACGGCGTCGACATCCTGGTCGCCACGCCGGGCCGCTTGCTCGACCATATGGGCCAGGGCACGGTCGACCTGTCGAAAGTGGAAATCCTGATCCTCGACGAAGCCGACCGCATGCTCGACATGGGCTTTATCCGCGACATCAAGAAAGTGCTGGCCGTGCTGCCGCCGAAACGCCAGAACCTGCTGTTCTCGGCCACCTTCTCGGAAGAAATCAAGGCCCTGGCCGATGGCCTGCTGAACAAGCCGGCCATGATCGAAGTGGCGCGCCGCAATTCGACCGTCGAAGTGATCAAGCAGAAGATCCATCCGGTCGACCGCGACAAGAAACACCCGATGCTGTCCTACCTGATCAAGTCGAACAACTGGACCCAGGTGCTGGTATTTACCCGCACCAAGCACGGCGCCAACAAGCTCGTCGAGCAACTGGGCGCAGACGGCATCGGCGCGCTGGCGATCCACGGCAACAAGAGCCAGTCGGCACGCACGCGCGCGCTGAGCGAGTTCAAGGACGGCACCCTGCAAGTGCTGGTGGCCACCGACATCGCCGCGCGCGGCATCGATATCGACCAGCTGCCGCACGTCGTCAACTACGACCTGCCGAACATTCCGGAAGATTATGTGCACCGTATCGGCCGTACCGGCCGCGCCGGCGCCAAGGGCGAAGCGGTGTCGCTGGTCTGCGTGGATGAGCACGAAATGTTGAAAGACATCGAAAAGCTGATCAAGCAAACGCTGCCGCGCGAAGTCATCGAAGGCTTCGAGCCGGACCTGAACGCCCGCGCCCAGCCTGTGCAATTGCGCAGCGGCACCGGCGGCCACCGCAACAACAGCCGCGCGCCAGCCGGCGCCGTGGTACGTGTGAAAACCGGCGGCAGCGGCGCCAAGCCACGCAGCGCCGGCCCATCGGGCGGCGGTGGCGGCGGCAACCGTTCCGGCAACGCGCCGCGTTCGGCAGCGAACCACCGTTCGGGCGGCCGCGGCCGCTAAGGCACGGCAAGCTCCTTTCAAAAACCGCCCGTCAAGCAATTGACGGGCGGTTTTTTCATGGCGCCGTGGATAACTCCAAGGGCAAGGCAATGCGCGCCAGCACGCCGCCGCCGGGCCGGCCCGCCACGCTCAGGCGCGCCCTGCCGCCATATTGCAGGGCCAGCCTTTCACGCACGCTGCGCAGGCCCAGGCCGCCGCCGCGCGTGGCCGGCGCCGCCTGCAAACCGACGCCGGTGTCGCTCACTTCCAGCAGTACCATGTCGGGCGCGGTGGGGTCGCGGCATGCCGATACCTCGAGCCGCACGGCACCCGTCTTCGGTTCGAGCCCGTGCTTGATGGCGTTTTCCACCAGGGTATGGAGCAGCAAGGGCGCCAGCGGCACGTCCATCAATTCCGGCGCCATCACGCAGACGACGTCGAGCCTGGCCCCCATGCGTATCTTCATCACTTCCAGGTAGGCCCGCACCGAATCGATTTCCGAGCCGATGGTGCCGCCACCGTGCGTGCCGCCTGGCACCGCCGCGCGCAGATAGCGGATCAGATGGCCGGTCATGGCCGCCGCATCGTGCGGCTTGCTGGTGGCAAGATATTGCACATGGGCCAGGGTATTCCACAAAAAATGCGGTTCCACCTGCGCCCGCAGCAAGGCCGTTTCCGCCTGCGCCAGCGCGCGCTCGCGCTCGGCCAGGGTGGCTTGCGCCTGCGCCGCCGCCAGTTGCGCCGCCAGCGCGCGCCGCTGCTGGCGCAGGTGGCGCAAGCTGGCACGCCCGGCCACCAGCAAAGCCAGCGCGCAGGCGCCAAAGACGATGAAATCGGTGGCGCGGTCGCCCTGCATGAAGCTGCCACTGAGCGGCAACGGCAGCAGCGCGGCGGCGCTGGCGGCCAGCGCAAACACCACCACCGCGCCCAGCGCCAGTTCGCCCACGGCCATCAGGGCGGCGACAGCGGCGCCCGCCAGCTCGCCGCGCACCCGGCGCGTGGCCAGCGCCAGCAGCAACAGCACAGCGCCCAGCGCCAGGCCGGCCAGCACGCCTTGCGCCGACCAGCTGCTGCCCAGCACCTGGCCGCCCAGCCATTCGAGCAGGGCCAGCCCCAGCAGGACCAGCACGCCGGCCAGCGCGCGCGCGGCATGCCCCGAAGCAGGCGCGCCCATCACATCGCGCGAAACAGATGGTGGTTCGGCAACGACACTTTCAGCCGCGGCAGATCGACCTTCAGCTCGATTTCCATCACCTCGCCATGGCGGTGCACGGCGCGGATATAACGCCGGTTGACCAGCGTGCTGCGGTGCGTCTGCAGGTACAGTCCAGGCTCCAGCCGGTCGCTCAGCTGGCGCAGCGAATGGCGGATCAGGCCATCGCAGCCCTCGCCCACCACCCGCGTGTATTTGCTGTCGGCTTCGAAGAAATACACATCGTCGACATGCAGCATGCACACTTCCTTGCCAACGGCGACATGCAGCCACTCCAGCCGTTCGACCGGCACTTGCGCCGGCACCGCCACGCCCAGCTGCGCCAGCGCCGCGGCCAGGCCGGGCAACGGCGCGCCCTGCTGCAATTTCGCCACCACTTTTGCCAGCCGTTCCGTCGCCAGGGGCTTGAGCACATAATCGACGGCATTGGCTTCAAAGGCCTGCAGCGCGTGATTGTCAAACGCGGTGACAAACACCACGCGCGTGCTGGCGGTCAGCGCATGGGCCACCTGCAGGCCCGTCAGGCCCGGCATGCGGATATCGAGAAAGGCGATGTCCGGCCGCAGCGCCTGGATCATGGCCAGCGCGGCCACGCCGTCCTCGGCTTCGCCCAGTACCTGCAGGCCGGGCCACAGCGCCAGCAGTTGTTCGCGCAGGGCGGCGCGCATATGCGGTTCATCGTCGGCCAGAATGGCAGTGCTCATGTGATACTTTCCTGAAAATAAATCCCGGCAATGATAGGCCAGCGATGGCGGCGCGTCCATGGCGCAAAACCGACATTCTGTCAGACAGCGCCGCACGGCACAGCAAGCTTGCGACGAATGGCGCCAAACCGGCGAGGAAGGCCCCGCGCAGGGCGATCAAGCGCAGGCCATATTGCCGCCAGGCACTGTTGTGGCTGTTATACTTGGGATCACTCACAACGCCTGCGGGCCTTGCCGGCCATGCCATCCAACTTGTCCCCGTCACTATCCTGCCTGCTGGCGCCATTGCTGACGCTGGCAGGCATGGCACAGGCGGCGCCGCTCGACCCGGCAGCCTTGCTGCAGATGCAAAGGCTGCAACAGCTGGAACTGGCGGCCGGACAGCCGCTGGAACTGGAAACGGCACTGTGCATGGATGAGCAGCTGGGGCCGGCCTGGAAACTGCCGGGCGCCGGCGCCTTGCCGCCCAGCCGCTGGCAGGCGGTGGCCGAGCGCATCCGCCTGAGCGCCGAGCAATGCATGCCCGGCGACGAGCGGCAATACCGTGACACGGCCAGCTGGCGCGCGGCGCTGCGCGGCAAGCTGGTGCAGCGCGAGCAGATGGAAGCGGAGCAGCGCCGCCTGCGCGCCTGCGTGGCGCAAGCGGCCGATGCCGGCAGCCTGAAGCAGTGCATCGCGCCGCAAGGCCAGCCCGCGCTCACGCCCGAAGCGTGGCAGCGCTGGCTGACGCTCTACGCCAACCGCACGATGCAATGAAAACACATGGTGTCCGCCGTCGCAGCTTGCTGGCGGCGCTGGCCAGCCTGGCCGCGCCGTGGGGGCGTGCCGCGCCAGCGCCGGCCGCCACTGCCATCGACACCAGCGTGTTTCCCTTGCTCGATGCGAAAACGCGCGCCGGCAACATGATGTTGCTGCAGAATAAATTCCTCGCCGGCCACACCTTGCTGGCCGAGGCGCTGGCCATCGTCGAAGCCGATCCGGCGCGGCGCTGGCCGTTTCGCGCCATGGTCTTGCCGCACTATGGCTTTGCCGAGCTGGCCTTGGGAAGCACGCGCCAGGCGCTCGAGGTCCTGTTCCAGGCGATCCAGACCCAGGATCGCATCATGGCCGAACAGCTGCAGCCGTTTGCCAGGCTGCCGGCGGCGATGGAAACAGCGATGGGCAAGCAGCTGCTGAAGATCGAATATGGCCGCCAGTTGCTGTCGGCCATCGCCGCGCCGCAGGCCTTGCGCAGCGTCGGCGAAATACCGTTCGACACCACCCACGCCACGGCCGAACTGTGGTTTACCACGGCACGCGCGCTGCACGCCGATGGCGACTTTGCGCGGCTGGCACGCTTTTACCGCCAGCGCATCGCCACCCTGCAAGCGGCACCGGACGACTTGCCCGCCATGCTGACGCAGGAATACCGCCATTTCAAGGTCGGCCTGCTGCTGTGGCAGGCGGGCCAGGAAGCGGCCGCCGGCGAGGCCTACGCCGCAGCCTTGCGCACCAACGGCCAGCGTTTTGCCTGCCTCGAGCAAACCGGCGTTACCATGGAAGGCCTGTGGTCGGGCGTCGCCATGCGCCGCACCATCGTCTCGGCCCAGCTGGAGCAGGCGCGCCGCTCAGGCGGCTTGAACAGCCATGCCGGCGCACTGCTGCACGCCGTGCTGAGCGCCAAAGGCGGCGGCGCGCACTACCAGGAAACATTGATGCACAGGCTCAATGCCAGCCAAGATGCGCAACTGATCGCCTGCCGCCAGCAGCTGCGGCAACTGGAAGACCAGATCGCCGCGCTGCCGCAGACGCTGACCGATGTTACCGTCTTCATGAAGCTGTCGGCCATGCACGGCCTGCTGATCAGCCAGGCCTCGGCCGCGCTGCGCCTGGCAGGCCTGGCCAGCGTCGACCTGGCGCAGCTGCAAAGCAGCCTCGGCAAGCATGCGCTGATTGGTTTTTTCGTCTACACGCCCCCTTCGGCAAACGCGCTGGCCGCCGCGCCGCCACGCTATCTGCGCTATTGCGTGCACGCCTCGGGCATAGCTCTGCGCGACCTGGGTCCGCAGGCGGCGCTGGAACAGGCAGTGCACCGCTATCGCGGCGCCCTGACGCGCCGGTCCGACGCAGCCAGCGCGGCAACGCTGGCGCAACTGCTGCTGCAGGACCTGCCAGCCGCCGTGCTGGCGGCGCCCGAATGGATCATCGATGCCGACGCCGCTCTGCACCTGCTGCCTTTCGATGCCCTGCCCGACGCCCACGGCCAGCCGCTGGCACTGTCACGCAGTTGCCGCCATGTCAGTTCGCCCTGGCAGTTGCTGCCGCGCCACGAGCAGGCCGCCACTGCAGCGCCGGGGCCGGCTGCCATCTTCGCCAATCCCGCCTACGGCAGTGGCCTGGCGCAGCCGGCCGCCGCCACCATGCGCTTTGCCATGCCCGGCCAGGTCATCGCCGGCGAGCGGCAACGCCTGGTCGCTGTCGCGCCCTTGCCCGACACGGCAAACGAAGCGCAGGCCGTGTCCGACGGCCTGCGGCAACTGGGCATCGCCAGCGTGCGTCACGAAGGCCGGCACGCCAGTATCGACGCCATGCAGTCGAGCACCACCCCGATCGTGCTGCATGTGGCGGCGCATGCCATCCTGGGCCAGGATATCGACGCTGCCACGGCGCAAACGCCGGGCCAGGAACAGGAATGGATGGACATGCTGTTGCCCGGCCGGCGCGCCGGCCTGCTGCTGTCGCGCGAGGGCCAGGCCGACCTGATGCTGGCCAACGATATCGCGCGCCTGCGCTTGCAGGGCACGCAACTGGTGGTGCTGTCGGCCTGCAATACCGGCAATGGCACGGTGCTGCCGGGCGAAGGACTGGCCAGCCTGCGCCGCGCGGTGGAAATGGCCGGCGCGCGCAGTTCCATCACCTCGCTGTGGAGCGTGCCCAGCGAGGCAAGCGCGGAACTGATGCGGCTTCTGTACGGCCATATCGGCGCGGGCATGGCACCCGGCGCGGCCCTGCACCGCGCCAAGCAGGCCATGATACGGCAGGGCCGCCCGCCGCTCGACTGGGCCGGCTTTGTGTTTGCGGGGACGGACGCGGCGCTGGTGGCGCCGCAGCGCGCCGCCTGATACCAGAGCTTAGCGCTTGGCCTTGTTCCTGGCACGATAGGCATCGATTTCTGCTGCGGCCTTGTCAAAATCGAGTTGCGCGAGGCTGTCCTTGACGGCGCTGACCAGCATCTCGTTGGCCACATCGATACTGGCTTTCTTGGTATTGACATAGGTCGATGTGCGGCCCGCATCGGCCTTGATGCGCGCGCTGCTGTCGATCAGCGATACCGCCGCCCACGCCACGGAAACCCCGTCAAGCACGGTGGCGTCGCCGCTGACGAGCAAGCTCAGCTTCTTGGCATTGAGAACGGCGCACTGCGCATCGCTGATCGGCCAGCCGCCGGCAGCGGTGACGATTTCCCGGATGCTATCTTGCGTGCTGGTGTTAAAGGTGCATGCTGCCTGCGCCGCAGGCAGCATGGCGCACAAAGTCAGAACGGAGAAAACGAATTTTTTCATGATGACACTCCTTGATTAGTGATGCCTGCGCATCGGTCTGTGGTGCGGTGAGCGCCGTGCGGTCGCGCCCGGCTGCATGAACACCATTCTGGCCAAACATCGTGCGCCGCACAGCCAGCTTTGGACCAAGCCCGCCTGCGGCGCGACAAACGCCCCCTGGAAGGCGACGAACGGCCGGCAGAATGCCATGAACATTGCCGTAACGCAATGGCCTGCCATCCGCAGGCGCAGATAATCGGCTTTCCTCCTGTTTTTTCGCGCGCCATGAAACCTGCGATTGCCCTCTTTTTGTTGAGCCTGCTTCTGGGCGGTTGCGCCACCGCCACCAGCAGCGCGCCCGCCACCGCGCAAGTGCTGGCGCTGGCCGACGACGCCCAGGCCCTGCAAGCGTTTGGCGAACTGGCGCTGCGCCACCGCGACAGCTACGACCGCCTGCGGCCCTACCTCGACGCACGGCAGGATGCCAGCGAAAAACTGCTCGACCGCCAGCGCCGCGCCATGCATGCAGATGTGGCGCTGCTGCAACGGGGCGTGTCGCAATACCTGCTGGGCCTGGGCCAGCTGGCGCGCCAGGACCGTTTTGCCTACACCAGCGAGATCAACGCTGCCGGCGTGACAATCCGCGCCTGGCCCGGCACCGGCATCGATGATCGCGCGGTCAGCGCCTACACCATCTTGCTGCGGCTGCTGGCGCGCATGCACGGCGAAGCGCAGCAACGCCAGATGCTGGGCCAGCTGATGCAGGAAGGCGATGCGGCGCTGCAAACGCTGGTATCGACGTTGACGAGCCTGCTGCGCCTGTACGACAAGGCCGGCGACAATGAACGCGATATCGTGCTGGGCTTGCTGGAAACCGAGATCCCGTTTGCCGATACGCCGCCGCAGCACCTGCTGGCGGTGCTGGCGAAAACCGTGCAGCAGAGCAAGACCGACGAATATCGGCTCTACGGCCTGCGCCATACCCTGGCGCAGCGGCAATTGGCGGCGCTGGCGCAGGAACATGCGCGCCTGGCCGGCCTGGGAGCCTTGCGATGAGCGAACAGGAGCGACGCGACGCCGCCCTCGGCAGCGCCATGCGCGTCGAACAACTGGGCGACAGCCTGTCGCAGGCGGCCAGCACCCTGCATGCCGCGGTCATGCGCGCCATCGGCAAGCGCGCCAGCCTGGGCGAGGCCGGCATCACCCAGGCCCAGGCACAAGCCGTGTTCGCGCTGGAAGTGGCGCTGCGCCAGCAAGCCAATGCGCTGTACGCCGATGCCGCCGGCCACATCATCACGGGGCTGGCGATGGCCCAGCGCCAGCTGAGCGGACTGCTCGACGCGGTGCGCCAGCGCATCGCCCGCCACGACAGCGTCAGCCACTGGATCAGCCTGGCGACCGGCTTGCTGAACCTGGGCCGGGCCGTGCTGGCGCGCAGCCCCGAGCGCATCCTGGCGACGCTGGCGGCGGTGCGCGAGCGGCTGCAGGAGGTGGCCGGCGATTGATGGTGCTGCCTGCGGGCATGCCGACCAAGACAAAGGGCAAGGCATCGCTGCCCTGCCCTTTGTCTTGCCACCACGCCACTGCCGCTCTGCTGCGCCGGCAGCCGTCCGCCTCTGTGTGCGCACTGGCTGCCGGGTCTCCTCCACCAACGATCAACTTAACTCATGTGCTGCCCGCCATTGATGGCGATATTGGCGCCGGTGACAAAAGCCGCCTCGTCCGACGCCAGGTAGGCCACCAGCGCCGCCACTTCGTCCGGCTCGCCCAGGCGCCCCAGCGGAATCTGCGGCAGGATTTTCGTTTCCATGATGCCGGGCGGCACCGCGGTCACCATCTGCGTGCGCAGGTAGCCAGGCGAGACGGTATTGACGGTCACGCCATGGCGCGCCACTTCCAGCGCCAGCGACTTGGAAAAACCATGCACGCCAGCCTTGGCGGCGGCATAATTGCACTGGCCGAAAGCGCCTTTCTGGCCATTGACAGACGAAATATTGATGATGCGGCCCCAGCGGTTCAGCAGCATCGGTTCGATCACCTGCTTGCTCATGTTGAAAATGCTGTCGAGATTGGTGCGCATCACTTCGCTCCAGTGCGTGCGCTCCATCTTGCGCATGCTGGCGTCACGCGTGATGCCGGCATTGTTGACCAGCACGTCGACCCGGCCCAGCTGCTGCAGCACATGGCCAACCGCCGACTGGCAGGCGTCGAAATCGGCGACATCGGCGGCCAGCGCATGGAAGTTGAACTCGTCGGCGCGCTGCTCTTCGAGCCAGTGCGCCACGCGCGCATTGCCAGGCGTATGCATGGCCACCACCGTAAAGCCGGCGCGGTGCAGGCGGCGGCACAGTGCCGTTCCCAGGCCACCCATGCCGCCAGTCACCAGCGCCACTCGTTGTTCTGTCATCTCGCCTCCTTTGAATTGTTTTTCTGAGTGGGATCAAGTGTAGGAGAGTTTTCATCAGCGACTTTGCGCAAGATCAAGGGCTCAGTCTGGTACAGCCGTGCGCAAGCGTGCACCGCGTCTGTGCCAGAATAGGGGCCAGTTCTCATTGAAAGGCCGGCTCATGACGTATAAAACCGTGTTGCTCCATATCGATGACGGCGCCGGGCGCAATGCGCGCATTGCGCTGGCGGCCAGCGTGGCGCAAGCCTGCGGCGGCCACCTGACGGGCGTGGCCCTGACGGGCGTGTCGCGCCTGCTGTACCAGCACCAGCCCGACCTGGACGCCGACCCCAACCTGACGCTGCACCTCAATTTCCTGCGTGAGCGGGCGGCGCGCGCGCTCGACGGCTTCGGCCAGCAGGCCAGCAGCCTTGGAGTTGCCTCGTACGAAGAGCGGGTGATCGACGACGAGGCGGCCGGCGGCATCAGCCTGCTGGCGCGCTATGCGGATCTGGTGGTGATCAGCCAGTACAACGCGGCCGACAAGTCGCCGTCGGTGATGCGCGACTTTCCAGCCTATGTGCTGCTGCATTCGGGCCGGCCGGTATTGATCGTGCCCCATGCGCTGGCGCAAGCGAGCATGCCGGCGGCGGCGCGCAATGTGCTGGTGTCATGGAATGGCAGCAAGGAAGCGAGCCGCGCCGTCAGCGCCGCCCTGCCGCTGCTGCAGCGCGCCAGCCAGGTGCACGTAGCCGTGTTCGACGCGCAGCAGCATGCGGCAGAGCACGGCGCCCATCCGGGCGCCGACCTGCTGCAATACCTGGCGCGCCACGGCGTGCAGGCAAAACTGCTGTTATTGGATGGTGGCGCCACGCGGCGCGGCGATATCGGCGAAGCCTTGCTGACGCAGGTGGCCGAGCTGTCGGCCGACCTGCTGGTGATGGGCGCCTATGGCCATTCGCGGCTGCGCGAAACCATCCTTGGCGGCGTCACGCGCACGGTGCTGCAAAGCATGACAATACCGGTGCTGATGGCGCACTGAGCTTTGTTCAGCCTTCGGAATGCCAGGTCTGCGCACGGATCTTGGCCACCTGGCGCTGCGCCAGCCATTGCCACAGCTGCAGCGCATCATCCTGGCGCAGCGCCGTCATGCGGCGCGGGCTGGCCAGGGCGATCTCGCAATCGCGGTCCGACCATTCCTCGAAAGTGACTTCGCCACCGCTAGCCACCTCCACCTGGTACATCAGGCCGTCGTCGTAGCCGAAACGCAGCATGGCGCTGGCAGGGTCACCGCCCGGGCCGGCGCCGGCCTCGCGATACACCTGCTCCAGCGCTTCGGCCAGCTGGGTCGGCGTGGGGGCGCTGATATCGCGCCCGTCGGGCCGGGTAAGAATGAACCATGCTTGTGTCATGACGCGCCCCTATCCATACTCGTTAGCGTGCGGCTGGCAAGATGACGGACAGTAACAATGATTCCAAGCAATTCTGGCGCATGGAAGCATCCCTGTCGGCACTATTAATGCGATTAATAGTAACAGGGAAAATGGCGCCGGCGCACGGCTGTCGTGCGCATGCCGCGTCAAGCCACGCGCACCGGGATGCTGAGCGGATCGAAGTCTTCCCAGTCGCCGTTGACGATACGCCCTTCGGCCTGTTCCAGATCGCGCGCGCCCAGCTCGCGCAAGGTGGCCAGCGCCCGTTCGCCTTCCTCGTCGCTGTCGACGGCAACCGCGATCAGCATGCCGGGCTGGCGTGGGCGGCGCAGGTTTTCATGCGGGCTGCCTTCGCCGGGCTCGACCTCTTCGGATTCGCCGGCGCCTTTCATCTTGTTGAAACTGTACAGCGAGCCCACGTGCGCGCCCACCAGCGCACCGACCACCGGACCGATCGGCCCGGTTACCAGCACCGCCGCCGCACCCACGCCTGCGCCCACTGCCGCGCCGACGGCGGCGCCTTCGGCGATGCCTTCCGGCGTTTCCTTGGCGCCCGGCGACATGTCGCGGTCGCCGCCCAGCGCATGCATGTCATGCTGGCCCGGCTGGTTGACGAAAAAGGAACTGATGCGGCTGTCGGGAAAGCCCGCCCGGACCAGGGCCGCGCGCGCCGCGGCGACCTCGTCCTGTAACTGGAAATGCGCTGCAACAATGCGTGACATGATGGTTCTCCTGGTCGCTGGTCGATGATCTCGGCGCATGGGCGCCACCGTGCATAGCGTGCGCCTGCAACCCGGCGGCGACTGTACGCTTGCGCACACTGCCCAGAGATCAGCTGGCGCCAGGAGATGGAAAGTCGCTTACGCCAGCTTGACCATCTCGCGGTACAGATCGGCCTTGCCCTCGAAGCCGATGCCCGGCAGTTCCGGCAGCATGATATGACCGTTGTCGACCTTCACGCCGTCCGGAAAACCACCATACGGCTGGAACAGGTCCGGGTACGATTCATTGCCGCCCAGGCCCAGGCCAGCGGCGATATTCAATGACATCTGGTGGCCGCCGTGCGGGATGCAGCGCCTGGCCGACCAGCCGTGTTCCTGCAGCATGTCGAGCGTGCGCAGGTATTCCACCAGGCCGTAGCTGAGGGCGCAATCGAACTGCAGCCAGTCGCGGTCGGCGCGCATGCCGCCGTAGCGGATCAGGTTGCGCGCATCCTGCATCGAGAACAAGTCCTCGCCGGTGGCCATCGGGTTTTGATAATAATTGCGCAAGGTGGCCTGCAGCTCGAAGTCGAGCGGATCACCGGGTTCCTCGTACCAGAACAGATCGTATTGCGACAAGGCCTTGGCGTATTTTACGGCCGTATCGAGGTCGAAGCGGCCATTCGCGTCGACCGCCAGTTTCTGGCCGTCCTGCAACACGCTGAGCACGGAATCGATGCGGCGCAAGTCTTCGTCCAGGTCGGCGCCGCCGATCTTCTTCTTCACCACCGTATAGCCGCGGTCGATATAGCTGCGCATCTCGTCCTTGAGCTTGTCGTGGTTCTGGCCCGGGTAGTAATAGCCGCCGGCCGCATACACGAAGATATTCCGGTCCGGTGTGCCGTTGCCGTAGCGGTCGGCCAGCAGCTGGAACAGCGGTTTGCCTTCGATTTTCGCCACCGCATCCCATACCGCCATGTCGATGGTGCCGATCGCCACCGAGCGCTCGCCGTGGCCGCCCGGTTTTTCATTGGTAAACATGCAGTTCCAGATCTTGTGCGGATCGAGATTGGTGCCAGCCTCGTCGACCAGGCTGGCCGGGTCCGCTTCCAGGATGCGCGGAATAAAGCGCTCACGCATCAGCGTGCCCTGGCCGTAGCGGCCGTTGGAATTGAAGCCGTAGCCGATCACCGGCTTGCCGTCGCGGATCACGTCGGTGACCACTGCAACCAGGCTCAGGGTCATTTTGCTGAAGTCGATATAGGCGTTGCGGATGGGGGAACTGATGGGGACGGTCTTTTCACGGATTTCAACGATTTTCATGGGGGTGGCTCCTGTCAAAGTAAAACACAGCTTACTCTTGAATTGAACGCTTATAATTCACCTCAATTAAAACCATTATTCACTTCAGATGAAGATCGAGACGGCACCGGACCTGGCGTTTTTCGTGCTGCTGGCCAAGCTGGGCAATATGGCGGCCACCGCGCGCGAACTGGGCATCACGCCGCCCGCCGTCACCAAACGGCTGAGTTTGCTGGAACAGCGCCTCGGCGTGCGCCTGATGAACCGCACCACGCGCCGCATCAGCCTGACCAGCGAGGGCGAGCTGTACCTGGCGCAGGCGGCGCAGATATTGCACCAGATCCGCGACATGGAAGAGTCGGTGGCGAGTGGCCGCGCGGCACCCAAAGGATTGCTGCGCGTAAACGGCACGCCCGGTTTTGGCCGCACGCGCATCGCGCCCATCGTTTCGCGCTTCGCCCATGCCTACCCTGAAGTGGAAGTCGAGCTGCACCTGACGGACCGGCCGATCAGCCTGGTCGAAGAAGCGTATGACGTGGCGATCCGCTTTGGCGAGCTGCCCGATACGCGCCTGACGGCACGCAAGCTGATGGGAAACCGGCGCTTCCTGTGCGCTTCGCCCGCTTATCTGAAGCAGGTGGGCGAGCCGCAGACGCCGGAAGAACTGCACCGCCACCGCTGCATCCTGCACCGGCAGAATGACGATGTGTACGGCACTTGGCGCTTGCAGAAAGGGCGCTCGGTCGAGCTGGTGAAAGTGCGCGGGGCGGTGTCGAGCAACGATGGCGATATCGTGCTGAACTGGGCGCTGGACGGCCACGGCATCGTGCAGCGCTCGGAGTGGGACGTGGCGAAATACCTGGCCAGCGGGCGGCTGCGCGAGGTGATGCCGGGCTACACCTTGCCACCGGCCGACCTGTACCTGTATTACCTGAGCCGCAGCAACCTGCCGGCCAAGACGCGCGTGTTTATCGATTTCCTGGTGGCCGAATTCAAGGCGTGAAACGCGGCCCTACCATTGCGGCGCGTAGTCAGGAAACGGCGAATGCATGTGTTCTGGTTCGACCGGCGCCGTGGCCCAGTCGCGCGGATCGACCTTGTAGAACTTGAGAAACTCGGCATACAGCTCGGCATGATGCTCGGCCATCTGGTACGGTTTTTCAAAGAACGTTTCGGTGGCAACGGCAAAGAATTCGGCCGGATTGGTGGCGCCGTAATGGTCCATCACACTGTGCTGGTGATAGATGGCGTCGTGGCGCAGGTTGTCGAAATCGCGCGACAGCACCGTGGCCCAGCTGCGGTAGCTGGTGACGCTGGGCAGATACGGCGCACCATTGGCGGCGCCCGATTCGCTGTCGAGCTGGTGGGCAAATTCATGCAGCACCACGTTCTGGCCGTCGGTCCAGTCGGCTGCGCCGCGCTGTACATGGTCCCAGGCCAGCACCACGCGGCCATCGCCCCACGATTCTCCCAGCAAGCCGTTGGCCGATGGCGTGACCACGCCGCCCGGCCCCACTTCATTGCGCGTGACAACGAATTCATTCGGGTAGACCAGGATGGTGTCGAGCTCGGGATAGACCAGCGTTTCGCGGTTCAGCAGCAGCAGGCAGGCCTGGCCGGCGATGGTATAGCGCATCTCGTCGGTGATCTCCAGGCCGCCGCAGCCGACAAACTTCTTCTGATACAAAAACTGCACCACCAGCCGGCGCAGCTGTTGCTGCAGCGGCGCCGGCATATGGCGATATACGGGAATATTGCTTTCCAACATGGCCAGCCCTTCGGGCGGCAGCGGGCGCGACAAGGCGCGCTTCAGGCGCCAGCGCGGAAACCACAGCGACAGCGCGATGCCGACGGTGACCAGGGCGATCCACAGCAAGGGATTCATGGGATGGCCCGGATCACGAGAGCGGAGCAAGGGTTGCCAGGCGCTGGCAGGAAGAAGCAGGAGAAATCGGGCACGGCAGGGACTCCTTGATTAGGCAGTCCAGCCAAGATGGGGCTGATTGCCATCTTTTCAATCGCGTTGCAAACCCGTTGCAAACCGTGGCCGCCATGCAAAAAGCCGGGCGGAACCCGGCTTTTGCTACTGCATATGGTAATGATAGTAGTAAATACTATCATTACGCTGCCGGCAGGCCAGCAGGCCAGCCCGGCGCAGGCTTACTCGCTTTTTTGCTGAGGCATGCCGAACAGCGCGGCGACCAGCGGATCACGCGTGACCGGGCCGCGGTTGACGCGGATGGCGTAATGCGTGTCGTCGGCCAGGATGTGGAAGTGACGGCCACTGCCTGCCATGCTCTGCTCGCGCAGGCCCGGACGGTCTTTGCGCGGTGGCGCGCCTTCGCGTTTTGGCTGCACGATGGCGGCCAGGAAGGCACGCACGCGCTCAGGGTCTGGCGTCAGCTGGTAGACAGCCTTGCCCAGGTAGGTGGCGGTGCCTTCGATATAACGGGCCAGTTCGATCACGCCCGCTTCGCGCAGGTCGCGGATGTATTTGCGGGCGCCCGATGGCGAGAATTTGAGGAACCAGGCGATTTCATCAGCCAGCATTTCGTGCAGCGACAATTCGCCGATCAGCTTTTGCATGTTCTCGATACGGCGCAAGGTGGCCGAAGTGGAACGAACGCGCTCGATAGGCGCCATGGAAATCGGGTTCATGCGCTCCGGGGGGATCGGTGCGGCACGCTCTACCATTGCCATTGAGGAGCCTTTTTCGGTTCCACGAAGTTCCTGGTGCGCTGCCTTCATTTCGCTCTTCACGTGAGACTGGGTCATTGCATGCATTTGAATACTCCTTTTAAACGATTGCCGGTAGCCTGAATTGCTGAGTACCTGGTGTGTGCCAGGAAATCACTAATTCCAGACGTCTGACCACAGAATGCCTGTTTGGGCCATCTTGGTCTGTGCGTTAACGAACATTAGCGGACAGTAAGATCAAGAAAGTTAAAAATATTTCTGTGTGGAACTAATAACCTTCGTGCGGCGTTTGCATTGCGGTGCTGAATCCAGTATTGCACTTCCATTCGCGGCCTAACGTGCGATGGCGAACAGATGCGCGAATTGCCTTGACATAAAATCAAGCTGATCGTCAGGCATGTAGTTGTTGCACTGCCTGGCGCCCACGATCGATGACTGGCATGGCCCGGCGTTGTAATCCAGACGGCACCAACCAGCATCTCCCAACCTGACTTTGCAAAGGAATCATGATGATGAAAATGCCTTATCTGCTGGCCGCCGCTGCCCTGATCAGTCTCTCCGCGTGCAAGAAACCCGCTGACGCGCCAATGCCGGAAGCCGCGCCCCCCGCCACCGCACCGGCAGTGACGCCAGCCCCGGTTGATCCGGCCGCGCCCGCCACCACGCCTGAAACGGCGCCCGGCGTCACGCCAGCTCCCCTGACCGACCCTGCCACCACACCGGCCGTGCCGCCGGCCACGCCACCAGCGCAATAATCAACATGATGTAGCCAGTCGTTCCATACGGCGCCGCGCAGCAAGAATCAAAGCCACAGCGCGGCGCGCCCCCACTCCTCGGGGGAGTTGCGCGTTGCGGTCTTCGATCCAACGCGTTTTTTTATGTTTTGAGCCGATTCCACGCCGCAGGTTCACCCAGCCCGTATTGATCTGGCTCAAGTCCCAGTCACCCGTACGGCTAGCCGGTGCGGCCAGCCGCACAATTTTTCCGCCCTGCGTGCGGAAAAGCGGAAACCGTTCGGTAAACGTTTTGTGCACGCCACAATTTAACGTTTAGAAACAATCACTTGCCATTCCCTCCAAAATACGTTTCACTGGCACGGAAGATGCTTTTATGTTTTCCATGGCCGCCGTCAGAGCAGCCCGTAAAACACCATCTATATTGGAGACAGCATGACCAGCCCTGCCCGCACTTCGTCTTTTTCATCCCTGTTCAACACCAAAGCCCTGGCCATCGCCGTCGCGCTGGCCGCGCAATTGCCCTTGTCCGTCCACGCGGCCGATCTGGTTCGCCTGGGCAACCTGAAATTCGCCCACTATGGCGCAGTGGCCTACATGAAGGAAATCGCGCCGAAATATGACCTGAAGATCGAGGAACGCATCTTCGCCAAGGGCCTCGACATCGTGCCGGCCATGATCGCCGGCGAGATCGACGTCTCGGCCAGTGCGCTCGAGGCGGCCATCACCGGCCGCGCCACCGGCCTGCCGGTGTATCTGGTGGGCGGTTTCGCCAAGGGCGGCGTGCAGATCGTCGGCCGCCCCGACCTCAATATCAAGGGCATCGCCGACCTGAAAGGCAAGAAAGTCGGCGTCACCCGTGGCGGTCCGCAGGAAATCCTGCTGTTCGCCGAACTGACCAAGGCCAAGCTGACCTGGTCCGACAAGCCGGGCAAGGACGTGCAGATCCTGTACATGGGCTACCCGGACCTGAACCAGGCCCTGCTCACCAAGGACATCGACGTGATGAGCCAGTCCGAGCCGTATTCAACGCAGGCGATCCACAAGAAATATGGCGCCGCCATCATCAAGCCCTACGACACGCCGCTGGGCGAACCGGTGCGCGCGCTGGTGATGACGGAAAAAATGTACAAGGAAAAACCGGCCGTGGCGCAGCGCTTCATGGATTGCTTCGTGGCCGCCACCCGCGCCTTTTTGGCCGACCCGAAACTGGCGGAAAAATACGTGCGTGAATCGATGTTCAAGAACCAGATCACCAGCGAGGACTACCGCGATGCGATCGACAACGCCATCTTTACGGAAGACATCACCCAGAGCCACGTACAGCTGACCACCGACTATATGGTGAAATTCGGCGTCGGCCGCATGGCCAAGCCGCCAGCGGCCAGCGACTGGGTCAAGCTGGACCTGCTGGAAAAAGCCAAGAAATCCTACGCACCACGCTAACCCTGGAAGGCTGACGATGAATGTACAAATGATGAAACGCTTCGCGCACGGTGCCATCGTGCCGGTGGCCGTGCTGCTGTTATGGCAAGCCATGTCCACGTTCGGCTGGATCAATCCGCAGATCCTGCCGTCGCCGGTGGCGGTGGTGGTGAAATGGTACGAATACCTGATCCCGATGGCGGCCTATACGCCCGACGCCGGCAACTACCTGGTGTGGATGTTCTCGGGCGAACTGCCGCATGACGCCTGGGCCAGCCTGTCCCGCGTGCTGGGCGGTTTTGCCATCGGCGCCGGCCTGGCCCTGCCGCTGGGCCTGTTGATGGGCACCAACAAGACCATCTACAAACTGTTCGATCCGCTGGTGCAGGTACTGCGCCCGATTCCGCCGATCGCCTATATTCCGCTGGCGATCCTGTGGTTTGGCCTGGGCAACCCGCCCGCCTTCTTCCTGATCAGCATCGGCTCCTTCTTCCCCGTGCTGATGAACACGATTGCCGGCGTGCGCCAGGTCGACGGCATTTATATCCGCGCCGCCCGCAACCTGGGCGCCAGCCAGATGACGATGTTTCGCCGCGTGATCTTGCCAGCGGCCACGCCCTACATCCTGGCCGGTGCGCGCATCGGCATGGGCACGGCATTTATCGTCGTGATCGTGGCGGAGATGATTGCGGTCAATAGCGGCCTTGGTTTCCGCATTCTGGAGGCACGCGAATACTTCTGGTCCGACAAGATTATCGCCGGCATGTTTACCATCGGCCTGTTTGGCCTGGCCATCGATATCGCCATGAATGCCCTGAACAATCATCTGCTGCAGTGGCACCGCGGCCTGGAACACTGAAAGGTAGCGCCATGACCACCATCAATATCAAAGCAGTCAACAAGATCTTCACCACCGGCGGCAGCGACGTGATCGCCCTGAAAGACATCAACCTCGATATCGCCAGCGGCGAGTTCATCTGCCTGCTGGGGCCATCGGGCTGCGGCAAGTCGACCCTGCTCAACGCGCTGGCCGGCTTTGCGCACCCGACCTCGGGACAGATCCTGGCCGGCGGCAAGCTGATCACGGAACCGGGCCCGGAGCGCGGCATGGTGTTCCAGGAATATGCGCTGTTTCCGTGGATGTCGATTGAAAGCAATATTGCCTTTGGCCTGGAAATCGCCGGCAAGTCCCAAGGCGAGATCAAGGAAAGGGTCGACATGCTGCTCAACATGCTGGGCCTGACGGAGTTTCGCCTGCGCTTTCCGAAAGACCTGTCGGGCGGCATGCGCCAGCGCGTGGCAATCGCCCGCGTGCTGGCCCTCGATTCGCCGATCATGCTGATGGATGAACCGTTCGGCGCGCTCGATGCGCTGACGCGGCGCAACTTGCAGGATGAATTGCTGAAGATCTGGAAAGTCTTCGGCACCACCATCGTGTTCGTCACGCACTCGATCGAGGAGTCGATCTACCTGGCCGACCGCACCATCGTCATGACCTACCGTCCCGGCACCATCAAGCGCGACGTGGCGATCGACCTGCCGCGCCCGCGCGACCCGAGCGACCCCGAGTTCAACCGCCTGAAGCGCATGCTGGGCGAAATGGTGATGGAAGAGCAGCAACGCCATCACAATGCCGAGACCATGGCCAGTACCGCTGACTAGTGAGCTTGCTCAAGCGACTGCGGTTGTTGCAACCGCCGGCAAGCGCCCTGCTTGCCGGCGCCTCGCTGATGGCGCTGGTGGCGCTGACCTGGTCTTCCCATGCCTGGGTACAGCAGCGCCAGCTCGACGAATTGCACCGCACCCTCGATACACGCGCCGAACTGTATGCGGCATCGATCGGCGGCGCGCTCAACAAATATGAATTCCTGCCGCTGGCCGTGGCGCAAAGCGAGGCCGTGGCGCAGCTGATCGAGCAGCCGACGCCAGGCAAGGTTAGCGAACTGAACGCCTACCTGGTCGATATCAATCACCGCGCCGGCGCCTTTGCCGTGTATGTGCTCGATGCCAATGGCACGACTTTGGCGTCGAGCAACTGGCAGGACGCCAGCTCCTATGTCGGCGTCAACTATGGCTTCCGGCCGTATTTCAAGAACGCGATCGCCGGCGGCATCGGCAGGTTTTACGGCATTGGCGCCTCCACGTTTGAAGCCGGCTATTTCATTTCGCAGCCGGTGCTGCGCCACGGGCGCATCATCGGCATCGTGGCCGCCAAGGTCAACCTGGACTGGATCGAGCAATCGTGGCGCTCGCCGGGCGCGGGCGAACAGATCTGGGTCAAGGACGCCAATGGCGTGATCATCCTGGCCAGCACGCCGTCGTTCAAATTCAATACCCTGGCGGCGCTGTCGGCGGCGGCCAAGCAGGATATCAGCGCGCAGCGCCAGTTCCTGCAGGAAAACCTGCCGATCCTGCCGCACCGGCTGCAGCGCCAGTTCGCCGATGGCGCCAGCGTGATGACACTGGAGCGTCCGCAAACCAGCCAACTGCCGGCTTTACCGGGCAAGGCCGACTACCTGGCCGTCAACCGGCCGCTGGGTCCTTTGCGCTGGCAGATCACCATGCTGGCCGAACTCGACCAGGTCGACGAGGCGGCCCGCAACGCCGCCATCGGCGCGGCCCTGGGCTGGGCGATCCTGATGCTGGCCCTGATGTATGCGCGCCAGCGCCGGCGCCGGATTGCCGACAAGCTCAAGGCCCAGCAGACCCTGGCGCTGGCCTACGAGCAGCTGGAAATCAAGGTGGCCCAGCGCACGGCCGACCTGGTGCATGCAAATGGCCGGCTGCAGGCGGAAGTGGCCGAGCGCGAACGGGCCGAGCAGACCTTGCGCTACGCCCAGGCCGAACTGGTGCAAAGCGGCAAGCTGGCGGCCATCGGCCAGATGGCGGCCGGCGTCACGCATGAACTGAACCAGCCGCTGGCGGCACTGCAAACCTTTTCCGACAACGCCAAGGTGTTTCTGGCGCGCGGACGCATAGAGGATGCGCTCGACAACCTGTCGACGATTTCCGACCTGGTCAAGCGTCTCGGCTATGTCACCTCGCAACTGAAGGGCTTTGCGCGGCGCAGCGACGATGCAAGGAAACCGGTGCCGGTGCGCCAGGCGTTTGCGCAAACCATGCTGCAAGTGCGCACGCGCAAGAATTCACAGCGCCTCACCCTGCATGAAAGCTGGCCGGACGAAGAAATCACCGTGCTGTGCAATGCCATTGGCCTGGAACAGGTGTTGAGCAACCTGATCACCAACGCCATGGACGCCGTGCCGGAGACCGAACCGGTGCAGATCTGGCTGCAGGTGCGCAGCGAAGGCCAGCTGGCCGTGATCCATGTGACCGACAATGGCCCCGGCATAGCGCTCGCTTCGCTGGACAAGATTTTCGACCCCTTCCATACCACCAAGGAACATGGCCTGGGGCTGGGCCTGTCGATCAGCGCCGGCATCGTGCGCGCCGCCGGCGGCACGCTGGCCGTGCGCAACCGGGCCAAAGCCGAAGGGGGCGGCGCGCAGTTTACAATCACGTTGACGCGTGACCAAAACAAGATCAAGGATGAGACGGATGCATGAGAACAACTTCGACGGCATGCAAGTGCTGCTGGTGGAAGACGACGCCGTGGTGCGCAAAGGTGCGCGCCAGTCGCTGGAACTGGCCGGCCTGCAGGTGACAGCGGTTGCCACGGCCGAGGAAGCATTGCCTTACCTGCTGCCGGAATTTGCCGGCATTTTGCTCAGCGATATCAAGCTGCCCGGCATAGATGGCCTCAGATTGCTCGATATCGCCGTCGCGCAAGACGCCAGCCTGCCGGTGATCCTCGTCACCGGCCATGGCGACGTGTCGATGGCGGTCGGCGCCATGCGCCGCGGCGCCTATGACTTCATCGAAAAACCGTTCTCGGCCGACTTGCTGGTGGAAGTGTGCCGGCGCGCGCTCGACAAGCGCCACCTGGTGCTGGAAAACATGAATTTGCGGCGCCAGCTCGAGCAGCGCGTGGGCATCGAGGCGCGCATCGTCGGCCGCAGCCCGGCCATGGCCAAGGTGCGCCAGCTGGTGCTGAACCTGGCGCCAAAATCGGCCGACATCATCATCCTGGGGGAAACCGGCACCGGCAAGGAACTGATCGCGCGCTGCCTGCACGACTTCAGCGAGCGGCGCGACCACCCGTTTGTTGCCATCAACTGCGGCGCCCTGCCCGAATCGATTTTCGAGTCCGAACTGTTCGGCCACGAGGAAGGCGCGTTTACCGGCGCCCAGCGCCAGCGCATCGGCAAGATCGAATACGCCAATGGCGGCACGCTGTTTCTCGATGAAATCGAAAGCATGCCGCTGTCGCTGCAAGTGAAATTGCTGCGCGTGCTGCAAGAGAGACAAGTCGAGCGGCTAGGTTCCAACAAACTCATTTCGGTGAACTTTCGCGTGATCGCCGCCGCCAAGGAAGATTTGAATGTGCTGGCCGAACAGGGCAAGTTCCGCGCCGACCTGTATTACCGCCTGAATGTCGCCAGCTTGAGCCTGCCTTCCCTGCGCAACCGGCGCGAAGATATTCCGCTGCTGTTCGAGTTTTTCGTGCTGCAGGCGGCGCTGCGCTACGGCCAGCCGGCGGCGCTGGTCAGCGGCGAACTGCTGGCCTCATTGATGGCGCAGCGCTGGGCCGGCAATGTGCGCGAACTGCACAATGTGGCCGACCGCTTCGTGCTGGGCCTGCTCGACGACACCTTGAGCCCGGCCGGCTGCCGGGAAGCGTCGCTGGCCGAGCAGGTCGACGCGTTCGAGATCTCGATTATCGAAGAGGCGCTGCGGCGCCATAACGGCAATGTGATCGAGGCGGCCACGGCGCTGAATATTCCGAAAAAAACCCTGTACGACAAGCTCAAGCGTTTCGATATTTCAACCGAGCAGTTCCGCTGACGCCTGCACCACGGCCAGTAATGCGCTCACAAATGGCAGCGCCATATTCCTACTTGCGCAGCGCTTGCCTGGTGCGAGAATGAAAGCTCCTATCCTCTTCATCGCAAGGAGCTTCCATGAAATCTTTGTCATTGATATTTGCCGGCATGCTGCTGGCCAGCAGCGGCGCCATTGTCCAGGCGCAGTCGAACAACAACGCGACCACCACGGGCGGCACCCAGGCAACCGATCCGCAGCGCAATGCCCAGTCAACCTCCGGTTCACAGACCGGCGACAAGGCCACGACCAAGAGCAAGAAGCCGAAACGCCACCAGGCCAACGGCAATCAGGGCAATGACGTCAACAGCGGCAACTCCGGCACCGCCGGCCAGACCGGGGGCAGCGCCACGCGCAACGGTACCCAGGACAGCACGGGCAACACCGGCAGCGACAGGTCGGGCAGCTCCGGCACCTCTGGCAGCAGCGGAACGGGTACTGGCACCAGCGGGACCGGGACCGGGACCGGGACTGGGACTGGTTCCGGCACCGGCACCGGGACCAGCAATACGGGCACCACGCCGCCACGCACGCCGGGTCGCTAAGCCCGCTGCTCACCGGTGGAGGAGCATTGTTGGCTGCCATGAAAAGGCATCGGCCCACATGGCGCAGCGGCGTACTCCTACTTGCCGCGCCCGCTACTGGTGACAGAATGGAAGCTCTTTAATCCGTATCAAAGGAGCTTTCCATGAAATCATCCTCACTGATGTTCGCCGCCCTGCTGGCAGGCGCGGCGTCCCTTGCACAAGCCCAGTCGACCAGCAATCCACCGGCCAACGCCCCGGTACGTGACAACACCAGCACGCCGCAAAACGGCGAGGCGGAGAAAATCCAGGACCCTGCCGGCAAGTTGGACAAACAGGAAAAGAAAAACGCCAGGAAGCCGACCAAAAAAGTGCAGTCCGAAGCGCACAACAACCCCAACAAGGCAGGCACGCCGATGCCGCCACCACCGCCCAACATGCAAAACGAGGCCGACAAGAAAGGCTCGAGCAGCAATATGGGCGTCGCGCCGCCACCGAAGCCCGCACCCTGAGCCTGCTCCAGGTAAAAGCAACCTCGATACACCCCATCCGTCAAAAGGAGTTTTCCATGAAATCGACCTCATTGCTGTTGTCCTCCCTGCTGCTGGCAGCGACCGTGACGCTGGCCCAGGCGCAAACTGCGCCCAATATCAACCGTGACAACACCGGCACGCCGCAAGCGGCCAATGAAGTGACGGATACCCAGGCGAACCAGGCTGCGAAGCCAGCCAAAAAAGCTAAAAAAGCCAGCCGGGCCAGCCAGGCCGACGCCGCCGCGCACAGAAAGGCCACCGAGGATGGCGCCGCCAAGCCCAAGGACATGCAGCCGCAGGCTACACCGGCTCAATAATTCATTACGCATTAGTTTCTGACTATCGCTGCTGGCAAGGCCCTGCCGGCAGCGTGTCGTCCGGACATGGAGGGAGCATCATGAAACTACCCACTCTCTTGCTGACGGCCGCCCTGTTCACAGCCGGTGGCGCTACAGCACAAAGCCAGCCTGATACAGGGCCGGCGCAGTCGCCGGCGCGCGACCAGCAGGCAGCGAGCCCGGCCCAAGCCGACAAAGCGCCGCCCGCCAGGCGCAGCCATGGCAACAAAGCGGCACCCAAGCCCAAAAAAGGCGCGCCAACTGCAGAGCCGACCAGGCCTGCCAAGCCCAGCATTCCTGTCGCGCCAGCAGCCCAGTGAGGCAATCGGCCCACATCGTGATGAGGCGCGCTCCTACTTGCTGACCTCGTCATGCATGTAACAATGCGCCATCGATCAATGATGACAGGAACCGCACCATGAAAACCGCCGCTCTTTTGCTTTCCGCCACCCTGATGACCGTGGGCGGCGCCTGGGTACAAGCCCAGTCCACCACGAACCTGAACCAGACCGGCAACCACGTCAATAACCAGGCCGATCCCGGCCAGCAATCGGACCAGTCCGACAAGCTCGACAACAAAGGTAACCCCGTGGCCGGCAGCAAGATGCGCGAACACAAACGCCCTGCGAAAAGTCAAAAAGCCACGAAACGCGACAAGCAGAACCGGCCTGCACCGATGCAGGCCACTCCATCCGCTCAAGACCAGCAGCCGGTGCCAGGCACCTTGTCGCCGCCATCGACCCCGGGCGTGCCTACCACGCCGATCGCGCCCGTGCCGCCAACTACGCCGACGACCATGCAATAATCTATCTTGGCCGCGCCAGCCCATTGCCGCGCACCTGGAAAGCCGACTGCGCCACCGTCTTGCAGCTGGTATTGACCACTTGTAGCAGCAGACCTTTCGGTGGCGTCGGCGCCTGGCTGGCCACCTGCCGATGCATATAGTCCATCAAGTCGTGCCAGGTGGGTGCGGCGCCCGCCTCGCCCGATACCTCCCACATGCCGTCGAAGTTGCCAGCCCACACGCCCACTGTCTTGCGCGCAATAGCCGATACAGAAAAGGCAGCTGGCAGGCCAGGGTGGCAATAACACTGTCGTATAAGTTATCAAGCAGGCCATTGTTGCTAATATACAGAGGTCGTATGGCTCCAGATGTACGCTTACGGCCTGCGTTACTGCCTGCTTTTACGTTACGTGGTAAAACTGAAAACAATTTATTCTATAAAAGTGTTGTATTTGTCTCGGTTTTGCAACAACATTGATAGACAACAAACCTTTGTGCGCTAACGCACCGACCGGTTGAACTTGGAAACGTATTCTCCAATCCAACAGCAGTGCATCTCGAACAAAACATGCGCATCTGGAATTGTTGTAGCAGTAGAACGCAGACCATCTAGCCGTTTGATGTGTTAAGAAAAATCTCTATTAACGTTGGGAGTTACTTGTGAATAATTTAAAAAAAATCGCCGTTGCCGCCGCCGTCTTGTGCTCGTCCATCGGCGCACAGGCTCAGGAAATCAATCCGTCCTGGTACATTCAACCAAGCATTAATGCTTCGAAACCAGATTCGAGTTTCTCTTCCGACAAAACCGGCTACGGCGCTGGTCTGCGTTTTGGTAAGCCTGTGTCGCCACAGTGGGACGTGCAGTTCGGCACCACTTACACCCGTTCGAAAGACAATGGCAACCGCTACCAGCAAAACACGCTGGGCGTCGATGGCCTGTACTTCTTCAACCGTAACCCTGGCTTTGCTCCGTTCGTCGTCCTCGGCGCCGGCATGCAGCGCGACAAGGACAACGGTCCTCTGGGCGAACGCAGCAAGAGCTCGCCTTACGCCAACCTGGGCCTGGGTTTCCAGAGCAAGCTGACCGACCAGTGGTCGACCCAGCTCGACGTGCGCAATGTGCATGGCTTCCTGCGCGGCAACACCTTCCCGGAAAGCAAATCGAGCAACTGGTATGTCAACGTCGGCCTGAACTACGCTTTCGACAAACCGCCAGTGGCAGCGCAACCAGCGCCACCGCCGCCAGTGCGTGAAGAAGTCGTCGTGGTCGTTCCACCACCACCACCGCCGCCACCAGCGCCACGCTTTGAAAAAGTAACGATGTCCGCGACCGAACTGTTCGCATTCGACAGCGCCAAGCTGGCACCGACCCAGACCAAGCTGGACGAAATCGCCCGCGTGCTGACGGCAGCTCCAGATGTCAACAACGTTGTCATCAGCGGCTACGCCGACCGTATCGGTTCGGCCAAGTACAACCAGAAACTGTCGCAGCAACGCGCTGACGCAGTCAAGGTCTACCTGGTCAACAAAGGTATTGCCTCGAATCGCCTGAGCGCCGAAGGCAAGGGTTCGACCAATCCAGTCGTTACTTGCGACAACAAGAAACGTGCTGACCTGATCAAGTGCCTGGAACCGAACCGTCGCGTTGAAGTCGAGCAAATCACGATCGAGCGCCGCGTACGATAATCACGCTGTCAGTGGTACGCCACTGTTAAAAAAAAGGGGCTGCGGCCCCTTTTTTTCATTGAAAGCCACGCATGACTATTTCTAGCCGCAATCCCCGCCTGGCCAAGCTGGTGCCGCTGGGCAAGACGATGCGCAGCGTCATCGTCTGCTCCGTCACCGAATGGCTGGAACACCGCGCGTCGAGCAAGGGTGCCGCGCTCGCCTATTACACCCTGTTTTCCGTCGCCCCCATCCTGGTGCTGGTGATCGCCATCGCCGGCTTTTTCTATGGACCGGCCGCCGCGCGCGGCGAGCTGATGTCCCAACTGCAAGGCTTGCTGGGCACGCAAGGCGCCGAAGCGATCCAGCTGGTGCTGGCCGGCGCGCAGAATCACGACCAGGGCCGCATCGCCACCCTGATCGCCGGCGCCCTGCTGCTGTTCGGCGCCACCAGCGTGTTTGCCGAGCTGAAAGCCAGCCTGGATGAAATCTGGCAAGTACCGGCCCTGAAGGAAGCGGGCGCTTGGGATATGGTACGCACGCGCCTGCTGTCGTTTGGCCTGGTGCTGGTACTGGCTTTCCTGCTGATGGTGTCGCTGGTGATCAGCGCCGCCATGGCGATCCTGGAAAATTACTGGGAAGGCCACTGGAAAGACGCCGCCATGCTGTTTTCCGTCATTTCCAACCTGCTCGGCTTCGGCGTGATCGCCTGCCTGTTTGCCGTCATCTACAAGATGCTGCCGCGGGTGCGCCTGTCCTGGCGCGACGTGATGATCGGTGCGCTGGGCACGGCCTTCATGTTTTCACTGGGTAAGTACGCGATCGGCGTGTACATCGGCAACAGCGGCGTGGCCAGCAGCTATGGCGCGGCGGGCTCGCTGGTGGCCCTGCTGATCTGGATTTATTATTCGGCGCAGATCTTTTTCCTCGGCGCCGAATTCACGCGCCAGTTCACCTTGCAACTGGGTAGCATGAAAGATGCGCCGAAGACGGAGGATGGCGACCTGGTAACGAAGGTATTGAAGCGGCACCAGTCGTGATTTGATTATTGCGCAATGCAAAACGGCACCTGAGGGTGCCGTTTTCCGTTCCGGGCCAAGCGGGCCTGAAAAATGTCGAGGGCAAGGCGCAGCGACGAAGACAGTACGCATGTACGGCGAGGAGCTGAAACGCCGCCATCGGCATTTTCTCAGGCCCGCGTCTCTGAACTGCCCCCCGAAAGTTGGACACAAACTTTCGGGGTTTTTTATGGCAAAGTACAGTATGCAATTCAAACTGGACGTTATCCAGC